>JAIPIU010000002.1 GCA_021734475.1 Candidatus Altimarinota bacterium
TGTTAGTTTTAGTCCTCAACGAAATTTTCCAAATAATACATGAGTATCTATTACTTGAATATTCTTGGATTTAGCTTGATCTACTTGAATAGCTAATTTCTCTTTCACTACTAGACCTGGCTGTGATTATTTTGGATGTTCAACATTTTTGGGAATTAATATAGATTGAATAACTTCAGATTTTGACTGAGATTTTTTAATAATTACATGAACCAATCCAGATTGACCATATCCATATTTCACATGAATAAACAATGAAATACTGATGTGTTGACCAAATTTTACATGAACAACTATCGACTGAAATATACCATTAACAGATACAAACAATCAATCAGTATTGTGAATATTCTATACATGAACTAAATTATATATTACATGACTCGACCTAATACTAAGCTGAAATACTATTTTTATCCAATAAATTATATTATGAAAGAAAAAATTCTAGCATTATCTATACTATCTATTCTCACACTATCATCTTTTGCCAATGCTTGAGAATTATTGCTAGAACCATCAAATTGAAAATATTCTCCATGATGTATGATATGAATTGATATAGTAATGGATCCAGAATGAAAAGAAATATCAGCCACAGATATAGTAATAGAAAGTTCTATGAAATTTATAAAATTTGAAGCTACAGAAGTATTTCCATATTTCTTCCCACCCAAGACAATATGAAACATGGTTCACATAGTTTGATTCACATCATGACCTTCTCAATGGATAAAAGAAAAGTGAGTAATATGAAAAATATATTTTAAACCATTAAATAAATCTGATTTAGATTGAAGTATAAAATTTTTTATTAAGAAAAAATGAGATACAACTGATTCTAATATGAGTATATGATGATGAATAGATGTATTGGAAGATACACGAAACTGATTTTATACATTTGATTGAGATGACTGTACTTATCCAGAAGAAGAAATTATAGAAATTCAAGAAACAACAACAAAAGAAAATTTCGAAAAATCGTTAGACAAAACAATCCAAAAAGTTGAAAAAGAACATAGATCAGAAACTTTAAAACAATCTCGAGAAAATAATAAATCTTATATAATATGATTATTTATTATTGTAATTCTTTTAGCTATTTATTTCAAAGTCTTCAAATGAAACAAGAAACATTAAGAAAGACAATAAAAAAGATTTTGATAATGAGCACATTGCTTATAGCTTTTTGATTAACACAAAAAACAAACTGACAATATTATTATTATGATTCATGAACTAGTACTTATCCATATCAACAATGATGTAATGAAGAGTTAAATCTTAGAATAAATACTCAGTGAGATAATATAAGAGCTGGACGCTTTCATTTAATTTTAGATCCATCGACCACCAATTACAATACTTCATCTGATTCAACCACACTTAGGACAAATTTATTTGAAGCAAACAACCAAACATTTATAGATCGATCTTCAGCAGCATCACCATCACGAAAAGATCCATCTAAAATAATTTTACAAATAGATCGTTCAAATAGCACAACTGATTATAACTGATCCAATTGATTATATTGAGTAATAAAATTTATTCCTGTTTACAATCCATCTACATTTTATTGATCGTTTGGGATGGAATACACTCCATGAGCATATACAACAGAAACGACATTAAGTTTCGCTTGATGAACAGAAGCAATAAATCCAAGCGAACAAAACACTCGTTTAACATGAACATATCAAATTTTACAAGAACCATGTATAGATGACACAAATAGTCCTAGTATAAACATATCTACACCAATAAATCAATGAAACAAACAAAGTCACTTAAATTGAATATCTCTATCTTTAGATGAAGCAGTAGGAGTTATTTGATCCAATGTACCATATATCTGGACATGATGACATACTATATGGACATGAAATCCATGATGAACTATTTCCAATCAATACTGAATAAATCTAAATACATTTACACTTACAATAAATTGAAACTCTCAAACAAAAACATTTACATGATGAAGTCTTTGAGTTAATGCTATATGAAATGATAGAACACGACAAGATAACTATAAAAACTACAACATAACAATATCTTCATGACAATTGTTTGATTATTGAATAGAAAAAACAATCACAATCACAACGAGTGTAGATGACCTAAAATGAAATCATTCAAACTTAAATACAATCAACTTCAATTATCCTATATCTCCACGAGCTTTATGAAATTTTGTACCTTCTAATTGAGCTATCTTTGTAAATTTATCTGCTCCAGTTCAATTATGAATTCAAGATAACCGAGCATGAGTAGATTCTTGATCTATCAGAGTTACTCTTAGTGGAATAAATTGAACAAATTATTGACCATATATATTTAGTGGTAGTGATTTAAATCTTAGTTGAGTTGCCTGATCTGCAAATCAACCAGATTATTATATAAACATCACAAACCACATAGATTTCCCAGCATCATGAACCATCAAAGTATCAGTGTATGCTGAAGATATGGAAAATAATGTAGATAATATAAATGATTATACTTTTACTACTAGACCAAATTGTGGAGAATTACAATGTTGTGATGTAACCATAATTACAAGAGATGATCAAATAGATTACAACCAAGATACGATTTATATATCATGACGAAATTCACCAATATTTTATACATGAGTAGATTGATCTTGATATATAGATTGTAACTCAACAGATGTAGGAATGAAAATATATAACTGAGACTGACTAAATTCATGATCAGCTTCAGTATTATCAAACTATTATGATTTCAGTAATCTATTATTATCTTGAAGAAATTGAGTATCAGCAATACTTTCATGAGACACTATATATCTTTCAATCACAAGTTTGTTTTGATATAATATCACCTGAGCAATATTATTCTACACATGAGAAATTCAAACTTGAACATTAGTATGAATAGAAGATATAGATTTGACTATAGAAAATTCTTTTGATACATGAATAGTAATGCAATCTACATGAAATCAAAGCTCACCAGAAGTGATAGAAGCATATATACCTCCAAACACAACAATCATACAAACATGAGCTCAATGTTTACCAGTACTTATGCAACATCCTATACTAACATGAAAAAATTATGCTCAAAGCTGACTAATAGATTATGACATATATACAGCATTCAAAATATGATTTATATGTTCATGAAGCCAAGCTAAATTTTATGACAATTCATGAGATCTAAAAGAAATTGAAATCAGAATAAAAGATCCTAATCTAGTAGAAAGCTGAGTTGTAAAAGTACGATATTCAAATGATCTAGTAAATCGAAACACACTATGAACTGCTAATGTAGTAAATTATATAGCAAGTTTCCAAACCACTCATTTCACATATTTTGCACTATGAGACGATAAACCTACACGACAACAACCTCCATGTATATGATGTGGTGGATGAGGTGGTGGATGATTGACAAAAGACGATTGTCCTGATTGAGATTATTCAGATAGCTATTATGATAGAGATTGTGGAGATCCAGATTCTCATCAAATCACAAATTTCTGTTGAGTATGACCAAACAAATACTCTACTGAAATGGTAGATGCATTCCAATATGCTTATTGATTATGAATCACTACAATGTGTCCAATAGAATCAGCTCGTTTGGATCAATATATCCTCAGAAAAGAATTAGCAAAAATGATTTCAGAATTTGCTATTAAAGTTATTTGAATATATCCAGATTTCTCCAAAACAGAATGTGATGAATACAACGATATACGAACAGAATCTCAAGAATTACAATTCTATATGAGACTATCTTGTAGATTGTGACTGATGTGATTACATACAGATTGAATCACAGTAAAATACAACTTTGATCCAAACCAATATGTAGATAGAGCACAATTTGGTACTATCATGTCTAGATTAATATTTGGATGAACATATAATTGAAACAAAGATAATCGATATATAGACCACTTAAATGCCCTCAAAGCACACTGAGTAATGAATTATATAGACAATCCTGCCATGAAAGAACTCAGATGATATGTAATGATCATGATGCAACGTGCAGATGAAAGTTGAATAATCAAAAGAATGCGTCCTGTAATAGATTTTATAAATTGAGCTCATAAAATATTCGATATTTTAGGTGAATAAAAAAATCCCTGTAAAAAACAGGGATAGTAAAAATTAATCAATCATTCCAATATAATTGGATGGCGAAATATCAAGCAATTCTGCTTTAATTTCATCTGATACTTGTAAAGAACCAATAAACACAACAATATCTTGCCGAGAAACTTGCTCGCCAGTGCGAGTAAGTTTTTTCAATTCTTCATAAGGATTTGGATATCCTTCTCTACGAAGAATTGTCTGAATAGCTTCTGCAACGACAGCATGATTATTATTCAAATCTTTTGAAAGTTTAGCCTGATTCAAGACAATTTTCCCCAAACCTTTCTTGATAGAATTCAAAGCAATAATCATATGAGCCATAGGAACACCCAGATTTCGAATCAGAGTAGATCCACTGAGATCTCTTTGCAGACGAGAAACTGGTAAAGTTTTTGCAAGGTATTCCAAGCCTGCATTTGCCCAACCCAAATTTCCTTCAGCATTTTCGAAATCAATTGGATTTACTTTGTGAGGCATAGTTGAAGAACCAACTTCTCCATCTTTTGGCTTCTGAACAAAATAACCCATAGAGATATAAGTCCACATATCTTTAGCAAAATCAATTAATATTGTATTGATTCTAACTAAATTATGTAAATTCTCTGCTAAGCTATCGTAATGTTCAATCTGAGTCGTTGGCCAATCTCTTCGAAGATCAAAACCCATCAAAAAAGTTTCAGCAAATACTCTCCAATCTATCTCAGGATATGCCAGATATTGAGCATTCATATTACCTGTTGCTCCACCAAATTTGGCGGATAAAGGAATAGCTTTATTAAACTCCTTCTGAAGTCTATTTACAAAAACAGCTAATTCTTTTCCAACAGTCGTTGGAGACGCTGGTTGACCATGAGTATGTGCCAACATTGGAATGTTTTTCCAAATATCAGCATAGCTGTCCATAGATTTAAATACTTCATTTAATAATGGCAAATAAACCTCATTCAAAGCCTCTTGAAAAAGCGATGTTCTAGATGTAGAATCAACATCCTGAGATGTTAATCCAAAATGAACAAATTCAGCATATTCTCCCCAACCAGCTTCCGAAAGTTTTTCTTTAAGAAAATATTCTACTGCTTTCACGTCATGGTTAGTAACTTTTTCAATTTCTTTTATACGTTTTGCATTTTCCAAAGAAAAGCTTTTAGCATAATTTCTCATTGTTTCAATGAGAGCAGTACCACGTAATGCTTCAAGTTGAGGAAGCCAGTCAATTAATTGAATAAAGTACTCAACTTCGACCAAAAATCTCCTCCTAATCAGAGCATATTCGCTAAAATAAGCATCCAATACCTGAGTTTGTTTTTGATATCTCCCATCAATAGGAGAAATTGCTGTTAAAGAATTTAATTCCATAATTTTAAATTTAAATTTATATTTTATTTTTTATTTCAATAAGAAATAGTAATTTAATTATTAGAAATAAAAAGTCAAATATTTATTCTATTTAAATTCCAATTAGCAATAAAATATTTAAATTGACTTTAAATACAAAATACATATAATAAATAAAATAAAAACAATAATATTATGAAAAAATTATCTTTAAGTATTTTTTTATTTATCAGCCTTATTTTTGTGTTTGGTGCTTTTCAGTATGGAAACGGAATTGGAATAGCTCCCTTCCAAAATAGCTGGCAAAGCTTATTTGTAGGAATAGGTTTGGTAATCAGCGGAATCTTTCTAATGAGAGTAATCTTCGAAAAAATTCGTATCTCAATAGAAACCTACTAACAAAGTAATGAATCAAAAAACCGCAGGGAATTTTTCTGCGGTTTTTTTTATCATTTCCTAATTTCACAATTTCTAACATATCTAGAAGCAAGTTGTTGAAATTCATATAACTCTTCATCTGAAAATGGTTTTCAACCAAAGTTAGGATCTAGAGTATTTCATCATATATAATTTTGTAAATAATAATTTTTTGCTCATCTAATATAATGAGCCATAGCTTCTATATCTTCTATATTATGTAATCATTTTGCAATAGTCGTTCTATATTCATAGTCTATATTTCATTCCAACAATACTTGTAATAGTTTTTGATAACTTATAAAAAATTCTGAAGGTTGAGAGACTCATATTGCTTGTTCATAAAGTGGTATACTATGTTTAAGATCGACTGCAACATAATCAAGTATTCCATCTTGTATCATTCTTTTTACTATTCTAAAATCTCTACCATTAGTATCCAATTTTACAAAAAATCACATCTCCTTAATTTTCTTAGCAAATTCATATAAATCATTATGTAAAGTAGGTTCTCAACCACATATACTTACGCCATCCAAAAGACCTTTTCTATTCTCCAAAAAATTAAAAAATACTGACTCTGGAATCAGATCATTTTGAAACAACATCATTTTTTCTGGCAATACACATTCTGGATTATGACAAAAATGACAACGAAAATTACATCATTGAGTAAAAACCACACAAGCCATTTTGCCTGGATAATCTATCATTGTTGATTGTTGTATGCCTGCTAGTTTCACTTCTTTAAATAATAAATTAAATTTATAATTTCCCTTGTTTCATAAGATCTATTGTTCAAGGTCATAATTGTTTTTTCATAATAGTGCTTCTATCTTTTATGAAATAATCATTTATTCTTTCTACTTGTTTAGAAGAGGTATTATTGGGTATTTTATTTCTATCAAAATATTTGATTTTATCGGCTTCTTCATTTAAAGTAATCTTTCATCATATTATTTTACACACAAATTGGAAAACTAAATCATCTTTCTCTGGTTTATAATACAATCACATAAATTCGCTTATTTCTGCATCATATCAAGTTTCTTCTTTAACTTCACGTATTACTGCTTCCCATGGAGATTCTCACATTTCTACTTTTCATCAAGGTAAATTCCACAAGTCATAATCATTTCTATGACAAAGTAGTACTTGATTTTTTTCGTTTAAAATAATAGCAAACGCTCACATACTAGCCATTTATTTAGTTTATAATTTATAAATTAGAGATGTTTTTTATTCTAGCTATTGCTTTATCCATATTTCTCATTCCTTGTCATACAGGATAAAAAACAGGATAAATTTTGTAAATTTTATTTTTTATTGTTAGTTCTTCAAATTTATTTTTGTTATAGTCAGATACTTTTATATTTTTTCATAGTAAAATCGAGCTAACCTGATTACCAAAACAAATTATTTTTTGAGGCTGAATTCTATCTATTTCTTCATATATAAGTTCTAGATATTCCTTAAATATATTATTATGTAATGGTCTAGCATCTATTTGAGTACATTTAGCAAGATTTGTAATATAAATCTTATCTTTAGCTAACTTACTATATAAATCCAAACAAAACTCTGGAGACCAAGTACTAAGATTCATTCAATAAATCTGATCAAATATATCTTTAGATATAATACCTATCTTATAAAATAGCTTTCGAATATTTTTTGTTCATAACCACGGAGCCTGTAATCATTTCCATTTTTTATCTGAAGAGACGTTTTTTCAAGTAGGATTCATAAAAATAAAAAACAAATCTGGCTTATTTATACATCATGCTCCATAAACAGAGTTCAAACTTTTATCTCAAAAAATTTTTTGAAGTTTATCGAATTTAGGAAATAGATTATCCAATTGTAAATTTATTTTCATAAATATTTCTCAATATCTAAAGCTACATTTGCTTTGAAAAAATTTAAACTTCATTTACATTTTATAGGATCTATTTTTATCGTTCTTCAAATTATAAATCCATACAAAGGGTCATGAAATCGATTGGGATTAGATGCACAGTGAAGATCTCTATCAGCATAAAATTCTTCTTTGTTTTTATATTTTTTTACGTCCAATATTTCTGCCAATCAAATAATAGCTCATTTAGCTTCTTTATCCGGTATTATTCATAGATATTCTTTTTTTGTATAGGGAGTTAAACTTGCATGCACCCAAAACCATCACCTATAACTAGTATTCCAAGTTCTAAGTTCTATTTTTTTTCTACCATTTACAATCAGACTTGCAAAAGGCTGTTTAAGTGATAGTGCTCTAATATTATCTTGCATTTTTTATTTTTTATCTAAATTTAACTTTTCCATAAATTTATCAAATCTTTTTTTATAAAGATCATCCATTTTACCAAGGTCCAAATTTTGTCTCAAACAGACTTTAGTAATCTGAATCAAATCAATAAGTTCTGCATACAGATGTTCATCTCAATTTTCCAACAATTCCAAACATTCTATTAAATGATGTTTTAGTTGTTCGTTTGTAAATTCTTTTTCATTCCATTTTGGAAAAGATAATAATTTTCCAGAAAAATCTTCCATTAATATTTCTCACAAAAATAAAAAGTAAAGTTTGGTTTAATAGAATCTATTTTTATTTTTCTATATTTCAACTTTACCTTAATATATACAAAGACGCTATAAAAACTTGAATTTTTATGAAAGTTTTTAAACGTCGACGTTATACCGATGATTTTAGATACTTCAATTTCAAACGAAGTAAAGAAGCTGAAGATTTCTAAAACATTCGGTATTTAATTAATTTTTATATACAGTCTTATCCAAATAATTTTTAATAACCTTTTCGCTAGGGAAGAATAATGGTTTAGGCAGATTATTCAAATCAAATCGTCCCCATTTCGTAATTTCATCTGGTTCCATCACTTGAGCCTCTCATTCAAAATCTTCACACAAAAACCCTATAGTTACAAAATGTTTATCTGGGACAATATCATTAGCTATGCTTATTATTCTAATTTTATCTTTATCTATTTTTATTCATGTTTCTTCCAATGTTTCACGATAACAAGTATCTTCAAAACTCTCATGAAAATGCATTTTCCCACCAGGCATAGTCCAAGTTCACTCACCATGAAGCTCACTATCTGCTTTTTGAGGATCTTCATGTCTTTGTCATAACAAAACTTTTCCATCTCTAAGTACCATCACGCCAAACCCCACTCCTATTTTTTTTTCTTCGGACATAAATCCAATTAACAGAATAAATAATTTTTTAATTTTTAATTCGTTAATTTTTTAATTACTATCAACATGGACAAGATGCAATTGCAAACTTTCTTACAAATTCAGAATTAGAAGATTTTTGTTCGTCAAAATATTTTCTAGAATAAAACTCTGATTTCTTTCAAATATTGTAATGACTTACAGGTCTCAGATAACCCATTACTCTAGTATAAACTTGACATGGAGTTCTCTGAATCTCCTTTCATTCCTTGTTGTAAAATGTTTGCATTTTTTTTAGAATTTATAATATAAAGATATATTTTTGAAAATTTAACACTAATTTATTCTTCTATTCTTCAAAACCCTTAATTTCTCTTCATCTGAAGTATGTTTTTCTCTCGTTTCCATATTAAATTCTTCTCAAGCATATCACAATTCTTTATCACATTTTGGACAAAAGTCATGTTCTCATACTACATAACCATGCTTAGGACATATAGAAAATACTGGACTAACTGTAATATATGGTAATTGATAATTTTCTATAACTTTTTTTACTAAATTTTTACATGCCTTAGCATCAGACAATCTTTCTCACATATACAAATGTAAGACAGTTCATCAAGTGAATTTACATTGTAATTCATTTTGCATCTCCAAAGCTTCAAATGGATCATCAGTATATCACACTGGAAGTTGACTAGAATTGGTATAATAAGGAGCATCATCTGTTCATGCCTGTATAATTCACGGTAATTGTTTTTTATCTTCTCTAGCAAATCTATATGTTGTTCATTCTGCTGGCGTAGCTTCCAAATTATAAAGATTTCCAGTTTCTTCTTGATATTCTTTTAGCTTTTCTCTCATAAAATCCATGATTTCTATAGCAAATTCTTTTCATTTATCGGTAGAAATATCTTCTTTTCAATTTGTAAAATTTAATATCGCTTCATTCATTCCATTCAAACCTATAGTAGAAAAATGATTTCTGAAAGAGTGTAAATATCTCTTTGTATATGGATAAAATCATCTATCCAACCAATTAGAAATTTCTTTTCTTTTCAATTCCAAAGACATCTTTGCTAAATTCATCAAACGCAAAACCTGAGCTTTGAATCAATCTTTATCTCATTTAAAATTAAATCAAATTCTAGCTAAATTTAATGTTACTACTCATATAGATCCGGTCATTTCTGCAGAGCCAAAAAGTCATCATCATCTTTTTTCTAATTGAGTCAAATCCAGCTGAAGTCTACAACACATAGATCTAACTGCTCATGGTTTATATGCATCAGGATTTTCTACTTTCGTTATTTTTCAATCTTTATCTTTTTTTACTTTAAACTGAGATCATACAAAATTTTGAAAATATGGTATTCAATATTTAGCAGTCATCTCAAATAATAAATTTATATCTGGATCATCCCAAGGAAAATCTTCAGTAATATTATAAGTAGGTATAGGAAAAGTAAATACAGCACCCGTACAATCTCAAGCAGTATAAACTTCTATCAATACTCTATTTATAAGCTTCATCTCATCTTCCAACTCACTGAATTTTTTGTGATAATATCATCTATCTATACCGCCCAACATCAAAGCTTTATCTTTGAGATCATCAGGACATTTTCGATCAAGAGTAATGTTTGTAAACGGAGTTTGTGTACCTCGTCTACTTGGAACATTCAATCAAAAAATAAAATTCTGCATCTGTTGTGTTACATATTTATGAGTTTTTTTATCTATAAATTCTTTTTTCTTTTTTTCAGATTCAAATTTCATTCATATTCAATCCAACTCTTTTTCTAATTCTGTTTTATATTTATGTACAAATGGTGCTAAATAAGTATCAAAAGAACTAAAAGCTTGAGCTCCTGCCCATTCATTTTGTAATGTTCAGAAAAAATTAATCATCTGATTTACAGCAGATTGAAGATTCTTTGGTGGAGCAGACTGAACTCTATTATCTAGTCAATTAAAACCCTCTTCCAATAATTGTCTCAAAGACCATCACGCACAATATCCACAAAACATATCCAAATCATGTATATGGTAATCTCCATTTCTATGTGCATCTCAGATTTCTTTTGGATAAACATGAGAGAGTCGATAGTTTGCTACTACTTTTCCAGAAATATTCAAAATCATACCACCAAGAGAATATCATTGATTAGCGTTTGCATTTACTCTCCAATCGGTTTGATACAAATATTCTTCCATAGTCTGTCAAACTTCTACAACTACATTTCTATCAGATCTAGATTCTGCTCTTTTTTGACGATACAATATATAATTTTTTGCTACATTCACATGTCAGTCCTCCATTAACACAGCTTCAACTGCATCTTGAATAATTTCAACCTCAGGAATATTATTTCAAATCTTTTTTTCTACCACTTTCATAACTTTGTTAGTTATTTTAGTTACATCAAATCATTCTTTTATATCCAAAGATTCAAATGCTAATTTTATAGCAGTTTCAATTCTTTTTTTATCAAAAGATACTATAGCTCAATTTCTTTTTCTAACTTTATAAATCGCCATCTCTCTAATTTATATTTTATAATTTAAAATTTATGATTATTTATTATTTACTTATATTAGAAAATATACAATATATAGTGTGTCATTCAAATAGATGACCCCTATATATAGTATCCTATAAATAATTCAATGGAAATTTCATTAAATATTTTTCACTCTGATATATATTAGTTAGCGACTTTTCAACATTTTTAACTCAAAAAATAGAAAAACAAACAATAAGAGCCAAAATCAAATAAAAATACTAGTTATAAACTAGCATATTCACGATATTATTTTCATCATTTTTTCAACACTTCTCTTCATTTCAATAAAACATTCATCAATTCTCATGATTTAGAGAAATTAGATCAATTTTTATAGGTATTTTTTAGCTCTTCCAACAAATCTTCTTTTATTCAATTCAAAAATTCCGTTTCGATAATAGATTCAATCAACAAAAATTCTTCAAAATCTTTGGTTTGTTGATAATTTTCCATACAATTATAAACCATCTCCAAAAAATTAATTTTTAAAAAAATCCCAAACAAGAAGCTGGGAGTAATTATGATTTTTGAAAAACCTCCATTATGATATTCTTTCAGATTTCTATTTCAATATATTTTTCTTGCTTTTTTTTATCAAAAAATATATAATCATAATTGATTTAAAAAATCAACTAGAAAAACGGATGAAAAAAACTACTCTAACTACGACTATTACGACAACAACCAAAGTCTGGTAGGAGTTTAACGTTAGAGAAAAACACAATCAAAACTCCTGCTAATAAAACATAGAGGAGATTTTTTTTATTTACGTTTATACATCATTCCAGCTTACTTAGCAAATACCCACACCAAACTGTCATTCCGGTCTCATCGACAAAGTCTGCAACCGGAATCCAAGTGAAACGAGTCCCGCAATGGCGGGATACGACAATAATATCGATTCCGGCTGCAAAGCTTGGCGCCGGAATGACAAAAAGATAACATTTATTATTTAAAATACAAAATGAATCAAGAAAACGAATTACTTAAACCACGTCATAGTTTAGCACATATACTTGCTCAAGCTACGCAAAGATCAGTTGATCCACTAGCAAGACTCGGAATTTGACCAGCGATTGATAATTGATTTTATTATGACTTTATTTTTTCAGATGGAATAGAATTCAAAGAAGAAAATCTCAAAAACTTAACTAAAATAATGCAAAAAATCACAAAAGAAAACCAACCTTTCCATAGGATAGAAACAGATTATGATAAGGCAAAAGAAATTATAAAAATTATGTGAGAAGATTTTAAAATAGAATTGTTAGATGAATTCAAATCTCAATGAGAAACAGTATTTTCTTTTTATATCAACACCATTCCAACTGAAGCAAAAGATAGATTACTCAAAGATGTGAAACCTTGATACCTAGAAAAATATTCCAAAATCAATGAATATTTACTAAGCATTGGAGCATTGCAACAATGAAACTTTGCAACGTTCATCGATATGTGTGAATGACCTCATCTAGAAAACTCAAAAGAAATTACTTCTGACTCATTTAAAGCAGACAAAATTGCTTGAGCATACTGGAGATGAAATGAAAAAAATCCTATGATGACTAGAATTTATTGACTAGCTTTTGAAAACAAAGAACAACTCAAAGAATATCAAGCTATGATAGAAGAAGCAAAAAAAAGAGATCATAGAATACTAGGAAAAGCGCTTGGTATATATGCTTTTGATGAAGAAGTGTGACCGGGATTACCATTACGATTACCAAATTGAACCATCATAGCGGATCAGTTAGAAAATCTTGCAAAAAGAAAAGAAGAAGAACAATGATATATGAGGGTTCGTTCTCCTCATATTGCAAAACAAGAATTATATCTTAGATCATGACATCTACCATATTACAAAGAATCCATGTTCCCTCCTATGGAAATGGATGGAGAAATATATTATCTCAAAGCTATGAATTGTCCTCATCATCACAAAATTTATGGAGCAGAGCCAAAAAGTTACAAAGATTTACCAATTAGATTTGCAGAATATTGACACTGCTATAGATATGAAGATTCAGGATCATTATTTGGACTTATGAGAGTAAGATCTATGGCTATGAATGATGCGCATATTTATTGTACAGAAGAACAATTTGAAGAAGAATTTATGAAAGTAATAGAATTATATTTATACTACTTCAATCTATTTGGAATAGATAAATATCAAATGAGATTATCCAAACATAGCAAAGAATGACTAGGTAAAAAATATGTAGATAACGAAGCACTATGGATAAAAACAGAAAATCAAATCAGAGATGTAATGACAAAAAACAATATACCATTTGTAGAAGCAGATAATGAATGAGCTTTTTATGGACCTAAAATCGATGTTCAAATCCGATCTGTAATAGGTAGAGAATTTACTCTTGCTACAAATCAAGTTGATTTCGCTGTACCAGAAAGATTCAATCTTGTTTACAAAGACAAAGATTGAACAGATAAAACACCTATCTGTATCCACAGAGCACCATTAAGTACTCATGAAAGATTTATTTGATTCCTATTGGAACATTATTCAGGGGCATTTCCATTACGACTTGCATCTAAACAGATAAAAATCATTCCTGTTGCTGATGTATTCAACGACTATGCAGAAAAAATTAAAAATAAATTTAAAGAAAACTGATTTAGAATCTCAGTAGATAATAGCGACGATAGCTTTTCCAAAAAGATCAGAAACTGAGAACTTATGAAAATTCCCTATCTAATAATAGTAGGTGAAAAGGAAGAGAAATGAAACAATCTATCTATCAGAGAATTCAAATCCAAGAAACAATATGAAATCTGAGTTAATGAATTTTTGAAACAATGCCAAGATGAAATAAATATTTAAATGTTTTGATACTATTTATGGAAACTCATATCGTATTTGATTTAGACTGAACACTTTCTGATACACAAAAAATTCATCAACAAATTGAATCTGATTTTATAAAGACAAAATGAATAGATATAGATCCAAAAACAATTTCTATAAAATATGCCTGAAGATCACCACAAGAACGAATACCAGAATTATTATCATCAAATAATATCAATTTTACACAACAAGAAATAGAAGATTTTGTAATCCAAAAAGATGAAAAGATAATTTTATTATTAGAAAAATGAGAAATTAAATTAATAACCTATGCTTCAGAAATTTTAGACTATTTATATAAACAAAACTACAAAATCTGAATTTCTTCATGAGCCTGTAGAGAATTTATAGATAAATTTATAAAATACTTTAATCTAGAGAAAATAGTTACAGCGAGTACTAGCGCCAATGAGGTAGAAAACAAAAAACCACATCCAGATGTGTTTCTGTCTTCATTTGATAAACTTGAAAAACAATATTGAATACCAGAAATAAAATATGTTATCTGAGATGGTCGATCTGATATGGAATGATGATATAAATCATGAGCAAAAACTATACGATTGAATTATCAAAAAAAGATAAAACAAAATAATATATACTGTAATTTTGAAATAAAATCACTAAAAGAAATTCAAACTATTATATTAAACAATTAATATGAATTCTAAACTACCCAAACCATTCGATAAAGCAATTATCTATCAAGACACCAAGCTATATGCATGTTTGGCAAATTATCCTATAGTAAAATGACATACAGTTGTAGTACGAAAAAAATCAATATCCGATCTCCATCTATTATCCAAAAAAGATTATGAATATCTCATGGATAAAGTTGATGAATTAAGAAATGCTTTACTCAAGACATTCAAAATCAAAAAAGTTTATCTAATTTATATGGATGAAGCAAATCAAGTTCATCGACATTTAATACCAAGATATGATGAGAAATGATTCGACCTACTTCAACATAAACCATCTAAATTAACAGATTTTTCATTAACTCAAAAAATAAAAAATAATTTGATTCTTAAAATATAATAATATGTTTCATATAAAAATTAAATTAGATAAAAGCAACATACACAATATTTGATTATTTGCAGATCAAGATATTTCTAAATGACAAATTATATATACAATTAATCCAACTTTAAATTTATCTCTAACAGAAAAAGAATTTTCTGAATTAGATGAAAACGAAAAAGAAACAATAAAACATTATGGTTACTTCGACAAAGAAAATATGAAACGACATCTATCATTTGATGACATCAGATTTTGTAATCATAGTATTGATAGTAATATTACACTTATAGATAATAAAATCATAGCCAAAAAAAATATCTCAAAATGAAATGAATTAACTCAAGATTATTCAGAATTTGAAGATCTTAGAAAAGAATTAATTAAAAAAAATCCGAGATAAAATCCCGGAATCTAATAATAATTTCACTTCACTCCAATTTCTTCAAAAGCAGTTTCAATTTTTTTCATAGCATCTTGAGATGTTATCACATCTTCAATTTCTACGATAAAAAGGTCATTTGAATTTTCTGGATCAGAAGTAATGTTCGGAACACTAGCAAACTGATTTTTGTAAGAAAAGTGAACATTTTTAACTTTCTCTTTGAAGTCAAAAAAGATACCATTTGCAAAACTTTGTAAAGCAATCTCAACTGAAGATCGATCTGCATTCATTATTCTATTTGCAAAAACAGAAACAGTTTTTTTCAGTGCTTTTTTTTGAGCTTCTGTAATTTTTCCTTTTTGTAACAACCAATAATAGCGTTGTATAAAATGAGATAATCTTTTCAGATCGTTAATTTCTCTCATCAAACTTTGTTCTCTTAGTCTTACAACAAGAGCAACAATGATAGTAATAACAACACCGCCAACAAAAGCAAAAAGAACTTCCAAAGAAGTATAACAAGAAAGAATAATAAAAATTTTCATATAATTTGTTTTTTGTTTATACAAAAAAGTCAATACAAGTAGAAAAATAAATAAGCTTCCCCCTTGAAAAAAAATCATAATAATTTATACAATCAAATTGAGCCATTTTTTTTTGATTTAAAAATTATAAATTATAAATTTTTAATTATTAATTATAGTACATGTGTTTATTCAAAAAGAAAAAAAAGTACGTATACTCTTTTGCAGAAGGTAAATGAATATCCAAAGAAATCCTAGGTGGAAAATGAGCAAACTTATCTGAAATGGTTTCTATGTGATTACCGATTCCCAATTGATTTATTATCACAACAGAGTCTTGTGATCTTTATTATAAAAACAATAAATCACTCGCTCAAGAAATTTTGGATCAGATAGAACATCAACTAAAAAGCCTTGAACATCATATGTGAAAAAAATTATGAGATATAAATGACCCTCTATTAGTTTCTATTAGATCATGAGCAGCTTCTTCTATGCCAGGAATGATGGATACAATTTTAAATCTATGACTAAATGATCAATCAGTTCAATGAATTATCAACAAAACTAACAATCCAAGATTTGCTCGAGATTCTTATAGAAGATTTTTGCAAATGTTTGGTGATGTTGTAATGTGAGTAGAATACGATCACTTCGAAGAACAACTAGAAAAAATAAAGTCTGAAAAATGAGTAAAATTAGATACTGATTTAAGCGCTGAAGATTTACAAAAATTAGTATGATTATACAAAGAAGTTATTTCCAAATATTCTTGAAAATCATTTCCAGAAGATCCTAGAGAACAATTGATTATGTCTGTAAATGCAGTTTTCAATTCACGAAACAACGAAAGAGCGATAGTTTATAGAAAATTAAATGATATCAAATGATTACTTTGAACAGCAGTAAGTATACAATCTATGGTGTTTGGAAATATGTGAGAAACATCTGGAACATGAGTTTGTTTTACTAGAAATCCCTCTACATGAGAAAATAAGTTTTATGGAGAATTTTTGATGAATGCTCAATGAGAAGATGTAGTCGCATGAATCAGGACTCCAGCTGAAATACAAGAACTAGAAAAAGTTATGCCAGTATGTTATGCAGAACTTGTAGAAATCTACAAAAGACTAGAAAAACACTACAAAGATATGCAAGATATGGAATTCACAATTCAAGAAGGAAAATTATATATTCTACAAACTAGAAATGGAAAAAGAACAGCTGCTGCTGCAGTAAAAATAGCAGTAGATATGAACTGAGAATGATTAATAGATGAAAAAACTGCTTTACTTAGAATACAACCAGAACAATTAGATGCTCTATTACATAAACAAATCGATCCTGAAGCAAAAAAAACAGCAGAACTTTTGACTAAATGATTACCAGCTTCTCCATGAGCTGCAGCATGACAAATAGTTTTCAATGCAGAAACAGCACACGAACGAAATGAAAATTGAAAAAAAGTTATGCTTGTAAGAATAGAAACTTCACCAGAAGATATAGTATGAATGGTAGCTTCTCAATGAATACTTACTGCTAGATGATGAATGACATCTCATGCAGCAGTAGTTGCAAGATGAATGTGAAAATGCTGTGTTTCATGATGTTCAGATATCATAATAGATGAGAAAAACAAAACTATGATAGTAAATTGAAAAACTTTTAATGAATGAGATACTATTACTCTAGATTGATCAACATGAGAAGTTTTTTCTGGATTATTAAAAGCTATCGATCCAGAACTTAGTTGAGATTTCCAAACTATTATGACTTGGTCAGATAAATATAGAAAATTATGAATAAGAACAAATGCCGACACTCCAGAAGATTCTACTAGAGCAAGAGAATTTGGAGCAGAATGAATAGGCTTATGTAGGACAGAACATATGTTTTTTGCAGAAGATAGAATCAAAGCAGTTAGAGAAATGATATTATCAGATAATTTAGAATGAAGACAAAAAGCTTTAGCTAAATTGTTACCATTTCAAAAAGCTGATTTTCTATGAATATTCAAAGCTATGCAATGACTTCCATGTACGATTAGATTTTTAGATCCACCATTACATGAATTTTTACCACAAGAAGAATCTGATATACAAGAATTAGCAAAAGATATGTGAATAGATATTAATGTAATAAAAGAAAGAATTGCATGATTACATGAATTCAATCCAATGCTTGGACACAGATGATGTAGATTAGTAATCACATATCCAGAAATAGCTGAAATGCAAACAGAAGCAGTAATATCTGCAGCTTGTGAATTAAAAAAAGAATGAATAGATACTAAACCTGAAATCATGATACCTCTAGTATGATTCAAATCAGAATTAGATTTTAATACTGAAATAGTAAGAAGAAAAGCCAAAGAAACTATGGACAAATACTGAATACAAATAGATTATAAATTATGAACAATGATAGAAGTACCTAGATGAGCAGTAACTGCAGATAAAATAGCTGAAACAGCAGAATTCTTCTCATTTGGAACAAACGATCTTACTCAGATGTGACTTGGATTCTCTAGAGATGATGCTGGTAAATTCATCAAAGAATATGTAAATAAAAACATATTTGAAAAAGACCCATTCCAAACTATAGATCAAGATTGAGTATGAGAACTAGTTAAAATAGCTATCGAAAAATGAAGAAAAACTAGACCAGATATCAAATTATGAATCTGTGGAGAACATGGTGGAGAATCACAATCTATAGATTTTTGTCATAGAGTATGATTGGATTATGTTAGTTGTTCACCATTTAGAGTACCTATCGCAAGATTAGCAGCCGCTCACGCAGCTCTTAAGAACACATAAACATTAAATTATTTTAACGATAGAAATATCCCGCAAAAGCGGGATATTTTTTATAAACCCATAGCAATATATACGCCTGTAATTACAGCTGAAATACATACATTGATTAGGCAACACAAGGTCGAACAAAAATGGCGGATTGTGAGACCTAGACCTTTTGGATACTTTTGGGGCAATGCCAAAAGTATCTCGTCGTCTGGGGACGAAACCCCAGTAAGAATATCAATATATTTTAGATTCCGGTTGCAATGAATAACACCGGAATGACATAAAAAAAAAGCTGAGCTAATAAAGCCCAACTTCAAAGAAGTAATCTAGTCTAGAGTTAGATAATTTCTTTTTGCAAAAAGATTTTAACAAATCTTTTATGTTCTTATTTTAAACAAAAAAACTCATTTGTCAAATTTCACAAGACTTTTTTATTCCAATTCATGTATAACCAAACCACTTCTAAGCTTAGGTTCAAACCAAGTAGTTTTGGGCGGCATAATATTTCCACTATCAGCTATATCTATCAATTGTTTCATACTTACTGGATAAAGTGCAAAAGCTACTTTCATTTCTCCACTATCTACTCTTCTTTTTAATTCTCATAGTCATCTAAGACCTCAGACAAAATCTATTCTTTTATCAGTTCTAAGATCTTTAATTCCTAGTAAATTATCCAAAATTAAATTTGATAAAACACTTACATCCAATACTCATATAGGATCACTATCATTGTATGTTCCATTTTTTGCATTTAAACAATACCACTTTCATCCCAGATACATACTAAATTCATGCAACTTACTAGATCTATATTCAGATTCTCATTTTTCTTCTATATCAAAATTTTCTGATAATTTATTTATAAATTCTGATTCTTCCATACCATTCAAATCTTTCACAACACGGTTATAGTCCATTATATGAAGTTGATTATCTGGGAAATGCACCGCAAGAAAATAATTATATTCTTCATTTCCATTATGATTTGGATTATTGTTTTTCTTTTCATTTCCAACCAATGCAGCAGCAGCTGTTCTATGATGACCATCAGCAACATAAGTAGCAGGAATATTAGCAAATATATCTACTATTTTTTGGATAACATTTTGATCAGAAATTACTCGAAACTTATGACCAAAACCATCCAAATCTGCTACAAAATCATATTCAGCTTCTTGATTTTTTACAATATTATTTATTATTTCATCCAGTTCTTCTCTAGCAGGATATGAAAAAAATACTGGTTCCATATTAGCATCTGTGATACGTACATGTTTCATTCTATCTTCTTCTTTGTCTTTACGAGTAAGTTCATGTTTTTTGATATTTCAGTTCATATAATCTTCTACTGCAGCACAAGCTACCAAACCATATTGAGTTCTTCAATTCATAGTCTGAGCATAAATATACAAACAATCCTGATCATCTTTTTTGAGTCGTCAATTTTTCTTAAACAACTCTAAATTTTCTTTTGCTTTATCATAAACCACTTGATCATGTAGGTCCACATCGGTAGGCAAATCAATTTCTGGCTTGATGATATGAAGCAATGAATATTCATTTCATTCAGCTTCTTTACGAGCCTCATTTGAATCCAAAACATCATAAGGACGTGAAGCTAAATCTTTTACAATTTCCTTTGGTGGACGAAGTCATTTAAATGCTTTTATAACTACCATTTACTATATATTTAAGAATTAAAAATCCGACTTGTCATTCCGGTCTCATTAGCAAAGCTTGCAACCGGAATCTAAAAAATGACTTTTAATTATTAATCATTCTCTTAAATGTTTCAATATTTTTACATTAAAAAAAGCTAGCAGATAAAACCTACTAGCTATTTAACAAAAACATTAAGGCAGTTGTTGGACCGTATAAGTAACATGACCAACATCAACCTGATCCGAACAAATAGATCCGGAGACTACCGTACATTTTATAAATTTTTGGAATTCATTGGGATTATTTACCAACCTCTTCTCCAACATAATATCCGAACAAGACACACTTTCTATATTGCCATCTTCATCGATATTAACAGCAACAATAGATTGTGATGAACGAGTTTTTTTGAATTCAAATTTTAAATGCATAGACATAATTTTAAAGGTTTTTTTGTTTTTATTCGAAATATAATATATAAATTTAGACAATAATGTCAAGTAATAATAAAAAGCTGAAAAAAATTTTTCTTGTATCTTCTCTTTCTAATTTTATAATCAGTTAATTTTTAATTCGTTAATCTTTTAATCTGGAATCATACATCTCCAAATTTTCTATAGATGATATAATCAAACTAGAATCTCAAGATTCACAATTTTTGTCATTAAAAAACGCTCGAAAACAAATTAACAACGAATCAAAACATAAAATCAGAAATCAGAATTTATTTTTATTTTTGATACTACAAAATTCACTTATATCATATCAAATTGCCTGATCATGAGAAAACTGGCGGGAAGAATTTTCACAAAAAATTATCAAAAATCGAAAGGTAATTTCAAGAAGCTTAATTAATAAAAACAATATAGATCGACGATATGATTTTCTAACATCATCCAAATACAACAAAAGAATATACAATATCAAAAAATCAAGATTAATCAGATTCAATAAATTTTTGGGTAATATAGATCGAGAAAATAAAACTTTTTTTTTGAATCATTATCAAAACATGGAATGATTACTACAAAATATTTCACAGATAATGAATAGACCAGCAAATTCCAAAACACTAACATTTGCTATCAAAATGTTTTGATATTGATCTAGGATTGTATTTTCCAAAACAATTTATTATCCTCACAACATAGCTATACCCATAGATTCTAGACTCAAAAAAATCTATGAAACATCAACAAACAAAAAAATATCAAACAAAACTAAAGATAAAAAAACATTAGAATCTTTTTTCAATAATTTATCACAAAAACATAAGATCCCACCACTACATTTGGACTCTATTTTACGAATAGATTATCGAAAAAAGTATATATCAAAATAAAATCGGATTGATTTACACAAGGAAAAATGTAAAAAGACACGTGTTTTTTAAAAACACGAAAACAGATAAAAAACATGGATAATTTAATAAACACGATATCAAATATCACAATGCATCCAGTATTTATGTGATGCTTATTGGAGATAATAATCATATCAATTATAATAATAGCATATAGAAATCAAAAAACTAAGTATAGTAGATTTCTACTTTTTTTTGATAATATTTTTGAATGAATGTACAATTTTTTCGAAGAAATACTTTGAAAAGATAGTAAACATCGAATCAAATCATATGTAACGGCATTGTTTTTTATTATAATTATATCAAATTTATTGTGAGTTACTTTAGATTTTTTGAATGTAGCTTTACCTGGTTTAGAAAATTATATATCTATACCAACAAGTGATTCAAATTTTAATCTTGCAATGGCAATAGTATCTATATTGATGATATTATTTCTACAAATTAGACATCTATGACCACTCAAATTTTTTTATGAATATATACCATTTCGAGGGAAAAAAATAATTGATATAGAAAGATGAAATATGCCTGCGATAGTTTATTATCCAGCCAAAGTTTTTATAAAAATATTTGACATAGTTATATCTATGTTTGTATGAGCATTGGATATAATAGGAGTCTTTGCTAGAATAATATCACTTACATTTAGATTGACATGAAATATGACATCATGAACAATATTACTTTGAATCATGGTAATGTGAATAAATTGATTAACCCAAAAATTATATAGTTGATTAGATTTGCCAATAATATTTCCCATTATATTATACCTTCAATCTATATTAGTAGCATTGATACAAGCATTTGTTTTTTCACTACTGGTAGCTATATTTATCAAAGTATCTACAAGTGAAACATAATTTTATATATTAAACATTAAACAATGGACGCAAGTGGTTTACATTTATTATGAGCATGATTAGCTATCTGATTAGCTGGTTTATGAGCTGGTGTTTGAGAATGATTTATAGTAGCATGATGATTGAATGCAATTCTTAGAAACCCAGAAATGAAAAGTAAAATTATTACTTATATGGTATTGTTTATAGCTCTAACAGAATCTGTAGCTATATACTGACTTATCGTTGCTCTACAAATATTAGACAAAGATCCAAGCATAATTTCGGATCCATACAGACTTGTAGCAGCATGATTAGCTATATGAATAGCTGGTATTTGAGTAGGTATTTGAGAATGATATCTAGGTATGAAAGCCATACAAAATATGGGAAAAAATCCTGAACTTAATTCAACATTTATGGTACTTACAATATTGGGTATGGCTCTAACAGAATCGGCTGCCATATACTGACTTGTTGTTGCTTTACAATTATTATGATAATTAACCATGGATATACAGATAGATTTAGTAATTGCTCAAGTTATAAATTTTTTGATATTAATAACTCTATTTAAAGTTTTTTTGTGAAACTACATTTCCAAAGAAATAGAAAAAAGAAGGGAACTTTTGAAAAAAATTAAATGAGCTGAAGATGAATACAACAAGATAATAGAACTTGCTAAAAAACAAAAGCAAAATATTATCGAAGAATCTCATCAACAAAAAGAAAGTATAATCAGACAATGAGAAATTTTAGCAAACAAAGAATCTCAAAAGATATTAGATACAGCAAATGACAAAGCTAATGAGATATTAAAATGAGCTGAAAAACAATGATGAAAAATCCAGGAAGAATTAAAAAACAACCGAGAAAATGCCGTAAAACAAACAAGTAAAATGTTAATCAAAAAAATTATTTGAGAAAACGTAGAAATACAAGAAAAATATTTAGAAAACATTAGTAAACTATAATGAACATATCAAATAAACAACTAATAGAAATAATCAAAAAACAAGAACATAATAAATATCTAAATTTATTTGAAATAGTTTTTGTCATATCCAAAAAATATTCTAAATTATTATCTCTGCAAGAATTTATGAATGTCATAAAAACCACAAACAAAGATTTATTTGATCTAATTATATTACTCAAAGAAATCAAAAAATTAAATAACAAAGATTTAAAATGGATAGTAAATCAAATCAAAAAAGATTCTCAAAAAAATGAAAAAACCATCAAAGTTTCAGTAAAATCAGATTTCAAAAATTTAATAGAAAATAATTTAAAAGAAAAATTTAACAACAGCCAAATAGATATAAACAACCAAAATGAATTATGAATAACAATTAATGGAAACTGAATGATATATAAAAGAAATCTAGAAAACGATTTAAACAAAATATTTAAAAAATAATTTTATTTATAAAACAAACAAATGGACCTAGTAAAAGAGATATTATGAAAAATTGAAAAAGAAATACAGAAATCAGATCTATCGGATTCTCTATCTCAAAAATGACAAGTAATAGAAATAAAAGATTGAGTGGCTAATGTAATATGACTACAAGACGCTATGTTTTCTGAAATAGTGGAATTTGAAAATTGAATCAAATGATTAATCCTAGATTTGAATCAAAATACAGCTTGAATATTGATACTATGAGAAGCTAGTGAAATAAGAATATGAGACATGGTTAAAAACCTATGAAGAGTTTTGAGTATACCAGTTTGAGATGAATATTTATGAAGAGTTTTAAACTGATTATGAACTCCTATAGATTGAAAAGATGAAATCAATTCTACAAATTTTGCTCCAGTAGAAAAAGTAGCTCCATGAATAATAGATAGAAAATCAGTACATATACCACTAGAAACATGAATCAAAGCTATCGATTCTATGGTTCCTATAGGTAGATGACAAAGAGAGCTTATAATATGAAATAGACAAACTGGTAAAACCACAATAGGAATAGATACAATATTAAACCAAAAATGAAAAGACGTTTATTGTGTTTATGTAGCCATATGACAAAAAGAAAGTAAAATTTCCAGAATAGCTCAAACGCTAAAAGAAAAATGAGCCATGGATTATACAATCATAGTAAACGCTCCAGCAAACGCTCCAGCAGTTATACAATACATTGCGCCTTATATTGGATGTACATTATGAGAATATTTTATGCAACAATGAAAACACGCTCTAATTATATATGATGATTTATCCAAACATGCAGTTGCATATAGAGAAGTTTCCTTATTACTTAGAAGACCTCCTTGACGTGAAGCTTACCCATGAGATGTATTTTATTTACATTCCAGATTATTAGAAAGAGCAGCTATGTTGGATGACAAAAATTGATGATGAAGTTTGACTGCTTTACCATTGATTGAAACAATGGATTCAGATGTTTCTGCTTACATACCGACAAATGTTATTTCTATCACCGACTGACAAATATTTTTAGAAACAGACCTTTTCAACTCATGAATTAGACCAGCAATAAATGTATGATTATCCGTATCTCGTGTATGATGATCAGCTCAAACCAAAATAATGAAAAAAATAGCCTGAAAACTCAGATTAGAATTAGCTACGTTTAGAGAATTAGCTAGTTTTGCACAATTTGCTTCTGATCTAGATGATTCAACTCAAAGAAAAATAGAAAAAGGGAAAAGACTTGTAGAAATTCTTAAACAATGAAATAATCAACCAATACCATTCTACAAACAAGTTGTTTTGATATATGCTGGGATAAACAATTACTTAAACAACATAGATATAGAAAAAATCAAAGATTTTGAAAAAGATTTATATGACAAATTAGATTCAACATACGAAGATCTAAAATTACAAATAAAAGAAAAACAAGAACTAAATGAAGATATTCAAAAATGAATAGAAAAATTAATAAACGAATTATTAGAAGAATACAAAAAATAACAATTTACAAAATCTATATCAATCGATGCTATTAAAAATTATTTCCCCAATCTGAATACCATTTCAATGAAAAGTTGAAAAAGTAATAATACCTACTCAAGTAGGAGAAATTGCCGTTCTTCCAAATCACAATCCTCTATCAAGCATAATCAAACCCTGAATAGTAAAAATAATGCCAGTTGAAAAAATCAATCCAGAAAAAATGACAACAGCAATACATTTTATTTTGGAAGATGAGCGGATAAATATAGCTGTCTCTCAATGAGTTTTGTATCTAGATGGAGAAAATATATTAATGTTTGTTTCTACAGCTACTACAAATCCAAACACAGAAAAAGAGGATCTAGAAAAAATGAAAATACAATTAGAAAAGGATATACAAGAAATCAAAATTAAATGATCCGTTGAAGAAATAGAAAAAGCATACCTAACATTACAAAAAATTACAGCAGATCTCAAATTACACAAAATTAAATGAAATTAATTTAGAAAATACAATAATAAATGTGAAACAACAAACAGATAAAATGAAAGATAAAAATAGTAAGTAATCTCCAAAAGATAATGAAAGCAATGGAGATAGTTTCTACTATAAAATTACAAAAATCAAAAGAAAATGTTCAACATTTTAATGATTTTATGATGACTTTTTTGAATGTTTTACAAATAGTCCAAAACCGCATCGACATATTTAATATCGACAAAAGAAAACGAGATTCATGATGAAGAAGATTATTGATTGTTGTTACTTCTGATAAATGATTATGCTGATCTATAAATTCAAAATTATTAAAAATAGTTCAGCAAAAATATTCTCATATCAAATACAAAACCGATGTAATAGCTATATGAAAAAAATGATTAGAATTTTTTGTACGCAATTGACGAAATATAGTTGGAAATGCTCACATCAAAGATTCATTTAGTCAAGATGATCTCAAATGAGTATTCTCTTTTCTAAAAGATGCTATTGAAAATCAAAAATATGCCAAAATCAAAGTTTTCTTCAATTATTTCAAAAACACAGTGGTTCAAATACCTACTAGATTCAAAGTCTATCCATTAGATAAAGAAAGTTTTGATAAATTCCTTTTTGATATCAATATGAAATTGGAAAACATCAAAACCACAGAAAATAAATATCTAATGATAGAGCCAGATAAATATAATTATCAAAAAAATCTAGTTCAAATACTAATAGAAAGCATAACATACGCTGCTGTATTACAGAACAAAGCTTGAGAACATGCCTCACGCATGATAGCAATGAAAAATGCTAAAGATAATTGCAATAGTTTAAATAAAGCTCTAAGTATAGTTTACAACAAAAATCGTCAAGCTAAAATCACACAAGAAATATCTGAAATAGTTAGTGCAAAAATAGCTATAGAATGACAATCAGATTAATATATTTTATTCAATAAAAATTCACAAAATGCAATGAAAATTAACTGCTATCAAATGAATTGTTGTAGAAGCAGAATTCCTAGAATCTATGCCAAAAATTTATGATGCCCTAATTGTAAAAAATAAAAATAGCAACTGAGAAAATGTTGTTATAGAAGTTTTACAATTATTGGAAGATGGTATAGTTAGATGAATTGCTATGACATCTACCGATTGATTAAAGAGATGAGATGAAGTAACAAACACTCAAGAACCAATCAAAGTTCCAGTATGAGACGAAGTATTATGACATATTTTTAATGTACTATGAGAAACTATAGATTGAACACCTCAAATCAAAACACAAGAAAAACGACAAATACATAGAAAAGCTCCAGAATTTACTGAATTAAATATAAAAGCTGAAATATTAGAAACATGAATAAAAGTAATTGATTTATTAGCTCCAATTTTGAAATGATGAAAAGTTGGTTTGTTTGGATGAGCTTGAGTATGAAAAACTGTAGTTATGATGGAACTTATTCACAACATAGCCAAAGAACATAGTGGAGTATCTATAGTGTGTTGAGTGTGAGAAAGAACCAGGGAATGAAATGATTTATATAATGAAATGAAAGAATCCTGAGTATTGGACAAAACAGCGATGGTATACTGACAAATGAATGAACCTCCATGACCTAGGGCTAGAGTAGCATTAAGTTGATTGACTATGGCAGAATATTTTAGAGATGTACAATGAAAAGATACATTACTTTTTATAGATAATATATTTAGGTTTACTCAAGCGTGATCAGAAATATCAGCATTATTATGAAGAATACCATCAGCAGTATGATACCAACCAACTCTAGCAACTGATATGTGAATACTACAAGAAAGAATAACCTCTACAAATAAATGATCTATCACATCTGTACAAGCAGTTTATGTACCAGCTGACGATTTAACTGACCCTGCTCCAGCCACTACATTTACACATCTAGATTCTACTATAGTTTTATCTAGATCTATTACAGAAAAATGAATATATCCAGCTGTTGATCCACTGGATTCTACATCTACAATATTAGCTCCTGATGTGGTATGAGATGATCACTACAATATAGCCAAAGAAATTCAAAAAATACTTCAAAGATACAAAGAACTACAAGATATTATAGCTATTCTTTGAATGGAAGAACTATCCAATGATGATAAAGTTTTGGTATTTAGAGCTAGAAAAATAGAAAAATTCTTTTCACAACCATTCTTTGTTGCAGAACAATTCACATGAATGCAATGAAAATATGTAAAATTACAAGAAACAATAGATTGATTCGAAAAATTATTAAAATGAGATTACGATCATATACCAGAAGAGTTTTTTATGTATAAATGAACAATCCAAGACGTTATAGAAGATTTCGAAAATTCTAATAAAAAAGAATCAGATTAAAATTTCATAAAATATTTTTTTGCATTATCTAGGTTTTTTTTCAGTTCCCAATATCTAGAATAACTCAATTCTGTGGATTCATTTCCTTCAGATAAAAGATTATCAATATCTTTATAGAGCTTATCAAATTCTAATTTAAGCTCTTTTTTTTCTCATTTTTTTTCTATCTCCAATATTACTTTAGTCAAAGATAAAAAAGCCTTCTTTATCCTTTTTTCTACCAAAAAATCATCTGCATGTTCTCATATCAAATTCATCATTTTAGCCATAGTACCATATTTAGACTCTATATAATAAAGTTCCATCGATTTAAATTTTTTTGATTCTTTTTCTGACCATGGAGCATAATCCAAATATATTTTTAGACGACTTATATAAAGTTCAGTAGTTTTTATAAGTTCTCTTAGTTTATCTTCAGTCAAATCTTCTTCATCAAATTCCAATATACAACTAGAAATATTTTCATAACACAAATCTATTTCTTTTCTTATTTCTTCATATTCTTCTAAATCAAAAAAACTACTAAAATCAGCTCATTTATTTGATTCGATTCATTTAGGGGTATTCATAAAAAATACAATTAAAATTAAATTAACAATACAATAATATCCAAATCAATTTTTTTTTCAAATAACAAAAAACCTGACTTATAGCCAGGATCAGAATTGGTCATTCCGGTCTCGTTTTCGCCGAGGCGAATGCAACCGGAATCTAAATAGAGTCAATGATTAAACAGTCAAGATTCCGGCTGCAAAAAATAACGCCGGAATGACTGTACAAATTTACGTTTTATGGTTGAAACAAGCTTTCTGGCAATAATTTAACTGATTTTACCATAGAAAACTGTTTAGCTGTTTTTTCTATACTAGACCTCAGAATAAATACACGAGCCGATCCTCCAGCTGTAAATCCAGCCACTTCATTGAAAGTCAATTCCAAAGTTCAATCAGATTTCAAATCTACATTCAACAGACGAAAATCATTGTTTGGAAACTCACTAACAAATCACACAGCAGACTCATCAGGCGAAATATTTCATTCCAATAGCATATTTATAGTATCTTGTATTATATTATTTGATTTAGCTACTACACGATCTACAGGCAAAACAGAAGATACATTTACTTGCTGATTAATAGGTAATTTTTGATCTTCAGTTTGATTGAAATAATAAAGCTTCACATTTTGTGGTGAACTAGTTTTCAAAAGATTATCTTGACCATCTACATTAGTCAAAGAATTTGAAATATTATTTAATTGATCCTGCATCAATTTAATCTGATCTATCAAATCTTGATTTGGATTAGTAACTGGTGGTTCAGCACAAATAACTTTAGCTCAAATTAAACCAGAAACATCTTTTGCTAATCCATCATCAAACCATCTCAAATATCATCGAAAAGCTGCAATAATTACAATCCAAAAAACACTTGTCCAAAAAATCTTTTTCATTTTTCATAAAATTAAAATAAAATTAACTTCCTGTTCAAGCTCATGTTGCTTCTCATTCTGTTCATTCAGAAACCTCTACTACTTCTTCTACTTTAGGAGTTGGTAATTTAGGTGCTTCTACTTCTTGTGTAGTATCCAATTTCATATACAAACCTGAAAATCATTCTGTTACTTTTAATTGTAAATCATTTACTCCACTAAGTATTTGTTGAATAGGATCTACAATTTCTCATTCTTCTCACATATCGTCACTAGCCTCTATCGTCATAATCCAATTAGAAACCTTTTCTCATAAATCTTGATTCATAAATTTCATATAAAATCCAGCTATGATTACTATCAAAGCCCAAAAAATAGTTGTCCAAATAACTCTTCACATTATTCTAAATAATTAAAAAATAAATATCAAACACTTGCTTTTAAATATTTTTGCTTTTAATTCAATTCAATTATACGATTGAAATCACTAGGTACGTCTGATTGAAATTCCTTATTTTTTTTAGATGATATATCCACAAAAGAGTATTTCCAACAATGTAAGAGTTGTCTATTTATATTCAACTTTTTATAAAGCTTTCTATTTACAGCAGGATTACCATATATTATATCTCCCAATACTGGATATCACTCACTAGATAAATGTATTCTAATCTGATGCATTCTTCAAGTATCTATCTTTATTTCAACCAATGAAATTTGTCAAAAATCTGGATGATAAATTGTCTTTTTATTCCAACACTCAGTTCTAGCTTTTATTCAAGATTTATCTACAATCATATGTGATCTATCAAATTTTTTATCATAAATTTTTTCTAATGATTTATCTATTAGCAAATGATTAGGAAAATCTCCTACAACAATAGTTAGATATTTTTTTTCTATTTTTCTATCTCTAATAATTTCATTAATATACTGAAGTGCAACATAATTTTTTGCCGCTATCAAAACTCAGGAAGTATCTTTATCTAATCTATATCCAAATGAAGGTTTAAATGTTTCAGATTCGATATTCAAACTTTTAGAAACGTAAGTTTCCAAGTAATCGTTCATACACAAATCACTCCAATGTTTATTGCTTGGATGAATCACAACGCCTGATGGTTTATCAAATACTATCCAATTTATGTCTTCATATATTATCATATTTTTTATTTCATCTTTTTCTAATTTTTTAATCTTTCTTTCTTTTGGAGATATCAAAGCTCTCAAATCTTTTTTTCACAAAACATCTTTTTCAAACTCTACTTTATCTCAAATTTGAAGTCTATATTCTTCTTTAGACTTTTTACCATTTACTTTTATATTTCATTTTCTTATCCATAAATAAATATCTCAAAGCTTAACTTCGGGATATATCTTACAATACTTCCTCATAAATCTATCAAATCTCTGATCTGCATTATTTTGATCTATTATTATTTCCATATTAAATATAAGATATAAAAAATCTTAACTAAGTTCAAATTAACAATAGAGCAATTATAAAAAAATCCCAAACAAATTCCATTTCTTTATTTGCTAAAAATCAATACTTTATTATACTAATCAAAATATTAAATATTTAATTCGATTTCATTATCTCAAATATGCCAAATAAGAAATGACACTGACTTATTTTTATCGATACAGAAACTACAGGACTATCCTATACAGATCAGATTTTACAATTTGCTGCTATATACGGTATTTTTGATTGAAAAAGATTTCATGAAGAAAAGAGAATTAATCAATATATAAATATAACAACTAAGATAAATTTTTTTGCGCAGAGAGTTCATGGTATAAAAGAATCTATGGTTGCCAAATATTGATATATAGATACTTATATAGATATATTTCTAAAACATATAAAAAAATCTGATTATATCATATGACACAATATTTCTTTTGATATTAGAATGCTTAGACAAGATTGTGAAAGAATATGAAGATTACACGATTGGGATAATATCAAAACTTTTTGTACAATGAAAGATATAGATTATACCAAAGAACTAAATCTAAAAAAAAGACCAAAACTAGGGTTATTATATTCTCATCTTTTTGATAAAGCATTTGAAAATGCTCATGATGCTATGTCTGATATCCAGGCTACAAAAGATTGTTTTCTAGAATTACACAAAAGATGAAAAATTTGTTTATAAAATAATTAAAAATAAATGCGATTTGTATATATACTTAGATGTAAAGATAACTCTCTATACACTGGGATTACAAACAACTTAGAAAAAAGAATTTTTGATCATAATAATTCAAAAATTTGAGCAAAATATACAAAAAGTAGACGTCCTGTAAAGCTAGTCTGGAAAAAGAAAGTTTCTGATAAAAATACAGCATCCAAACTAGAATATAAAATCAAGAGGATGTGAAAACAAAAAAAAGAAGAATTGATTTTCCTTAAATAAAAAAAATCATAATAACGGTTATGATTTATGATTTTAAGATGGAGTGGCTAATCCCGTAGGACTACGGGACGACAAACTGAATTCTATTTTTCTTATTTAAGTTTTTTGTTTTAGGTTTTAAGATGGGGTGGCTGACGGGGTTCGAACCCGCGACAAACGGAGTCACAGTCCGCTACTCTACCAGCTGAGCTACAGCCACCATATTTTTTATAAACTACAAAAACAGGAATCGTAACTATAATGATTTCCTTATTTTTTTCAAGCGATATAAATTTTATCTTAAATTATTTATTATTTTAAAATCTATTAAATACCAAAAATAAAATCAGAATAAGATTAGTTTCGAACTATCAACTAAAACTTATTGTATTTTTTACATTTTCTCTTGACAAATGATATCACTTTCTTATAAAACTTATGTTTTATCTCTTAATCATATATCATGAATTTGAGAAAAGATTGAGTTATTAGAGTAGATGACTGTGTATCTATAAGCGTAAGCGACTATGGATGATGATCAAGCACTTATGAAGGCATTGTTATCGATACAAACAATGGCATCACTGTATTATTTACTGATGGTGATGTATGTAAGTACAGTAGTTCAGATAGACTAAGACTTTTAAACGGACGTAGAAGCTTGGAGATTGGAGAAAAAATTATCAAAGTCCTCCAAAAAATGACAGATCAAAAATCTGAGATCGATAAACAAAGAAATGTAATTAGAGAGTATCTTCTAAAACTATAATCAACAACAATATTTACGTTTTTTTTTCTCCACTACTTATTGTATAAATTACATTTATTATATAACCCATATCAAAATGAAATTACCCCAAGCTATAGATCAATACAAAAAGAATGAGATTTTAGCTCACGTAGAGCTAGATGATGTAATTATCAAAGTTACTCAGGAATTATGAGAAATACTAGAAGCAAAAATAAATAATAATGCCCCAGAATTAGAAAAAGAGACTTGAGATGCAATAGTAAATATATTATCCGCAAGCGCCTGAGTATGAATACTACCAGACATTGAAAATATTTCTACAAAAGAAAATATTTCTACAAAAGATTTGTTTATACAGATGAAAAATCGGACTCAAGGTATTCAGTCTCTTAGAAAAAGATATTCTAGAGATCAAGTTTCAAAAAAAGAATTAAAAATCATTACAGAAGTTTTTCTATCTCACGTTCTTAGTTATGGATGAGTAGAAAAAAATTTGGAAGAAATACTACAGACAAATACAGCTAAGTTTGCTAAGCGTGTAAATCAATACAAACCAAATATAGATTTGAAATCCTATATAAAAGAATATCAAGACTTCCCAAAAGCTCCAGTATCATTCAAAGATATATCTCCATTACTTAGATCCCCAGAAGCTATGAGATATATCAGTTTCGAATTTGCAGAAAAATGTGCATGAGCTGATGTCATAGTATGATTGGATGCAAGATGATTTTTATTTTGACCATTAGTTGCGGAGATATTGAAAATACCTTTTGTAATGATCAGAAAAAAATGAAAATTACCAGGTGAAACGATCAATCAAGAATACAAAAAAGAATACTGATCAGATATAATGGAAATGCAAAAATGATCTATATCACCATGACAAAAAGTCGCTTTGATAGATGATTTATTGGCTACATGATGAACTATGGATACTGCTTGAAAACTTATAGAAAATCTATGATGAAAAGTAGATAAAATTTTATGTGTAGTTCAGATCAATGATGAATTTTGTAGTCAAATGAGAGAAAAATATAACTTATCTAGATATGATATAGAAAGTATAGTTAACTATGAAAAATAATTTCATTTAAAAAAAGAGGTCAGCGAAATTCTGCTGACCTCTTAATCAAAGTTATGAGAACATTTACAAACAAGAATTGATAGGCTACCATCTCCGATAAATACAGAGATCAAGAGCTTCGGTGATAAGATGTCCCCTCTGGATCATCAGTCTCCACTGGAAAGCGTAGTTCGGCTTTTAAACAAATGGCTGATTCCAAGCCAATGTTCCAATTTCTTAGACCATTATCTTTTTTATTAACCTTAGCTACTTGTCTGGTTTTCAACCTTTAAGCTAGGACTGGCAAATAAATCATTACAATATGGCAAACATTTTTCAAAAACGCCAGAGCAACGTACTATATTTTAACGAATCTATCCATTCAAACATGGTAGAACTGCCAAAGAACATACATTACTTTAAATTGCTATTCGCCCAATCAATTCAAGTACAATGAAAATATATATTTATAATCAAAAATCAATAGTAAATATTATAAATAACCAAAAATACAAAAATACAAATTGAAAAATATACTCAAAAATTTATAGTCACAAATATATGAAGTGAAATAGCAATTTAGAATTAATATTTATAAAATTTAAATCATAAAACCTGACTTTATTTTTTTCTAAAATATTATGAACCATCAAAACAATTTATGACGATCAAACACTAGAATTACAGTACTAGAATATTGTCAAAAAAAGTACTATTTCAACTATTACACACATTCTCTCAAAGAAATTGATGAAAAATTATGGTTAGATACCCTTATGTTAAAACATCTAAAAAGTATAGAAATGCGAGTCGGAGAAAAGACACATCATTTATTATCAGACTATCTTAAATTTTTGAAAAAATGATTAGCTAATCAAGAAAAAATAGATGAATTAAAAAAAGATATAGCTCAAATCATGATAGATGAATTTAATATTTCAAAAAATAGAGATTATGAAGCATGATATGACAGAAATCAAAGATTTTGATTATCAGAACATTACTATAAAATAGATGTTGATGATAGATTACAAGAAGCTATAAACAAAGTAACAAACAATTTAGATACTTTTATATCTAGTGAGTGGCACGATAAAGTTTTAAGATATTTTGAAATAGCTCCAAGTACATATATAGAAAGTCCCAAGAGACCAGATTATGAAAACATGAGAATTATAATAGACAACATACCAGAATTATTAAATGTCTGTATATTAGCTTCTCCAGATTTTGGTGTAATAATGTGAGAAAATAAATATATTATTATAGATCGAAAATCTTGAAAAGAAAACCTAGATGATGAATGAGTACCGGATCAAATAAAAGTCTATGCTCTCAAAATGTTAATAAAAAAAGGTGAAATAGAATTAAAAGATCTTGATATCAAATGATATGAAGTATATTTACCAAGTCTAAAAGAAATTGGCTGAGATATTACTGCCAAAGATATAGAAGATATCAAAAACAAAATCATAAACGATATAAACTTCCAAAAACAATTTATAGTAGACTGAGATGTAGAAAAAAACATACCACTTCCACATAAAAATTTTAATAGAACCACCAGTGCAAAAAAATGTGAATCATGTACATTTAGAAAAGTTTGCGAAGATCTAAAATCTTTTGAATAAAAAATTAAAAATAGTTTACGAAAAAAACTCCGAAACAACTCGGAGTCTTTTTTTAAATATTTTTTTAATTATTTAACATTTCCGTCTCCCTCAATTACAGGATTAGCACATCTTTCTGATCCGTCTCATCTTTCACAATCTTGAAAAATCATAGGACATTGAAATTTAACATAATCATTTTCTCAATTTACAATATTATAAGAATATCATCCACAAGAACTTTTTCGCTCAATTTTTTCTCATAGATATCAATCAATTTTTACATTACATGAACCTAGTCATTTACAAGACCATTTACCATCACTAGAATAACAACTCTGTATAGTGTTACTATTATTAAACAAACATTTTACATATTCTTGGGTCATTTCATCTTCATCTCGATCTACATCTATAAAATCATCACATTCCAAATTATTATCTAAATATTCACGAAGTAATTTTTCAAACATATGTTTAATTGTATTTTCTTTATTTACATCTGGTTTTCTAAACTTTATTTTTGTTCTTTTCAAAATTTTATTAATATATCCATCTACATCTTCACAAGCAATCTGATTAATAAAATTAGGATATTTCCTAATAAATTTATCAAAAACCTTTTTTGCTATTAAATCATAATCCATATAAATAAACGCTTTTTCTGAAACAACAGTTGTAATTAAATTAGAATTATTAGATCTAACTAAGTCTGATCCGCTAGATCCAGCAGCAGACACCAAACCAAATCAAGCAATAGAAAATAAAACAGAATAAATAATAACTAAAACTTTTTTCATCTTTCGAGGGTAAAAATTTAAAAACAGATACCTACATAGACGAAAAAATAAATAAAAAATTTTGATTACATAATTTAATTATTCGTAACAAAAAAAAGACGCACATTACTACGTCTTTTAATATTTAAACTTTTTCTAATCATTTATTTAATCGATATCTCAGTCTTCATCTATATCGTTTCTATCTTCCCAAAAACCACATCTTTCTCATTCTTTTATATCTCACTTCTCAATATTTTTATATTGTCCTTTCATACATCCTTCTCATCCAAAACTCCTATGAGCAAATATACCTTTTCCTATAGCACACAAAAAACCTAAAACAAATATACAAGTAATGATAAACAACAAAATGTTAGTTAATTTTTGACTCTTTCGATCCATAATTTTTGTTATAAATTTAAAATAATACAACAAATATATAATTTACCTAGACAAAGTCCAACTAAAATTTTTTTATAACTTGACTTTAAACCTCCATTTATTTATAGCGAATATAGGATAATATATTTATCTTATATCTCAAATAAACTTTATGGATATAAAAAAATTATTCAAAAGACACTCAATTAAAAAAATAATTTACGACACATCATTTCTAGCCCTCAGAAAATCTAAGTATCTCATATATTCAATCTCATCAGGCCACACAGCCTGATTTTTTTTATATTATTTTTTATAACAGATGAACAAAAAATTGATTACTATTTGAACAGTTTGAGCTATTTTGATTTTTTCTGCTAATTTATCATCTTGACAAGAAATTGCAAAAGTGCTAAATCAAAAAAAACCACAAACAGAACAAATAAACAAAGAATTAAAAGATACATTAAATTTTCAAAATACAAACAAAGAGAAATACCAAGAACAAAAAAACAAAATGTTAAAAAATTGAGACAAAGAATTATTCAAAAAATTGATAGAAGTATATCTATCAAGTATAGAAGAAAAAATAATACAAAATCCTGAATGACGAAGACGTGAATTAGAATTATTGTATTTTGATTGTGAATTTATTGATATAAAAACACCAGAAAAATTAAAATATTTATTATGACTTAGTAATTCTCGAGTAATAAACTAAACTTGACATTTAGTGGAAAATATTTAAATATAATCAAAACAAAAATAAAATCTATGAAAGAGAAATTATTGTCATTGTGTAAATTCATATTTGGATTGGGTTTCTGGATTAGTGCTCTTAGTTTTGGAATGCAAGCATACGAAATTATGCTAAGCAAAAGCTCAGAAAATGTTTCCTTTATGATGTTTATTCTATTCACAATATTGAATACCAATTCAATTTTATTTGGTAAATATGTTGTAAAAGATAAATTCTTGATGTGGGGAGCCATATCAAATTTAATTGTTTGTATTATTACATTAACCCTGATTCAAATATATTGATATGACAAGTCATAGTTTAGAAAATTTTAGAATAGGGGGAAATCAAAACTCTCCTATCAAAAATCCTTGGTGGGTAAAAGCAATTCCACACATAATAATAATAGATGAATTAATAAATATGTTTATTAATATAAATCTATTTAGTGTTCTAATTCTATTATTGTGGATCTGGTACGGTAGCCAATTACAAAAAGACAAAATAATAGCATCTGACATGCTAAAAACCTTATTAGTTTTAATTGTCGTAATAAACGTACCAGGTATTATAAACAAAATACCTATTATTATTCAAATGCTCTCAGGTCTTCTGTGAGCTTTTTTTTTATTTCTTTATTTTACCATGAGGAGTACCCTCAACAAATCCAGCGCTAGTTTGTACTCATACAATTGCCTTTTCAGAAAATTCCGCTAAATTTTTTGCTCATAAATATGTCATAGAACTACGTAAGCCCGTCATACATTCATCTACTATATCTCATACAGATTCCATTCAAGACTTAATATATATTCTAGAAGTCGATATTCCTTCACGAAACATCTGTTTTTGTGCTTGTTGAAATTTATTTAAATTCTGACTTCTATTACCCACAGCTTTTTTGGATGCCATACCATAATTTTCTTTATACATTTTTCATTCTTCATCATATTTCACATCTCATACAGACTCAAAAGTTCATGCCCATCGAGTACCTCGCATTACATGACTAGCTCATGCAGCCAAAGCTAATATAAAATCTCTAGGCGTTTTGATTCACCCATCAGCCCAGACAAATCATCAATGTTTTTTAGCTTCTTGTACACATTTATAAACAGCCGTAAATTGTGGTCTACCTACTCATGTTTTCATTCTTGTAGTACACATCGCTCATGGTCCTATTCATACTTTCACTCCATCAGCTCATGCCAAAATCAATTCACGAGTAGCATCTTCTGTTATTACATTTCAAGCTATCACTTTTATTTTATCGCCATACATCGATCTGATTTTTTTAATATTTTCTATCATAGATTTTTGATATCCATGAGCAGTATCCAATACAAAAATCCTTATTCCTAAATCAAATAAAATCTGAACTTTTTCATCGAAATTATTTATTCCAACAGCCACTGCTACATCCAAATTTCCATTTTCATCTAGAGTTGGCTTATAGAGATTATTTCTAAGTGTATTCTTTTTTGTTAATATTCATCTAAGTTTTCATTGATCATCAACAACAGGCAAAGAAGAAATTCATTTTTCGTCCATTAGAATAAAAGCATCTTCATCAGAAATTCAGATTTTTCATGTAATCAATTTGGGTCTATTAATATTTCACAGCAATGTAAATTGATCTAGATTTTCAAGGTCCTGAGGCTTAAAAATAGATATAGCTTTATTTTCATCATCTATCAATATCACACAATTATGAGCTCTTTTGTGAATAATTCATAGAGCATCTCTGATAGTATTTTGGGCTTTTACAGTAATAGGAGTATCATATTGAGTATCCGCATTCTTGATATGTTTGATAATTCTAGTCAAAGTTTCTATATCCATGTCCTGAGGAAGTACAGATAATCATCCATAACGTGCTATAGTTTCTGCCATTCTTTTTCAACTCACAGCATTCATATTTGCAGTTATGATAGGTATATTGGTTCATAGATTTACAACTGGTTTTACATCAGCATCCAATCTAGATTTTCCATCAAAATAATTTTGAAACAAAAACACATCTTCATACACCAATTCTTCATTTTCGTAGATAGGGTTATTAAATTTCATATTTAGAAGACAAAAAATAAAACACTGTGTTTACAGCGTTTACTATATTTACTTTATTTAGGTTAATTTACAAGCATTTCTAAAAAAATATTTAAGCTTGACATTTTACATCATAAAAATATTTTAAACGAAACACAATCCGTAATCCACACTTTGTCATTGCGAGGAGTAAAACGACGTGGCAATCTTAAATAATTCAACATTTAATATTTCATATTAAAAATTATGACACTTCCAGAAATCAAAGATTTTATGCCAAAAGACATAGCAAAAGATATCATCAAAGAAAAACAGATCCGTCCAGATCGAGATCAGTATTTTATGTTATCAGCTGTTATTGCTGCTACACGTGCAAGCTGTATCAAATTCAATTCTGGAGCTGTTATAGCAAAAAACAAAAGAATCATAGCTTCATGATATAATGGCAATCCTCCTTGAGTACCAAGCTGTCATGAACAGTGATTTTGCAACAAAGACGCAGCATGAGTAGATCGATCATCCAAATGATCAGGACACTGCCTAGCCACTCACGCTGAAGCAAATGCAATAGTACAAAATCACGAACAAAATTTACAATGAGCAACTATGTATTGCCTACATTTCCCATGTAACGAATGTGCAAAACTTATTGCATCATCATGAATCAAAGAAGTGGTTTATCTCAAAATGTATCGCGAACAAGTACCCAAAGCTGAACTAATTTTCAATCACGCTAAAATAAAATTTAGACAAATGGAAATGCATTATGATCAAATGTTAAAAAAAATAGAACAAGTCATGAAATCAACGAAAGAATAGACTAGTCATTCCGGCGTTATTTTTGCAGCCGAAATCTAAAAAAACAATCCCTTCCACCCGAGGTTTAATATACATCGCAAACTAACCCCAGGTGGTACTATAGAAAAAAGCCACTCAATTGAGTAGCTTTTTTATATATTTAAGATTGCTTCGTACCTCGCAATGACTTTTATAATGACTATAATAAATTCTTAAACACTTCTACACTATCTAAACTCTCCCAACTAAACTCATCTCTTCCAAAATGCCCATAAGCAGCTGTTGCTTGAAAAATAGGTCTTTTAAGATCCAGTTTCTCTATAATTCATTTTGGACTAAGATCAAAATTCTTCTTTATTACATCAACTATTCTTTCTATATCTACTTTTTCTGTTCAGAAACAATCAAGATAAATACTCAATGGCTGTACCACTCATATAGCATATCATAATTGAATTTCACATCTATCACAAACCTCACTTGCTACTATATTTTTTGCTAAATACCTAGCTATGTAAGCAGCGCTCCTATCTACCTTACTAGGATCTTTTCCACTAAAAGCTCATCCACCATGCCTTCATATTCATCCATAAGTATCTACAATTATTTTTCTTCATGTGAGTCATGTATCTCCAGCCGGTCATCAAATATGAAAATTACCAGTAGGGTTTATAAAATATTTTGTATTTTCATCTACCATACTTCCAACTATTGGATTGATTACAAATTCTTTGATATCTTCTCTAAGTTTTTCTTGAGTCACTTTATCACTATGCTGACTAGAAACCACTATAGTATCGATTCTCACAAATTTATTCCCATCATATTCGACTGTTACCTGCGTTTTTCCATCAGGCCAAATATAATCAAGAGTTCAGTCTTTTCTTACTTTTGCTAATTGTCTAGCTAATTTATGTGCAAGATCTATTGTAATGGGTAAATATGAGTCTGTTTCATTTGTCGCATATCCATACATAATTCATTGGTCTCCAGCTCATCAGGTATCTACTCACATAGCTATATCAGGAGATTGTTTGTGAAGTAATATTTGGACATCACATTTTTCCCCGTCAAAAAATTTTTCCTCACTATCATATCATATATGTACAATAGTATCTCTTATAACTTTTTCAAAATCTACATTTGCAGTAGTTGTAATCTCTCAAGATACAATCGCCTTTCAAGTAGTAAGTAAAGATTCACACGCAACTCTAGAATTAGGATCTTGAGCTAAACATGCATCCAAAACTGAATCTGAAATCTGATCACACATTTTGTCAGGATGTCCTTCCGTCACAGATTCACTAGTAATAAAATGTTTCATAATATTATTATATTAAAAATAAAAATAACTACACTATCGTCATTCCGGTGTTATTTTCGCCTAAGCGAATGCAACCGGAATCTTAAACGTTTTTACATTGCTACGTTTTTACGTTCTACAAAAAAACTTTCCACTAGCAGGGAAAGCTCAAACAAAGAAAATTTCTGTTTAATATCTTTCCCATAAGGGTAGGAATTAGCACCGTACAAAAGTCGGTTGCTGGAACGCATAACGAGCCTATTCTCTATCGTTCCTCTTGATATTGTAAATACACTTTATATTCGACAACAATTCAACAGTAAAAAAAATCAAATAATATTCAAGATAAAATACACAATAAGTTTTTAATCAAAAAGATGTCAGATAAAAAGCCAGATATAAAACAACCATTTTTATTAAAAATTTACTTGATTTCACTTATGATATATATATAAAACTTAAACAGCTAATTTTTTTGTATATGCGGATATGATGTAATTGGTGTAGCATAGCAGACTTCAGCTCTGTTCGTACGGGTTCGAGTCCCGTTATCCGCTTATTTGTATTAATTATCAAAATGCTAAAACAAATTATAATATGATTATTACTAGCTTTTTGATGAGCTTGTTTGGTTTACTTTTCAGCTCAACTAACTGACATAATAGGTAGAATTCCTCGAGCAGAAAAAAATTTATGATGAACCAAAAACGCTTTGATTTTGTTTGGATTTTTTATTATCGTGCTTTGATTTCTTATTCTATTTTGAATGGTAGAATTATGATCTCAAACTGATCTTAAATGATTCGAAACACAAGTCCAATAATCCTAAATTTTAAGCTTTAAGCTTTCAACTTTAGGCTTTAAATGGGGAGATGGCAGAGCGGTCAATTGCATCAGACTGTAAATCTGACGCCTCACGGCTACGTAGGTTCAAATCCTACTCTCCCCAAACTTGGGCCCTTAGCTCATTTGGCTAGAGCGCCTGCTTTGCACGCAGGAGGTGATCGGTTCGACTCCGATAGGGTCCACCATTAGAACTAAAATCAAAAAACCAAAAACTAAATTTGAATTTTAGGCTTTAGGCTTTAGGCTTTAGGTTTTAGAATAAGCTCCCGTAGTTCAATGGATAGAACAACAGCCTTCTAAGCTGTGGATCTAAGTTCGATTCTTAGCGGGGGTAAATTAAATTAAAAAATCATATCCATTGGGTTAATTATAAAAAAGAGCTCTCGTAGTCTAGCTGGTCTAGGACGTCACCCTCTCACGGTGAAGATCGCGGGTTCGAATCCCGCCGGGAGTGATTTGAAAAAAAACAATAAAAAGCTGAATCGTAGTATAATAATATTGAATCAATAGTATTTTATATCTTCTACAATATATGTTACAAAAAAAATTTGTAAAAAGAACTAATACAACTAATTTTGAAAGTTCTAGATGAAGAATGATATTTACAAATGAACAAATAAAAGCTCCAAACATAATGATAATAGATGATGAAAAAAATAATTTATGAACATTCCCTAGAAGAGTCGCTTTAGAGATGTCTGATGAAAAATGATTAGATTTGGTTCAAATATCATATGATCCAGTTAAAATGCTTTCAACAGTTAGGTTAACTGATTATGGAAAATATATGTACCAAAAATGAAAAGATGAAAAAGAACAGAAAAAAAAGCAAAAACCAAGAGAATTAAAAGAACTAAAACTAAATTATTGAATATGAGACAATGATCTTCAATTAAAAATTAGAAAAGCATCAGAATTCTTAAAAGAAAAAAATAATGTAAAAATATCTATAAAGCTAAGATGAAGAGAAAATATATATGCTTCAAAAGCAGTTGAAAAACTTATGAAAATAAAAGAGTCTCTATCTGATTGTTGAAAGGCTCAATACGAAACACCAAAAAGAGAAACACACTGATATAGTATTATTTTATTTAGTAAATAATGCCTATGGCGCAAAAAATCAAAACACACAAATGAGCATCCAAAAGATTCAAAATAACAAAGAAAAAAAAGGTGCTAGCGTGTAAAGCTTGCAATAATCATTTATTAACAAATAAATGAAAAGTACACAAAAAAAGCCCTTATTGAAAATCAATAGAGAAAACTCGCAGTAAGACAATAAAAAATTTAGTCCCTTATAAATAAAAGATGGTAAGAGTAAAAAATTGATTACAAAGACAGAGAAGACATAAAAAGTTTATCAAACTTGCAAAATGATTTAGACTATGAAGAAAAAACGTATACAAACAAGTTAGACTAGCTTTGGTAAAACAATGACAACATGCATACAAAGCAAGAAAAGAAAAAAAAAGAGATTTTAGAAAACTCCGAATAGAAAGATTGTCTGCCGTTTTGAGAGAAAAATGAAGTAAATACAGCGAATTTATAAATAGAATGTATCAAAAAGATATTATTTTAGATAGAAAAGTTTTATCAAATATATCTTTAGCATTTCCAAAGGTGTTTGATAAAATTTATGATGAAGTAACAAAATAAACCAACGCCACTTTTAGCTTTTAGCATTAAGCTTTTAGCTTTCAGTGCCCAGATGGCGGAATTGGTAGACGCACAGGACTTAAAATCCTGCGGTAGAGATACCGTACCGGTTCGATTCCGGTTCTGGGCAAAGAAGATATTTATTTATTATTATATTAGACAATGGGTTTTACTATCCGAAGAACAGGTGATTTAAATACAAACGAAAGAATGATAGCTTTCTACAAAAAAGAGCTTCGATCTTCTCATATTTTAGATAAAGCAAAAAAGCAGAAACATTATTGAACAAAACGATATAGAAAATTTGTTGAATTTGATTTTCCAAGTTCAAGAAGATACAAGAGAATGAAAGCTATAGTATCTAGCACATATAGAAAGAATAAGAAAAAATACAACACATTAGCTCAATTATGAAAAATAGTATAATCAGATTTTAAATTGTTAATTTTTAATTTAAATGTACGCAGTTATAAAACTACAATGACATCAATTTATAGTCAATGAATGATTGGAAATAATAGTAGATAAAATAGAATGAAAAGCTTGAGATAAAATAAAAATACAAGACGTTCTATCTACATTTGATGAAGAAGCTAAAGACGTAAAAGTATGAAATCCAACAGTAAAAAAAGCTGTTGTAGAGGCTGAAATAATGGAAACTAAAAAATGAAAAAAAGTAAAAGTATTGAAATTTAAGAACAAAAACAGATACGAAAGAAATATTTGATTTAGACCACTACAAACAATTTTAAAAATTAACAAAATTAAACTTGATGGTTAAAGAATCCAACTTAGAACGAGATTGAGAAATTTTAGAAGTTCTACCCGCTGGAAAATTTAAAATAAAATTAAAAGATACTGATCTTATAATCATTTGTTACAAATCAGGAAAAATGAAACAATCACACATCTCTGTTATCCAATGAGATTGGGTAAAGGTAGAGGTAAATCAATATGACATGACACAATGACGCATAGTATATAGATACAATGATTATAAAAACAATAAATAAAACGTTTATTTACAATGAAATACAATGAAAGTAAAAACTTCCCTTAAAAAAAGATGCATGTACTGCCAAATCATAAGAAGAAAAGGCATCCTTTATATCACTTGTAAAAAAAATCCTAGACACAAAACTAGGCAATGATAATTTTTATATTAATACCCCACAAGAAATATGTTCAGATTAATGTGACATGTTCTTCCAGAAAACAAATCAATACGAATTGGTTTAACATCCATTTACGGAATAGGAAGAAATAGATCAAGAAAGATCTTAGACGGTTTAGAAATAGATTACATGAAAAAGGTAAAAGATATTTCCGAAAATGAACAAAAATCAATATCTGAAGAACTTAAAAGATATGTATTGGAAAATGACCTTAAAAGAGAAATTGCTCATGCAATCAAAAGATTGAAAGAAATCAAATGTTATAGATGAATGAGACATAATCTATGATTACCTGTTAGGTGACAACTTACAAGAAAAAATGCTAGAACAGCAAAGAAATTATTGTGAAGGTCAAAAGTTAGACCAGTACTTAAAAAATAATTTTATTCAATTTTTAATATAAATAATGGCAACTAAAGCAAAGTCAAAAAAGAAAGATACCAAGATTGTTTCTTGAATACTATATGTCACTACATCAAGTAACAACACTATTATAACGCTTTCAGACGAACAATGAAATAAAATATCATGATCTTGAACATGACCAATGTGATACAAATGATCAAAAAAAAGCACTCCTTATGCGGCTGAAATACTTACAAAAAAAATAGTGAAAGATGCTCAATGATTATGATTAAAAGAGATTTGAGTTATTTTTAAATGAACTTGAATGGCAAGAGATGGTGTTTTCAAGGCAATAAATGAAATCTGATTAGTAGATATCAAATATATAAAAGAAAATACTCCAATTCAATTTGGTGGATGTAAAGGTAAAAGACCAAAAAGAAATTAATAATCTGTTTTTAATTATTTTTTGCAAAAGTTATGAGATACACATGACCAAAATTTAAATTATGTAGAAGAGAACAGGTAAATATATACTGAACTCCAAAATATAACATAAAAAAAAGAAGAACGCTACCATGACAACACTGAAACAGCATGAAAAGATATTCAGAATATTGAAAATTATTAAGAAATAAACAGCTTCTAAAAAGACTTTACTGATTATCAGAGAGACAATTTGTAAATATAGTAACAGACAAAGCTGCAAAATTTGCAAAAAATAACTCTATAAGACATGATGCTGCATTATTTCAATTTTTAGAAAGTAGAATGGATTCTATAGTATATAGATCTGGTATAGCAAGAACTATGACTCAAGCAAGACAGATGGTTTGACACTGACACTTTCTATTAAATAACACAAAGCACAATATCCCTTCAACATTTTTAAAACAATGAGACGTATTAACTCTCAAAACTAGTTTAAAAAATTCTTCATTATACAATGAAACTTCCAAAGATATGAATATAAAAGTTCCATCTCGAATAAAAGTGGATAAAAACAAATATCAAATAGAAGTTTTATGAGCACCAAAATTATGAGAAATAGCTGTGTTAGCTGATCTCATTAAAGTTATCGAATTTTATGCTAGAGCATAATAACAAAAATATTTATATCTTTTCAAAAAGCTCAATGTTAGACATACAAAACTTCATATGAGTTCCCAAGATCATCACAACAAACATAGATGATCAAACAACTAAATTTGAATTAAATTATCTACCAAGATGATTTTGACACACACTATGAAATGCTCTTAGAAGAATTATATTAGCTTATAATCTTGGTTGAGCAATCACATGACTAAAAATAAAATGAGTTCCTCATGAATATCATGTAATAGACTGAGTAAAAGAATCTGTAATCGAAATGATGCTTAATTTCAAAAAATTACGTTTCAAAATAGATGAAAAAGCTGAAAACATACAATGGGTATCTCAAAGATTCAAAGGTGTTGGTAAATATAATGTTGATAAAATTAAATTACCAGCAGGAATAGAAATATTAAATGAATCAGAATATTTATTTGAAATCACAGATCCTTCAGCCGAACTAAACATAGATATAAGAGTAGAAAAATGATACAGTTACTATAGTATAGATTATCTAAGAAACCGTGAAAAAAAAGAAGAATGATCTGATATAAACCTACTTTTGATAGATAATGAATTCAAATTAATTGACTATATCAAATATGATGTAGAAGAAATAATAGAAGATTTTACATGAAAAACAAAGGACAAGCTTATAATAGATATAAAATCAGGATTTGCTAAAATAAGTCCCAAAGAAATAGTTATGTTTGCTTGAGAAGTATTAGCTTCATATGCGAAACTATTTATCTTTGATGATATCTATATAGATAGATCAGTATTATTGGAATATGAAGAATTAAAAGAAGAAAAAGAAAAGTTACCTGAGGAAACAAATATCAAAACGATGCCAATAGATGCTCTACCTTTGAGTGAAAGAACTAGGAACGCTCTTATAAAAAACAATATACTATATGTAGAAGATCTAGAAAAGAAAAAGAAATGAGAATTATTACTTATGAAATGAGTTTGAAGAAAGGCTATAGATGAAATTAATAGCTCTCTATGAAACATATGAAAATCATTAGCAGGATAATACAATTTAGATAAAATTTATTTAACCATGAGACATAGAAAAAACAAATTATTGGAATTAAGTACTGGTATTGTTCAAAAAACAGTATATGTAAGGACCTTATTATCCAATCTAGTAAAAAATTGAAAAATTACTACAACTCCCAAAAGAGCTAAAGTATTAAAAGCTCATGCTGACTATTTTTTCTCAACATTAATAAGAATTAGCTGAAAGTATGAAGAGAAAGACGCTAGAAGAGAATGTATAAGATTTATTAAAGAAAATACTTATTGAGAAGATGTAGGTAAAAAAGTTATCAATACATTGTTACCAAAATATATAGAAAGCTGAAACAAATCTAGTTTTGTTGCAGACTATAAAATATGATACAGAAGCGGAGATTGAGCTCCCAAAATAATGTTAAAATTATTATAATTTATTTAATAGTATTCAAAAATGGAGTTTACAAAGAAAGATTTAAATAAGACACTTCGAGTAAAACAAGAAGATCAAATCAAAAACAGAAAACGATTTAGAGTAGATGCAAATTGAAAAACACTCTGAAGATTAGCTGTAGATATAGCAAATAAATTATCTTGAAAAGGTAATACTTATTATTCAGATTTTTGGGATTGATGAGATTTTGTATTAGTAGAAAATGTAGATAAAATTTCTGTAACTTGAAAAAAATTAGAAGAAAAAGTATATTACTCTTATAGTTGATACAAATGAAACGTTAAAGAAATTACTTTAAAAAATCTTTTAATCAAAAATCCTTCTAAAGCTCTATGGTTTGCTGTTAGATGAATGTTAGCAAAAAATAAATTAAGAGACTCTAGAATGAAAAGATTAAAGATGGTTGTATGAACAACAACAAAATATGACAATTTTAAACCGTTAAACTTATATAAATAATGGCTAGTAAAGAATACAATTACGCTGTTTGAAGAAGAAAAGAAACAACAGCAACTATAAAATTATTTTCAAAATGAAAATGAGAATTTATAGTAAAATCCGCAAATTCTGAAAAAGACAAAACATTAAAAGAATATTTTTGATGAAATCATTATTTATACGAAAATTCTATAAAAGCATTTGAAGTATTGGGAAACAATATGTTAACTCAATTTGATGCAGAAATAAGTATAAAATGATGATGAATATCATGACAAGCCGATGCAATCAAATTAGGTTTTGCTAGAGCTTTGATAGATCGAAATTCAGAATTTAGATTATCTCTCAAACCATTTTGATTACTAAAAAGAGATCCAAGAATAAAAGAAAGAAAAAAGCCAGGTCTTAAAAAAGCTAGAAAATGACCAACTCGATCAAAGAGATAATTATAAAATTTCAAGATATTCAAAAGCCTCAGCAAAAGGGGCTTTTTTTATTTCAATTTGAAAATAACAAATAATTCGTTATTACTTTAATGTTTTAATTTTTTAATTTTTTTTATGTTAAAAAAAGATCTTATACTATTGTGAATTCAAGGTTGTGGTAAAGGTACTCAAGCAGATCTATTATTAAAAAAATTACCAGATTATCTATATTTTGAGATGTGAGAAACACTCAGATCTCTACATCTAAATAGTAATATGATATGAAATTATATGAAAGATTGTATGAATAGATGAGATATGGTAGATAATTTCATAACAAATGATCTTATGGATATTTCTCTCAAAATAGCTCAAAAAAACAATAAATATCTACTTATAGATTGATATCCAAGACTCGAAGAACAAATCCAATATTTTTTACCCAGGATGAAAGATTTAGATAGAGATTTTGTAGTAATACACTATATTTTACCAAGAGAGATCGCTATAGAAAGAATGATAAAGAGAGCTGAACTAGAATGACGCAAAGATGATAACATACAAGCAATACATAGAAGAATTGAAATTTTCGAAACACAAACAAGCCAGATTATAAATGAAATCAAAGCTTTATGAAAAGTTATTGAAATAAATGCAAACAACACTATAGAAAATACATTTCAAGAGAGTCTACAAAAATTAGGTATAAATTAAGATGATTAAAAAAAATATATATAAACAAATTAAATTATTTTCATTATTCTTAATAATTTTTTTAGTTTTTGTTATATTTCAAAATGAATATCAAGCTAAAAACATCAAACAAACAAAAATCATAAAAGTAATTTCCATACAAAAAGACATATATAAAAATTTAGAATCTAATAAAGATAGTTTAAATATATTATTTTTTTGAGATTTAATATATGATAGATGAGTATATTCCAAACTATCATGAGAAAAAGAATTATCAAATCATTTCCAATATCGATACAATCAAAAATCAGAATTTAATGAGATAAAAGCAACATTTGATAAGATAGCTCAGAAATTTGATTTTGTTATATTCAATATGGAATGACCTATTGGTAAATATTATGAAACCGATCAAAATGGAAACATAAAAAAAATTAGAAAATGTTCTTATCCATACAAAAGTATATCTTTTTGTTCATATGCAGATATTTTACCATTTATGAAGAAACTTTGATTTAATGCTGTTAATTTAGCAAACAATCATGTTATGGACTGATGAATTCCATGACACCTAGAAACAATAAAACAATTAGACAAAAATCAGATTAAATATTTCGGTTATATTTATTGATGAAATAATTATCAAAAAAATTATGTTTTAACATGACAAAAAAACAATATTAAATATGCACGACATTGATATGACTATTCAGTTTATTATTTTTTACAAGATAAGTATTGTAAAGATTTAAAAGAATATAAAAAAAACTGATATACAAATCTTGCATCAGTACATCGATGAGCTGAATACAATCCTATTCATAGTCAAACACAAGAAAATATAGCAAAATATCTAATTAAATGCTGAGCAGATTTGATAGTTTGACACCATCCACATGTAGTTCAAGATTTTCAAGTAATCTCTTGAGTACAGGTAATTTATAGTTTATGAAATTTCTTATTTGACCAATATTTCAGTGAGGCAACTAAACTTGGTTGATATGCTTTGATAGATTTCAAACTAAACAAAAAAACAACTATCGTAACATGAACAATAGATGCCTATGCTGATTAACATGTCATTCCGGTGCTTGTCCTTTGCGAAGTCAAAGGGTTATTTTCGCCTAAGCGAATGCAACCGGAATCTTAGGATTTAAAAATTAGATTCCGGCTGCAATACTTAACGCCGGAATGACAGTAGTAAAGTTTATCATTTTCTTCAGTAATCCGCAGGTATTTCACCCCATATTTCAGTTTCCCATTTCAAAATAGTAATATTTAATTCATGTGTTTTCAACCAGACTTTAGCCTCCTCTATTTTTTCCAAAAGTTTTTTTGTTTGTGGAGAATATTTCAATGTTGTTTTAATCTTTTTTGTTTTTACTCGAGCTATCGCCGTTTGTGAATCAGAATATATACAATCATATTTTTTTAGATTTGGTAATTTCAAAGCTTCTACTAAAGCAAGAAACTCACCCAGATTATTTGTTCATTTTGGATATTGTTCTGATTCCCAAATTACTTTATTTTGAGAAATATCAAAAATCCTGTATTCCATCACACCGGGATTACCTATACAAGAAGCATCTACACATAAACTATTTTTGTTATATTCAATAGACATAAAAAATATACAAATTATAAATCAAACATAAATATACAAAGTCCACAAAAAAAGTATTTGCTTGTACTATACCTATGGTATAGTATGTATTCAAGTCATTTCATATTTTAATAACTAGTCATTCCCGGACTTGTCCTTCGCGTAGTCGGAGGGTTAAGTTTTGGAAGCGGGAATCTAAAATCAAACTAAATTTACTCCACTGGATCAAATTTTAATTTAAATGTAGATCCTGGTTCAAAGCTCATTTTATAATTTTGTATATCCAATTTAGGATTAAGTCTTCTCTTGAGAAACCATGTTCATTGAAGTTTTACAGCCTTTGAATCTTTTACATCAAATACAAAGTTTCAATCTTTTTTGATTTTATAATCTACTATTGTAGATTCTCATCTTCACCATAATATTTCTTGAGATATTATATTCGAACTACCATTTAAAAATGATAATTTATTTGATGTAGATATAGAGCTTTTTTCCAATCATCGACCTCATCCTACGGCTCATTCAAATCTCTCATCTTTTCACTTATTAGTCCATCGAAGTTGTACATTTTCTATTTTATTAATAATTTCTAATCTTTTTTTCATTAGATCCATTACCTTTTCGGCAGTATCATATAGTTCTTTATCTTTTTCCAAAACAATAGCTTCTCAAGTTACACCTTGTTTAGCTTTATAATATTCATATTTCCCAGTTTTAGAATCAACCAAAATTTTAACTGCTCATCTTCATTGAAGTTTAATATCTTCTTTTTGCATCAGAGCCAAAAATGTATTTTTCATATCTTCTTCATTCAGATTTGATTTTTGTAATTTTGTAGCATCAAATTTTTTCATATCTATCAAATAATCTGTATATATATTTTCAGATACTTTATCCAATTTCCATTGGCTTTTATCATTTACAGTAGCTGGTATATCCATAATTTTTCTTCATTCTTTATCATCATAATACTCCATCTCTTTATTGTCATCATTATAATAACGCAAAGTTTCTTTCTTTATATATTTAGCACCTTCTCAAGCTAATTCTGGATAAGAAGTTCAGGTTTTTTCAATAGCTTTATCAGATTTATAGATAGTTAGTTCTCCATTATAGTCAAATACGCTATATATATTGTTTTCATCTATATTTATATCAAAAGCATCTTTTACTTTTGTTATAATTCATTTTTTATTAGTCTCTATTTGAGCACTAATTTTTTTTCATTTCAAATCTTTTATAAATATTTTATCATCAATTGGCTTATTTGCAAAATCAAAACCAAATCTGATATCTTGATCATCTTTTCTACTAGAATCCAAAGTATAAGTATCATTCATTATATCCAATTTCATATTTGCGGTATCAAACAAGAATTTTTTCACTCATTTATGCCATGGTCTTTCTTTATCTATTTTATCAAATTCATTAAATTGTGATCCTGGTGCAACTTTTGCACGATCAATGTAAGAAATTAGTTTCTCTCTATGTGTTTTCACTCTAGTTTCAAGTTTATCTATACTATCTTTATCAAATTTAGCTTGTAATGTTTTTTTATCTTTTGATAATCACATATCCAAATTCAAAACCTGACCAAGCACCTTGAGTGGTTTAGTTTTGGATTGTTCCTGATATTCTTTCAATGTTTTTACTGGATCAAAGTTTCATAACTTATCAAAATAAGCCTTTGATACAGGTAAATATTGAGCTCTCTCAGAATCAAATAAATATATAGTTCTAGAATATCATTCAGATTCTTTTGTTATCTCTTTTCACAAAGAAAGATTATTCAATCATGTCAATTGTGTATTTTCAAATTCAGCTTTCTCTTTAATATTTGTAAATGACTCAAAATCTAATCATTCTACTTTTTTTCTTATTCTTTCTTTTGTTTTAGTTATATTTGCTTCTATTCTAATATCGGTAGTTTTCTGTTTTTCCTTTGGAGCATTCAAATCATAAATCACATCTCACACCAAAAGTTCCTGTCAATCTACACTTATAGATTTATCAAAAGATGAATTTTTTGTATCAAACTTCACATAATAATTATTTTTTTCAGGGATAACATCAAAAGCAATTCACGCCTTCAATTTTTTATCACTCTGTAATCATAATCAATCAAATTTATTTTGGAAAACCAAATAAAATTTCTTCTCATTTTTTGGATCTTCTACAAGATCAAAAGCCATATCCTTATCAGAAAAATCTACTTTTTTTCCATTTACAGAAATGTTTTTTTCAAAATAATCTTTCATTATTTCTTTCAAAGACTCATTCATTGCTTCTACTTTAGCAGAAACATTATTTAATTGATTATCTACAACTTGCGTTTGTAAATCATCTAAACCACTATCGTTAGTTTCAACGACATCTCTTTGAGAATATATTTCAACCATTTGCTTTTACTAGAGAATAAAACTCTAAACTAATTATAATCTAAAAGTACAAATCTGTCAAAAAATAAACAACAAAAGCAATATTCAAAAAACTGAATTCTGACATAAAATTCTTTTATAAAATATATACTTGACTTTTAATATTAAATATTTATAAACACAAAGTTAATAATTGTAAAACCATAAACAAAAAACAATAAAATGGAAACAAAACCTGAAGAAAAAAAAGACAAAACTCCAGAAAAAAAAGCTATTCCAACCAGACCTATTAAAAAAAGGAAAGGTGCGGGGTTTTATGCGCTAATAGCAGTAGGCGCACTTGTTATTGCTGCGCTTGTTATAATTATGGTTAGATATTATTCTAACAATAATGATAGCAAAAAAGCTACCAAAACAGAACAAGTTGATCCTGGTAAAACTCAACCTGGACAACCCGGTCCTGGTGTTCAACAACCAATTAATCAAATTGATCTTCCTCAATCAAATGGGGAATACAACTGGTCTGTTGTTGATCAGCCTATGCTTACAAAAGTTTTAACAACCACTCCTAACCTAAACGGTGAAACAGTCCTCTTGGTTTACATTATCAAAGGACATCCATCTGGTGATATGGTTTGGATTCAAACCGAATATGGAGGAAAGGTAAGGAATGTAATGTGTGAAAGAAAATATACAAAACTCTAACACAATATTCCAAAAAACAATAGAATCGCTCCGTTTTTCGAGAGCGATTTTTTTATTTCTAAATATCTCCCTAAGAAGGGAGACTTAGAGGGTTCTTTTTCTATATTTATTTTCTACAAAAAAGACTTGACATTTAATTTTAAATAACTATAACATATACAACAAAATAAAATTATTAACAAAAAATTTAAAGATTATATTATGAAAAATTTAATTGTTATCTTAATGGTTGCCTTTTTAGGCACAATGGTTGTAAACGCAAACCCTGTTCCGTTTAAATACGATCAAACAATGGAGTTTGCCAAAGTTGATTCCGCAATGCAAAAAGATCTATTAGCCTACGCAAATGCTGGTAAATATAATGCACCAGTATCAATACAGGTCGATAGTATAATGCTAACAACTCTGGTAAAAGGCGTTAAAAGCCGCTCAGGTCAGATCGAAGATCAGATTTGGTTACAGGTAATGGAAGGCGGGAAAACTGTAAATTACCTATTCAGTTTAAAAGCATTACCAACTATTGTTTCAGATCCGACTACCGGCAAACTTACAATTAGTGGTCACCGTGGTGATTCAAAAACAATGGAAGAGCCGGTATTGGCACGTAACGACTGGTAAAAAATCAAACACAAAACACGATCGCTCCGTTTTTCGAGAGCGATTTTTTTATATTTTTCTCTTAATAGAAATTCATACGTTTTTATATAGCTACAAATATCACACACATAACAAACCAAGTCAAAATGAAATGACGGATGGTTTTGACTAGCTTTTTTTGCTTACTTTTTGCAGCAATGGCAAAAAGTGAGTGGGTGGTTTGGAGGGCGAAACCCTCCATAAATAACGTTTATAAAGAAACATATAGTAGATTCCGGCCGCAAAACTTAACGCCGGAATGACAGTAAAAAAAGATTGCTTCATCCTTCGTCCTCGCAATGACAATACAAAACAAAAAAAATCCGACCAATTAAGATCAGATTTTTTATAAATTATTATTTAAGTTTAGTTACTCTCAAAAGTTACATAAACCTTTGATCATATTTCAAGATTATCATATATAGAACCCTCACTCAATGTATTTATACAACCATTACTCATTCTTCTATTTGTTCTAGACTTATCTTTTAGAGCATCATATCTTCTTGTATCATCAGCATTTCTTTTATAGTAATTATGATAACCCAAAGTAAAATTCTTTGAATTTATTGCGTCATATTGTCATTCTTCTGGAAACAATGCCACATAATCACCAGGTCAAGCATATTGATTTCTATCAACTATGGCATTATCGACATGATACATACCACCAGGAGTTGTAGCAGATTTACTAGATTTATATGCTTCATTCTTTTTATCTCATTTTACTTTACCCAACAAAATCGGATGTGAACTTATTAATCTATGTTCTGCATCAAAAACATACATATTAAAATCAGTTTTTGAAACTATAGCAAAAGATTTTCATTCATTTAGATTTTGTGATTCAAAATCTTCATAAATATCTTTCACATCATCTGCTATAATAGATTGATTCAAAAAGTCTTTTCATTCCAGACCAAACATAGGATCTGTTAATCTATCTAAGGTTCTTTTATCTAATTTTCCGTCAGCTTTATTATCATCATATTTTGATTTTTCATTCATGCCCACATATTTTTGAGCTCATTTTACATTTCATTTCAAAAGATATTGAGATATTTTTTCTTTTACTTCCTTATTTTCTATCTTATTTACTCTACTAAATATTATTTCATAAGTCAAACCATATCTATCAAACGTATTTTTATTTAATCATATTTTTAAATTATCAAGCGTAAATTCTGGCTTAATTGTTTCTATTATCGGTTGCTCTTCTATTATCGGTTGTTCTTCTATTATTGGTTGTTCTTTAGTAGGATCAAGTGGATTAAATAATCATGGATTTTCTTCTACTATCGGTTGTTCTTCTATTATCGGTTGTTCTTCTATTATTGGTTGTTCTTCTATTGTCGGTTGTTCTTCTACCACCGGCTGTTCTTCTACTATCGGTTGTTCTTCTACTATCGGTTGTTCTTTAATAGGATTAAGCGGATTAAATCATCATGGATTTTCTTCTATTATTGGTTGTTCTTCTATTATTGGTTGCTCTTCTACTATCGGTTGTTCTTCTACCACCGACTGTTCTTTAGTAGGATCAAGTGGATTAAATCATCATGGATTTTCTTCTATTATTGGTTGTTCTTCTATTATTGGTTGCTCTTCTACTATCGGTTGTTCTTCTATTATTGGTTGTTCCTCTATTATTGGTTGCTCTTCTACTATCGGTTGTTCTTCTACCACCGCTTGCTCTTCTCAACAAATATTAACCATTTTATCTAATATTTCTTCATCTATAATTCCATTCCAATCAGAAATTGCTGGTCATCATAAGTCAGTTTTTGAAATCTCTTTTAGAACATGAAGAGTATTTGGTCCTAATATTCCATCAACAGACCAAGAATCTATATATTCGTTTTTCAACATAGTTTCTACAGATTTAGTATTTAATATTCATACACATTTCATTGCTAATATTTGCAAAGCCGCAATTCATTCAGCTCAACCAGTTTTTAATTTTAAATTATCTTTATAAAAATTTTCTCAAACAGCATTTATAATTTGATTTATTCTTTTTTTAGAAACATTATCATAATTTTCAGCGTGATAATTTTTTATTACAGTATCTTCCAATTTTTGCAAATCTCATCCAACTTCCTGTTTTATTTGATCTATATTTCATTGTTTCAAAAAATCTTTCTCTTCTTGTTTATTCAATCAATATTTCTGATCAAAAATTTCTCAAGCCATTATAATTAATAAAAACATAAATAATTAGCACACATTAATTATAATGACAAAAAAAAATCTGTCAAAAAAAAACATAGTTTTTTTGCAGTGCTGTTAAGTGCAAATTACGACAGACTTTTTTATTTTAACTTGTCATTTCGACCGAACAACGGAACACTCCGTTGGAAGCGGAGAAATCTCTTTTTTATATTAATTAAATCTCTTCTGTCTCTTCCTCACTACTAGTCAATTTTGATTTTACCGCAAACACAACTACTACTATAATAAATATTCATATCAAAGATCCCAATACTATTAATAAAGTTTTTACAAGTTTACTCATTCCTACATTTTCAACTTCTACTCCAGATGGCACATTTTTAAATTCTTCCGAAGAACATTTATCACTAGCTATAGCATAATAATCCATTATTTTACACATATCTGGCATTATAATAAGTTCCATATCCATAGAATCTATTTCATCTGATTTGAGTTCAACTCAGTCTTGTATAACAACCACCTTTTCACCAATCACGCTCAATATTTTATTCAAAACGTCTTTTCTATTATCTTGTTGTGTTTGTGAATTACTAAAATCTCCAGTAATAGATTCAAACTGTTTAAACAAATCTTCTACCTCTCATCTCAAAGAAAATGGTATTATATTCAATATTTCAGCTTTGGATTGCTCATATTCATTTCATCACATAGCAGCTACAGAAGCTCTATCACTTAATCTACTCATAATAGAATCCATAAGCTCTGTTTGATTTTGAGTCAATTTAGTTTCATTATTTTTATTATAATCACCTACAGCAACTAAATCTGATTGCAAACTCATCGTATCCATAATATTTCTTTGTAGATTTATCAATAATGTTTTCAATCATTGATTTCACGCTATAGAAACATCTAGTCAATTTATAAGTTTCATTATATCTTGATATAATATCTTTGTTTCATCATCCATATCTATTCCCACATCCAAGAAACTAACTGTAAAATCTTTTGATAATGTTTTATCTTCCATTTGATAAAATACCCTTCCAATCACAGCTTGATACAAAGGATTATATTCTACCAATTTTACCTCATTACACAAAAAATCTTTATCATTAGATATATTCCCATCTCAATCGGTATCCAAAGATATATCTCTATCTACATAACAATCTTTATCTCCTGCATAATAAATATAAAACAAGACTCCATTATTTAAGTTATCTCAAACAAAAATTTCTGTTCAAGCATCAGATTCGGTCATCTCTGGTAAAGATAATATTTCTATATCTTTTGATTTTTCTGTTCCAGAAATAACATCTATTATCCGTTTTTTACTCACTTCATTAGCGTATTTATCTTTTAGTTCCATAGATAGAACATATTTTTTGTAGTCAGGATATTCAAACATTATATTATGTCTACCTTCTCCTGAAAAAATAAATTCTTCATCTCATTTACTACAATCCACCACATTTGTACAAATATAATCTTCTTGCAATTCACCGACACTAATATCTCTAAACAAAACCAATCTATCGTAAACTTTAAACATAATTCTAGGTTTCAATCAGTTTTTTACTATTATATTACCACCCTTAGCTATTCATTTATATCATCTATACAAAACAGCCGCTCTAGGAACATATCATGTAGCGTTTGGAGTAGTATAAGTATAACTTACACGATCTTTTTTGGTAGTTAAGTCATAGTTTCCATCTCAATCAAAATCATATTGAATAGTCCTATCTTTGACAAAATCAGCTCTATCAGATATAATTTTGGAAATCACATCAAATGTAACTTCATCTCAAATTTCTACACTTACTTTATCAGATTTCAAAGTTACGATAGGAATATCTGGTTTCTTTACATCAGGAGGGAAAAATACTATCGGTCAATTTCACAATACTTCTTCACTAGAGTGTTTACCATCATCATTATCATACATAGTTACACCAAACATAAATTCTCATGGCATCTTGGGTAAAGAAAAGAAAGCATAAGGGATTTCTCTAGGAGTAACTTTTATTTCCAACTGTCTACTTGGATCATCTTTGTAATAATAGTATCGTTTGTAATAAGATATAAATCCATCTGAATCGCTAGGGTTTAACGCACTAACCTTAACAATTAAAGGATCTAATTCTGAATTAAAAATATCTTTTACACTATTTTCATTAAAACCAACTCACATCTCATTACCATATTGGGGATAAGACAAAATTACATTATCCACCTTTGGTAAAGCATTGTAAACCTTAAACCAAATTCTTTGTTTACTACTTTTATTTATTGCCGTATCTTCTACTGTAAAATCTATATAATTACATCCAAGTTCATCAAATTTATAAGAAAATTGTTGTTGTTTATATATTTCTCCATCTCTTGGTTGAAAATAAAATCACAAATTATTTTTTTCTCATTTTGTATTTACAGAATCATTTACATCTATTCTTATATCTTGATATCTATCTACTTTGTATGCTGGATATTCAAAAACTTTAGTATCCGATTCCAGAGTACAAATATCATTTTGAGTCATAGTCATATTTTGTTTATCTTGTACTTTGTATGCTCATATAGGAACATCTTTATCTCACACAAATACAAGCTCGTTAATTTCATTCTGCATACCATCTGCATCCGAAACATTTAATTTTACATTATAGACTCAGACTTTATTAAATCTATGTTCTACTATATTTGTTTGCACAGTAGTACTTTCACCATCAAGAAAATCCCAAGAATAATTTATTATTTCTCTATTGGCATTTACCTGAAATTTAACCATATTTCACCAAATTCCTGCCTTTGGAGATGTCGTTATTTCTGGTCTCAATGTAGATTTAATTTCTATATCTTTTTCCAATTCACTAATTTTTCCAAATTTATCTCTAACGGTTAACTTTATAGTTTGTTTTCAAATCTCATTAAAATTTATTGTAATTTTTTTATTATTATCCTGTACATCTATAGTATCAACAGTTTTATTATTTGAAAAAGATCGTTCATAAAACAATTCATCATATCAATTCATTTCATCCACATCATAAGATAATCAAGCATCCAAAACAAATTGAGATGGATTTTTCCAAAGTAATGTTGGAGTAAGTGAAAACTGTGGAATAGGCTCTGTAGATTCAACCAAAATATTAACAGTATCTACATTGGTTTGTCATAGATCATCTTCCACTGTCAATTTTACTATATATGATCATGGTTTTTTAAATTGTTTTTTTATCGATTTTCATTGTATCATTTCAACTTTATCTCAATTTTCATCAAATATTTCTCGAGTAAAGAGTCTAATACTAGACACTATGGAATAAGATGTACTACTATCAAAAGAAAATGTGGTAGATGTATTTCATTTTTCTGGAGTCTGTTTTATGATAGCTACTGGATCAGAAACCAAAAGAAAAAAACTCTCAACATTTTCATTATTTTCATTATCTCATATAGTTAATTTTACAATAAACTCTCATTGTCATGGTAAAGGAACATTTATTATAGATGGTTTTCATTGTCATTGTTTAGTATATCTAAATCCATCTGAAGACGTTATTTCCCATTTATATGTCTGTAATATTCTACCTCACATAGGTATCGTTGCTGATGGATCAAAAATCACTCATTTTTGTGCTTCTTGAATACCTATTTTTACTTTTTCATATTTATCAAGCTTTTTTCAATTTGAATAAACTACTATTGATGCGGTTTTGGGAGATACATCTACAGATATATCTTGAGAACCATCAAAAATTCATTGATCCAAAGAATTGGAACTTCTAACAGTCAAATGTACCAAATAATTTCACGGCTCATCAAAAGTATAATTCAAAACTGATCAGATTCATATAGTTTTATCCAATCCATTTATATTTCTATAATATCGATAATAGTTTTTATCCGGAATCGTTTCATTTGATGGGTCTATACTCGATCTAGCATCCAAAGTAACAGTCAATGGTGCAGATCAACTCTTGGGATTTGCAGATCATTTTGCCTGTACTGTATATTTTGTATTTATTTTATCCAATATTTGTTTAAACGGCTTATAACAATTATCCATAAAAGAGACCAATTTATTATAAGTATATCCAAACGATAAATCTTGAGATAGAGTCAAACACTGTTGATAAACTACTTTGAAATCATAATCTTGAGGAAAATATTGAAATATACTATTAAAACTACTATTTAAATCTCCAAATTTACTAGCTGGTATCTCTGCTCCAATTTTATTTGCAGATTCTATCTCAACCAAGAGTTGTTGAATTTTTTCTCGATCTGAAGATATTTTATAATTTGCGATATATTCTTTGGGCACACTACTAGACGTTTGTGATGTACCAAAAGAAAATATATAAACAAACAAAGCTAAAAACAAAAAATAAAAAACTCTCAAAGATAGAGAAAAAACCCTTTTTTTAAATATTTTTTTGAACATCACAATAAAATACTATCTAAATTCAATTTTTTTCCATAAACAAATTATATTCTTTTATTATAATTTTGCAAATTTTCAACCTCATTATTGACAACAATAAAACAAAGAAAACACACTCCCAAAAAAGTTTTATATTGTATTCATAAAAAATTTTTATATATTATTCATGTTAAAATTTTTATTACTTTTTACAAACAATGAAAAGATCAAAAAAAGCAAACAATGCTATTTTCAAAAAATTAATTTGGATTATACCAGCGATACTAATTATTTTAATAATACTTATATTTGTTATGAATAAAAAACAAACATCTCAATGTTCACAAGCGGTAAATGATTATTTACAAACTGCTCAAAAAGCAGAAACACAAGAAATCATGGTAGTTACATGAAACAACATTACAGTAGATTATATATGAAGACTAAGTGATTGATCTGTTTTTGATACAAGTATAGAAAGTATAGCAACAGCATGTTGAAAATACCAAACTTGAAGAGATTATTCACAATGATTAGGATTTCAAGTATGATGAGGTCAAATGATACCATGATTTGATGCAGGAGTACAATGAATGAGATTATGAGAAACCAAAACTATAACAATTCCATATCAACAAGCCTACTGAGAAAGAGATGAAAAAAAATTATTAAAAATGGAAATGACAGAAGAATTCAAGGACTTTAAAAAATGAGATAGCTTGATGACAGATTATTGACCAATCAAAGTTTATGAAACATCAAAAGATAGTATAACATTTGATACCAATCACGAATTAGCAGGAAAAGATCTTATCTTTGACATTACTATCAAAGAAATAAACTAAACTAATCACTTATAAACTTTTATTTTTTAGAGTTTATATGGAACTATTGATTCACAATTGAGAAATCTTCAAAAGAGAATTATCTTGGTATATTCGGTTTTCTATAATTTTTGCTATTGTTGTATTGTTATCGATAGTCTATGACAACTCAATTTGAGCAATAGTAATATTTTTTCTTCTTTGATGATATTTTTATTATTCAACATTATCCACAAAAAAAATAAAAATATCTATAAATGAAAACTGAATAACAATAGACAAAAAAGAATTATCACGACTAAATATATCTTGATACCTATTAGAAATTGATACAAAAAATTGAGAAATCAAAAATATCGTATTTATAACAAATAAATCTCATCAAATATACACTATAGCTGACAATATAGAAAATTTAAAAAAATTTATAGAAAATTTAGATAAGTTCATTCCTATGTTGTCTTCATATCAACAAACAAGTTGGGAAAAATTATTTAGAAAATTAAAGTTATAAAATAAGTATAGAAAAATCCAAAAAAGATTTCTCCGATGTTTTTATCTATGGTAATTATTTTGAAATTCCTATATGGTAAAATCCGATTAACAATATATAAATTTTTTAATTTTTAATTTAAAATCAGTTTTGTCCTGACATAAATTAGTAATCAAAGATGCGGCACGACAATTGGCATGAAGAATAATAAGTGCTTTATTTTGATTTATTACAATCAAAATAATGACACCATATCTTTGACCATTAAGATATGGGGACTATTCTACGATATTAAAATATTTCGCTATATGGACCGCTCTGGCTGATTTATGATTATACGTACTAGCCGTCAAAAGACTTTGAAAAATTAAAGAAGAAAATAAAGATCCAAACAATACCCAACTAAAAGATGAATATTGAAAATTTGTATGAACTAGAATATTTTTAATGGCTATTATTTATTTCATCGCAATTATTGTAGCATATTTATTACCAGCTTATACTTCCAATCCATATTTAATGTGGTGAATTCCATTTTGAATGATATTTTCGGCAAGTTTTATGTTTGCTGGGATTCAACAGTTACCATTACAAATTTTCTGGAAAATGAAATATTTGAGTATGAGCTTGATTACAGCTAGATTATCTCAATTACTTATACTAGTACCTGTAGTTTTTTTGATTTTCAAGAAAATAGAATTTAATTGAAGTAATTTATCTATAGTAGCTTTTTGTGCTGTTTTATTTTCAGTAGTAGCAAGCTGAATAGGACAAAATTTAGAAATACATTTCAGATCAAAAAAAATATTGCCACTAAAAATTATATTTGATTGGAAATTTATCAAAAATATAATTTGACGTAATCGACAATATTGAGTATCTTATTATTTAAGTAGTTTTCATACACTGATAGTTCTTTTATTTCTATGATTCTTTTTTCCCACATCGTGATGATTTCATTATGCTTGAATATGGGCTCTAGCACTATCTCTTATAGAAATATTATTAATAATACCATCATCATTATGAAATAGTTTATTACACAAAATATCTAATTATAGCATAAGGGATAAACGTAAAAGTTTATGAAACTTACTTACCATAATATTTCGAATAGGGTGAATTATTGCTGTTAATTTTCGGCTATTTTCAGATCAAATAATATTAATAGTCTCATGAAAAGAATATTTAGGTACTTTTCTCTCGGTATCAAGCCGATGATCAAATCAGATTCTACCATTTCTATGATTTGTTTTACGACAAAGTTTTATCAAACAAGTTTTTAATTATCTATTTGTAGCTACAGATAAACAAAATGTTTTATTATGAATAAACGCAATTTGAGTAGCTATTTGAGTAATTATATGAATTTATACCATACCCAAATACTGATTATTATGATGAATCATTACACAATTAATTTTAGAATTCTTATTTATGTCAGGAGCTATTATAGTTTCAATAAGAAAAAAAATATCTCCAATTATATCTCGAAAAAGGTTACTAAGTTTATTATCTTTTATAGTAATATTTTCTATTCTTTGATATTTTACAAAAAATTACTTCAAAATAAATATTGTGAATTTCTTTATTATTGCGAGTATATTAAATTGATTATTGGTATATTTTTCTTTGTGAAATATCAAAAAGGTGGCTCGTTGATTAACTTTTGAATAATTTAAGCAGCAATAGATTTTTCAATACTATCAAAAGAAACTTCTATTTTTGTGTTATTTAATTCTCATTCTTTACTCAATATTTTTACTCTAATTTTATCACCAACATTAAAATCTTTTATATTTCTATCACCCAGTTTACTTTTATGTAAACGTGCACGCACAGTATTTTTTGAGTTCAAAGTTATAAACATCATATTTCAAATAACATTATTAATTATTCAACTATAAACTTTTCAAACACCAATATCAGATCATTCTAAATTAGATAATCCAGAGAAATCAATATTATCTTGTTCATTCGCCATTTTCTCTTTCACAACAAAATTTTTCCTACAATCAACAATTTTTTGTTTTATTTCGTGACTTGATCCAGGATCAGTAGATTCTCAAAACTTTCTTTCAGGCAACATATCAAACTCTTTCAATAATTTAGATATATCTTTTCCAGAATTTCATTTATCTATTATAAAATGATCGTTTTTTATTTTAAATCATCATATATCTTTTATAAATTTCTTTGGACTATAAATATATAAATCTCAAGTTTTGGGAAATACTCTTATCAGACCATATCAGTATGTTTGTACTGCCTCTTGAGCATCTATCAATTTTCATCATATATCTACTATAAATCTACTATCATCATACATCAAAAAACTTCCATCATGTTCCAATTTAGACAATTGTTTATATGATAGATTCATTCTCGATTTCTTTTCTTTCGATATTTCTTTCAAAGATTTTCAAATATTTTTTCAAGATTTGAAATCAATATAAGATACTTTATTTTCAGCTAAAAATTCATCATTTAAATATTCAAATCATGTCTTTTTAGAATCTTTAAAATAATTTAAAATAAAAGAAGCTGGTAACATTTTATGTAGACCAAATATTGTTCTTTCAAGATATGGTGACACGATACCACTTGCCTGATATCACAAATCATCTGCTATATCAATAAACTCTACAAATCTTTTTATTTGTTCCATTTTATCATGTGGAATTTTCCCAAATTTCTTTAATATCTGGTAAACAATACGCGTTGTACTACATGGTCATCCATTATGTTCATCTAATATCAATTTAGAATTAAATAATGTCTTACTTTTTCTTCATTTATCATCTTTTTTTTCTTTAACTTCCAGTTTCATTCATCCGGCATTACCAGTATCCAATGTTACTCACTCTCATACATCTTCATTTTCTACAAATCAAACATTATCCCATATTTTTCATTCTTTAAAACCACTTAACTCCAACAATAACAATGAAGCCTGAGCATCCAAATCTGCTCTATTAAGAAAGTTTCAATTAGCCGTTTTTTTTCCATGTACTGTAAATTTTGTATAAACACGTTTCAATATATCAAAAACTTCTGATTTACTTTTTCATGAAGAAGTTTTTTGACTAAGCCAAGCCTCAAAATCTTTTAAATATTTATTACTTTGCCAATTTTTCTTAAAGGTTATTTGATTTAATTCATTAAAAATACCATCGGCTGTTGATTGTTTTGCCCATCCTTTCTTATCCAAAGAATTTATCAATTCTTCCTTTTTTTCAAAAACATTAGCCTGAATTTTTTCTGATTTTATTTTTTGAATTTCAGGAATATCAAAAGGTTTGTTTTTATTATTCAATCAAGAATATTCTTTTCATCAACCCTTATTTCATTTAAAATGTTTCTGATTTTTTGTATTGGTTGCCATATTTTACTTTAATTATAAAAGTTTTTCACTATATTATAAATATAAAAGCCTCAAAAAGCAAAAAATATAATACTTTTTACACGTAATTTCGAACAAATAGAAAAATCTAAATTATTATTACTTTAAATAAAAACACACCAATGATCAAAACCTTATCTATAGAAACATCCTGCGACGATACATCAATATGAATAATTTCTTTTGATTGAGAAATTTTCAAAAGTCAAAAATTATTAGCATATTCTCAAATAGATGATCATCAAAAATATTGATGAGTAGTACCAGAAATAGCATCTAGACTACATTCAGAAAAAATTATAAAAGTATTAGATAAGATCTGATTTTCTGAAATTAAAAAAATTGACTTCATTAGCATTACTACACATCCATGATTACCATGATCTTTAGTTGTGTGAAAAGCCATTTGAAATCTACTTTGAGAATATTTCCAAAAACCAATAGTAGAAGTAAACCATATTTATTGACACATTTTTTCACTTTTACTTGAAAAAAAATTAAAAGATATAACTTTTCCAATAATGGTTTTAACCGCTAGTTGATGACACAACGATCTATACCTAGTCGAAAAAACTAATCCCCCTAATAAGGGGGACGACCTCATAAAATGAGGTCAGGGGGTTTGAACAAATATAGATTCCAAATTCCAAATAACAAAAGTATGACATACTCTAGATGATGCTGCATGAGAATGTTTTGATAAAGTTGCTAGAATGCTTGGCGGTCCATATCCATGATGACAACGAATATCTCAAAAAGCAGCTAAATGAAAACCAAACCCAGATCTTAAATTCAAAAGAATTTTTTTATCCAAAGATAAATTTGAATTCAGTTTTTCATGATTCAAAAGTCAGGCATATAATATGATCAAAAAACTAGAAAAAAATTGAAAAAAAATCACTGAAAAAATAATTTGTGATATATCTTACGAATTTCAAGAAGCCGTAGTGGAAGTTTTGGTAAAAAAACTAATTAAAGCCTGAAAAATATATAATGCAAAAACTCTAGGTATAGCCTGATGAGTATCATGTAATGATAGACTTCGAGAATATTTAAACGAATCAACAATGAAACAATGAGACATTAAAATTTTGAAACCAACAAAGAAAATTTACTCAACCGACAATGCAGCAATGATAGGTGTAGCTTGAATATTAAAAAATATGTGAAAAATTTAAAATATATTTTCTAATTAGAATACAAACTAAATACAATGGTTCAATTATAATTTCATGCACTAGAATACGGTGGTATAACAACCTTTATCCACGGTATATCTCAATATTTATTCGCTAATCATATATTAGAAGCTTGCGTTGTTTTGTAAATATAAACTATAGGTTTGTATATAGATACATAATCACTCAAAGAATTCTGAACAGAAACATTTCATGATAATCACAGAATAAGCTGAGGAACTATATTTCATGCCTTCAAATAAATTCAAGTAATTAAGCTATTACTAGGTCAATATAAACCATTACATTGTACAGTAGTGTAGTGTCATGTCATTCTTCACAACAAATCCTCTATCCAAAAAAAATCTTGAAATTGACCAGAAAGTTCTTGAATAGATCAGCTAACCTCTACAGATCATAAATCCAAATTTCAAGGTGTTCCATGCCTTATTCCAAATCAAGTAATTTCCAAAGAAATAGTTCACTCTTCATTTAGAGCAAATAAAAAATTAAATAACAATAAAATTATAATAAAAGTCAGAATATAATTTTTTAATTTTAAATTTTTAAATACTTTAATTTTTAATATTTAATTTATAAACAACAGATATTTACTAATCTTTTTTCAAAAATCAATAAAACAAAAAAATCACGAACAAAAAATTAAGTTCATGATTGTAAAATTTACTAGCATATTATATAGTCTAGGACCAATTAAATGGTACTAGACTAAACCACAAAAGTGATTATTATTTTTTCTTCCAATTAGAAAGAAGGAATTGTTACTGTTAATGTTCCTGAGTAAACTCAGATAGCTTGTGAAGCAGCAAGTTCAGCTCTCAAACTAACTACACCTGGAGTTTCTATTGTACATATTTCTCAAGCAGCACTAGCTTTTCCAAATAATGTTTGTGCTGAATCCAAATAATCTGTTCCCAAAGCGTTTGTATAAGTTCATGCTGTACATACTCAAGCTGTTATTGTAGCTTGACCATTTGCAACTGATACATCAGTAGCTGGTATTGTATGAGCAGCATTTGATGTTGTCATATTCAATACATCTGTTGATTGAAGAGTTACTGTCCAATCAGATTGACCTTGTTCATCTACACACAACCAATGATCATCACCATCTGTTGTTGTGAAATCTCATTCTCGATTTCTTGCAGTATAATCAAATCATGTTGAACCCAAATCTAGATCAGTAGCATATACACAATATCATGTTCATGCAGTAATTTCTAGAGCTAGTGTTCCATCTGCAGCTTTTGTAGCATTATTCAACAATAATGCAGCAGCAAACAATCACATTACTAATGCAGATATTTTTAAAGATTTTCTCATTTTTTTATTAAATAGAAATATAAAATGTCCTAGACCACATAATACGCTAAATGTTTTTTAAAGACCAATACTTTTTATTACACACTTAAATTTTAATCAAAAAAAAAATTGTCAAAAATTTCAATACATTTTTTAATAAGAAAAAGAAATTTGTTTACAATTTTCTTCTAGTTCAGAAGAACCGTTGGAAGTTACTTATTGATTTTCCAAATGATTATTAAATGAAAACCAAGTACAAATATGTGATCAAGATATGTGAGATAACAATGAATTTAGTAAACTATTTAAAAATTCAAATTGAAATAGGACTTTTACATTAGATAGTTGAAAACCAATAACTATAAAAGAAAAAATTAATATTCCTCTATGAATGGAATGAATGATTTACTGATGTCTAGCATACAAAGCTACTGCAGTATGACCAAAAGCTGGTGGTGTTTTCGATATAGTTATACGTAAAGCAGTTCATTTAAATCTATTTATATGATGAGATTATGAAATAAGATCATCGATAGCTCTATTAAAAAATAAATCAGATATTTTTTCATCAAACAATAAAATCAAAGCTGAAGTAATTGATAATGAGCTTATTTTGAGTCTTATAGCTGAAAATAATAGTAACATAGCACAAAAAATATCAATGAATTGAAAAATCTATAACGCACTATGATTTCAACAAAAATTTGAAATTCCCGAAAAAAAACTCATCCCAAACTCATCAGAAGAATTTACAGTAAACGTATGAATATTACCCTTTTATAAATGACCATTCAATGTTAGTATAGATATTCAATGAATACCATCATTTGATTTCGATACATCAAATATAGATCCAAGTCTAAAAGAACCAATTACAATCCAAGAATCTTGAAAAATATTTATATTCACTCGAATATGGATACTTATTGCTATACTTATTATATTAATTCTTGTTTTGATACTTAGACCACTATTTAGAAAGCATCATGACCAAGTTTAGTTCCAATAAAATCAAACAATGAAATTAAAAACCTGAATTATTTTTGCATTTTTCCTATTATTTACATATAATTTTTCTTTTTCTCAATTGGAAAATACACTATCAAAAGATGAAATTCAAGAACAATTAAATTTTAAATCTCAAATGGAAAATATAAATCAGATTAAAATGTTTTTTTGTAATGATTGATTATCCAACGATAAATTAGAAAAACAATTATTTTTGGATTTAAATCCATGAAAATCTCAAGATATATGTCTTCTATTTTCAAACTTTGGAGAAAAAGATGTAAATTTAAAAGTTTGATTTTCTCATTGAGAAATAGATAAACAGTGACTATATGTTTGTGATCAAGATATGTGAACATGAAATAATTTCTCAAAAATAATATATTCAGCACAAACCGATAATCTTAATAATATATATTTCAATCTACCACAATGAAAACAAAAACAATTTAATATAACCATCAAAGCACCCAAAGATTTAACATGAAGAAATCTATGATGTATCTGATATATGATCAATTGAGACGTTTCTAGAGCTTCTTGATCTGTGTTCGATGTTATTTTACGTAAAGTAGCAACCATAGATTTTTCTGCTACATGAGACATTTATCAATTCTGATTTCTAGATAATGGTAAAATATATATCCAAGAGCATAAAAAAGATATTCTCCGAGCTATAATAATTATACTTTCATTATCTTTGATAAAAAATTTAATCCCCAAAAATAAATCAAAAAGAAAATCCAAAAAATAAGATAAAATATATCTTCATTTAAGAAAAAACCCACATTAAGTGGGTTTTTGTTTTAATAGAAACTAATAAGAATACAGACTAAATACTATAGTTCAGTTGTATGTTCATGGACTTGTATATGGTGGTATGATTATTTTTATATAGGGATTGTCTCAATATTTATTAGCCTTTCAGGCATTAACATTATCTGTAGCTTTATAAATATAAACCAATGGATTATAAATAGACTGGTAACCAGTTAAATTATTATATATCAATACATTTCACGTATTTCATAGAATCCTCAAAGGATTAATATTTCAAGCTTTCATATAAATTCATGTTATAGTAGATCATGTTGGTCAATACAATCAATTACATTGTATGGTAGTATAATGTCATGTAGATAAACCCATTCTATCTTCAAGCCAAAAATAATCAATAAATTTTCATGTAATTTCTTGTTCTTGATTAGAATATTGTATTGTTCAAAGATTTAAATTAGTTGGGGTTCAATGTCTTATTCATATTCATTTTATCTCTAAGTTTAATTGAAGATCTGCTCACAAAACAAAAAAGGATAATCATATCAATAGAACAAAAAATAATATAATCTTTTTATTGAAACTTTTCATTTAAAAAGATAATAACTAAAACATAAAAACATTTAAACAAAAAAAGAATAAAATCAATCTAAATGTTTCAAACAATTAAATTAACATAAAAAAAACCGATAGAAATCAGTTTTGTTTTTTAAATATAAATTTAATAAGACATTATATAGTCTAGGACTGAATTCTAGACTAAATTATTTCAATAAATAATTAATAATTACATAGTAGGAACAGTAATAGTAATAGTTGCTTTATAAGCACCAATTTCTTGATTAGCAGGAACTTCAACAGCTAATGTTACAGTATCTACTCATAATTCTCAAACTGTTCCAGCAGCAGATGTTTTTGATATCAAAGCTACAGCACTTGTAGTTAAACTAGTGTAAGTTTGATGAGATGCAGTACCTGTAAATACAGTTGCGTCTCATGCATAAACAGTAGGAGCAGAAGCTAATACTTTTTGAGCTGCAACAGGTATAGAATAAGAACCAGCTACTAAATCAGTTGATTCAATATCCATTGTCCATGGAGCTTTTCCTGCTGTATCATCACAAGATCGTTTACCAGCAGCAGATGTATTCAAGAAGTTACCAGTCATATTAAATGCTGCATATTGTTGAGCATGATCTCAAAGATCAAGATTATCACCATATATACAAGATCATGTTACAGCTGTAATTTCTAGATCTAATAGAGAAGTAGCTGCTTTTGTAGTGTTAGACAAAACAAATAGACCAGCTAATAATGTTAAAGATAATATAATTACTTTTTTCATTTTAGTTTTTTCTTAAAAAATATAAATAGTGTCCTAGACTATATAATATCTTACGTTTATTTTAAAGACCACAATCACATAATTAATTTAACATATCAATTTTAATTGTTTTTTTTTATTTGTCAAAAAAAACGATACTTTTTTAAAAGTAGGGTAAAATAAAAATATTATATAACACATTATAAAAACATGTAAATACAATCTAAAACAATTTACACAATTTATGTAAATATAAGACAATCTATAATTGACTTTAAAATACTATTTTATATAAAAACGCTGATATTTTATATATTTATAAAAACATAAAAATGTTCAAAAAAAATCTTTTCAAATCCATCTTTACGTCTGTTTTTTTAATATGATTTATTATAAGCTTAGCTAACGCTGATGTTCAAAATGTAAGAATAGGTTACTGCGAAGACAACGGTAAAAACCTTCAAGATGATTCCAAATTAATAGAAATACAGCCATGAGAACAAAAAGAAATTTGTTTAAATATTTCAAACTGAGAACCAAATGATGTAAATGTTATATATTGATTCACTAAATGATTTTTAAATGATGCTTGAGCTCAATTATGCAACTCAAATATAGAAGAAGAAAATGAATTTATGAAACTATTTTCTAATGATAATTGAAATATCAGAAACATTAATCTAAAACAGTGAGAAACAAAAACAATAAAAGAAAAAATAACAGTTCCTATTTGAATGAGTTGAATGTTTTATGGTTGTATGTTACATAAAATAGCTACTCCGGACACGAATAAAATGTTTCAAATTGTTGCTATGGTTAAAAGATCTTTGAATTTGTTTATATGATGAAATGGTGAAATTAAAAATTCTATAAAATTAATAAAAACTGATTGAGATGTTTTTTCATCTAATAATAAAATATGAGCAAGATCAGATGAAAACAATAAAATTACATTAAATTTTTCGATAAAAAATGATTGAAATGTCGGTCAAAACATAAAGATTAACTGAACTCTTTACAATGCTCTATGACTTGAAAAAACATTTGAAATAGCAACGGTATTAGTTTGACCATGAGCAGAAATGGAACTTAACTCTAATCCAATATTACTACCTACTTACAAATGATTATTTAATGTATCATCTAGTATAGAAGCAGAACCTGTTTTTATATTTAATGCTGATAATATAGACGATGAATTCAAAAAAACGACAACCATGGAAGAATCTACTAAAATATTTATATTCTCTTGGTTGTGGATTGTTGCATGATTAGTTATTCTTCTTATCTTAATTATGTTATTGAGGCCTCTTTTCAAAAAACATAAAACTGAATAATTTTATAAAATTAAATATCATAATGTCACTATACACAAAATTTATAATATTTTTCTTATCTCTTTGATTTATTATTAGCAATCAATCTTTTTCTGAATTATTAAATACTAATATATCTTGATCCACAGAAACAAAAACCATTACAGAAACTATAGAATTTGACGATAATGGAAATTGAAATGTAATTGATAAAGTACAAAGAGTTCAAAATTATTTTTGTAATAAATGATATAATAGTATTGATGACCTAGAAACAAATCTAGTTATGGATGCTAAATCATGAGAAGAAAAAGAAATATGCCTGATTTTTGCAAATAAAAATTTAGAAAAGGTTAATATTATCTTATGACTTACTGATTGACGAAAAAATGAGGCATGAGCAATTAGTTGTAATACAAATCTTACTTGAAAAAATTATTTATCTGATTTATTAATAAATAAACAAAATTCTGATTTTGTTTTTAGTCTTATGCCAAATGAACAAATATTAAAAAAGTTTTTAATTAGAATCCCGAAAACACAAACTTGAAATATTATATGATGTACTGTTTTCAAAATAAAAGAAAATATACAAAAGGCAAAAACTGGTAAAATATTTAATATAGAAATCGCAAAAAAAGCTACAATAGAAATTAATATTACATGATCTGTTTATAATAATCAACGACTAGAAGACATAAAATACTGAATAAAAGACAATAAAGATCTAATTCTAAAAATTCTAATCTGAATAATTTGATTACGACTACTAGTCAGCATCATAGAACAAATCAAAAAGAAAAAACACCACAAAAAGAAATAGTTTCAGAAAACTCCCAATTGGGAGTTTTTTTCTTGCTTCCTGGATCAATTTAAATAAAAGTTTTTTTGTTTATCCTAATATCAAAATATGAAAAAGCACATAATAACACTTATATTATTTGTGTTATCCTTTATATCATTTACTAATGCACAGAATATATCAAATATAAGTGCATCCTTTTGTGATGAATTAGAGTCATCAAACTCTCTAAACATAACAACCGATTCAGCTAAGATAAACGAAATTTGTGTAAAATTTATCAACAATTCAGATAAAAACATCACAATCAACGTCTGATTTCCTGATTCTGAAATTACTAATGATTCTTTTAAAATAAGAGCATGTAAATCTGAAAGAAAAATTGAAAACTTTTGACAATATATTAACAACCCACCTGAATATGTTTCAATTCCGTCAAATTGAGAAATTACAAAAAAATTCTATCTAAAATATCCTGCATGATACGAATGAATATCACGCTGATGTATGACATATTTTCTAAATAATATAGATTCAGATAATATGATAAATGTCGTAGTTCGCAAAAAACTATTTATAGAAGCTTTAGTTTGATCAAATTTCCAAAGAAACATAGAAATACAAGAAGCGTGAGAAAATAAATTTTTTTCATCAAATTCAAAAATAAAAATAGAAAAAGAAGAAATAAATGGAGGATTGATAGCTAGCTTCTCTATACAAAACAGTTGAGATATAGATGAAGTTTTTAACTGAACATGACTAATCAAAAACAACTATTGAGTACACAGAGAAATTCTTTTTGAAAATATCGAAATAAAATCTAATTCCATAAAAGAAGTTGAAGTAACACTGAAAGAAATACCGTTTTATAAATGATCATATTTAATACAAATAGATTGAGAAATTAAACCTGAAATATTATTCAACAAAGATAAAATCAAATCTGAATTAAAAACCCCAATAAAAATAAACGAAAAAACCAAAATATTTATAATACCACGAAATATTATAATCTGAATTATTATTTTCCTTTTAATAATATTTTTAATTAAACGTAAAAACTAATACACACAAATTAAAGAAAAAATATTAATATTTTTTATTGTAAATCAAAATATATTGTTCAACTATAATTACCAGGTGGTGTATACGGAGGTATAATAACTTTTATATATGGAATATCTCCATATTTATTGATTTTTCAATTGTTTTGTCATTGAGGTCTATGTATATATGAAATCGAAACCTCTATAGGTTCATAATCATTTATTAAATTTTGATTGATCAAAACATTTCAAATTGTTCATAACAATAAGTTTGGACTAGAATTTCACGCCTTCAAATAAATTCAAGTAATTATTGATCATTGAGGTCAATAAAGTCAATCACAATTAACTGTTGTTGTCCAACCAGTATCAGATCATTTTAAATCTTGAACCCAAAAATATCCTGCAAATTGTCAGGTTAATACTTGTTGTGTTTGCCCAGCTTCAATAGTTCATAAACTCAATCCAGAAGAAACTCACCAAGTTATTTGTCATGGATCAACAGAAAAATTAACGGAAACATTTGCATAACAAAAAAAATAGTAGAAAAAACCCACAAAAATAAATCATACTAATTTTAGATATCAATATTTCATCAATTATATTTTCGATAAAACAAATTTATTATTTAGTCTAGGACTAAAGTCCTAGATTAATTTCGAGGTCAACCAGTTGTTGTAATAGTTAATGTTGCAGAATATGATCAAACTCATTGAGCAATAGGAACTGTAACTTCTATGTTTGGAGTTACACCGTATTTACAAACTTTTCAATTATTTGATTTATTAAGTAAATTTATTGCAGATGAGGCAAATGCGTTTGAATAAGAAGTTGTCAAAGCAGTTGTCACTCAACATGTATTATCTCATTGTATAAAAGCCGGTTGAGCTGCTCATATATCTTTTATTTTAAAATTAGTAGCAGCTATAGTTAAACTACCAGCTGTAGCATTTCAAATTTGAGCTTGTAAATTCCATCAAGTTCATTTAGCATCTGTAACAGAGAAAGAATTTGTTGTAAAGCTTCATGAAGCATATCATGTAGCTGTTAACGAAGAATTAACATTACCTAAAGCAAGTGTAGATCATGTTGTATATGTTAAAGTACCAGCGGTTACACCCAAAGTAACAGACACATCAGCTAATACGCTAGAAAAAAAAGCAAATCCAGCTAATAAAACCAAAGACAATAAAGCAGATATTTTTAAAGATTTTTTCATTTTAAATAGAAATAAATATATAAAGTTAAAAATCTAGACATATCCCAGACTAAATAATAAAGTTATCAAAATTAATGTTAAATAACATAGCACAAATAAATTATACTCTTATAAAGTTTTTTTGTCAAATTTTTAAATACTTTTTAATTATTTGAAATAATTACTATTGAAAAATATAATATTTTAGTTATTAAATTATTGTTTACTCCTTTTTACTACATATAATTTTTATTAATATGACAAAAAAAATCTTTTTTATATTTATTCTTTTTTTATTTATTCATAGTTCTTATATTTTTTGACAAATAAACGAAAATACATGAGAACAACTAATAACAACGGAATTAAATTTAAATAATATTATAGAAGAAAACAACAAACCATTAAACTCTCTAGCAAAAGTTCTTTTTTGTTGAAACAAATGATGAATAACTGAAACTATCAAAATTTGAGAAGAAAAAGAAATTTGTTTAGAATTCATAAACGATTCTGATCAAGAGATTTCTTTTACAACAGAATTTGTTTGATGACAAACTACCAACGATCAATTTAAATCAAAATCATGTAAATTAAACGATGACTTAAATGATGATTTTCCAAGATTAATTAAAAATATTGATCGAGAAAATCCAGTAATATTAAAGCCAAACTCAAAAACAATCAAGAAGTCTTCGATAAAATTTCCAATAACAAAACAATGAGTTCAAAACTGATGTTTTGCATATAGTATAGATTGAACAGAAAGTAAAGCATCTGATTTAATAACATTAAGATTTCGCAATGCTTATTTTATGGATTTCCTGGTTGTTTGATGATGAGATATAAAAAGTTTAATAAATATAAACAAAATAGAAAATGAATTAAATTGAAATAAAATAAATATAATGGCTTCTTTAAAAAATAATTGAGTTTTTGATGAAACAGTAAATATAAATTGAAAAATATCAAATTCTTTTGGATTTTCAAAAAACTTTTCACAACCTGATTTAAAGATTAGTTTAAATGACACTTTGAACTTCAACACAAAAGATTTATGAGAAACCTTTGAATTACCTCGATACAAATGACCTTTTAAAGTTGAAATTGAAATAAATCATAAACCATACTTTGATTTCGATATTTCAAATTCTTGAATCGATCCCAAAATATTAGAATGATGAACAATAACAGAAACTAAATCAATTTTCATATTTCCAACACTACCGCTTATTTGATTACTTGTATTTATATTACTCATATATCTAGCTTTCTTTAAAAAAGCCAAAGTTATAATAGTTCAACAATGACCAAACCAACCACAGCAATAAAAACACAAAAATAAAATATAAACCCGCTAATGCGGGTTTTTTTATTGATTTCAAAAGTAATATGATTAGTTTTAGCTTAATATTTAACAATTAAATATTTTTATGAAAAACAAAAAATACATAATAATCTGACTTTTATTATTACTTCTTAATTTTACTTATGCTCAAACCACAATTGGCGATGTAGAAGTTAAATTTTGTAATAACTGAGAAATTACTAATGAATTAGATCTCGTTTCAATAGCATGAGAAAATACACCTTTGTGTGTAGAATTCTCTAATGCATGAGAATATACTTATGTAAATATAGATTTTTTAGATTCTGTTCTTACTCAAGATGAAAATGCTCTAAGAGCATGTAACGCATGAGACAGACCAAAAACTACTTTCGGTAATTTTATGAAAGATTACGAAAAAACGCTATTTTTAGCATGAAAATCCAAAATCCAAAAAACATACGAAGTCAATTTCCCAGCATGATTTAAATGACAAAGTCATGGTTGTCTAGCTTACAATTTAATTTCAGATCCAAACAAAGACGATGAATGATGATCTATGTTCAATATTGTAGTTCGCAAAGTTAAATTTATAGATGTTTTTGTTTGAGAAACACAAGTCACATCTGTCATCAAACCATCTGGAGTCAAAACAATCAAAGAAGATTGAAAAATAAATTTTGAATTATGATTAAAAAATGAATGAAATACTGTTCAAGATATAGAAATAAAAGCAGAGATATTTAATATTTTTTGATTTAAACAACAATTGGAACTAAATAACAATACTTTTAAAATAAATCCCAAAGACGAAATAAAGATAACAACAAATAACGAAAATCTGACTTTACCACTATATAAATGATTTTTCACTATAAAATTTGATATTATCAACAAACCAAATTTCGATTTTAATATATGAAATTCAGATATACCACAAGATGTAATCTTATGATGAACATTTACAGAAAAAAAATTAGTTTTTATTCCAAATTTCTATTTCTTTTGAATTGTTATAATATTCCTTATTTTAATCTATCTATCAATATTCAAAAGACCCAAAACAAAAATAATAAAAATAAAATAGGATTGAAAAAATAAAGTTTTTATATATCAATTACGACATACTTTAAATATTAAAATATAATCTATGAATATAGAGACATATCAACAACAAATGAACAAAGCAGTAAATTTTTTGGAAAACGAATTTAAAAGTCTTCAAGTATGAAGAGCATCTACTGGTTTAGTAGAATGAATCAATGTCGAAGCTTCATATTGAGAGTTTAAAATACCACAACTAGCTCATATTACTATTATGGATGCACAAACTATAAAAATAGAACCTCGAGACAAAAACGAAACAAAACACATAGAAAAAGCTATTTATGATTCAAATAGCTGACTTACTCCTCAAAATGAATGATGATATATAATAGTAAAAATACCAGCATTAACTCAAGACAGAAGACATGAAATAGTAAAACAAGTAAAATGAATGTGAGAAGAATCCAAAACAACAATTAGAAAAATCAGACAAGAAGCAATGAAAGAAACCAAAACAGAGTTTGACAATAAAAAAATTTGAGAAGATCAACACAATGGAAACGAAGAAGAAATTGAAAGTTTAGTTAAAAAAATGAATATAAAAATAGATGAAATAGTAAAAATCAAATCTGAAGAAATTATGAAAGTTTAATTATATTTTAGCGTTTTAATATTTATTATGAGTATTTTCACATTATTGTTTACTGAAATCTTATATCGTCCAATATTTAATTTATTAGTAGTTTTTCTAGATATTTTTTGATGAAACCTATGAATAGCTATTATTTTGTTGACACTAGCAATCAGGTTTTTAATGATCAAACAATCGTCTGCATGAAATAATATGCAAAAATGAATGGCTGATTTACAACCAAAATTACATGAAATACAGGAAAAATATAAAGATAATCCTGAAATGCTATCAAAAGAAACTATGAAAGTTTTTAAACAAGATGGTAAATGACCCCTTAAATGATGTTTGATGCTACTTATACAATTACCTGTCTTTATATGATTATATTTTGTAGTTAGAAAAATCTCTGCAAATGAGATTCAATCAGAACGATTATATAGTTTTTTCCGAAACTTTGGTAATTCTTACCTAGATCCAGAAAATATCAAAACAACATTTCTATGAATGGATTTATTGACAACTAAAAATATAACTTTAACTATTTTGGCTGCTGTCTTTACATTCCTTCAAATGAAATTAACAACTATTGTTAAGCCAAATACACCTACAGCATTACCATGATGACAAAAAGCTCCAGATATGAATAAAATGATGTGATTTATGGGTATTTTTATGACATTTATTATGTGATCTTTTGTTTATCAAACACAAGCAGCTGTTTGATTATATATAGTTACAACAACACTATTTAGCTCTGTTCAATACCTAATACAATATAGAGCACTATTACGAGCAAAACGACAAGAATATAAAAACAAATGAAAATGAATTATCTTAAATAACTAATCATATAATATATTTAATTAATGTAAACTATTATTTATAGACACTTAGATATTTTTTGTCACAATTTGTCTATTCAATCGTATATAAGATTGTAAGATCATTTTTGTTGTTTTTATATAAACATGAATTTAAAAGATTATTTTGATCAGAAAAAACAAATATCGGTTTCTAATGCAGATAAACTAGAGATTTATCAAAAGTTTATTACCAAAAGAAATCAAAAAACTTTTTATTCCAAAAGGGAATTTTTTTCTGTAAAAACATTTTCTTACTGACTTATATTTATTGTTTTACTAATTTGACTTTATTGAACTTATTTTTTCAATTGAAGTATAATTATAAATAGTGATTGATTTTTTGTACAAAAACCCAATTGAATACAATCAGTTCAAGCTGATTATATAGCAAAAGTTATAGACTTTAATTGAAATTTTTATATTTACAATAATTGACAATATTATCAAAGCAGCTTCATACAAGATTGAGATACAGTAACCCTAAAAAAAGATAGTGAATTAATAATTCATATCAACAATTCTACAGAATCTAAAATTTTATGACCAGCAAAATTTATTATAAACAAAAATAATGATAAATATAGATTAAATCTGATTTATTGAGACTTTATAAAGGTAAAATCTCTTGATCAAAACACAGATCAAAATATAGAATTATCTACAAAAAACTTTACAATAAAACAAGCAAACAACCAAGCATTAAACTTTGAAATCTCAAAAGAATGAGAACAAACTTTATTAAAAAACAATTGATCTCAATTAATTCTAACTCAAACACAAGATAATTGAGAAAAATCTATTGAAATAAATCAAGATAAAATATTAACGATACAAGATAATGATATATCAATATTAGATGATCAAAAACTATGACAAGCTATAAACGAAAAAAACATCAGTCAAACACTATCTTTTGATTATAGTTCTAACGATTTAGATACACAAGAAGATATAGAAAATTTAATAGAAAATTTTTGAAAAAACACAGAAGAAATTGATTCAGAAAATATAGTTAATAAAGTCTGATTAGATATTAATCAAAAAATAATTCCAACAGAAAATCAAATATCTAAATTAGATTCAACACTATCAAAAAGTAATTTAATAAAAGATTTAGAAAACATATCTAAAACATATTTATTATGAGATACTTCTATTAATTCAAAATTAAGTATTTTAAATAATAAATTATCACAAGTAGCAAACAACTTAGATGTTAATTATGTTTGAATGTCTTGAGAAGATCCATATCAAAAAATTAATTTAATATCTACAAATATAAACACCCTTATTTCAAATATAGAACAAAAATATCACATACCCACAAGATATACAAACAATTTAAATAATACATCAAATCGATTAAATCAACTTAAAAAATATAATTATTGACAATTAACAGAAAATACAGAAGAAATAGTTAATATTATTTCAAATATAAAAAATTATATAACATTTCAATAAAATTTAATCCAAAAAGCTAAAAGTTCTTAATCTAGCATATCAAAGAACTTTTTTTCATTTTCAGACAAAAACAATTCTTTAACTGCATATATTATAGATATACAAGAAAGATATAAATAACGATTAATATTTATCAATCAACTAAGGTCAAATTGATCTAAATCTTTAGTAAAAATATCTTTCGAAATTCATTGAAGAAACTTTCTATCATTATTTTTTATAAATTCTATAGATTCTAATATTTGGTCAAATATTTCTTTATCGTTTTTTCAATCTATTATCTGCGAAATACTTTTATATAAAGATATTAAAATATTTTTAAAATCATCATATTTTTTATGTATCAATGGGTTTTCACTATTTTCTATATCTTCTATATTAAATTTAACATCTTTCATATATTTAGCTGAATAAACTACATTTGTAATTACATTATATAGTTTATTTAATTCCAAAACCTCATCATCTTTCAATCAAGATTTTATATCCAAACTATATTTTATTATTTTTTCTTCTATTATTTTTATATTTGAATATTCCAAATTAATATGTTCTGGATCAAAATTTTTATTTAACAATTTTATATCTTTTTCATCTTTATATAAATGTATTAATTTTTGTTCATCTATATCAAAAATATTTATATTATATCTAAAAACCCTTTTTATCAAACGTACTATATCATTTTTTATTACAAATATATTTAAATCCAAAAAACCTGATTCTACTTTTTCTATATCCAAACCAAATCTTGTTTTCTTTTCTGGTATAATAAATAATATAAATCTAGTAAATTGTTTTATAAAAGGAACTATCAAAATAGTTCAAAAAATTTTAAATCAAATAGCAAAAACACCAAGTCATATTATAACATTATCTTTAAGTTTCAATATATTCTCTATAAAATAATGTATTACATTAAATAATAAAAATCACATTAAAACAGAAAAAATATTGAAAAAAACATGACTAAATGCTACTTGTTTTTTTAAATAATTTCATCATATAGATCATATTACAGCTGTAGATGTTGTTCAAATATACGCTCACATTATTATTGACATTCATATTCTTAGATCTATTATTCAAGATCAAGCCAAGGCCATTACTATTATAACCATAGCACTACTAGATTGCATCAATATAGTCAAAATTATTCATACGATAAAATAGAAAAATATATTAAATCATTGATATTGAACAAAATTAAAAGATTCTGATAAAATCATTACATTATCTTTGATATAACTCAATCCAAGAAATAATAAACCCAATCCAAAAAATATTTTAAATATATTTTTAATTTTAGTGTTTTTTGAAAAAATCATTACAGAAATACCAGATAATCATATCAAAAATAAAGATACAAGTTCAACATTAAATTTTAATCAAATTGATCATAAAACAACATCCATTATTGGTCATCATAAATTGGTTCATATAATTACTCAAATAGCATTTTGTAAACTAATAAAACCAACTCCAACAAATGTTAATATTATCAAAGAAACAACAGATGTACTCTGTAATATAGCTGTAGCAAAAGTTCAAGATAGTACCGCTTTTAAATTAGTATTAGTATATTTTCTTAATAATTTTTTAAATGTTTTTGTTCATAAATTTTTTACAGAATCTTCAAAAATACTTAATCAAAAAAGAAACATACCAAGTCATCCCAAAAAGAATATTATAAGTTTATAATCCATTTATATATAAATTTATTTAAATATATATAAAGTATAAATAATATTTAAAATCTGTCAAAAAAGATAATTTGACAAAAAAATACTTAGATATATAATATATTATTTAATAATAGTAAATATAATGATAAAATACAAAAAATATATTATATTTGTTTCTTTTATATTAATTTTATTAATTATTTTATTTTTTCAAATACCTTCATTTAAAAACACTATAAATTTAGAATTATTTTATCAATCACAAATAAATGAAATAATATCTATATCTGATGTATCTTTAGATAAAACTCAATGATCAATATTATTAAATAATTCTAAATTAATAAATATAAATAAATGAATTTATTATTATCCTATAAATTTAGAAAATAATATAACAATAAGTTTTCCAATTCAAGAAAAGTATATATATACCTTTATTTATATAAAATTATATAATTGAAATATTATTGAAATAAAACCACATTCTGTTGTACAAATAAGAAAAATAAAAGATAAATTTGAATTTAATCTATTAAATTGACAATTAGAGTTTTATAAAGATGATAACTTAAATTTTACCTGAAAAAATAATATTAAACAATTAAATCCAAAAAATAAAAATATTCAATTAATTTTAGATAAAATAAATAATCAAATAAAAACATATATATTAGATCAGTATTGATGAAATATAATTATAAACAATACTTTAAATAAATTAATATCTTTAAAATTAAAATTTTTATATTTTATATATCCATCAAAATATATAATAAATATAACAAATTATCAAACTTTTATATCTAATATAAATAATTTTTGAATAAATATTAATAATATAATACAATTCAAAGAAAATGAAAAAAAAGAAATACAAAAAAGTATATTAAATGAATTAAAGAAATGATTAAATCAAACCAATAATTTTTAACAAATTTCTAACAATAATTATATAATATATTTTCAATAAAATTAGATTTTTCAACAAATAAACATTTTTAAATATAATATAATTTTTAGACAAATATAGACACCTTTAGTCAAAATTTAATATTTAACATATTTTTAATATATTTATATTATTATGACTATTAATTCTTTTATATATATTTATATTATAATATATAAAAAGTATTTGAAAAAAAAGATAATAAATATATAAACAAATTCCTTTTAAAAATTATATAAAATAAATGAAAGATATTATCAAAAGATCAATTATTACAATAGTATTTTTAGTTATATTTATTTATTTAGTATATTCATTTATTTCTTGAAATACAATTACAAACCAAGAATATTTACAATTAAATAATACATATTATTATACACTTATGTTTATAGCTTTATATATAGCTATTATACATGGTTTATATCCTATTCATGTAAAATTTAATAAAGCAATAATATTTTTTATATGAATAGCTATGATAGTAGTATGAAAAACAGTATTAAATAACGATTGACAAATGTGAATATATTTTTGAGATTTTTCTATAGTAATATGAGTCGTATTAACATTATTAGCTTGGACAAATACACTTACACCTGATAAAATTAATAAAAAAAAGATGTCTAAAAAAGTTGAAGTAATTGAGGTTTAAATAAAAATTGCGGGTGTAGCTCATTTGGCTAGAGCGATTCCTTGCCAAGGAATAGGTAGCGGGTTCGAATCCCGTCACTCGCTCCATTAAAAATTAAATTTAATATATAAAAATAACTAATCTTTTTTGGTTATTTTTTGCATTTTTTTTAAAAAGCTATATAATAAGTCTATATTATATATAATAATATTATTATGAATAATGTAGAACAAATTAATACAATAGAGAATCAAGATAGTAATTTGGATAATTTACAAACAGATATTGTTGATAATCAATTAACTAATCTTGAAGATAAAGTTGAAAATATAAATAACAACTCACAATTTTTGGAAATTATAAAAGAAACATGATTATATACCAAACTTCAAGAATCTTTTAAAGATAATACAATATATCCTGATTTAAATTGAAATATAGAAGCAAAAATAAATAGATTTTCAGAATCTATAAACAATACAGTTGTAAATTATTTATCTTGAATACTTTCTACTCCAGAAAATCCATTTTCCAATGAAGCAATAAAATCTATGAGTACTTCTATACAATTTCTATTAATGGAAACTTTAAATGAACAATCAAATACTAAAAATTGAAAATTTTTTGAGTCATTTTGAAAAATAAACTTAGAATGAATAAATTCTATTTTATGATGATTAACATGAGCTTTTGGTAAATCTACATGATTTCTAAACCTATGAAAAAAAATTACTAGAACTATAGATATATTATCATTTAATACATCAAAACTAAAAACTCCTGAAAAAATACCAACCATAATGAATCCATATAAATTTATGAATATAATAAAAAATATAAACTTAGATACTACCAAAGATATTACTCTAGTTTCATTAAAAGATATATGAATTATAGACTTAGAATGAGATATTACTATGACAGAAACAGAAAAAAATTATTTGAAACAAATAGCTGAAAATTCAAAATTAAAAAACGATCCAGAAACTATTAAATGAATAATAAAATCATTAGATTCAGCATCTAAATTAATAGATAAAAGATCTGATTTGTCACAAAAAGCAATGGATTTAATGGATAAAGCTGATTGATTATTATGACCATTTCAAAATATGTTATGAATAAATATTATGGATATATTAAAACCATTTAAATGAGTTTTAAATATTTTTTTAAGTTTTTTATGATTTTCATGAGGTTTAGATTGACTTGAAAGAAAATGGTTAAGAAAAAAAATAGATAAAGAATTTGATATATCTGATAGAACAGAATTTATAAGTCAAATTTTGAGTGATTTTACAGATAATTCAAAAGACAAAACAATATCAAACTGAATATTAACAAAATATTCATCAATTATATCTCAAATACCAGATGAAAAGAAACTTTTAATAGATTTTGATTATGATATTTTATATAAATCTATTATAAAAGATAGAACCAATAAAGATTGAAAAACCATTAATTTTTCAGAAAACATAAATCCAATGGTATTAAAAAATATGTGATGAGAATATACAACATATATCAAAGAATCTAAAAATTCTGATTGAGAAATACAATATTCAATAGATCCAAGTTTTGATTGACAAAAAGAACAATTTACAGAAAATTATATTAAATATATTTTACCAGAAATAACTAAAAATTCTGATTTTATAGAAAAAATAAAAACTCCAGATGAATTAGCATTTTCTATTATATGATCTATGTTTGTAGATTCAAAATATATGATTGATTGAATCAAAACTCAAGCAATATCACCACAATTATTTTTACAAGAAACAGAAATTAATCAAGAAAATCAAAATAATTCAAATGAACAAGTAGAAACTACAGTAGATGAAGATAAATTAATTAATGCTATCAAAGAATCAATTATACCACACGAAAGTGCATGAAATTATTGAGCTGTTAATAAAGATGATGTATGAACATGAGTTTCTATATCTTTAATTCAACGACATTGAGAAAGAGCCAGAAAAATATGTAAAAATTTATATGAAAAAGATAAAATATTATTCCAAAATATTATGTGAGATAAAATAGTTGATGATATATATAAAACAAATCAACGAGCTTCTAGTGAAAATTCAGATAAAAATAAAGTAGTATGGACAGATTTAGATGTTAGTAATTTTAAAAAACTTATGGAAAATCAGAAATTTAAAGATATTATAGATAATCAAATTAGAAGTGATTGTTTATTATATATACAAGCAGCTAAAGAACAATGAATTACAGACCCCAAAGCGATAATTTATTATTCTAATATAATGAATAAATACTGAATATCTTGAGCAAAAAAATATGTATGAGATGGTAGTTTAGATTCTATGTATGCTAAGGTTTGAAAACGAGATTATATAAAAACAAATCCATATCCAGAACTATATAATCAAGAAAATATAGCATAATTTTTTCTATTTGAAAAACAATCAACAAAACTTATAATAAATCAGATTAAAACTGATATTAAACAATGATTCCAAAAAACTATAACAATAAATTTAGATTAAATCAATTACATCTAAAAAAATTTAAAAAGTATATAAAAAAAATATATATATATTTTTTTTGAGTAACTATATTTTTTGTTATTCTATATAAACGAATAAATCCACCAATTACATCTTTTATTATTACAAGATTTTTTTGACAAGTATTCTCATCTTATGATATCAAACTAAAAAAAAATCGAATAAATATAGAAAACATACCATCAAATGTTATATACGCTACTATATGATGAGAAGATCAATTATTTTTAGATCATTTTTGATTTGATTTTAAGTCAATAAAAAAGGCATACCAATATAATCAAAAAAATAATTCATTAATTTTATGAGCTAGTACTATTACACAACAGACAGCTAAAAATTTATTTCTTTGGTCATCTCGTTCATATATTAGAAAATGATTTGAAGTTTATTTTACTATTTTATTAGAAATATTACGATCAAAAGAAAGAATATTGGAAATATATCTAAATATAATAGAATTTGGAAATTGAATATATGGTATACAATCAGCTTCTTTATATTATTTTGATAAACCATTAGAAAAATTAAACAATTCTCAAATAGCTTTTTTAGTTTCAATATTACCAAATCCTAGATTTTATGAAAACAATAGAAATATATACCAATTAAATATTAGAAAAAACTCTATAATAAATAGCTTATATAAAATAAAAAACAACAAAACTTATCAAAATTTTGTTAAAAACATAAAAGAATAGTTATATTTATTGAAATAAGTTTACTATAAGTCTAACTGCTGCATACGAAAGCACAGCTATAAAAATACCAATAACACTACCTATTATTAATTTATTTGCTTTTTTTAATTTTTCTGCGTTTCCTTCAGCACTGAGTATTTTAAATCCACCAATTATCAAAACAATAAGACAAAAAAATCATATAGCGAACCATAGATATTGATTTACAATTTGTATAATCTCAAATAATGTTCATTCATTTGTTTCTACTTGAGTTGGTCATGTAACTACAATATCTTCATTTCATTGACTACTTGGTACATATATACTTATAGCAAAAACATTAGCAAAATTAGCTGATACAAACACAATAATACTCAAAAGTAATAATTTTAATTTATACATTAGAGTCAATATTTTTATAAAAATACCTATTAATATTATTTATATATGATCAGAATCAAATTTTGTAGTTAATTTCTATAATTCAAAAATCTTCACCAGTTTTCAAAGAGCTCGTAGAAATAGAATTTATTAGATTTATTATACCCAAACTAGATAATGCTAATAAAATTCATCATCAAACATAAATCAGATTTTTTTGTACATCTTTTGGATCTTCTCATTTAGATGATTTTAAAATATACATAATTCAGTTATACAAAACCATCGTTACAGACAAAACTATTGTCATTCTAAGTAAAAATTTAGATATCCTTACTATCAAAGGTGCTTTATAGCTAACTCATTGTCAAATAGTTACATTCATAGATTCTCTTAATATTTCATTTCCAACAGCATCTGAACTATTTCATAAATTTATCAATCATTGTTGTTCCATAGCTGGATCAAAAGCCTTTTCCAATAAATCAGTAGCAAAAACTCCAGATACAGACAAAAAAAACAGGATTAAAATTAAATATATTTTTCTATTAAAAATTTTTTTAAACATTTCTTTATTTTCAAATTTAAATTTGACTTAATAAATTATCAGCATCCTCACTATCTTTTTCTTTATGTATATTTTCAGTTTCTTGTAATTTATCCATAGTACGTTCATAATCATTAGCTTTAAATCTACTTTCATATTTTTGTTTTATTTCCTCTTTTTTCTGTTCATATTTATTTTCTATTTCTTCTAATTTATTTTTTTCTCTTATCAATATATCTCTCAATCTATCTACTTGTTCTTTATTCATTATAGCCAATAGATTAAACCAACTCTGTTTTTCTTCTGGTTTATCAATAGATTTTGATTTCAAAACCAAAGCAATCAATTCACTATCATTATTTAAATAATTTTCTGGTATAACAAAAGTACTTGCTAGTTCCCATAGATCTTCAGGTAGTTTTTGTTTTATTAGTTCAGATACAGGCATTTTAAGATATATTTTTAAGTAAATTTTTTATTATTTTTATCATTCTTTTAAATATATTATGATTTTTATTATTAATTTCATTAGTCTTCGTAATCTTCACAACTATTTTTTCTTTATTTGATATATTTTTCTTGATAAATTCTTCTGCTTCGATTTCTTGTTTTAAATGATATTCATCAGATTTTTTTTGAATTATTGGTACTTTTTTCATATTATTCTTCATAGTTTCTATTTCTTTTTTAGATATTTGTTTTTTGTTATCTCATCAGAAATATATTTCTCTCATATCTATATTTTATAGAATCTAAACTCAATTATTATTTTTTTGATCTAATATCCAATTTACATCTTCAGCACTTATTATATTTTTTTCAACTAATCTTTCAGCATATTGTCTAAGTTTTATCATTCATTTATTATAAGAAGTTTCAATAAGATTATCAACTTGGTCTATATCTTTTTTTCTAAGGTTATTTCTAATAGCCGTATTATTCAACATTACCTCCATCAAGGCCACTCTATTTTTACCATCTTTTGTTTTTACTAGTACTTGTGATTGAATTCACAGTAAAACATCAGCAAATCTTTCACGTATACTATCTTGTGATTCAGAATTAAAAAATGAAACAAATCTATTTATAGTATGAGATGCACTACTAGTATGTAATGTACTAAAAACGAGATGTCATGTCTCAGCTAAATTCAAAACAGATTCTGCTGTCTCCGAATCACGAATCTCTCATACAAAAACAATATCTGGATCTTGACGCATAGCTCCTCTCAAAGAATTTTTAAAAGACCAAGTATCATGTCATATTTCTCTCTGAGAAATTAAACATTTTTTTGGCTCAAATATAAATTCAATTGGATCTTCTATAGTTACTATATTTTCATTTCTTATTTCATTTAGATATTCTATAAAAGCAACCATACTAGTTGATTTACCAGATCAAGTAGGTCAAGTTATCAAAAATAATCAATTTTTAGCTGTTGATATTTGTTTTTTTATATTATCTGCTATATTTGAAAACATAATTTCTTCCAATTTTCTAGGAACGCTATTAATTTTTCTCATTACCAGTCATATTCTACCAGTTTTCAAAAAGGCATTTACTCTATATGATGTTCAATCTTTTGCAACATATGCAAAATCTGATTCTTTATCTGCCAAAAATTTATCAAATCTTTGTGGATTTCACTGAAATAATTGTCTAAGCATAATTTCAATATTTTCATTTGTTAATTTACCAGCTTGTTCTTGTCTTACTATTTCTCAATTAAGTCTGTAAGCAATAGATTCATCTCATGAAAGGTGAATATCTGATATATTTGGATTTTTGACTGTCAAAGCCATTATATCTTCTATATCTACAGACAACAAAATATTATTCATTTTTGGTTTTTATTATTTAAAATAATATACAATCAATTCTAATCAAAAATTTCGATTTGTCAAAAAAACAAGCCACTTTTCTAATATTTCTTTTAAATCCAAAAATAATCAAAAAAATATCTTTCAATGTTGAAAAAGAAAAGATGTTTTTTATACTAAAAAAGATTATTTTACTTAATATCTCCAAATGAAAATTAAAATATTATTATTTTGATTATTAACAACTTTTCTAGTATGATGCTCTATTCAGACACCAAAATTTTTTACTTTTGATGAATATAATTCTGCTCTAAATAAACAAATAAATGATATATTATCAGTCTATTCAGATGTGTTTTTTTGAACATGAGATATAGATCAACTATTACAATTAGAAGTAGATTGAAAAAATTCAGATTCAGATTTTAATTTAAATATGGATTTGTTTTTATCTATAGATACATTTACACAAAACTATTCTAGTCAAATTAATTATAATGCTAATATTTTACAAAAACCTAATTTTCAAAAAATAAATAGCAGTTGAAAACTATATTATTCCAACATAGACTATACTCCATTTTTCTATTTAGATCAATTTGATATAAATATGTGAACTGGTAATATAGAAGTCAAATTAATAAAAACAATAAGCTCTTCAATTACAAATAAACGAATTTTGATAGATATTCAAAATCAAGAAAATATAATTCAAAAACGGGTTGATATAAATAAACTCATCTTAAATATTCAAAAAATAAATCTTTGTAATGTTTTATATCCAATAAAAAAAACAGTCTACAACGCAAACTATGTCTACAAAATATGAATAGATATAAACAAACTACAACAATGTTTAAATAAACAATTCGATTATTCATGAATTGTTTTAGAATCTTTTCTACGATGAAAATCCAATAAACAGGCTAGTTTTGAAATAAAAAAATTACAATTACCTCAAAATCCATATCGAATAAAATGAACAATTATACATAATAAAGCCTATTTAGAAATATTGGACAATAAAAATAATATTATTAGTAAATTAAATATCCAAAAAACAAAAGATAAGACAAGAATTGTATTTGAATATTGATATTCTATTTTAAATATAGACTTGAAACAAAAAAATGAATCAATTTATTTTAAATGAAAGATAGTTGTCCAACAAAACAACAATTCAAAAAAAATTCTATTTGATTTAGAGTGAAATTTATATAAACAAAAACTCTCAAATTTAATAATAAAACAACCCTCAAATTATATAATTATGAGTCAATTATTGTGAGACAAGTTCTCATTACAAAATCTATTATGAAATATTAAATAGTTTTTAATCAAAAAATAAAAAATGTTTTTTAAAAAGTGAAATTTTTCTAGCACTAGAATATGAGAAATTGATAATTATAATACAAACAAGAAAAAAGCACCATTTATTAATTCTGTAATAAGATTTCTTGCTATAATTTTTTCTATAATAGCTGTTTTTTATGTATGAAAATACGCAATATCATTTGTCCAAGCTAGTATGTGAATTATATCCAAATGATCAATAAAAATGATAAGTCAAAACATATGACAAGATATGAAAAAAGATGAATTTGGTAATGTAAATATATTATTAATAGGGTATGGTTGAGAATCTCATGCTTGATGATATTTAGCTGATTCTATAATGGTAGCATCACGAAATCCAGAGCTTTGAGCAATTACCTTTATTTCTATACCTAGAGATTTACGAGTAAAAAACCCAAACACAAATTGATATAGTAGAATAAATGTTTTATTTAACCGAATCTACAATAGAAACAAAGATCTAATACAGGCAGCATCATGATTCTCAGAAAAAATAGAAGAAATAGTTTGACTTGATATAAATTATTATGCTACCATAGATTTTAATTGATTTGAAAAAGTAATAGATACTCTATGATGAGTAGATATATATATAAAAAATACGATACATGATACTACATATCCTGATTGAGAGAAATGATATATGACATTTCATTTGGATGCTTGACAACAACACTTAGATTGAAAAACAGCTTTGATGTACGCCAGATCTAGACATACAACGTCAGATTTTGATAGATCTCTGAGACAACAACAGATTATAAACTCAATCAAAGATAAATTATTATCATGATGAAATATCAAGAGTGTTTCCAAAATAAAAGAACTATATTGAGATTATACTCAGATGGTAAACACCAATATAAATTTTAAAGAAATAGTTTGAGTTGTAAAATATATAGATAATATAAAACAGATTTTTTCTTTTGGTCTCAATACAAACTGTGTATATACCAATTTTGAATATATGACGCCTGGTTGTTTTCTTTATAATCCTAATAGAGAATTATTTGATTGAGCAGCTGTTATTATTCCAAATTGATGAACACCATGAAATGTGTCTTTTTATGATCATATTCATAAATTTTCATTTTTAGTAACTCACAATCAAGAATATTTACTTGAATGAGCCGATATAATAATTCAAAACTGAATAGATAAAAATTTTGCTAGAAGCATATGAAAAAGAATCGATTGAAATTCTAATCTACTTGCCGCTAAACTCAAAAAATACTGATTAAAAATATCTGATACACAAAATGCAACATCTCCAATAGAAAAAACAACAATATATATTCCATATACATGAGCATTTCAATGAACCACAAAAATTCTATGATTGTTTTTTGATGCTCAGATAATAAATAGTAATATATGAACATGAAATGAACTAACAATAATACTATGAAACGATTATATTCAAAAAATCAAAGAAAATGGATTTAGATATGATTTATAAAATTAAATTATTGTTTATGTGTTACAAATAAGTTAAATTCCAAAAATAGTTTTCCCTTTGAAAACAATACTTACTTCATTAATTATTTAAAATAAAAATATTTAATTCTTAATTCAATAAATGATTCCAGAATTTGTTTACAAAAAAAAAGAAGAAATAATTAAATATGTAAAATGACTCTGAATAAATACTAGTAAAATAAAAAATTATGATATGCTTTTACAATCTTTTATACACAAGTCATTTGCTGCGGATTTTAAAAATATAGCAGATCATAACGAAAGATTAGAATTTTTATGAGATGGTATATTGGGCGCTATTATAAACAAAATACTATTTACAAACCATCCAGAAATGGATGAATCAGATCTAACTCTATATAAAATAGCTCTAGTAAAAGAACAAACATTAGCTGAAGTGGCTAATGATATTAATTTAGATAGAATGGTTTTTATTAGTAAATGAGAAGAAAAATCTCAATGAAGAAAAAAGGAAGCTATTTTGTCTGATTGTTTAGAGGCTTTTATATGATATCTATTTCTAGATTTGGGTATTCAAGAGGTAGAAAAATTTATTACGAAATACCTTTATTTTAAAATCAAAGAAATATCTACCAAACCAGTAAAATCATATAAAACTCTAATACAGGAAATAGTTCAAAAAGAGCATAAAGTTATCCCAGAATATATAGACACAGAAAACAAAATAGATGATAAATGAAATGTATTGGAATATAAATCAGAGATATTTGTACTATCCAAAAAACAATCTCATGGATTTGGAACAAACAAAAAGAAGGCTCAGGAGTGTGCTGCAGAAAATTATTACCAAAAACTTCAAAGTAAACAAAATAAATCTTGAAAAAAACAGTTAAATAGCTAGAATTCACAAAACAAGTTTTTTTTATTCAAAATTTTTAGTTTAATATTTTAAAAGATGAAACCAAGATTTAGTATTATAAAGAGAGCTCCTTATTGGATTTTGCTATGAGCATGTCTTCTAGTTGTTGCTCATTTTTTGTTTTTCAAAAACGTTCAATTAAGTGAAGAATTTACATGATGAATAAATATATGAATATCTACCAATGTAGAAGAACAAAATTTGGATTCATCTATCAGGACATATTTGGATTCTATAAATTACAAAGATGCAAAAATCTTTATAGATACTCAAGATATCTGAACAAAGATAAAAATTAATACCCAAATAGAATCTGATGATAAAGTAGCAGAATTATCAAGAAACATACAAAATCTACTTATCGAACAAAAATACATATCAAGTGACGAGGAAATAATAGAGCAATCTATTATATGACCTAGCGTGTGATCTTATATGCAAAAAACAGCTAGAAGTGCTGTTTTGGTTTGATTGGTATTTATGGCTATCTATATGCTTATATCATTCTCTGTTATTAGAAAAGTAATCTCTCCAGGAATATTAGCTAGTATTACTATTTTGACAATGATTTTTGATATATCTATACCAGCATGAGCTTACTGATTACGGATGATGTTTGATCCTACAATACAAGTAGATACAGTATTTATTATAGCTATATTGACCACTATGTGATATAGTATCAATGATACCATCATTATTTTTGATAGAATTAGAGAAAATTTTCAAAATAAGTGATGAACAAAAGATATTGTATACGGTAAAATATTTGAACAAAGTTTACGACAAACCATGAGAAGATCTTTTGGAACTGTTTTGTCTACATTATTAGTTATAGTTGCTATGTATATATTTGGAACATGAGATATCAAAGAATTTGCATTCACTATATGAATATGAGTAATTGCCGGTTCTTATTCTTCCATATTTATATCAGCTCCTCTAGCATATCTAATAATGTGAAAATATAAAAAAGAAAAAAACAAACTTTAATTCTTTTAAAATAAAATGATTAAGAAAATAATATTATTTTTTGTATTTATTATGTTTCTATCATTTACATATGCATCCACATTAGAAGATTCTATTTCTCGAATGCATGAAAATTGACTAACAATTTATGATAACACCACCGACTTTAAATCATATACTTCATTAAGAAGAGATGAGGCCGCCAAGTTTTTTGTTAAATTTTCTAAATTAAAATGAAAGGAGACTTATATAAAAACAACTAATGAATGTCAGTTCTCCGATATAAATGAAAGTCGATCGGATTTAAAAGATATAGTTATAGAATCCTGTAGATTATGATTATTTCAATGAAATAAAGGAAAATTTAATCCAAAGGACAATCTAACAAACGCACAATGAATAGTTGTTTTGATGAGAATAATAGATGGTCGACAAGATGAGAAACTAACAAAAAATTGGTATGATGCTTATGTTTCAAGATCTAGTATTTGGAATATTTTGGATAATACGGCGCCATTTTATATGTCTTCAAATATAACAAGAGCCAATATGGCTATTATGATTTACAATTGAAGATTAGTTGATCCAGATATTAGTCCTTTAACAAAAACAGAGGTAGGATTAATTAAACAAGTATATATAGATCCAAACTGAAACAAAAAATTAGAAATAGATTATATACAGTTTTGATGACAAAGTAATTGTGGGTGATGAGTAACTTGTATAATAAATCAAAATTCAAAGCTTAGAACATTTTTAATATCAGAAAACACAGAGGTTTATTTTCAAACATTAAGTCATACTTCTAACTGAAATTTTAATGGGAATCAAAAGGTTTCTTTGACTTATTTTATAGAAAAATTTAATGATACATCACAATATGATGAATACCCTTATAATTATAGTAGTTATTTAAAAGCAATACCATATCAAATCACAATAGAAAATAATATAATAGTAAAAATAGAAGAAATATATATGTCTTAAGTACAAACGCTTATTTTAAAATATACAATATGTTAATATACCAAAACACAAATTTCTATTTCTTTTGGAAGCCACATTGATTGGCTTCCTCTTTTGGAAATGAGAAATCTTTTTTAGATTACATCTTTTATCAAAAAGAGAAACTACCAAATAACTTCATATCTTATCAAGATATAGATAAAGATACATTGGTCTATATAAAAGATCAAATCAATTCTCTGAATTTAGAGCCAGTTCTTGATACTCAATCTCAATCAGAAATAATTCAGAATTTAATTAAAAATTTTGATAAAGAAAATGAATACTGACTGCTAAATAGACTAGATAATGACACTTCTTGATTTTTGTATTTTGCAAAAGATGCTTCGATTTACCATGAATATAAGATTAAACAAGCTGACGGTTTATTTACAAAATATTATATAGCTCAGGTCAAATGAAATCCATTCTACAAATCAGATAAAAAAGAAATGGATATAGACTACCCCATTATGCATCATAAATTTGCATCAGATAGGATGGTTTGTATCAAACAAGATTCTGATCTAGCTAAATGATCGTGAAAAGAACACATGGTTTCTAGCAAAATATCTTTATTGAGCTTTGATAAATCAAAAAACATATCAACATTACTTATTTCTATATCCAAATGAATTAGACATCAGATAAGGGTCCATTTGTCTAGTATATGATGTCCAATAATATGAGAAAATATATATTCCAATGATAAATCCAAAGATTTTCTACATCTACGATCAGTTTGATTTATATTCAAGCACCAAAAAAACAAATAAAATGATTTTTTTTGGATGATTGAATTATACCGATGACTTCTATAATCTTTAATTTCTATATTAGAAATTAAAGTTTTATAAAACAATTGTGTATAAATAGATATTGACATTTACTATCATATATTTATAAACTAAAATGCTTTATTGCATTTTAATTTTTTCCATGCTAGAATTACAGGATTATCAGTATGGTGAGCTTATAGAAAAAAATAGAGAAGAATTAAACAAAAGACTTCTCGAAGAAATTAGAAAGACATGAAATACTCTCTTTTGATTTTTTTATGATAAATTGAATGATCCTCAGATATCAAAAACAAAAACTTTCATTGAAAAATTAAAACACGATAATGCTAAAGCAACTAGAATAAAATGGCGAGAATTTCATTATCAACATCTAAACAATATACAAAGATCAATACTTGGTATGTTAAAACAGTTTTTTGATAAAAAATTCCCTGAAATTGCTTCAGATCCAAAAATATGAGGACTCTATTTCAATCAAGATCTAAAAGATATAGTCCGATTTGATTTTATATTTGGCTATGTACCACATAATTCTTTTACTTCAGATGATGTAGATAATTATACTGCCAAGTTTTTTTTACAGTGATGATTCAAAAAAAAACAAGAAAAAGAAGAAATAAAAACCAAGACTAAAAAAGAAAAAGTACGATTAGCATCAGAACACAAACTAGTTAATACAGACAACTATACAGAATATAGAGATTCTATTATTTCATGAATAAAATTCTCTGTAAATGAATATTCTCAAAGACTAAATATAGACACAAAAGATCCATTAAAATACAAAATATTTATAGAAAGATATTTTATTTATTTATTCAAAAATGCCCTATTTCAAAATAAATTAGTTTTGGATATAAAATCCAATAGAAAATCTGAAATGTTTAAAGAAATAATTGAGGATATAATAGAATATTTTAACAAGCAAATATGATCAGAATTGGATATTGATATTTGAATTATTGTAAAAAAATTTTTTAGAAATATAAATAGTGATAATATTCCTCCATTGGAATTTACTTATATAAACACAACACTTGAAGATATTTTTCAGCGACAAGATTACTTTGATAAAACTTATTTTTCCAAAAACGATGTGTCATCAAAAATAATATATGCACAAATAATGGAAGAATTTTGATCACAATGAGATCAAATAAAAATGGCTCATGCTTTCTATAGTCCTGATTATTTTGTTATGAAAAACAAAAAAGAGAAACTAGAATCTGATTTATATAGATTAAATTCATGTGAACCCAAAGATATAAACTTACAAAATATCATAGATTCTACCAACGAAGAGTTGTTTAGTATTATTTCCGATATGGACAAACATTTCTATTCAAAAGTAGACAAAGACAAAAGGAAATGAAAATGAGACTCTATGGAAAAAATTATGCAGAAATACATGAAATATTATAAAATACCACTCCAATACCGAAGAAACTTTTTTATACTTATAAATTATTTAAATCATCATTATAAACTGAAATCAGATGTAAATAAAAAAGCAAAAGACTTTAATCAAAAATTAGAAGAAAAATTAATAAATTCTCCAGATCAAGATAGGGAAATATTAAATTTTTTGAGAGACTATATTACTCAGAAATACATAAATGAACTTATAGATAAAAAACGAGATAAAAACTATCAGCTAAAAATAAATGAACTAAGAAAAAAGACATGAGCTTTTTATACTCAAAATAATTTAGATATAGACAATGTAAAAAAAGATCATAAAGAAGAAATTCAATTAAGTTTAAATTTTTAGTCAAAAAATTTGTTTTAAAATCAAATTTAGATTATAATTGGACATATTTAACTACAACCCACTTATCATGAGTATAGAAAAATTGGATCAACATTATTATTACAACAAACAATTAATCGAAGCCTATATCCAAAAACAAAATAAAAATAAACTTCGATGATCTATGGTAAACGAAAAATGATTACAAAAAACTGAAATACGAAAAGATGTTTGTCTGGTAAATGAAAAAAGGATTGAACTATTGGCTTTGAGTGATAATAAAAATAAAGATAAATTCAATGAAGCTTATAATTTGATAATATGATCAACTGAAAGGAAGTTTATTAAGTGATATAAATCTTTGATATGAACACTACTGGGTTTTTTGAAAACACCAGAATACAAACAATTATTAGCAAAAAAACAAGAAGAAGTTAGATTATCTTTGGATATGGAATATGCAGTTAAAAGGCAGTTATGAAGTGAATTCTTATATAAATTTGATTCCTTGATAAAGAATAATATTTCTCAAATTTGATCTCTTGCTCAAACTATAGATTACTGTATAAGTGAATTAAATAAATATATGATAGATGTTCAGAAGAGAGATTTTACAGATAATGAAGAAGAAATACTTAAAAGAATGGCTTTTGAACGCTATAATTGAGACTGATTAATAAAAAACAAATAAAATTTTTTTTAAATAAAAGTTCACTGTTTCATAGAATAAGTGAATTAAATATTAAGAGTAAGTTCAGTTTTGATGGGAAGAAAAAATTCACTGTTTCAGTGAAAGAGTGAACTAAAAGAAGTAATTGTTTGTTTTGTTTTCTTTGTTCACTGCTTTAGTGAAATTCACTATATTAGTGAATTTAATAATATTATAAAACATATATTTTAAAAGTAAATAATGCGATATGTTTAGTGTATTGTTTTATAGAGTTAGCTTAGTAATTGACAAAAAATAGGACCGAACTAAAAATAAAAATATAAAAATTCATATAAATAGTGAATTTTATAAAAATTATAGAACGATGAATCAACATCCATGAAAAATTTTAAAAGAAATAATAAAATCAAAATCTCTAACACAGAGACAATTTGCTATTTTGCTTTGAAAAAAAGTTTCAGAATTAAATGAGCTTATAAATTGAAAAAGAAATATTACCGTTCAATGGGATATTTTACTTTCACATGTCTTATGAACGGATCCAAAATATCGATTAAATTTACAAAACGACTATGACTACCAGATAGCTAAAGATGATTTTGACACAAGTTCTTTACAAAAAATAGAAGAATTGGCTTCTGATAAAGTCGAAAAAATAAATAAAGAAGAAAAAAACACCCAAGAACTTAGTAAGCCCAAAACCCAATCAAACAAGCCAGATATAAATTTACCATCAAAATCAAAACATCAAATCCCAATTAAAAAACCAGAAAAAATAATAGATAGTTGATATAAAAATAATAAATATGATAAGCAAAAAATTTACAATGAAGATGATAGATTCGATTCTTATTTCTCACCAAAAGATAAAAAAGAAAAACATGGATTAACGTCGGTTAATGTTGATAAAAATTGAAAAAATAAGAAATTAAATTCTGGCCGCAATCCCACCACTACAAGTGGTGTGGGATCGGAATGACAAAAAAAATGACAAGAAAAAAAAGATGATCACAAAGATCATCACAAACACAAAGAAAATGTATTTAGGAATTTTTAGTAATATCCAGAAGCTAAAATGTTAAGATTTGCTTTTACCCAAAGAACGCTATATTATTTCTAAAAACTCTTTATATTTTTTAATCTCTAAATTGTTCTTGTTATTGTCTCGATATTGAACATAAAACTCTTCTTTATCAAAATCTTTTGGAACTTGAATTTCTTTATTAATTAATATCTGATATTTTGGAAATTTTATCGTTCGAAATATTTCTGTAAACATATGTCGATATTTAAGAATTTCCAGAGGATCTGTGATTATTACTTTTCAATCATTTATTCAAAATCATAATCGAGAATCCGTCTCGATAAAATTTACTCGTTTGAAAATTTCCATGGTGTCAAACTCTTTTGCTTGTAAGTTTCATTTAGTTTTTGTATCATAAAAATGTCATTGCCATAGCATTCAATTTAAAATAATTTTACTTGTGCCAATATAATTAGTTTCTTCTACTTCAAGATTTATTTCCTCTAACATTTCTCTTTTGAGAGATGTTTGATGAGATTCTCATTTATCTATTTTTCATGATGGAAGTTGTCGGGATCAATGTTTTTTATTGAAACCAACTAAGATATCTCACGTTTTATTACGAATAATTGCTGTTACATATTGTAAACTTCAATCAAAAGATCGTTCGTATTTTTCGATATATTTTTGATGTTTTTTTTTATCTTTGTTGAAATTATCCCCAGAAGAAAAATAAATTGGAAATTTTGTTCTTTGGTTCATTGTTCTCTATAAAATATAAAGTTTTGTTTTTATAATAATTTTTTATATGTTGAACAACGTTAGGAATATGAGAAACATTTTCTTATAAAATATATAGACAATTATTTCTTGAAAGCAAGTAGACAATGTGTAGACTAAATACGCTAAACCTAGCAAGGTAGAAACGTAAAATATAAATTACGCTTATACACTTTTACATTTTTTCATTTCTACATGTCCAAGCTCAATATAGTAATGGCCTGATGATGAACTTGATGACATGTTTTTCCTATCAAAAGCTTGATAGAATTCATTTCTTCCAAATCACAATATTCCTCCCAAATAAAAAATTTATATCGATTTTGAGAAAAAAACTCACTTGAAAAACAGACATTTCAAAAACTTAAACCAACTACTTACAACTCCAAATTTATTCAAATACTTTCTTGAAAATACCGTAGAGAAACCATTATAAAATCTAGGCTAAAAAACGTGCGTGATATATTTCTTTTTATTGCATGATTTTTTCAATCATTATTTCGACTTGTCTACTTGCGCGTAGATGTGATATTTTGCAAATGAGGATATGTCGCGCTCCCTCTTGTTTTGGCATGAGCACTACTCCGCAAAAAAATAATAGTTCATGAATCCGATACTCACCCATGATTGGTAAACAAAATAGCATCCAACTTCGCTCGCAAGAGTTTCACTGGTTTCGATTGAATTTTTTCTGACTCAGAAACGGTTTGACAGATATTATCAGATGAAATAATTGTATCACAAAAAGATATCAAAAACTGACTAAAAACACTAGTTCAAGATAATTTCAAAAATATAATTTCCAGTATTAATCAAACCAAGACTCTTGTTTTTGTGTCATGATGATCTCAGTGATCAAAAAGATTATATCAAGCCTTACATCAAATCATCAGCCAGAGCGAAAATCTAAAATCAGATTATATATTTTTTATTACATTATGACTTTTGAATAAAGATATCAAAAATTTATTCAAAGATTTAGACAATGTCTACACATTTGATTTTCTTTCTCAGAAAGAGATGTGAACATTGTGTTTTATGTGTGACCTTGCTATTACTCGTGCTGGTACTACATCATTAGCCGAGCAAAAATTATATGATATGAAAATAATTATGATACCTATACCTTGGACTCATGATCAGTATGATAATGCTAAATATTATGTCAAAAAATATTGAGATATTTTGGTAGATCAAAAAGACGAACAGTTTTTGACAAAACTATCTGTATCTATCAGAAAATACAAAAATTTCAAAAAGAAGATACCAAATAGAGATAGATTAGAAGAAATCTCTATAGCAAAAGAAAAAATAGTGAGAGAAATATTGAATGTTAATACTAAAAGTCCCTCTTAGGAAAAGAGGGTGTCCCGGTTTATCGGGACGGGAGATTTATAATATAAAAGCTTATATGTCTAACTGAGCAATCTATTATAATCCAAACTTAAAAAGTTTTTCCAAAATAAATAGAAATCAAAAAAATATGACAAAATATGAATGAATTTTATGGAATATTATATTGAAACAAAATAAAACATGATATAGATTTCTAAGACAGAAGATAATTGATAATTATATATTGGATTTTTATTGTGGCAAATTAAAATTAGCCATAGAGATAGATTGAGACAGTCATAACTACTCAATAGATTATGATAAAAAAAGAAATAATAATTTGAAAAAATTATGAATAAAAACCATAAGATATACAAACACAGAATTAAATAGAAATCTTGAATGAGTACTGGCTGATATTCAAGATCAGATTAAAAATAGAAGAAAAGAATTAAATTTATAGATTATAAATCCTCCTGTCTCACACCAATATTGGTGTGAGACCACCCCTCCTTTTACAAAGGAGGAATTTAGTTCTAATAGTTTTACATGAAGAGATTTAGATATTTCTTCCTTGTTTATTTAACTATCCTGGCTCTAGGGACAGGATTTTTTTATGCAGATGATGATTTAAATTTTGAAAAATTTATAGCAGAGGAGGCTGTAGAAATTATAGAAAATAATTTGATAGAATCTGATCAAAACACTAATTTTGAAAATATTCAAGAACTTGTAGGTGAAGATTTATTTATAGATTGAAACGTATCTGGCACTTCAATATTGTCAGAAGATAAAGAAATTTTCACAGAAAAAACTGATGTTGATAGTGAATATAATTCATGACAAAAAATAGACAATACATCAGATATAATAGAAATACTTGATATTGATCCTATTGGTGTTCAACTAAAAATTACTGAGGTTTATCGAGATTGAACTGATGAATGGATAGAAATTACAAATATATGAAACACTATATTTTCATGAGATATCATAATTTCATGAGCCAAGACAACATCAATCACAGTCTCCAATATTATTATAAATCCAAATCAATCTTGGATTCTATGAGATTCTTGTTCTATAATTGTAGATTTTTCATATGTATGGTCAACTTGACTAGCTATGTCTATATCAGATACCAATCCAAGTAATATATCGATATATTACTCTTGAGTTCAGATAGATTCTTTGAACTTAGATTCAAACATACTTTCTCAATACAACAATACAGATACATCTATAGAAAAAATAAAAATAGATTCTGATTATTACGCTACATGAACTAGCTCCGATAGAGTATTTAATATAATCTCATGATACATAGCCAATCCATGAATAATTTTTGATCTTACAAATTCTTGATCAAATAATACTTGAACAATATCAACATGAAACCAAACCTGAGAAATCCAAAATACATGAAATTATTCACTTTCACAATTATCTATCACAGAAGTATTTTTTGATTGATATGATGAGTGGCTTGAGATTACAAATTTTTCCACATGAGATTTTTCTGGTGATATATCGATATATTGAGCATCTTCATCACCCATAAATTTTAACTCAATTTTTATACAGTCTGGATCGTCTATAATAATAGCTGATGATTGACAATGTTTTTTAAATTCCTGATGAGTCATTTTAAATACTCTGAGCATTTCAGATACCAACCCCATATCTGTTTTTTTGTATCATTCATGAATTCAATTAGATTTATTTCAAGTATCCAAATCTTTTGTCGATAGCATAAACAACCAAAAAACCTCTTTTGAAAGAATAATAAACACTAGCTGATTGTTAGTCACAACCATAACAAATACCGATAGAATATTTAATATAATTTCATGATATATGGCCAATCCATGAAAGGTTTATCAGTCTACATGAGAAATTACTGATATATCTATACCAACAACTCAGACAGAATTAAATCTAAGTTGACTCACAATACCTATTGATTGTATAAATCACAATTCGTCAATATTCCAGATAACAGAAATCTTTCCATCCAACAGTCAGGTTTCGACATTTATAGAGTTGTTGTTTTTAGATGATTTTTCATGAACGGTGTTATTTTCTGGTGGCTTGTTGACTGATAATTTCTATCAAAATTTACAAATATCTTCATGAGAGAGAATATTGATAAGCAATGGTTATCAAGGCTTCTTGGAACAAGAGAAAATAGTGGTAAATACAAGTTTAGAACTACAATCTAGCTCTTGATGGCTAATAGCCCATGGACAAAGTTGACAAGTTTTGGACATTGTCTATTATTTTAATCCAAACAATTCCCAGTCCTCTTATTTTGATGGATTGTATAGTTCTTGTGCTAGAATATTCAATTATAATGATAACTATTCTCCATGATTTGATAGGACTTTGTTGTCTTATTTTCCACAGTGACTACCTATATATTTAGATAAGATAGTATATGTTGGTGGTTGATGATCTTGTTCTTGTTCCAATTCTATTATAAACACTGGTCAATCAAGCAACTCAAATACATCTACAAATATAGATCCAAACTTACTTTCTGATCAGATTAAAATCCTTTTTATAGAATATGATCCTGAATGAAGTGATACAAATAATGAATCCATTACTCTTCAGTCTTTTGCTAATCAGGATATAGATCTGGATAACTATCGTCTACAAGTAGTTTGAAAAACCAGCAAAAAGACAGTTAGATGAGATATTTTACATTCACTATCTATAGAGTCTTTTACTGGTAATTATCAGTTTCCCAATTCGGCTTCTTGTATAAATTTACTTTATGATTACTATATTTTAGACACCTATTGTTATTCATGAACATCCGATAATTCATCACAAGAAGAGCCATTAGAAAATACAAATTATTCTAGTCAGTCTTTTGGGATATTGGAAATTGTAAATATAGAATATGATCCTGAATGAAGCGATGTTGGAAATGAATATATTATTTTAAAATTAAATTCTGGCGAGCAACTAAATCTTTGAGATTATAAATTACAAATTGATAAAGATTCCAAAATCACAAAAAAATCACTATCTTGAATCCTTTTGTTATGACAAGAACAAACCATCCGATGAAATTTTTCATTCCCCAATTCTACTAATAATTGAGAGGATGTTGTAGTTTCCGTACTATCTCCCAATCAGGAAATATTAGCTATATACAATTACAACCCCAATCTTCCCAAAATAATTCCTCCACCTTGAATTTACAATGTCTACTCTGTATTGGATTGAGACACATTTAGAATCAGATACAATGAAAAATTAATCAGTTTTAGACTTTTATGAGTCGATGCTCCAGAGTCATCTTCTACTAGATTTGGATATCCAGAATGTTTTGGCGCTCAATCAAAAGAATATCTAAAAAATCTAATAAACAAAAAAGATATTAATATCCAATATCAGTCAGGACAGCTAGCAGATTCTTATGGAAGATTGCTTACCTATGTATTTATGGATTCTCAAAATATAAATCAAAACATGATCCAAAACGGTTATACACGAGAATATACTCATCAGTGAAATATCTATCAATATCAATCTACCTTCCTTTCTTCACAGTCATATGCATCATCCAATCAATTGGGTTTACGATCGCCATATACATGTAGTTGACAGAGATTAAATGCTTTATCTTGAAATATTATCCAAACATGAATTTCTATTAGCTGAAATATGTCTGATATCAAAATATTGTCTATACTGCCCAACCCACAATGAAATGATAAATGAAATGAAACCATTACTTTATTTTATAATCACCCCAATTTAACAATAAATTCCTGACAAGAAATTAGCTGAAATAATATAGATCTTTGAATTGGATATTATCTACTAATCTGAACAAGGAAAAAATATTTGAGCTGAATTTTATATCCTTCTATAGCCAAAACACTTACTTGAGATTTTGCTTTTCCAAATTCCGCTTCATGTGTCAAACTTTATTTATTATCAAATATTATAGATACCTTTTGTTATGATAAGCCAGATAATTGAGAGGAATTTAAAATAAATAATTGAGTCCTATCTTCCATTTCCAATATTGATATTTCCATATTAAATCAATCAAAATTACAAACAATATGAACAAAATTATGTTTAACATACCAATGACAAACAATCCATTGTAAATCAATACCATCCTCCAAAACCAGTACAAAAAACCAAAATAAAATCAGACTCTATGAAAATTATTTGGATTTGATCGATGACTATATGAGACAAAATCGATGAATTTTATTTTACAATACTGAGATAAAAAATTATTTTGACTTGCTAAATGAAGCCAAAAAAAATATAAGCGATTGAATTTATTATGTTAATATAGACTGAGAATTTATACAGACAACAGACATCTCTACTTGGTATACTTCCAAATATAATCAAACGTCTTATGACTATTTAGTCTCCGTATTAAAACAAGATTTATTATGAAATGATCTAGTGGAAAAATACAAAAAATTGAAAGGGGAATATTTTAAATATTTAGAAAATAATTATTAGATCGCTTATTACTTCATGTCTCATGAGGTGTTGGACCGGAATAATTAAATGATTAAATGAGAAATAATTAGTTTAGGATTTTAGCTTTTATTTTTAGGTTTTATATATGGAAGCTTTTTTGAAGTGATTCTACTGATATAAAAATTTTGGAGACGAAATGTTATTTTTTTGATTGATAAATTGGATAGATCAAAATTATGATATTTCAAAACTCACAGTGGAAGTTTGAGACAAATCTTGGATGGAAAATTGGATAAGAGAAAACAAAGAATATATGTGACCAATATTGGATAAATTAGATATAGTTCCAATCAATAGATATAGACTCAGATATTTTTCTCATATTGTTACGTTATTGTGAATCTGACCATATAAAAAACTTTTCAAGTTTTTTGGATGATGAGAGGTTTTGGATGATTCTAGAAAATTTCCTCATGATGGACGAAATATAGCTTTGTTGTATAGTGCTAGTATCCGCAAAAAATATTTTATATTACTATGATGAATCTGAACGATCAAGAAAAAATCTACAAAAAGATTATATAATTTTATATTACCCAGAGCTCAAAACATAGTATGTAGAGAAAACGTATCTTTTAATTTGGTTAACAAATACAATAAAAAATCTACATTATTGCGAGATTTTTCTAAACCACTTTTGGAGGAATTTTTAAGTAAACATAATAAATCCAATCATGAAGAATTACTGTTTCCATATATATTAATTAATATTAGCCCCAAAAGTTTCAATCATGCTAGTTTTGAAAAAATCCAAAAATTTTGTAAAAACTATCCCAAACACAAAAAGATATTTTTTCCATGTGACATGAATTATGATGAACAATATTTTGATCAACTAAAAAAAATGTTTGGAGATCTGGAAATATATAACCGGACAAAACATAGTCTACAAGAGACTCTTCAGCTGTTTTATAATAGTGATGGATGAATATGAGCCAGATTACACTTTCTATATCCATTAAAATTTTTCAAAAAAAATATCGAAGCTTTGACTCAAGAAGAGAAAGTAGAAAAACTAATTTTTAATTAAATTGTAAATACTGTAAAATTTGTAAAAACTGTAAAATTAGTCTTTACCGTATTTACTGCATTTACAGTGTTTACTATATCACAAATGCTAATCTTTATATCAACATTTACAATATTCACTTTCATAAATATTTTTTTTGAAAATATAAAAATATCTTTCTTTGTATTTTCTATAGTTTTCATTGTTTTATTATTTTATTTACTCGTCAAATTCAGAAAATTTTTTTATAAAAAATGGAAATATTTCTTTATTCTGACAATATCTTTCATTGTATCTATTCTTGCCATTATTATCAAAACCCTGACTTATGATCAGAATTTATTCAACAAGTTTTTTGATTTAGAAATAGAAAATATCAACAACTCAAGCTGATTGAATTATTTTATATGATCATGAATAATAACTGATACATACTCATCTAATAAATATATTTTTCAACTAGCTAATTGATCCAAATATATACTCGATTCCAAAAAATCTTATCAAATCCAAGATCAATTACGATTGGTTTGATATCAAAAAAATGTAGACATCTCTTCAAATAAAAACAGTTCATGAATATTCAATCGAGAATTTGACTACAATAAACGGCTCATAATGAAGTGATTTTACGGTAATATTTATGAACAAAATTCTATCGATTTAAGTCAAAAAAATAAGATTGCTTCATCATTTTATTCTTCACAATGACTATGATATATCAAAAGAAATCTTCAGTCAAAAATCATCTCTATATATTGAAATTCTCGTAACGCTGGTCTGATTTTGTGAATGCTAATATGAGACAAATCTCAAATACCAAAACCTGATTATCAAAATTTTATTGATAGTGGACTAGTTCATATCATAGCTGTCAGTGGTGGTAATATTATTATGATAGTGATTTTTTTGTCTATTGTATTGTTCTTTTTACCTTTTTATTTTAAAAATTTTGTTATATTTTTAGTTGTTATATTGTATTCACTGGTCTGTTGAATGGACTCAAGTGTCTTTCGTGCTGTTCTTTTTGCTTGAATGACTATGATGGCTTTGTTTATGGGTAAAGAAAATAATTTTCGAAGATCGGTCTGAATAGTTTATATTGTCATGCTTTTGTACAATCCTTATTTTTTATTATATGATTTGGGCTTCTTACTTAGTTTTTGAGCTGTAATAGGTATAAAAATATTTTCTAGTCTAAAAGATCAATGATCAAAGATACAAGATAATAAAATGAAAACAAGATTTTGCTTGCAATACTTAAGACCGGAATGACTAGTGAGAAAGGTTTATAATAACTACATCAAACCTAGTCTATGAGCCAATATATGAATATTTCCTATAATTATTTTCTTTATGTGAAAGATTAATTTAATCTGATTTTTGTCTAATCTTTTCGTACTTCCAATTGTACCAATACTAATGATATACTGATTTTTTAGTATTTTTTTATACCAGATATTTCCATATCAAATTATTTTAGATATACAGATCGTACTTACAAACTATGTTTTTGCTATTTCAGAACTAACTTGAAATTACTGAATATATCTATTGGTGGATTCTCCATTGATCAAGTATATGGTTTTATCTTTATTTATAATTTTATTAGTTATCCACATAGCTAAAATTAATAAAAGCACATCAAAAACGACTAAAACAAAAAACATTATCAAAACATGATTTTAGTCTTTTTTATAAAAAAGCAATGCTAATAAATTAAATATACTTATTAAAAAATAGTTAGCTTTGTAATTATATTTTAGAAAGACCGGTCAAATATTATATATAAATAAAGTAGTATAAAAATGTCAAGTTTTATTGGGATTGAAGCAGAGGGGGAAATGTTTAGAAATATTGCAGTCCGCTCCCCTGATAGGAGGGCTTAGTTGAACCCACCAGTCCTCCCTTATTAGGGAGGCTTAGTTTAATAAGGGAGTGGTGTTAGTGGTAGCACGTCGGTCTCCGAAGCCGAAGGGATAGGTTCAATTCCTGTCTCCCTTGAATTCACAAAAGTCATTCCGGTCTCAGGCGTTGCAACCGGAATCTAAATCACTTCGTCATTCCGGTCTCAAGTGTTGCAACCGGAATCTATAAATAATACTAGATTCCCTCTTCCAACAATAGTCCGGGAATGACAGTCATTTGGTCGTTTTACTTCTCGCACAAATAAGTAGAGAAAATATTGAAAAAATATCAGACTTCCTTATCTACAATCAAAGATAAAATTTATTTTACGATCATATAAATAAAATGAAAAATTTCAAAAAAATTTTTAGCATTACTTGTTGAATTTTGATCTTGTTTAGTCAGGTCAATTTTTTATTCGCTCAAAGTCCACAGACAAAACAAATTGCTCTTGGATCCAAGACTAATATATTGCCTCAACAAGATTTTGTACCATGAGAGATTTTGGTAAAATTCAAAGAGACCAAGATCAACTTAAAATCATCATCATCTATTCCCACATTAAATACTTTTTCTAGCAATCAAGATATCCAAAAAAAGAAAACTATCTGAAATAATAATATGGCTATTTTTCAAATGGATGAATCCAAAGATATTAATACAAAAATATCTCAATTAAATTCTGATCCAAATGTAGAATATGCTCAACCAAACTATATCTATAGATTGTATTCCAGTTTCAATGATCCATATACTTGAAATTTACGATGATTACCCAAAATACAACGATACGAAGCATATGATATGTTTAGTGGTGATGTTGTCACAACATGAACAATAGTGGCTGTATTGGATGCATGAGTAGCATATGGACATCCAGATTTAACTACAAATATGCGAGATGGAAGCTCGTGTTTGGATTCTCAATGAAATACTCTAAATAATTGTGAACATTGATATGACTTTTTGGACAACGATAAAATTCCATATCCAGTTCGTTCTTCTCATGGTACACACGTAGCTGGTACAATAGCCGCAGCCGCAAATAACTGATCTGGTATAATATGAATCAATCCCAACGCACAAATAATGGCTATTAGAGCTGGAGATGATGCTCTGACTACAGATGCTATTATACAATGAATAAATTTTGCTAGATACAATGGAGCTAAAATCATTAATGCTAGTTTTGGATGAACATATTACGATACGTGAATGTACGATGCTATAGATGATTTTAGATTAGCTTGATGACTTTTTGTAGCTGCCGCTGGTAATGGAAATAATTATTGATCTCCTACTGTATGAGATGATCATGATAGTGTTGGTCATGTCTATCCATGTGATTTTGATCTAGATAATATTATATGTGTAGCTGCTACAGATTCTAGTGACAATTTAGCTACATTTTCAGATTATTGAATTACATCTGTAGATGTCTGAGCTCCATGAGTAAATATATATAGTACTACTTTTGCAAAAACTACAGCTACATGATATTTTGAAGATTTTGAATCACAGACAACATGATATGCTCCTACATGATGGACAACATGATGAACTAATAATTACCGATGAATACGAGATGTATGATGAGGTCGAATTAATGTTTTGTTTGGTGATCTAAATTACCCATATTTGAATAGTGTAGATACAACTATAGACAAGGCTGTAGATTTGTCTATGTATAGTTGAGCTACTATATGATTTCGAGTGCGATGTGATACAGAATATAGTACTTCTGCTTGGACAGACTATATGTATATGCAAACGACTTCCGATGGTTCCACATATACATGATTGATTTTTCCAACATTATGAGATTACAAACGAGATGAGGTGTCTTTTGATGATGATTATGTTTCTACAAATAATACTTGAAACTGAACACAAACATATCTATCTGCAGATATCCCATGATGACATTTGACAAGTAATTTCAAATTTAGGCTATGACGATACACAAACTCTTCTGATAACGCTTATCAGTGATGTATGGTAGATGATATCAAAATCACATGATATGGTCTCAGTTGAAATGTAGAAGTATATGAATACAAAGATTGAACTTCCATGGCGTCTCCTCATGTTGCATGATTGGCTAGTTTGACATGGAGTTCTAGTGGAAATTTAAGCTATTCTCAAATTAGAAATCTTATAATAAACTCATGAGATACAATTAGCTCTCTGGTATGAAAAACAGTAAGTTGAAAAAGAATAAATGCTGCAAATATCTTGATGGCGCTCGGTTATGATAATACTCCATGGAGTTTTATATATTCTACAATATTTTCTATACTTTCATGACAATGAATTAATAATAATTTAAATACTGTTAATTGAATAAACGCTACTAATTTCTCATGATTATATTTTGCTCAGATGTCTGGCTCAGATGAAATGTGAAGAATTACATTTCATACATGACTAAACTTGACAGATACATGAACACAAAATTTCTTGTCATGAGATTTACCAAATTCTATATGAATGTCACAGTGACAAGTTTGGTTCAATCCATGAACATGATTTGAATGAAAAAATGCAACACTCAAAATAAATTTACCAATCAGTTTTTCTTGAATATTATGATCTATAAATTCATGATCATTTATAGTTAGAGAGGGTAGTTGACAAGCAATTACATGAAACGATATGATTACGTCTGTATATTCATGAGCCTGTGTATGAAACTGACAATTTGCTTGTCCAATATATTTGGATATAGCTCATTTTACGTCATTTGATCTCAAGCCACAGTTAATCAATGTTAATATCCAGTCAGATAATACCAATAGTTCTAGCTATGCTCATTCATGAGATTTGATTACGCTTACATTTACATGAAGTGAATCTATTACATGAGTCTCTATTACATTCAACTGACTTACAAGTTTGGCTACATGATGATGAACATCACGATATTCTACATTTTTGATAACATGATGAACAGCAGAAACCTGAGTTATATTTTCTATAGATTTTGAAGATAGTCAGTGAAATACATGAAATACTGTTTCATCTACTACAGATTCTTCTTTTGTTAATGTAGACAATACCGCTCCATCATTTACACTTACCACCACAAATGTAACATGATCTAGCGCTAGTATACAATGAACATGATCTGATAATGGACAAATCAATAATCTATATATCAATTGAAATTTGGCTACATGAACATGATCTTGGTCTATTGCGCTTACATGACTAACGTGATGAGCTAATAATTTTCTATACTCATGAACTGATATAATGTGAAATTTAGCTACATGAACTTTCCAAATAATTAGAGTAGCATATCCATCGTCTGTATCTACCAATATGCTAAGCTGATCGTCTATGCAGATATCATTCACTTCAGATCTAAATTCTACATGATACATAATATATGGTACATCATCACTAAACAATATCACAACATGAACACTGACAACATCTCACAATATCACTCTCAATGGATTGCAAGACGACACTACATATTATTTCAGAGTTTATTCCAATTTTGATAATTATACCGGAGTATATTCATCTACAGGAAATTTTAAATTACCAAAAATAATTCCTACTAGTGGATCATGAGATATTACCACAACATGAACAGTAGATATATGATGATGATCGTCTACTTCATTTACAACTAGCTGAATCCTTAGATTGTATGGTAGCTGATCTATTACAAATTTTTTCCAACTAAACCTTAGTTGACTGACTATCACATCCAATAGTGGATGACGAAATGGATTTGTAGATGGACCAAAATCTATGACATTTACATGAACAGCGCCATCATATACAGATTATACTCATCAGCAAGCTACAAGTTTTAGGGTTTGAGTTGATGGGATTTCTTTGACTTTTGCATGACAGACTCCAAGTATCACATATTATGTATGAACAACATATAATACAAAATCACTCAGAATATATAGATCTACAGATGGATCGACATATACATATGTTAATTCATGTACAGTTTCTGGATGATATTGTATATTTACTACTACATGATTTTCTTACTTTACTATGATGAGTCCAAATGATACTGGATGATGATGAGGTGGATGATGATGAGGTGGATGATGATGAGGTGGATGAGATGATACTACTAGTACATCCAATCCTGATCTAGATGACTTTACATTGTCTACAGATGATTCTAGTCCTGATCAAGATCAGCGAGTAGATCTAAGTATAGAAGCTCTAGATGATAATAATGATGTGCTAGAAGATTATGATGGAACAGTAGAATTTACAGTGTATTATAGAGATCCAGACGATTCTGATTGGACAGAAACTAGTTCAGATTCATATTATGATATAGATGAAGACTATGAAGATGGATATACATTTACATCTTCTGATGATGGGACCGTGACTCTCAATGACTTTATTAGATTCAACAAAGATAATTATGAATATAAATTACTAGTAGAAGATGATGAAGAAAATGTAAGCGAATCCAAAATATTCTATGTATGAGTCAGTCAAACGACTACATGTACTACATCTAAACTAACTTGTAGAGATTGAAAATATGAACTAAAATCCGGAGAGTCTTGTGAATGATGAAAACTATGAGATAGCTGTACACCCTCATGATGAAGTATAGAATGATCTCGATATACCAAAGAATTCAATGATGCATATCTATATGCTTACCAGATAGGTATCACAACTATGACTACAGTTCAAAATGCTAATATGTATTGAAGCCTGCAAAGATCTCATATGGCCAAAATGATAGTAAATTATGCTTCCAATGTATTATGAGTCGAAGCCGATACCAGTAAATTATGTACGTTCTCAGATATCTCAAGTCAAAATTCTGAACTTAGATGATATATCAAACTTGCTTGTCAGATGTGATTGATGTGAATATGATTAACAGAATTTAGGCCAACAGATCAAGTACTTAGAGCAGAGTTTGGTACTGTATTGTCTAGAGCTATCCGATGATCAGCAAATGATCAGGCTAATAAATATTATGAAAGACACTTGAATGCACTCAAATATAACTGAATCATGACCAAGATAGAAGATCCTTGGATGGTAGAAAAGAGGTGATATGTAATGATAATGTTGATGAGAGCCGAAGAGAAACTTTAATAACTTTTATACTTGCACCCGGGTAAAAAAATACCCGGGTGCTTCTTAAAAAACTTATATTATATAAGTTTTTTTATTTTATGGTTAGATAAATTAAGACAAAAATAACTAGGTCCAAACTAGAATTTCTAATATATACTTAGACAGCTGTCTACTTTTTTGTCACATAGATTATGCTAATTCGTATATCCAACTGTAAAGGATGGTAAGTTATGGCTCTTTAACAAAGCACGATTTCCAGCAAATAGTGGTGGTTTGCTTAGCAGGCAATTTTTTTTATCTTGCAGAAAATGCAAAAACTCACAAAAAGGATCGGTCTGTCTACAAATGTCATCCAGAAAGTAATATAAAAATCAGATTTTTATGGCTTTTGAACTGATATTTGAACCATTACAATAAAGGCTTGAAATTGTGTCTATAATGCTTAACTTATAAGATAAGTTTACTGTGTGGAGACACAGAAACGTATACGGACTCATTTGTTTATGGGTTTTAATTGGTATTATGTGGTGAGACACAAACTCCTTGTTCCCCTGGTTAAAGCAAAAAGCCCAAAGCCCAAAGCCCAAAGCTTTTAGTTTAACTAGTATTAGTTCATTAAAATTGATCTTCCCCCTTATTAAGAAAGTTTGCTTAAAAAGTCATTCCGGCGCTAAGAGTTGCAGCCGGAATCTATAGTTTAATAAATAGTAGATTCCCTATTCCAAAACTTAATCCGGGAATGACAGTCTAAAAAGAATGGCGGTAAGTTCTCTCAATGAGGGGGACGAAAAAAGGAAAAAGTTTGTGTCGCTATCGATTATTATCTCGACAAGTGATCATTTCATCCTGTCCTATCGTTTAGTTTATTTAAAAAGTTTTAGACAAAAGTAATAAGACTCAAGATATAAGATAGAAATAAATGTTTTAGAGGATTCTAAAATATTTAAATCTCATCTTTAGTCCTGGATCTTTGATCTTGTATCTAAAAAAGAATGTGGTGTTCTTATATCTTCTTGTTGTGATTCTCGGATTTTGTCGGAAGACGCCCGATTGAGTCAGACAAAGATGTTTTAATTTATATTTTATTGACACATGAACATTAAAAAATTATTCGCAAGTGTAACATCAGTGTTGATGCTTGCTACATTGCTTCCTGTTGCTACATTCGGAGCTTCTTACAGCGACGAATTAGAAGGAGCTTATGATTATGCCTATGAAAATGGTATAACTACAATGAGTTCAATAGACAACGCTAATATGTATGGTTCTTTGACTAGAATCGCATTAGCAAAAATGATCGCTAACTACGCTATGGACGTATTAAATCTAGAGCCAGATACAGATATGGATTGTTCTTTTCCAGACGTTTCTGCTAGCTTAGATGCTCAGTATGATGATTGAGTTACAAATGCTTGTCAACTAGGTCTTATGGGAGTTGGTATTACTAACTTCAACCCATATGGTATAGTTACTAGAGCAGAATTTGGTACAGTATTGTCTAGAGCTTTACGAGGAGATATGTATGATGGAGCTACTCCATACTATGCAGATCACTTAGAAGCTTTGGAAGATGCAGATATCATGACAAATATTTCTAATCCTTCTGCTACAGAAGTTAGAGGATATGTAATGTTGATGATGCAAAGAGCTGAAGAGGACGCAACTCCTGCAGCATGTTTGGATCCTATGGTTCAAATAGCTTGTGCTCTTAATTCAGAAGACGACGCATGTCCAGTTGAATGTAGAGATATAGAAGATGATGAAGATCTTCCTGAATCAGATTGAACATTAAGTTTCGATTTGAATAACAACACTCCAGATGCTGCTAGTATAGCTCAAAACGCTCAAGCAGTTGAATTCTTGACTTTTGATGTTGAAGCTACAGATGAAGATGTTCACTTATCTTCAATCACAATAGAAAGACAAGGTTTGTGAGATAGAACAGATTTCGACAAGGTTTGGTTAACAAAAGGTGATGTTATTGTTACAACAGACAAAACTATCAATTCTGATGATCAAGCTACTCTTACATTGGATATAGATGTAAAAGCTGGTTCTACTGAAACATTTACTGTTGTTGCTTCTATGAATAATTTTGCAAACAAAATTAATAGTTTCGCTGTAGTAGATGTAGAAGCTAATACAAACGATATTGATGGATTACCTGTAGAATGAGAATCTATGACAACTGTTGCATATACTGTTGCTCAAGTAACAGCTACTATAAAAGGTGCTGATACTACAATAGATGTATGAGCAGATTGAGTTATCTTGTGAGAATTTAAATTACAAGAAACTACAACTGCAACAAGAGATGTAGAAATAAAATCTATTAGATTTAAAAACGTTGGAAATGCAAAAATGGCAGATGTTGATAATTTAGAACTATATGCAGATGGATCTTTGGTAGATCTAGATGAAGTAGTTGTAGATTGAGATTATGTTACATTTGTATTTGATAACAATTTCATGATAGAAGATGGAAAATCAAATAACTTCTCTATTAAATGAGATATTTTGGCTGGTGATAACGCAGCTAAATACCAATTCCAATTAAAGAATAAGTTTGACTTATACGCATTGGAAGAAGGAACAAATATGTGAGCTTCAGTTGATGGTGCTCCATTGCCTCTTAAAACTTACACTTTGAATGCTGGAAAAATCACATTATCAGTAGATAATGAAAATAATCCTTCATCTGAAGAATATGTAAAAGAAACAGACGATGTATTGTTGTTTGCTGTAAAAGTAGATACAGACCAAGATATCAATGTTGATAAAGTTAGAGTATTTATAGACGATGGTACAAAAGATCTTACAGAAGCTAATTTTGAATCATATTTCCAAAATTTTGCTCTATACAGAGGTAATAGATTGATAGACACTACAGATAATGTTGTAGTTAATAATGTGGCTGCTACTCCTGTAGGAGACGATGGTTTGGATTACTTAGAATTTGATATGTGATGAACATTATCAGATAATGATGTATTGTATGTTTACGTAGATGTTAAATCTACAGCTGCTGACAATACAGCACTAAAATTAAAAGTTGATAATGCAACTACAACATCAGCTTGATATTCATCTACTCTTCAAGATGTAGAATATATATCAAATGGTGATGCTGTTGCTACAGCTAAATTTGCTGGTACAGCTACTTCAAACACAATGACAGTAGTACCTGCTTCAAATGGTGCTTCTATCGTTAGAAATGACGGTTACGATGCTAGTACAACATTCCTAGCTGGTGAACAAGCTGCAGAACTTATGAAGTTCACAGTAAATGCTGGTAATAGTTCTTCTCTTGAAATTAAAAGATTGAATTTTGACTTAGATGTTACAAGTTCTCTTTTCTCAAACTATACAAACGTTAAAGTTTTGATAGATGGTGATCAAGAAGGTAACACAGAAGATTTTGCTGCTACAACATCTCCAGATGGAACAGTAACAGTAGAAGATATCAATTATGTTATAGCTAAAAATGGTCAAGTACAAGTTACTCTAGTTTCTGATATTGCTTCTTCAACTGCTGCTGAAGCTACAACACAAATAGATGTAACATTAGATGTTTCTGATTCATTATTCTATGATGTAAATTGAAATGAAGTTACAGCATGATTAGTAGATGTTGCTTCAGCTAATTTCGTAGTTGCTACATCTGCTTCATTAACTGTTGCAAAAGATGGAAACTCTCCTGACTCTGCTATAGTTATAGCTTGAACAAATCAAGTAGAAGTTGCTAAATATAAATTCACTTCATCAAATGGTGATATAAAAGTAAAAGACTTATACTTCAGAAATGTTAATGCTGCTGCTGATGATGCTAGAGTATCATCTTATGAATTGGTAGTTAATGATGAAGTAATAGATTCTAGAGCTCCATCAAGCAATAACTTCCACTTCAATTTAGGTACAACAAATGGTTTTGAAGTAGAAAAAGATGGTAATATAGTAGTTACAATTAGAGCTAACTTAAACTCTATTACAGCTGATTCTCAAACAAACAAGGGTATAACTCTTGAATTGACTGATGTAAAAGCTGATACTGTTGCTACATCTACAGCTTTGACTACAGTAAATGGAGGAACTGCTATAGATAATGGTGATCACTATACTACATCTGCTTTGGCTGCTTTGAATATTCAATCAGACGCTATGATGGTTAGAAAAACTCAACCTACAGTAGCTACTGTTGATCTATGAACAGCTAAATTGACTAACGGTGAACAAACTATATACAAATTTACTGTAACAGCTGATTCTGCAGAAGATGTAGAAATTGCTGAAATAGATTTTGATGTAACATTATGAGATGCAGACGGTGGTTGAGAAATTGCTGCTCCATTCGCTTCTCACAAGTTATTTATTAACTGAACAGATAAAACAGCTGATGGTGCATTTGCTGCACTTGATGTATTTACATTTACATCATGAAAAGATGTTATTATATCTGCTGGTACATCAAAAACATTTGAACTAAAAGCTACATTAGCTTGAGTAGAAACAGATGATTATATAACTACAAAAATTATTGAAGATGCTACTGCATCAGCGTGAACATACGCTACAGTTACAGCTGCTTCTGATAATTTTGTATGGACTGATAATGCTGGTTCTCCACACTCAAGAACTACAACTGATTGGTTCAATGGTTACAAAGTAAATGGATTAGATACTATAGCTACTACTCTTGAAAAATAGTTTGTAGTAAATAGTTTACTAACATACAAAAAGATTAATTTCTTTTTGAGCCCCGGATTCATTCCGGGGTTTTTTTATTGCAATTTTTTGTGTAAAATTTATAAACTCATTAACTTTATTTAAGTAAAAAATTATTGATGAAAAAATTTATACTTAGCGCGCTTTTATTACTTAGCTTATCTTCTATATCATTATGAGTTAGCGTAGACCTAAACCAAACAATAGAATTTGATAATAATATATGAGACGTCTCCATTCCCAGTATTATTGTTAATCTGAGTTGAGAAAATTTAGATGAATTTTCTTTACTCTTATGATCTCAAAAAATTATTTTTATAGATTCTTATAATTGAGATTTGGAGTATTCTATATCAAACGACCACAAAAAATTAACTTTCAAATGAGATTTTGAAAATGAAACAATTACAATAGAGTGACTAAAAATAAGGGTATATTGAGACAAAATAAATGAGGCTCGTATATACTTGGATATAAATTGAGATTCTATAACAGATTATACGAGTACAAAGTATATATACGTAAATGATGACGACAATGACGATGATACAAAACCATTGCCTATAAAAAATTTATCTTACGAAATAAATGGTAAAAATATCAGCTTGTCTTGGACAAAATCTCCAGATTTAGACATAATGAAACAAATTGTAAGAATATATAAGGACAATAACTTTTATATGGATAAATTTATTACAGCTGGAGATACTTCCATTGTTTTAGAAAATTATGACACAAACAGTAATTCTTATAAGATAGAAATATATGCAAAGGATCAGTATTATTCATCAGATTCTGTATATATAGATATTCCAAAGATAACAAACACTGATATTACACAAGATATTGAAACCACAGAATATAATCAGTCAAAATATGAAACAAATAGTATTCAACTAAAAGCAATAGCAAATATAATAGATACAAAAATTAATTTAAAAAATTATAATGCAGAGAAATATAATCAGGCCATAGAATATAGAAATCAATTGATAGAACTTTTGGATAAATATCTAAAAAAAGAAAAAACAATGTCACAAACATCAAAAGAAATGGTGCCTATATTAGCTTCTCTTATACCGTTTATAAAATAATTTAAACATGAAAAAATCTACAAAAAAATTATCGATTTATAAAATCATTATACCTGCTTTATTATTGGTTTTGGTAGGGATATTTCTATATATCTTCTCATACAACAAAACAATGCCCTTGGAAGAGATATATATAAAGTCTACTTTCACAGTTGAAGAACAAGATAAGTTTAAACAAAAACTACAAGAATCTTCTTGAAAGAAAATTACATCTTATACAGATGCTATAGATAAAGCCAGGTTATATTCCTATCTTTGATATCCAGGTAAAGCTATCCAAGTTTATAAAGATTTTGAAAAAATCAGAACATGAGAGTACACTGCCATATTAAACAATATATGACATCTTTACAAAGATGTATGTAAAATACAGGATACTTTAAATAGACCATATTGTAAAAAAGCCATATCTTATTATCAAATTCTTATAAATAAATATAGAGATTTTTCTAAATATAAAGATATTTCAATAGTATATTTAAAATTATGAGATCAAAAAAAGGCATTAGAAAATTATGAGTTATATAAGAAAAAAACAAACAAATGAGAGTCTTGGATAGAAAAAGAACTTGGTATATCAGATAATTTATAAACTTTGACCCCCTCCCACTCCGGGAGGGTTTTTTTATTTTTCAAAAATAACTCAAGCAAATAAGCGACGAAAAGTCGCTTGCTACCATATCTAAATTTCCAAATTTGAAGTGGATCTCTCTTGGATGAAACCAATTAGCAGAGGAGAAAGCACCCGGGTGATTTCACGGGTGCAATAGTAGTATAGCTTATAAAGCCATATAATTCATTTGTCAAAAACAATCTTGAAAAGTAGATAAAAAAGAGTATAGGGGAGAAAGTCTTACCACCCGGGTGTCTTTTTCTGCACCCGGGTGGGATATAAGATTTTATTTTTCACTCGGATGCAAATGCCTAAAAGATTAGAATTTGAAGAAAATGCATATTATCATGTTTATAATAGATGATTAAATAAACAAATACTATTTCATAATAATAAAGACTTTCAGAGATTTTTACTATATTTGGATATTTATAAAAATAAGTGTAAAAAAGAATTATGAATTATTTCTTATTGTATATTACCCAACCATTTTCATTTCGTGCTACTTAATAAATCACAATCTCATAAAATATCTTATTTTATCTGAAATATCTGCGCATCATATACGAGGTATTATAAAGCTAAATATTGAGCTGATAAATGAGTATTATATTTTGAATCTAGATTCAAAGCCAAATTAATTGACAACGATGAGTACCTACAACAATGCATTCAATATGTCGAATATAACGCACTCAAACATAAATTAGTTGAGAAGTGAGCTGATCGGATATTTAGATCAGATTCTGGTTCAAAATTAGGATCGGAGATATTAGATTTAGATTGGGAGTTTGAGTTTTAGTTTTATTACCCGGGTGCAATAAAGATTCCTTGCTATTCTTCAATAAATGGATATAGGCTAATTAGTTTATCTCCTATCCAAACAAAATGATTTTTCAAAAAGTTCTCAAAAAGATTCCGAATCTAAATGTTCTTGATCGATCTATCCTCAAGATCTGTCTTGTATCTTTTGGTCTGTTATTAGCAGCTTTGATACCAGAACTAGCTCAATTGGATCGATGGATATATGCTATTATTTTTGTAGCGACAGATGTTTATGTCTTGCTTAGATTATTTAGAAAATAGATTATAAAAACAAAACCTACACATTATCAATATTTTTTGTATTGACTTAAATTTGATAATAATTATAAGATAATTCAAAACAAAAATATCAAAAAACGCTCAATATGGAAAAATTTATTTTGATTATCGCTATTGCGGGTATTACTTTCATCGCACTCAGGATTAGACATCATTACAAGCAACAAAACAGAGAATTATTGGATAATTTTCTTGAGATACTTTCATCATCATTTCATGAAGGTAAATGGAAGTTACTGGAAACAACAGATGTTTTTTCTTATAGTGATGAAAAAATTAAAGACTCTTTGATATCTATTATCAAAAAAGACACTTCTCATTTTTTGAGAGAATTAATATCGAAGATGGAATCATTTCCAAGAGGAGGCTTTCGCTATTATACTGGCGATCCTGGGACAAATACATTTGTTGCTAGGGCTTACAACTTAATCAAAGAACATCATCTGAGGATTTATTCACTTTCAAAAAAAGAAAGAATAGAAAATCTAGATAAATTATGTGATGATTTTTATGATGCATTACAAAAAATAATTCTGGATATCCAACAGAATGGTGACTTGATAAAAAACACTTAATTTATTAAACCGTTTGCTTTTTAGCAGACGGTTTTTTTTATTCCGTTGTTTCAAACGGAAACCATGTCATCTCGAGCAGAGTCGAGAGATCCCTTAAATCGATTTCTTCGTTCTGCTCAGAATGACGGTTAATATTCTCAATAACAGTGATCTGGTCATTGCGATCCGCCTTGGCGGGAAAGCAATCTTAAATAAACGAAAAAAAAAGATTGCCGCGTCGTCGTTTCACTTCTCCTCGCAATGACAGTTCTGTCATTTTACTCCTTGCAATGACAGAGAAATAATATCCTTTATTTGCTTTTTATAAATAAAAATTTATACTCCCAAAAACTTTTATCATTTAATATTCAAACATGAATAGTGGATTAATCTTTCTTATTATCATCTGAGTGATTGTTCTTTATCTAATAATGGCATACAACAAGCTTATCAAACTTAGAAATAATATTCATAATGCGTTCGCAGATATAGATGTACAAATGAAACTCAGATTTGATTTAATTGAAAATTTGGTAAATACTGTAAAATGATATGCTAGTCACGAAAAAGAAACACTAGAAAAATTGACTCTAGCTAGGACAAATTTTATGTCGGCACAATCTCCACAAGATAAATTAGCTGCTGATAATATGCTTAGCTGAGCTTTGAAATCATTGTTTGCTGTATCAGAAAACTATCCAGATTTAAAAGCTAATCAAAATTTTCTACAACTACAAAATGAACTTAGTGATATAGAAAACAAACTAGCAGCAGCTAGAAGATACTTCAACTCTTCTACTAACGAATACAATTCATCTATACAATCTTTCCCTACCAATTTAGTAGCTAAATCATTCAATTTCAAAGAAGAGAAATTTTTTGCTATAGAAAATCCAGAAGAAAAAGAAGTACCCAAAGTTCAGTTTTAATCACACTGTCATTCCGGTCTCATTGTTGCAACCGGAATCTAAATCACTGTGTCATTCCGGCCTCAAATGTTGCAGCCGGAATCTATAGTTTAATAAATACTACCACATAGTCTGACACTCAGAATAACGATTACCTAGTCATTGCGAGCGTATGCGAAGCAATCTTAAATAAACAAAAAAAAGATTGCCGCGTCGTCGTTTTACTTCTCCTCGCAATGACAGAAAAAAAAAGATTCCCTCTTCCAACCCAACACCATGTAATGGTGTAGTATCGCAATGACTAGTATTTTAACATTTTTACATTTTAACGTTTTTACGTCCCATGTACAAAGGTATCCAGAGTTCTATTTGGTCCAATAGAATGAAGAGTTATTTTTTGATAGTGCTTTTCCCTATATTTTTGCGACTTGTAGTGGACGTGGTTTTTACATTACTATTTTTTCTAGACAAAGAATCTCAGCTTACTCTCAATCAATCACGAGCTCAAGCTTTATCTATATCCGGAGATATTTTCACTCTACTTGGTCCAATTATTTTGATACGATGAATGATTTCATTCTTTTTTTATAGAAAAATAATATTCAAATTTTCAGGAGCTAGAGAACTTACTAGAAAAGAAAATCCTGAAATTTACAATATAGTAGAAAATTTGTGTATCTCTAGATGACTCCCCAATCCCAAAATCTGAATTATAGATGATGATAGTCTCAATGCTTTTGCTACATGACGAAACACCAAATCAGCCTGGATTGTTTTCTCTAGATGATTGATCAATAAACTAGAAAAATCTGAAATAGAGGCTGTTGCTGCTCATGAACTCAGCCATATTATCAACAAAGATTCTCTACTAATGATAGTGATAATAGTTTTTGTCTGAGTAATATGAACATTGTGACAAATACTTATCAGAATCAGGTCTCGTAATAGTGAATGAAAATGAAATATATTACCATTAATCTGACTTATATTTATTATTTTATGATATTTAATATATCCATTTATCCAGCTTGCTATTTCACGTAAGAGAGAATACTTAGCAGATGCTGGTAGTGTAGAACTTACCAAAGATAAATATTCAATGATCTCAGCATTACAAAAAATATCTCAAGATCCTGTGATAGAATCTATAGAAAAAGACACAGTAGCTGCTATGTGTATCCAGACACCATTTTCAGCAAAGAGTAAATTCAAGACATTACTTTCCACACATCCATCTATAGAAGATAGAATCAAAGCATTGCAAAGCTATTAAAGTCCTCCTAAGAAGGCGACTAAAAAAAAGTCCCCCTAGGAAGGGGGATAAAGGGGGTTTATTTCTTATTAAGAACAAAAACCACCCTGCCCCTCCTTATCAGGAGGGCTTAGTTTTTCTTTCCTTTTCTCAATTCTTCCCAAAGCTTTTCTTCAGCTTTACTTAATTTTTTAGGAATACTTACATGTGGGATGAGATACATATCTCATTTTTTTCAAAAAATTCATCCTGTTCAGAAACCTTTCCCAGAAATTTTAACCATATCTCATATTTGAGTTCATTTTGGTATTTTTACTTTCATTTTTCATTCTGGATGTGAAATTTGAGCTTCACCACCCAAAACTAAATCAAAAATACTGACATCTATTTTGCTATATAAATTATCTCATTTTCTTTCAAAGACTTTTGATGGATTTATACGTATCTGAATATAAAGATCTCATGTTTCAGTAGTCCCAAATCCCGCATGTCCTTTGCCTGTAAATTTAATATAAGCTCAGTCTTTGATTCAAGCTGGTATTTTTATATCTATAGTCTCTTTAACTTCTTCTAATCATCCGTTATCCAGTTCCTTTCAGTTTTTTGTATATATATTACCACTACCACCACATTTATCACAAACTGCTTGTGTTTGCATCACTCCAAATGGGGTTCTAGCCTGTTTAGTTACCTTACCGTGACCTTTACATATATCGCATTGTTTGCTTTCTGCTCATTTGACTTGCATATATCTATGATAAGCTATCTTTTTTTCTACTCCCAAAAATCATTCTTCAAAGCTAATAACTATCGTATCTTTGATATCTTCTCATCTTCTTACTCTAGATCTTCATCCTCATCCAAAATCTCATCCAAAAATTCATCACATTAGATCACCAAAATCTACACTACCAAAATCAAAACCTGATCCTCCATTGAATCCACCAAAATCAAAACCTGATCCTCATCCTCATCCAAAACCGGAGAATCATCATTGTTTAAAAGAATCATATTGTTGTTTTTTGGCTGTATCTCCGATTACTTGGTACGCTTCGTTCACTTTTTGAAATTCTTCTTTGCTACCTCATTTATCAGGATGATGTTTGACAGCAGCTTTTTTAAATGCTTTTTTGATCTCTTCGGGGCTAGCATCTTCCGATACTCATAGTATTTTGTAATAATCTTTATTTGGATCAAAGTCCATGTACGTGAATTTATAATCTAAAATATATTTTTTTAGTCATTCCGGTCTCAATGACGAAGTCTGCAGCCGGAATCTATGTCTTTCAATTAATTAAGATTCCGGCCGCAAATAATAAAGCCGGAATGACGACGAAACGTTGTTAGCACACTAGTGTAGGAGGTGATATTATAAAGAAAAGAAATTCGATTGCAAATTTTTATCTAAATTTTAATCAAAATAACTCTTTAAAAATTTGTTTATAAATTTTGTTTTATAAAATTTGCAAAAATCAGATTTGTGTTTATAATTAAAATATGTTTTAAAAATAATAGTTAAATAATGGATGAATTAATAAATCAAGAAAATATAAATGATATTGATAATCAATATCAAGAGCAACTAAATTTAAAGAAAGATTTACAAAAAATCTGACAAAATAAAATATCTTTAAAGATGCATCTAAAAGAATTTATAGAAACTAAAAAAGAAAACCCTGAAGATTTATTGAAAGATTTATAAAAATTTTATATAAATAAATTTATAAAATGGCCTTAGAAAATTCTAATTCAAATGATCAGAGAGAAAATTTAGAAAAAAAAATAGATCAAAGTCGTACTGATGTTGATAATTTAAAACCATATGAAAAATTAAAATTAACAGAAGAATTAAGAAATAAAAATTTACAAGAAAACACAAGAGAAGAAAAAGATATTTATGTGATAAGTAAAGATTTACGAGAAAATCATAGTATCTTGTGAAGAAAAATAAATTCTGAATTTAGGAGTGAAATAGGTAAAATAAGAACGGATTTGAGAAAAAATAGAACTAATTTATATGAAAAGTATGATGTTCGGGAAAAGGCTAGTTTTAAAAGAGATATGACACAAGCAGAAGAAAGATTTGATAATGCGTTTAGGGTTTTGAATAGATACTGAATTCCCAATACTCAATGAAATTTAAACAGTTCTTCCTGAAATTTTTATCAAGATTTAAAAGTTCAGAAATCTCTTTTTCAAGAAAGTTCAAGTTTTTACATAAATCGTTTAAATGATAATTATTCAAACGATAGTGAAGCTTCCATTCTTATAAAAAACATAAATGAAAGAAGAAATTTTTTATTAGATCAATTGAATAGTGTAATTCAGACGCTTGAAGAACAACAAAAGTTACAACCAAAACCCATTGTAGAAAAAGAAAAACCAGTATATATACAAGAAGATTTAGAAATTAGTGTAGATGAAAAAGATCAAAAAAAATGAGAAACAGAAAAAATCTCATCAGAAAATATTAAGATTGTTTCAGAATATATTAAAAAACACAATAATACAATTGATTATTATACTATTTCTGGTCGTGCAGATGGTCATAATTTTCAAAAATGATGAAAATGAGAAAAAAAAGTAATGGATAATTATCAGGAACTTAAATTGCGAGCAGATACAAATAAAATAGATGTGCCAAAAGTTGATGAAAGTATGCCTAACGAAATTTTAGCTCGAAATAGAGCCGTTTCTTTTTTAAGAGATATGGATATTTCTACTTTGAATACTATTAAAGAAAAATGAATAAAGCGGGATATATCAACAACAAAAGAAAAGGATATACAATGAACATATAGATTTTGATCTATACAAGCAGAATTTAAAAAAGATTTTGAAATAATAAGTGAAATAGAAGGGGTTCCTAAATATTTGAATGATGTTTTTTTACAAAATCCATGACAAGATCAGCTTCATGGTCATACAAAATATCTTGTAAATTTGAGTTGAACAAAATTATGACGACAACAATTGTGACAAGTATCAAGTTTTCTTTGATCAGTTAATAATGATCGATATATAAATCAGGGTAAAGAAAATTGAGAAAAATCAAATGAGACAGAAACTTTATGGAGAGAATGAGATAATCAAGCAGATTTAGATTATTTGCTTTTGAAAATTTTTTCATGAAAACAGAAAATACCTTTAACTGGTAGTAATTTAGAATGAGACCCAAATTATTATAAATGAGAAAAAGTAAAATCTGTAATTCAACAAGCACAATGATATATTGACTGAATACAATCATGAAAATATTCTTCAGTCCAAATATTAAATCGAATATTTGAGCGTAATAATATTGGTACGCCAGGGTATGATTATAGTTATGTGAAAATACCTTGAGAGAAATAATTTATTTTTTTCAAAAATTTAAAACCCAATATCAATTATAATATCAAACACCCAGGTCGGTATATAAATTAAATAATAAATTTTTTCTATGTGATGCAGAATAGTTTAATCGATGATCTAAAACCTTTTCTATACTTTCTTGTCATCTTGCTAAATTTTCTCAAACAATCTCAAAATTACCTCATTCATTTTTAATTCTATCGCTAGATCTCAATCATTCTTTGTCAGTATGACTGAAATGATTATTTTTTGACATATATTCTGAATATTTTTTTGATGATATATTTAAAATATTATTTAATTTAAGCGGAGGATAATTATTCATTTCTTTTCTTAATTTATTAATCTCTATCAGCATATGTTCTCTAATTAATTCTAGTCATTTCTCATTACCATAAATTTTCAAAATATCTTCTACATTCATTTTGATAATAGTGTCATGAGCTAGTTCAATTCAATCAAGATTAGTTGCTATATTTTTTGCTGTATCATTTTTAATTTTTTCTACATTTTGAGAAAAGGCTGGACTTCATGCTAATACAGAAGTGACGATTGATAATCATAATATTAGTTTATCGGTTTTTTTCATTTAGAATTTCAAACTAAATGTATCAAAATTATAATAAAAACAATGAATTTGTCAAATAAATTAACAAACATATAATATATAGACATATATAAAAAAAGACTTGTAATATGTTGGGATTTTATTATATATTGATTTATGGTTTGTTCATTAAAATTCTTTATATTCTCTATATATTATCTCATTTACCGTCATAGTATAAATAGTAAAACTCTGGTCTTTGGACGGAAAGATATTCAAAAGAGTTATAAAACAAAAAACGATTATGAAAAACCTTATGGTTATTTTGATTTTGGCTATTTTTAGCCTTGTTTCCTCCTCTGTTTTTGGACAGGTGTCCTTCACTCAGTATGGTACTTTGCCATTTGTGAGTAGTCTTGATGTTGCTATGATTAGTATATCAGACATGAATAATGATTCCCAAGAAAACATAGTTTCTATCTATGGGTTTTCTACATCCAGTGGTTCAAACTATTTTCTAAAAATTTCTACAGTTCATCCTGTAGGCACAATTACATCTATTGATTATCAACTTGATTGTTCTTCTACTATCAGAAATTTCGAAATTCTGGATGCAAATAATGATGGAATGAAGGATATTGTATATGTCCACTCGGATAGTGTTACTATCTTGTTTCAGGGGGGTATGTACAATTTCAATACAGCTAATCAACTCACTATGTTTTCCGGATTTACATCAGATGGAATCGCTAAAGGGGATTTCAATCAGGATGGACTTGATGATTTTGTGGTTTCTAATTGGAATGGCACAAATCTACGTATCTTCAAACAGTCTACTAATATTAACTTAATCGGTTATTATATAGAAGATATTGCAGCTACTCAGGCTGGTTATAATCAAGTAAAAGTTTGGGATGTAAATTTTGATGGTTGGGATGATATAGTATATTTAGCTGGTCAAGGAATGTTTTCTGGAATTTATGTTTATCTAAACAATGGATCAGGATTTTTTACGTCTTTTCCATCATATTTTCCAGTCCTTGGTTCTGCGGGTAATACTCTAGTTACTTCCAATGTTTCTTTTGGAGATTTCTTTGGAACTGGTCCTGGTTTGATAATAAATAGTTGCTATGGAGGTCCAGATAATACTCGTTTCATTCAATACCAAACAAGTGGTAATTGGGTAAATATGGGATTAACAAACATGGCTGATTATTTTCCATCTTCTGTGGTTGCTGATTTTGATAACAATGGTATAGATGAAGTAGTATATTTAGCTAATAGTCTAGAAAATGTTAGAGTTATGCAATTCTCTGGGTTATCTTCGTTTACATCGACGAACTTTCAAACTATTAGCGGTAATTATCATGCTTATGATCAGATGTTAGCAACTGGCGATATTGTAAACAATGATGATAATATTGATTTTGCTCTAATCTCCGACTGGGGTGAAATAACAATTTTTACCAATAATGGAAACACAATAACTGGTATAAAATATCCATCTTTTGTTTCTAATATTGATATTTATCCGAACCCCACAACTGATTATCTTCAAGTGTCTTTGAATGAAATTGGAGAATATAAATGGATTATTACAGATGTTTCAGGGCGTATCATCTTGGAAAATAAAAATGATGAACAAAATTTTATAATCAATCTGGAATCTATTCCCTCAGGGATTTATTTTCTAAAGATTGAAGGAAAGGAATTCTTTTCCAAGAAGTTTATTGTTCAATAATGTTATATTTAAAAGCTCAGGTTTATCCTGAGCTTTTTCTATTAAAAAAAAACTGAAAATAAATTCAGCTTTCTATTTTAGGTTTTATAATTTCGGCTTTAATATGGGGTAACCGGGGATCGAACCCGGGACCACCAGCTTAAAAGGCTGTTGCTCTACCGTCTGAGCTATTACCCCCCATAAACGCTTAACTAGTTAAGCGTTAGTATTTTTTAAATAAATCCTTTTACTTTTTTGTAAATTCTTGAACTTATTTTTATTTTAATTTCTTTTCAATCTTCTAACTTAACCTTTTTAACCATTAAGTTTGGTTTAAAAGATCTCTTTGTAGCTCTCATACTATGGGATCTATTATTCCCAGATTTTGTCCCTTTTCAGGTAAAATAGCAGATTCTAGGCATCTTATTAAATCTTAAAATTAAAATTATTTATTATCTCATTCTTTTTTATCTTCTTCTTTAGCGTCTCATTCTTTTTTATTTTCTTCTTTAGTATCTCATTCTTCTCATGTTGTTTCAGGCACAACTTCTTCTTCAACTTCTTCAGATATTGCTACCACAGTAATAACTGGTTGTTCAAGATCTTCTACTATTTCAGCTTTAGATCAAACATCCAAATCTTTTACGAATACAACATCATTCATATTTTCGATTTTTGATATATCAATTTTGATCTCATGAGGTAAATCTTGAGGAAATGCTTCTACTTCAATAGAGTCTTTTAGTAATTGTATATTTCATTCTCAATTTTTTTCGATATTTGATTCTCCAATTAACAATACTGGAACACTAGCAGTAACTTTTTCATCTCTACTTACAGCTAGAAAATCTATATGACTCAAAAAATCACTAACAGGATCAACTTGAATTTCTTGAATTAAGGCCAATTGATCAATTCATTCTCCACTCAAAGTGATAGGAGTAGAATATCCTGTTTTTTTGAATAATTTCAAAAATTCAATTTTTTCACAAGAAATAGATATAGATTTATCTGTGTGTTTTCAGTAAATAACCGCTGGTATAATACCTTCTCTTCTAAGTTTTTTAACTTCTTTACCTGTTATATTACGAATTTCTACATTGAGTTTCATTTATAATATTAACATAATTTAAAATAATCTTTATTCTGATTTATTTGTCTCTGTTTTATTTTCTTCTACTTTAACTTCTTCAACTTTAATTTCCTTTGCTTTAACTTCTTTGTTTTCTTTTTTACTTACTTCTTTTTTCTGAAATCATTTAAGCTCTTTCAGTAAGTCTTTATCTTTATTTTCAGCAGATATTGCAGATTTTAATTTTGCTCATTTTCAAACTTTATCTCTTAAATAATATAATTTTGATCTTCTTGTTTTAAATTCATCTAACAACAAAACTTTATCAAATTTTTTATATGACAAAGGATATATTTTTTCTATAGTCATACGAGCTACTGGTCATCTAATCGTAAAAGATCAGTCAGCATTATTTGGTTTTTTAACTTTTATCACAAGTCATCTAAATTTCCAAACTCTATTTCCATCTCATTCTGCTATTTTTTCATGTATTTCCAATTGCATTCATTCCTTTATAGGAAGAACAGATTGACCACTTTTATCATAGATAGTTTTTAATCTTTCATAATTCATTTTAACTTTTTTGATGATTAATAAAATTATTTAGTCTTTCTATTTACAACTTTAGCTTTCCACTTTTTTTGTTGTTCAAGAGCCTTTCTTACATCCATTACTACAACTTTCTCTACTCTAACCAAAGCTTTGTTAAGTTTTTTCTTTCCATTAGTTTTTAATCTAGACATTATACAGATACTTTAGAAACTAAATCTTTTAATCATTTTCTATCCAAAAACTTTACTACAGTTTCATTTTTTATCCCATATTTTTTCAATCTAGCCAAAGCTTTTTCTTTCGTTTTAATAGTTCGCTTACTTTCTCAAGCTTTTTCTTCTTTTTTTAATATATCTATATATCGCTCTATAGCTTTTTGATATTTTTTTCAAGATTTTTTCCTTACTATATTGAGATTATAGAATATATGAGGAAACTTTCCTCAGTTGGTATCTCACATTTTTCATTAATTATATATTAAAAGATTCTAGATTCTAGAAATTAGATTCTAGTTCTTAACTAATGTATTTTGCCATATAAGCAAACGCTTTATTAGCTTCAGCCATTTTATGTGTTTCTTCTTTTTTCTTTACAGCTGCTCATTGACTTGAATAAGCCGCTAATATTTCTTCAGAAAGCTTTTTATACATTGGTTTACCTTTTTTTGTTCTTGCAGAATCTAATATCCATCTAACAGAATAAAATAATCTTTTATTTTGTTTTACTTCTACGGGTACTTGATAGATAGATCCTCATATTCTTTTTGATTTTATCATCACGCTAGGTGATGCATTTTCTATAGCTGTCTCTACAACTACTACAGGATTCATATGTCCATTAGATTTAATATCTTTTAGAACATCAGCAAAAATCTTTTTCGCAACACTTTTTTTCCCACTTTTCATTATATAGTTTATGATTTTATCAATTTTTTCACTAGACTGAAATCAGTCAAAATTTGTTTTTCACATTTAGTTTGGGCTATATCATTATAAAATATTTATGCTTTTGGTCTTTTGCAGCCATACAAAGACCTAGACTGTTTTCTGTTTTGAACTGGATTTGTATCGTATTTACCTCTTACTATATGATATTTTACTCATGGTAAATCTTTTACTCTACCTCATCTTACAAGTACGACACTATGTTCTTGTAGTGTGTGAGCTTCTCCAGGTATATAAGCCAAAACTTCTGCTCAGTTTGATAATCTAACTTTTGCAAATTTTCTTTGCGCAGAATTTGGTTTTTTTGGTCCCATTACAGAAACCTTCAAACAAACTCATCTTTTGAAAGGAGCTGGTTTGCTTACTTTTTTATTATTTTTCAACTTATTGATTCCAAATTGTAAAACTGGAGCTTTTGATTTAACTTTTTTCTTTTGTCTTCAGTTTCTTACTAATTGATTAATTGTTGGCATAAATAAAATTTAGATATAATTAAAAAATACAAAAAAATAACACGTAAGCAAACATATATATAATCGCTCAACAAAATCAAGCAAAAATTACAAAAAAACACTATTTAGATATATTATTACAAAAATATGTTGAATATCTGTCTTTGATTATTTTTTATTTAAATTCATTTTTCATCTGATTTTTTCTATAAGCATTTGCAAATCTATGTGCTTCATCACGAGCTTTTACAATGATTTTGTCTGATTGATCATAGATTAAATCAATGCTTTTTATTTTCTTATCTTTATCAAAATAGTATATTTTTTCTCCGATTTTTCAATTTTGATTATTTTGTCATATTCTACTCTTTTTTCTAGCTTCTCCTTTTCAAATTGAAATAAAATCAATCTGATCCAATATATTTCTCCATTTACTATTTTCTTCTATTATTTTTTTCATTATTCATAGTTGTCATTTACCTCAATCTATAATAAACAAATTTGGTAAAAAATCTTTATTTTTCAGTCTACGAATTATTACTTCTTTTAATGATTCATAATCGTTTATCATTTGTCATTCCGGCGATGTTTTTTTGCGGCCGGAATCTATTTTTTTATTTTTAGATACTATTTTTTCTTTTGCATAATTCATGGTGATTTTATATTTTCTATAATATTTCTTTTCCAATAGTCATCATATTAGGCATGAAAGTCATCAACTCGTCCATCATCATGATAAGTGAGATATATCTATACATTCGATATGATAAGGAAAATTATTCAATTTATATCTTTCTTTTAAATTCTGCAAAAGTTCATTGTTCAAATTATCTCATTCAAAAGACGTAGATATGATATAGGATTCAAAAAATCATTCAATCAATGTGTTTATATCTTTTTGATCAGATTTGGATAATTTTTTTATAGATTTACTAATTCAGATAATTTCTTGGGTATCGACAAATAAATCTTTATCCAAAATAAATTCTCCACAGTCTTTTGTTATACTAGCCACTATACTTGCAATATCTGATTCATCTTGATGGAATTTATGACGAACAATATCGATCAATTTTCATTCATAGAAATACAATAGGACGTAAACAAACCACTTTCACATTTTTTTTATTTGGAAAACATATCAAGAAGTTTGTTTTTTTAATACTACTGTCTGAGCTTCACTCAAATTTTCTATCTGTAGATAAATATCTCTAAGTTTAGCTGCTCGTTCAAAATTTTCCATCTGGACAGAATTGTCTATTTGTTTCAATATCTCTTTTTGTATGGGTTTGATATCTCCACGAAAAAAAGATGTAATATAATTGATAATTTTTTTATAATCATCTATTATTAGTCATTCCGGCGAGTTTTTTTTGCGGCCGGAATCTTTTTTATTATTTTTAGAGATTGCTTCATTCTTCGCAATGACAGGTAAATTACACCGACCTTTACAAAGTCAAAAATAGAAATCTGAACATATTTTTCCTTTTTTAAATTCTGATATTTTACATCATCTATATTGCAAAACTTGTCTAAGATATTGTAAAAATTTTTTCAAATTTATTGTATTGTGTTTGGGTCATATATATGTAGATCCATCATTTAATCTTTTTCTAGTAATGAAAATCTGAGGAAACTCTTCATTTGTTATTTTTATATAGGCATAACTATTTGATCATTTGAGCATATTATTGTAATAGGGTTTATGTTTTTTTATTAGATTATCTTCCAAATATAGAGCCTCACTCTCATTTTTAACCAGTACAAAATCTACACAGTTAGCTTTTTCCAACATCTCTTGTTTCCATATAGATCATGGAGAAAAATATTGAGCAACCCTCTTTTTTAGATCTTTGGCTTTTCCTATATACAAAATATCTCAAGTTTTATCTTTGAAAAAATAAACTCAAGCCTTATCTGGTATTTTTGATATATTTTTAATATCCATATTTTCTTAAGTAAATGAATATTTTATATTTTCTTAAAATCATCTATTCTCCTACAATTACTTTTGAACTAACTATAACTTTTTTTTCTCCATCTTTTTCCCAAAAAAATCATCTCTCAAATTCTTGAATTATTTTTCATTTCATTTTTTTATCTTCTGTTTTTTGTACGCTTACAGGCTCATGAAAAAATAGATCAGGCTCCAATCATACAGATTCAATTGCTTTGATATTCATAGATCCCAATGTTTTAATGAAGTTATCATATACTATTTGTACTCATTTGGTCAAAGGATCTTGTAGTTGTTCTTTATTTATATTCTCCAAAGATTTTCTTAAATTTTCCACAAATGGTAAAAACTTTTTTACTACATCTATCAAAATATCTATACCTTGATTAGCATCTTTTTCTTCAGTTTGTCTTACAAGTCTATCAAAATCCATTTTGAGATTTATATAATCATATTGAGCTCTCTTTGTCATTTCAGTTATTTCTTTTTTTTCGTTTTCTAGTTCTTGAATCTTTTTATTCAATTCTTCTATTTCTCACCCAATTTCTTTATCTTCTTTTTCTTTTTTGATTTCTTCTAATTTTTCCAAAAGTTCATCATCATTTTTTTTCTCATCCTTCTTTGTCATTTTAATTTAATATTTACAATTTAAAACTTTTAAAGTATTCGGCTATAGTCAAATTATTATCGTGTAGATAAGTTGCAAACGGTACTCATAAATATCTCCAATGTCGATGCTCAGCTATTTTTCCATCTACATCTACTCATTTTTGATATGTGTTGTGAAATCAATATTTATACGCATTTTCATCCATCCATTTATAAAAATCCGATCAAGTGTGCATTTGTACTATATTTCAATTTTTAGCCACAGAGATATCAATAGCTAATCATGCCTGATGTTCACTACTACCAGGATCAGCACATTCAGTTTTTTTACATCACATATTTTTTAAATTCTTTTGTGATCCAAAAGATCTATAAGCACTCGCTATATAAAATTTAGATTTTTTATCAAAGTGGTCCCAAAATCACCAAGCCATATCAGCAAACGCAATAGCAGCACTAGATCTAAGTTTAAATTGACTTGCTTTATTATACGTGAAATGAGAATTTATACTCTGTAAATCACTAGGGACATATCAAGTATTTTTAAAAGGATTGTCATCACTTAGATATCTTTGTATAGAGCCATCATTTTTTATATCAAAAGTATTATCAAATTTTTTCTGACTTTCCAAGACTAAATTATCAAAGTTTTGTATTATACTCAATTTACTTATATCTACTTTTTCATTTCTAAATTCATATTTTTGTGCGTTAGCTTGATTATATTGAATAATATAAAAAAACATTCAGGAGATAAGACCTATAAACAACAATATTCGTGAAAATCTATATTTCATACTCAATCTCTGTAATTTTTTTAAACACCCACTAATATAAAAAAATAAAGTCTGATTACAATTTTTTTTCCAAAATTTTTTTAAAATAGATTCGTCTATAATTTTGTCTAAAAATATTTATACTGGGACCCGTATTTATAAAAATTAGCTAGCAAATATGTTTAAAATTTCTTTTGGAAATCAAGATAATGATTTTCGAAATCTAAAAGATGATGAGCTAATTAAAAAGACTCAACAATGACAGACTATAGCATTTGAAATTTTGTACGATAGATACAAAGATAAAATTTATTCATATATTCGAAATATATTAAACTACAATGAACAAGAATCTACAATAGTATTGAGCGATGTATTTATCAAATTATTTGAATATATATCCAAAAATGAAATCAAAAGTTTCAAAACATTTCTCTACAAAGTAGCACACAATACTTGCATAGATTTCATTAGATCCAATAAATCAGAATATAGAATAGACGAAAACACTTATGTCGTAGAAGATTCTCAAGATTCAATACAAAAAGATAATTTCAATACTGAGTTTAAGCAAAAAATAATGATGGATTATTTATGACAGTTGGATGAAAAACATAGAGATGTATTGTATCTATATTATCAAGAAGAAAAATCTTATGATGAAATAGCTGAAATAATATGAAGTAACAAAAACTCCGTATGAACTCTAATATTCAATGCCAAAAAAGAACTAAAAGAAAAAATAAAAGATGAAAAGCTGCTTGAAGAAATTACTATCTAATTTATTATTTCAAATTCAAAATGGATTTTAAAAAAGAACATTTCCCACAATCCAAAGCTCCAGAGATTGCAAGAAAAAAAGTGATGCAACACATCTATTGATCTTCACAAAAAAAGTTAACAAGCAAAAAAATCTATTTCAATAAAATCTATGCGCCGGTGTTTGTTGTACTAATTTTATTTATATGAACATTTTTTCTAAATTGAGAATGAATGATTAGTAAATATACTTTCAAAGCACCTCGTATATCCTTAAATCTCAAAAATTTTTCTTCAAAATCTACAGAAGAAATAAAGATTAAAGATTCTCAGTTAGAAAATTTTGAAGTCAAGTCTATTATAGAAGAGCCTCAAGAGATTGTGTTTGTAAAAAGATATACAGATACAAAAGACACTAATCAAGAAGAGATAAATTATGTAAATGATAATGAAAAAATAGTATATCAAAAAACAACACCAGCAATAGATAGGACAGATAGTTCTATTTATGATCAAGAAATAGCTAGTACTAGTAAAGAATTAGCTCCTGAAATAATGGCATTAGCTACAGACACAAAATCTTATACTGAATGATCTAGTCAAGATTCATTAGATAATCTGTATTCTCAAATAACTGAACTAGAAAATATTATGAAAGATATTTCCAATCTTACACAAGAAGAAGAATCTTTGTTTTAATCCTTATTCTTTTTTACGATGAAAAACTTTATATTCATATTAATATCAATTGCTTGTATATCTATGTTTTTTGCTAGTTCTCAGGCTTCGTATATTGTTAACTCAGATGTGGATTTAAATAAAAATCAAATACAAAATAGCCAAGAAAAAAAAGAGCTATTGTTTGAAAGAATAAAAAACAATAATCAAAATAAAATAAATAAGATCCAAAAATTTCAAGATCTTGCTAATAGTATAATTACGACTACAGATTCTTTGGGTTATAATACAAATAATTTAAAAATATATAATGATCAGATTACAAGTTTAAAAAGTAATTTTCAATATCTCCAAAACGATTTTTTGAATAAATGACAGTTTCCAAATTTTGAAGAAATAAAATATTATAACAACAACTTAAAGAATGTTGTAAACTCTTTTAAAAATGAACTTTCTACAATCAAAAATACATACAAGAGAAAATAATTTTATATTTTTCTATTTGTTCGTTTACCTTCATATTTCACTTGTGCTCCATTGGGGTACATTTTTTCATATTCTTCATTTTGATGAAAAGCATTTCGTTGATCGATATTTGTATATATATGTCAGTGTTGTTTTCATGCTATATCTAGCTGAACAAAAGTTTTTTCTTTTTCAAATAAATGATCAAATATTTTTTGTATAGCCTGGTTTTTATCTTGTTGAGATATTTTTTTAGCATCTCATTTGTATCCTCCCAATGTTAATAATTCTGGAATTTTTCACATAAGTTTATCTTCTACAATATTTTTTTCTACAGCCTCATTTATATATCTATATATTATAGATACTGGGATATATGATTGTAATCTGATCATAGTAGCAATTTTGGCTTTGGCTACATATATTAGATGATGTGATAATCATTTTTCATTTTTATTATTCACCAAATTTATTTGTATTTCCACTTTTTTGTTTCACATTTTTCATTTGATTTTTATATCTCTATAATATTTACTATTTTTACTGTTTATTTTTCAGCTTTTGGATTTAGTTCTTTCTTCTTCCAATTTTCTAGATAATATTCTATAAAAATCTGGATCTAAATCTTTTTTATATTGATTTACTATTTCTATACTCCTATCTATATCTTCATCCAAAAACGCTTTATTGACTATTTCTCATCTTTTCCCCAAAACATTTACCCATAGATATTCCAATAAAAATAAACCATCTTTGGTATTATTTACTACATTTCTAATTCCATAAATATCATGAATTGCTTTTACATTATCATATTTACGATCTCATATCATTTTCAATACTATTTTTTTTGAATCTTTGATTCTCCATGAACTTTTGAAATATATTGGCGCCTTGTTTCACATTTCTGATTTAGTCTGTAGCTGTACATAATCACAATCTCATGGTTGATCAAAACATTGTTTGTATAGATCATAATCTATTTCTTTAGATTTATTATTATAAAAATATGGAAAGAAATCCTCTTTTTTAATATCTTGAAAATTCTTTTCCGCATCACTAAATTCTTTTTCATGTAATTTATATTCATTTATTCATGCAGCGATTTTGAGTACAGAACAGTATATTTGTCTGTCAGCACCAGAATTTTTTTCTGTTGTGACTGCATCCAAAAAACTCAAAACATCATCTGTATTTCTCAAACTTATTTTAGATATTTTACTTTTACTCTTGTTTCGTTTTTGAATAAACGCTGGTCCTATAGTACGCAAAAGATAACTCTTATAATAATCTATAGAATCATTCAATAGCTGATTTATGTAATTTATTCCAGCTGGAGTTACTAAATTATTTTTACGATCAAAGTATGCTTCATCTAATATTTGATCATGAGATGAAAAAAAACTTGATAGTAAATAAAATTTCTCATTTTTACTCAGAGAATATAGTTTAGGTAAATCCAATATACTTAGTTTATCTTGGAGGGGTTTTTTTCATACCAAAAAACTATTTATTAGATCTTTGCTTATAGCATTTCTACTTAAATCCAAATCCAAAAAATCTGTTATTTTACCATGTCATTCTTCCCTTTTTTTTTCAGAAGCTAAAGTTCTATCGGGTTTTTTCATTATTCATTTCAATTATTTATAAATTCAGATTTTTATATAAATTTTATTTATTATTAATTTGATATAATATCAAAACTATCAATTATATCATCTATATCTCACACCATATTACCATAAATTTTTGCGTCTTCTCAATCATATGGCATATCCAAAGCCTGAGAGTAATAAAAAACATATCAATTATTTTCTCCTATTTTGTTCATATTAAATTCTCATTCTTTAGTCAATTCTTCTCGACTATCTTGATCTACCATAGTTATACTAAATATCATATTTTCATTTCACTTTACCTTGTTGTATTCAAAAATTATTGTACTCATAGACCCCAATCATCCAAAAATCTGAGAATCTGAAACAATAGCGCGTTCAGAAAAATTATTTTTCCAATCTTTTGGAATATCCAAAGAAAAAGACATATATTCACCATTTGCATCCAAGGTAAATTTTCTAGTTTCATAGTCTTTTGTATAAAACGTTTCTATAAAACTACTTATAGTGTTGGATATATATCTATATACATTTTTTACTTTAGTCCAAAAATTCACTTTAGATTGTTCTGTATTGTATTCTGCAATATTGTTATTCAAGTTTCATGATATATTCTTATCTATTTGAGGAGCTCATTTACATTCTCATCTATAAAAAGCCCATTCTTCACAATTCGATCAATCATCAAAATTACATATTCAAATCTGACCATCTTTTTGATTTTGAATTTCTAGCGTTCATCAATTATTTTCACAGTATACAGATGCTGGATTAGCCATCGAAACATTTCATTCTTTTGTTTTTGTACATTTTGGCTCACTTGGATTTTCACAATACATCAATGTACATGCAAGTAATTCTCAGTTTACCACACTACAATTATTACATCCATCAAAATAAGTCTCACAATTATTTAAATCTATTTCTTTATTCTCATTCTCAAATTCACACTCTCCTTCATACAAAAATTTAGCTAATCCATTGGCTTCCATCTGACACCTATTTCCAAAAGTTTCTTTTAGTGGTGGACATGGAGCTTGTATACATTGAACTTGAACAGATGCACATACAGGAGCATATTCCATAGTGCAAATAATATTTTCTTTTTCAGTCTTTCAACAATCAGCATCTCATGGTATACATTTAGCCTGAGAAAATCCTAACAAAATCAAACTTACAAATATTCACAAGGTAATTTTTTTCATTTCAAAAATAATATAATAAAGCCAGACTAATATTAGAAAATTATCTCTAATTTTCAACGTCTTTATATTTAGACGAAATATTAGTCGATAATTGTTCTAAAAAATTTTATAGCCACAAATTAAAATATATACTCATTGACGTTTTAATTTTATTTACCATTGACTTTTATCTCTAAAAAAGTATAAAATAGATTAGATTCTGATCATTAAAATAAATCTGTAAAATTAATAATAATAAAAATAAAAGACAAATGAAAAATTTGATTACAAAAATCCTGTTTCTTGTTTTCGCGATGATTACAACTATCCAGGTCAGTGCTGGTGTCTTCAATGATACTATCTGTTCAGGTTCTTCGATTACAATCGGTAATGTATATCCTACGGCTACTTTGTACCAATGGAATACTACACCGCCTCAGTACACAGCAACAATTACAGTTAATCCAGTTGTTAGTACTACTTACATTGTAAATGTATTCTCTGGAACTACATGGCTTGTAGCTGACACATTCAATGTTATTACAAACCCATTACCTACTGGTACGATTACACCTCCTCAATCTATCTGCGCTGGATCAAGTGCAACTTTAACTGCGACTGGTGGAGTAACTTATCTTTGGTCGCCAGGTGGAGCTACTACAGCTAGCATTACTGTTAGTCCAAGTGTTACTACAACTTATTCAGTAATAATTACTGGTACAAATGGTTGTTCTATTACTTTGAGTTCAGTAGTCACTGTCAATCCTTTACCGACATTTACTAGTATTGGATCCAATTCGCCCTTGTGTGAAGGTTCTACTTTGAATCTCTATGCAACAGCGAATACAGGATCAACTTATGATTGGACAGGCCCAAATAGTTTCACTTCGAATCTACAAAATCCTTCCATTTCAAACGTTACTATACTAAATGCAGGCAATTACACAGTTACAGCTACTTTGAACGGATGCACAGCTTCTACAAGTACAGGTGTAGTTATCAATACTCCACCCACACTTACAGTAAGCGGTAGTTCATCAGTTTGCTCGGGTTCAACTATTTACCTTTTTGCAAATGGATCTAGCGGATCAACTTATTCTTGGACAGGACCAAATGGTTTCAGTTCAAGTTTACAAAATCCCATAATATCCAATGCAAGTACTGTAAATTCTGGTTGGTACGTAGCGACAGCAACTTTGAATACTTGTTCTTCACAGGATAGTATCTTGGTTACGGTCAATACAGCTCCAGTAGTTAGTATTACAGGTAATCTGAATATTTGTTCAGGTTCTAGTACAACACTAACAGCAACAGGAGGCGGAACTTATCTATGGTCTACTAGTGTTACTACTTCAAGTATTACAGTTAGTCCAAGTGTTACTACTACTTATTGGGTTACAGTTACTGGTACAAATGGTTGTTCTACAACAGCTTATGCTACAGTATTTGTAAATTCAGGACCAACTATTAGTTTTTCCCCAGCAAATCCTCAGGTTTGTGAAGGTGAAAATATAGTAGTGACAGCTATGGGTGCTAATACCTATTCCTGGTCAAACGGTACTAATGGATCATCTATCAGTGTCAATCCAACCACCACAACTACTTACACAGTTACTGGTACCAGTTCTCAGGGTTGCACAACCACAGCTTCAGTTACCATTTTGGTTGACCCCAAACCTATAGTAAGTTTAAATCTTCCACAGAGTCAGATTTGCTTAGACGCAAATCCAATTACTCTCAATGGAGGATCTCCTGTAGGAGGATCTTATTATGGTAGCGGAATATTTGGTGGAATGTTTTATCCATCAACAGTAGGTGTTGGTACTTACACAATATCTTATGAATATACCAATTCATATGGTTGTACATCTACAGCTACAACATTACTAACAGTCAATCCACTGCCTACAGTAATATTCAATTCCATTTACCCCAATCCTGTAAATATCAATGCCGCAGCTTTCCAGCTCAATACTGGAATTCCATTGGGAGGTATTTATTCGGGACCTGGAGTAGTCAACGGTTGGTTTTATCCATCCGTTGCTGGAGTTGGTATTCATACGATTACCTATACATACATAGACTTTATGTCTTGTGCCAATACGGTGATGCAGACTATTACGGTCGCAGGAAACGTTGGGATCGAAGAGCAATCTTCAAAATCGATCAGAATCTACCCCAACCCTGTAAACAACTTTCTAAATGTAGAGCTGGAAGAAATTCCTAATCTTGTTCAGATAGTTGACCTGACTGGTCATGTATTACTGAGTCAAAAAGTTGATTCCGAAAATTTCAAGATAGATGTTTCGTATTTATCTAGGGGAATTTACTTTATCCACTTCAATTTTGAAGATGGATATAGTACAAGCACAAAGTTTATTAAGTAATATCACAATAGCAGCCTGGTTTTTTACCAGGCTGTTTTTTTATTTTCTGTAGAAGATTAGCTACAACACTTACCGATTATTTTTATTAAATAAGATTGACTTTAGTTAGTAAATATATATAGTAAAAGTGATGTTGTCATTAAAATTATTAAATTAAACAATCTAAAAAACAAAAGTTATGTTTGGAACAATTTTTTTCTTTGTATTATTGGGAAGCTTGATTCCTTTGATTATCAAGAGTATAAAAGCTATCAAGATTTATAGCTATAATGATAATCGTTATAATAGGAATGAACATAAACCATATCCTTCCAATTGGACATCGGTTATCGTTCTTCCAATAGCTGTAATCATTTCGTGGATACTTTTTAGTGTCTATGTAAATTATGCTACTAAATTTTGGTGGTATCAAGAAGTAGGAAGGACGGATGTTTTTTGGACTCTTTTGATTCCAAAGATAAAAATCTTTTTTGCTTCATTTATAATTCTACTTGTATCTTTCTATTTATTTACAAAGTTACAATACAAAAGTTTGTTTGGAAATAGATGGTCTCTCGCCATCAATCTCCCAATTTCTTTTGTTGTTTCTCTTGGTTTTGGTCTTTGGATTGCTAGCGAATGGCAGAACATATTGATGTATCAAAACCAGTCTCTTATGGGATTACTAGATCCTTTATTTAATAAGGATGCCAGTTACTATTTGTTTTCATTAAATTTATACGATGACTTTCTTTTTATTGCTAAAACTTTAGTCATTTGTGCATTATTGTATTCTTTGATAGTTTTTATTGTAAAAGCTGTTAGAGAAGAAATGAATTTTGCAGAATTTATGAAAACAATTCCACGTTCAGTTTGGATTTTTATAGCACTATGGTGTGGTATACATTTATTTGATAGACAAATTTCGATTTATCAATTGATGTATTCAGATCACGGTTTATTCTCAGGTGTAAATTATGTAGGTCAAAATGTAGATATACCTATCTTTCACACAGAACAAATCGTTTTTGCTTTGATTGGTATTATTGCTCTTTGTATTCCTTTTTTCAAAAAAGCCGAAGGACTATTCAAATTCTTATCAATCGTTACAATTATAGTAATGTTTGGTGGATTAATCCTTCCGCTATTTATAGCTACATTCAATATTGTATGGCTTATTATTGTTTTGCTTATTGCAATTGTAATATCTATATATTTATTTTTGTGGGGAAGAAAAATGGATAGGGAAATTCTTGTATTGGTTAATATACTGATTACAATTATTTTTGTTCAGTTTATTGCAAATGAAGGAATAATTCCTGCTAGTATTCAAGCTGTATATGTTTCTCCAAAAGAAAAACAGGTTGAGGCTCCTTATATCAAAAATAATATTGAATTTACCAAACAGGCATTTTGTTTAACTGACGAATATTTGGTAGAAAAATCTATTGATTATTCAGAAAAATTAACAAAAGAAATGCTGATTTCCAACCAACAAACAATTGATAATATCAGGATTTTGGATCATGAAGCTACTATCCAAGTGCTAGATAACTCTCAAACAGAAACTCAGTACTATCATTTCAATGATGTGGATGTCGACAGATATCCCAATACTGATGGAACTAGCAATATGTATTTTGTTGGAGCTAGAGAAATGAACCAAGATGGTTTACAGTCCAAAACTTATTACAATACTAAGTACGTCTATGGACATGGATATGGATATATCAAAGCTCGAGGTAATACTTATGATATCACTAGTGGTTATCCGATATTAGAAGTAAAAGGAATGCCAATCAGAAATGGTGAGCCAAGAGTTTATTATCAAGAAGGAGATATTCCAGAGTTTTTCTATGTCAATTCCAATCAAAATGAAATAGATTATCCGGTAGAAAAAGGTGAAATAGAATATGCTTACACAGGCAAGGGAGGAATCTCTATAAACACAGCTTGGAAGAAATTCTGTTTTGCAAAAAAATATGATTGGAGATTGTTTTTTGGTGGAGCCCCTGTAAATGATTCTACCAAAATAATGTTAAACAGAAATGTTTCAGAAAGAGTAAAAAAGATTTGTCCATTTATTACTTGGTCATCTGACGCTCTTTTCGTTATTCGCCCTGATGGTACAGCCGCTTGGATTGTAGATGGATTTTCGATAAGCGAACATTTTCCATATTCATCAGACTTTGATCCTGGTAAATGGGGTTATTCTTTTGGTAAATTTAACTATATTCGCCATTCTGTAAAAGCTGTTGTTGATGCTTTTGATGGGACTGTTGAATTCTTTACTGTAAATGAAAAAAACGATCCTATTATCGGAACGATTGAAAATATCTTTCCTGATATGTTCAAACCTTTGTCAGAAATGCCAAAGGATTTACAACAACATCTGATTTACCCAATATTTTATTTCAAAGCTCAGTCATACATGTACTTAAAATATCACATGGATGATCCCTATGAGTTTTATCAGCAAGATAAAATTTGGCGGGTAGCTAATGAAAATTATAAAGGGGAAAAAACAATGATGGAGCCACGTTATATGCTTCTAAAACTCCCAAATGAAAACAAAGAAAAATTTGTGATTACTATTCCATTTACTCCCAAAGAGTTGAGTGAAAACCAAACCAGAGACTTTTTAACTGGTTGGGTTGCTGGAGAATGTGATCCAGAAAACTTCCTAAAATTAAATGTTTTCATGTATCCAAAAGGTAAAGAGATTTTTGGGCCGTGGATGATAGAAAACGCCACTAATACAGAATCTCAGATTAGTAAATCATTTACTCTTTGGGGACAGGGAGGAAGTAATGTTTGGCAAGGTAATCTAATGTTGGTGCCAATAGACAATACAATTATAGCTATTGAACCAGTGATAGTACTTGCTCAAGCAAATGACGGTAAACAACAGTTGCCAAGTATTAAGATGATAATTGCTTTTCACAACAAACATCTTGCTTGGGGACGTACGACTGAAGAAGCTCTTTATAATCTTCTTCAGGGTTACAAACCACAAGAAGCTGAATCATTTACAGGATCTGTAAAATCGATTTATGATCAATATGAAGTTACAATACCAATCATTGATAAACAGGGTAATGTCTCTTCAAAAACGATCTCAGCTTCATCTCAACAAGAAGCTCTCAAAGAAATGCAAAAAGCTATCCTCAAATTCGAGGAAGGTTTAAAAATTCTCAAAGGAGCTATGCAAACATTATCTCAGAAATAATACCGACAACATCTTTTCTGAGATTTACAATCGCAGCCCGCGGATTTTCCCGGGCTGTTTTTTTATTTACATTTTTTATTAAATGTCAAATCAAATCCCTGTACTAAACCCAAAATTTTGACCATCTCAAAATTCTGATTATAATAATTAAGTGCATATATTTACTATACACGTGAAACATGGATAAAAAACAAAAGCATGTTATTTATTTAGCTTTGTGTATTTCGCGAGTCCTTTTTATATTTGGGGATTATTTTTTGTCTAATACTCAAAATATTCAAGCCGACAATATCCCTAGTGAAAGCAAAGTTCTTCCAAATCAAAATATCCAAGCTCAAGAGCCACAAGATATTATCAAAAATATCAATCAAGATATCCAAGAAATCTGAATCCAAGACCAAGATATACAAAAATTTGATATCAATCAGCTCCAAGAAGATGAAAAAAATAATTATGATAATATCCAGATTTTACAAGAGGTTTACAAAAAAACTAACAATCCAGAAATCTTAACTAAGTTGTTACAAGAGCTTATAGAAAGTTATCAATTTGATTATGCTAAATCATATATCAATCAAATTAGTACATTGTGATATTCTCCTGAAATTGATTCAGATTTGTATCTACATATTTTGATAAATTCACTTTCGATTACTGATTCTAGAGATCTAATATATTTCGAAACTCAGCTTGAAAATATGTCTAATAAGTGATATATCAACAAAGATGATACATATTTCTATCTATGATTGATCAAGATCTGGAAAAAAGATTTTAATTGAGCAAACAATTTATTCAAAAATATTTTGGACTCTCGTTATTCCAAATTTATAAATCATTTTGATACCAATCTGACTAATTATTCTGCTCAAAAAGATATTCCTTCTTACTATACTGATGCTATGATATCGTTAACCATGCTCAAAAACTGATATTTCTCTATAGCAAAAAAATTATCTCTCAATGTTCTTATGTCCAATGATAAATATATTTTACCATATCAGATATTGGCTTATTCACATTTCCTCACAAACAATCGAGAAACTTCTATAGACTATTTTCTCAAACTAATAGACATAGATAAAAGCAAAGAAGACAATTACAAATTTATGATATGAGTCAGCTATTATCGATTGGATAAAAATGAAGAATCTGTCCTATATTTATCTCAGATCAAAAACAAACTATACCAAACAGATGTTCATAGATATCTCATATTAAACTACTTGGAATGAAATGATATTCCCAAACTAGTACGTACACGACAGTCATTACTATGACAAAATGATTTAGAAAAATCAGATTTTTATAATTATTTTTACAATACATTTTACATCCCATTTAGAAATCAAGAGCCATCCTCGATATACAAAGAAAATCAAACTTTGGCAATTAGTTTCTTGGATAAATGTTATCAAACATTCTCTACATGAGATAGTGATATCTGTATATACTGACAGGCATGACAAGATATTACATTATTTAATCGAGAAGCAGCCAAAGATAAACTGCTCTATCTAGCAGAAAAATATCCTCAATCATATATCTATCATGCATTATGAGATTATTATAATATCAAAAAAGATCTACAAAAAGCAAAAACTTACTACATCAAAGCAGTAAGTTCTACAACAAGTGAAACAGAAAAAAATATAGTTAGAACAAAAATTATAGATCAAAATATTTAGGCAGCTATAGCTGGAGTATCTTCTCAAATTACTGGAGCTTTTTCTTCAGGCTTAGAATTTATTTTTACTTTGGGAGCTCATTTAACTATTTTCATTCATCATTTTTTATCTTCTTTAGCTTCCAAGACTTCAGCTAATTGTTCAGATATTTTGGCCATATGTTCTTCCATTTTACTTATTCTTTCTTTCAAATCCAATACTTCCTTATCATCTTTCTTCTCTTCTGGCTTATCTTTTTTATCATCAATTTTATCTTCTTTTGGAGCTTCTTTCTTTTTGTCTTTTGATTCATCTTTAGCTTTATCATCTTTTTTCTCTTCTGGCTTATCTTTTTTTTCTGATGCAGAAGATCATTTTTTTAATTCTTTGAAACCTTCTCCATAAGAACCTCGCCATTTTTTCATATTAGTTTTAAATCATTTATCTCATTTCCAAAGTTTTACTCTATTTTCTTTTTTCAAAAATAAATTTCCACCCCATGTAAATGGAGTAGCTGCAGCTCTTCGAGAAAAATCCAAAGCTGTTCATAATCCATATTTGGCTCATCAGTAGACAGCGTGAGTAGGTCGAGTTGTAAGTTTTGATAATCCATAAGCTTCACCTCGATTACCTTCGTATGGAGCCCAAAATCTTTTCCATCCAGCTTTGTTATCAGCCTTATAGTTTTTTCGTCAATCACCAAGTCTTGTTCAATATTTTTTATAAGTATCTTTTGCAAAAGGATCTCTCAGAGCATCCATCAAAAGTCTTCAGGTATCAGCGACTACGCCAGCACTAGTTTTGGCTGTGTTTAGTCCAAATCACACTACTCCAAGAGGTGAAAGTGCAGCTTGAGTAGCTCATCATACAATTTTAGAAGGTATACTTAGTCCCATTTTTAATATTAATTTTAAAAATTAATTTAATATATTATAACAAAATAAAATAAAATGTCAAATAAAAAGATATTAATAAAAAAGCTTGGCAAAATTTGACAAAAATCTGATTTTTATGTAAAATTAACTTTGTATTTTAAATATTCAGATTTATCTATTATAAAACAAAATGGTTAATTCTTCAAATTCAAGTTTTAATAGTCTTTGGGAAAAAAGTATCAAAACTGCTGAGGTAAATAAAACCTTTTCCAAAAAGATGGTTGATGCTCTACAGACAGATTACAACAAACTTTCCTCAAAAGAGAAAGAACTTTTATCTCAAGAGCTCAATGATAGAATCAAATTTCGAGAAGAAAAACAGAAGGTTCTGGAAGATAAAAATGCTAGTGAAGATCAAATAAATAAGTGCAAAGAAAGTATCAAAAGATACCAAAGAATATATTCTGATCTAGAGAAAGCTCCACTTACTGATTCTCCAGAAAATGAATGAGAAGAAAAATCTGAAAAAGAAACAAAAAAAGTAGAAGCAAAAGAATCATCAGAAAAAATAAACAAAGAATTATTTGTAAATAGAGATACATTAGCAGAAGATATAGCCATCAATAGATACAAAAACTGATTAGATTCAATCAATGATTGATTTCCTAGTGGAGAAATTACACTTAGAGATGGTAAGAAAATCAAAATAGATGAACACAAAGATTATGAATTTTTCAAGTCTGAATATAAAAAAGCAATATCAATAAATGATCAAGAAACGATGAAAAAACTTGATACGCAATTTGCTGAGAGATTAATTTTGGAGAATCCTACCACAGACGATATTACAAAAAGATATTATATACAAATAAACAATGATATATCATGAAAAAATAATAAAACAGAAAAAGAATTAGAAGAAGAGGCAATTAGATGTGTAGAAGGTCTTACAAAAATATGATACAATGTAGAATATATTAAATACAAAGAATGAAATGAATATGAAAATCTAGATGAAAATACGGTCAAAGAACGAGATGTCGACCTAATCAAAACCAATAGTAAATATAGAGAAAAACTAAAAGCAAGACTAGCTAATCTAAAGATTGGAGAAACAATTACTCTTATTAAGTGAGGTCAAACAGCAATACTTCAAAAATATGATGAAAATGGATGGATAGCTAAGCATTGTCAAATAGATGAAATCTCAAAACTTATAGATAAAGATCATTATGTGGAATTTGATGGAAATAAAAGCTATATAAGCTATGTATTAAACCAAGATTTATTCTGATTTATAGATGATTGAATACAAGATAAAGAAGAAAAAATATATCATATAGTTAGACAAAAAGAAAAAGAAATAATACCAGACCCAGATCCAGAATACAAAGATTTAGATCTAAGCGCAGTAATATCAGATATGTGAACAGACGTACATAGAGAAAGAATTTCTCTAGAGACAGAAGAAGAGCTCAAAGATTATTATAAATGATTAGCCCGATGGCGTTTAGATAAGAGAGCTTATTTGTTCTTATCTAGATGAGCAAAAAGAAAAAGAATGATCAAAGAATGAATGGATAAATTATCCGGTAAAGCATTCTCTGGTGATGATTCATTGGACGATAAAACAATAAATGCTGCAGATCGTCATGAATTGGAACTATTAAATAAATTGGAGGATATAGACAAAGCGAATGCTACAGTTATCAAAAATGTAGATGTAGATAATCTATGTAAAGATTTTCTATTATGATCAGTCAATGAAGATAACTTCAAAACAAAATTTAATGAAATAATAGATGCAGACGCTAATATACAAAATGTTTTGAAATGAAAAAAGATATCACATATATGAACAAATATTCTAGAAAAACTAAAAATTCAGAAAGCCAATGTAGATCTAATGAATACAGTAAATTCTGAATTTAATGCCTACGTTTGAGATTCAAACAATATACATATAGATAATATAAACAAAGCTATAGAAGATTATATAAATAAATTTCAAAAGACTCCTGAATTTATGGCAGATTATCAAGATTTTTTGAACAATACTCCATGATCAAAAGAGAAATTGGAAAAATATCTAAAGCATCAAAAGGCAATTATGAAGATGCAAATTACAAATTTAAAAGTAAATCTAGATGTTCTTACATGATGAAAATCAGCCTATCAAATTGACAACAAAGATCGTCAGAAATGATTTTGATATAAGATATGAAAAGCTTTAGATAAACTTCCACGATGGGCTCAGACAGCATGATTTGTATGAATATCTATAGGTACATGATTGCTAACATGATGACTTGGAACAGTTGCGGCAGCAGCAATTACTACATGAGTCTCAGCTTGATCTATAGGATGACTTAATGCTCTCAAAAAACGAACTCACTATACCAAAGAACAAAACACTCACGAAAAAAATATTGTTACAGATAATAAAGCAGAAAAAGAAAAAATAGCTGAACTTCAAAACTTAGCAACGACAGGTAAACGATATCAACGAAAAACTTATAAAGCAAAGAGACAACTAAAATTATATAATGAAGCTACTCAACAAGATTTTCAAATTACAGATACTGTTACACAAAATATTATGGCTGAAGCTTCTAAACTTAATTGAATGGATAATGCTAAACTTGAAGAAAGTTTAATTCAATGATTAGCTCGTTTGGATTATTATAGAGAGACATGACATAACTTCCTAGCATCAGAAGATAAAGAAAAAATAGAATCAGATTTCAATAAGTTAGAAAAAGCGATTATTCTTTGATTACAGAGATTATGAACAGATCTAGACACCTTCCGTCAAAAACCAGAATGTACGACATTAAAAGACACATTGAAAGAAGACTATGATAAATCATTCAAAAATTTCAAAAAAGAAAGAAGAATATTAGCGGCTAAATACTGAGTATCTACAGCTGCATTATCAGCATGAATGTCTGTGGGTATGCAACGAATTACATGATCATGATTATTTTCTGACAAAGCAGTAGATTGAGTTGCTGCTACAAATTTTACAAATAATAGTACAGATTCATTTGATTTATGAAAAGCCGAATTATTGGATACAGCTACTAGAAATGATTTATATAATACATGAACAAATATCTTAAAAGATCCTAGTGTAATAGATTGATCTAATATTACTATCAATTACGGTGCATGAACAGATGCTACGGCGGTAATACCATGAAGACTTACAGAAGCTGTATATCAATCTAAAATAGATAATGTAATAACTAATATAAATGCATTAAATCTTGATTCCGCAACCAAAGATGCTTTGATAGATCATGTTAAATCTCAACCACGACAATCTTCTCGAGATACAAGTAATTTTATGAATGATTATCTACACGGTATGAGATGTGCAGAAGCCGTAGAACAAGTTGCCAAATCAGTAGCAGATTCTGGTAGAGACAATATTACACTCAATCTAAATTATGATAGTACTATGGATATTGTATGACAGTCTATGAAAGAAGCATCAGAGAGAGTGGTAAATGCAAACTTTGTTGTAGATACTCCAGAGATAGCATGAGTAACGGAAAGATCACGATGAAGATTCTTACAATTCCCGGTATTCTTCAACACATTCAAAGATAATGTTGAGTTAAAACAAGAAAAAAAACCTGAAGATGAAAAAGATAAACCAATAGATGATTGACAAAACGATTGAGAAAAACCAGATGAAGATAAGGAAATAGATGTAGATGATATAGATGACTATAAACCAAAACCTACAGACCCAACAGAAGATCCAGAATGATTCTATGGAGATGATCTATGACCTAGCAAAGATCTAGATTGAAAAAAAAGTATTATAACTAGATGACAAAAAATAGATAAAATAGATAAATCTGATTATGGAAAAGAATATCCATGAACATGAAAACTCCAATCAGAAAAAGAAACCGCATTTGATATTCTTATGAGAAAAAAGAAACTAACTCCAGAAGATAAATCTATAATACAAAAACTACAGGCAGAATGAAAAAATCATAACGATATTATGACATACCTAGAAAATAAAGTAAAGAAACAGAGACTTCAAGCAAAAGAAAAAGCTGAATCTCCAAAGCGAGCTTTTAATCAAATATTAGAAGAATGTTATGCTAATATTCCAAAATATTTGGAAAAGATTTTGTGACCAGATGTGGCATCTAAGTTTAATAAACTTCCAGATGCTAATAGAATCCATTTGGTATGAGAATATGATTATTTGAGTATAGCATGATCTTGATCTAGTGGTGTTTTTAGAACACAGGCATGAGATATATATGTATCACAATCAGCTGTAGAACAATTTGAAAATGCAGGCGATATTTGACAAATTGAGAGAGACGGAAAAACAGTTCGTTTCCCTAGAATATATCGAGAAATTAAACATATACTTACTCATGAAATGCTTCATAGTATGAGTGTACTAAATTATAGTGATTTCAATAAATGAGAATCAAATAATGCTAACTTGATATCCACTAGACGTCTATGATTTATGAATATAAATAACAATAAAAAAACTTTGAGGGGTCGTGGTATAAATGAATGAACTACAGAATCTTTAGCTCAATCTATATTAGCTATGCGATACAAAGATGAATGACTAAATGATTATGCTCCAGCATGGATAGCTTATCAAAAAGAACAAAAAATAATGGACAAGATAATCCAAACAGACTGAGATAATATAGATCTAAAAGATTTCTATAAAGTAATGTTGATTAGAAAATATTGAGATGAATGAGAAATTCAAGAAGCTACTCCATTACTAGAGCTTATGAGAAAAATGAATTGATGAAAAGAAATAGCAAGTTCACCTAGACCATATTATTATCAACTTATTATGAGTTTATCAGATTATGTAAATGAAGGTAATGTTGGTAATATTCAATTTATAATTGATTTTATAGAGAAAAAAGATATTTCAATCATCAAACGTAATATATGATCCAATTTAGATGCGGTATTTGATAAATCACTATTAAATGATGCCAAGACAGATTTCAATGAAGAAATATTAAAAAAATATGAACCATTAATCGGATAAAACTTTTAAATAAATAAAAAACTATAAAATGACAAATCAGATTCAAAAAAATTTCCAAGAAGAATTTTTGGATGAGCTACTAGATTCGGCGTGATTTAGTGATGATGATAATTTGGAATTACTCAAAGAAGATCTTAGACCGTTACTTCAACAGAGGATAATGTGATCTATCTACAAAGAATTAAATCAAGAGCAAAGAGATGATGTAACAGATCTTTTGGATAATAATAAAATCAATGAACTAGATGAATATCTTAGAAACACAATATCAGCTTATGATGAGTTTTTGATGGAAATATATTCAAATTTTGAGGATGAATATCTAGAAAATATGGCATAGTTTTAGACTATAAAATAATCAAAATGAAAAAAGAAATTAATTTACCTAAATCTAGAAGTCGAAAAAATCGAGCTCAAAAACGATCTCACAGAGCAGTAATTTTATCTATGCTTGCATGAACTTTGACTATGGCTTCATGTGGAAAATCTTCAGATTCAGAAAAAAAAGCAAAAGCTATTTATGAGGCAGAGACTGCTGTCAGAAAAGCAGAAAGTATATTAAAGTCAGCAAAAGAAGATTTTAAAGACGCTCAAGAAGATGTCAAAGATGCCGAAAAGGATCTCCAAGAAGCAAAAGAAAATCTAAGAGAAGCAAAAAATGAATATAAATAATTCTATTTAAAAAATATTTCACTCAGCCTAGTTTTATATCATAGATTAGCAAGAGACTCGTTTATTTTTTCCAAGAGCTCTTGTTTTTTTTTATATAAAAAAATTTTTATTTTTTGATCTGATGTTTTTACAAATAACTTATTGAATCTAACATATCCAGATATTATATCATCTATATTTTTTATATCCAAATTATCTTTGAGAAAACGTTTCATTACATTTACCGCTACAGACCCTATCATATTTCTTCATAGATGTCTATTTGCCATCCTTTTTCTAATTTCATTTTTTATCAATTTCATTTATATATCCAAAAATAATAAAAATCTGAATTAATTCTTTTTACTATTTTTATTTTTTCGTTCGCCTATATTTTTGTGGTGTCAGCTCAATAATATCTTTGGTACTTTCATTCACAATACTTCTTCTGGTCTAGTATATTGTGGATGTTCCAAATTGTTCATTTTACTTTCTACACTATAGCTCTCATATTTCCAGCTATCAGCTTCCTTGATTACTCCAGGTATAAGCCTGGTTATAGATTCTATTATAGTCATAGTAGGAGTTTCTCATCATAGAGTAATAAACTGTCATATAGATATCTTTTGAAATTTACTTTTATATTTTTTCTTCATATATTGTTCCCAGCGGTAATCTATACCTTCATATCTTCCACACACAAAAATTAAATTCTGAATCTTGGATAATTTATGTGCCTTGCTTTGATCAAAAATATTTTTTGCTGGCGAAGGAAAGATAATTCTAAAGTCATTCCGGTCTCAAGGACGAAGTCTGCAACCGGAATCTAATTTTTTTATATCCTTCGCTGACGCTCAGGATGACAGTTTCTTTATTACGCTCTCTACAGCGTCAATTACTGGTTTAGCTTTCATTAGCATACCAGCTCATCCACCATAGATTGTATCATCTACTTGTTTATGTTTATCTTTACAAAAATTTCTAGGATTGATTATTTTAAATTTCAAAATCTTTTTCTCTTGGGCTTTTTTGATCAGAGATGTAGCCAAAAAACTATCAAATATTTCAGGAAAAATAGAAACTATATATATGTTCATAACAAAGCCAGTAAAACTTTTAAAACCTTATTTGTCATTCCGGTCTTAATGACGAAGTCTGCAACCGGAATCTTATATATTAGTCTTAGCTTCCGGCTGCAATCCTCCACCTCTTGAGGTATTGGACCGGAATGACTTTGGTGTCTTATCCTCCACCTCATGTTACCAAAAATTGTATCAACCTCACAAATGCATATGATCAGCTAACAAACAATAGTCATATCAAAGATCCTGTAATTCATTTTTTAGCTTTACTGTGTAGGTCTTGATTGATACCAGAGAATACAAACAGTAATCATGATATAATCAACACTATAGTAATCACAGTTCCTACAAAAAAAGTCGCTGACAAAATTATATCTTGTATAAATATTCATGGAGAAGATCTAGTGTCTTCAGGTAACGATTGTCTGATACCTAGAGTATCATATATGTTAAATTTACATTGACCGTTCATCAAACAATCTGGATCCATTTCTATTCCTGCCGTTCATTCAGTGTTTACATAACATTTATTATCTTCCAACAGTCATTCACAACATTTACTAGCTCATGCTTCATCTGTATATAATTGATTAGCTGGACAAGTAGCAGGATCCGTTGAACAGTATTGTATATATATATCTTTTATATCTCATCATTCTCATGTTCACAGAGATTGAACTTGAGATTTTAAACTAGAACAACTCTTACAACTATATTTTCATTCACTATCTTTTACTACAGCATTTCAATCTATACAACAAGATAGGCTATTATCTTCAGTTGGTCATAGCGATCAAACTTGTTCGGGAGCTATAGTTTTTGAATAGACAGTTCCTTCACAACATTTGGCATAGTTATCGGTTACTGAATCTTTGTCATAAACGGTTCATCATATGGGACAACATTTTTTGTTTCACACTCACAGTCATCCACGACCATAGGTTTGTCATCCATTTCAAACACAATCAAGGTTTGAATCACTACATTTTGGTTTTGTAGAACCATCTTCAAAACAACAAACTCAAGGACTTATTTCATTAATATAATTTATTGTAAAAGAATCTATTTTACTAGCTTCACCTGGACAACGATCTTTTCGCAGTTGTATATTAGGATCAGGTATTTCTTCACATGATCGATGACTAGGATTTAAATCACAACAATCATCACTTCACTGAGCAAATTCACAACAATCATTACTTCAAGGTTGTGCTAAACAAGGATCAAAACCTTGTCAGTAAGAAAATCAAGCCATCAAAAAAATAAAAACAAAGATTGCAACAATATATTTTTTCATAGTTTACTATTCTTGATAAAACACTAGTCATATTACAATTGTAATTGAAATTTTCAACCAATTTTTTACTGTCATTCCGGCGCTAAGTATTGCAGCCGGAATCCGAATGTAATGAGTCCCGCAAGGCGGGATTGTTACAAATAAATAATAGATTCCCTCTCCCAAATAACAGCCCGGGAATGACAGGGTGTTTGTTATTGATAGGATGAATACAAATTTTAAAAACAAATTGACCTTGCTCAACAAATTCTTATATCTAAAAATAGTTTAAAATATAAAAAACAAAAATATGCTCAAAGTGCCTTTTTATACGCTGACAAACTATAGTGATATAATAGCCAAAACATATGAGCAAAATGATAAGTCTGATTGGTTTTTGTTATCAGATTTTTTTGATATTTTAAATGTTGAATTTGTATCCAATTATGCTAGCTTAGATGCTAGAAAATTATCAGAATATTTCGCCAACAAAACTCTCAATCAAGTAATCCCATTTGGCTGAACAAATAAAAAATTCCAAGATGTGATCATAGCTATCAAATTACTTGTTCCCACTATGCGAGCATGTGACTATTTTCTTCGAAATTGTAAAAAAAACACTCATGGATGATTGGATCTTATCATGCCTCGTTGAACACCTATTCATAGTTTTTCAGATGGAGTAGTCACTAGAATCAAGCAGCGAGATGGTGTCAAAAAAGATGAATGAAATTGTGTGGTAATCCAGACTTGAGACAAACGATACTCATACAAACATATGGATACAATCAATGTAAAATATTGAGACCAAATCAAAAGATGAGATCAAATTTGAACGTGTGGTTCTACATGACAATCTACTCAGTATCATTTACATTTTCAAATAGATGCTCCTGTGTCGCCATTCACACCATACCGAAGCACACAGCTAAATAGTGTTTTGAAAAACACTCTAGATCCATTACCTTTTTTGAGAGATATATTTCGATATAGCAAAATATTCCTTGATATGCCTTTGAATACAGATTACAAAAAATCTATAGAAGCTCTGTATTACCAAGGTATAGTAAAATGATCCAATCAAAAAGTTTTTCCAGATAATAAATTGCCTAGACGACAAGCAGCATTAGTCTTTGATAGAATATGCAAAAAATACAATCTATATTCTCAGATACCAGTAGTCAATCCAACATTTACTCCATATTCAGATTTGAATAATCCAGATCCAGAACTTACGGAATCTGTAAAAAATCTTCAGAAATATTGAATAATGGTTTGAAAAGATTGACAATTTTTTCCAGACAAAGAAATTCTAGGAGAAGAATGGATCGCTATATTGGGTAGAATGCTGTTCAATCTCAAAGATCAACACAACTGAATGCGATACAAACCCTATGTAACATATTTTGAAAGCAATGCTCTCACAGAAAAAAACCGAAAATATTTGGGTAAATCTATTCTTAGAAAAGACTCATTCTTGGTACTCTACAAGTCACTAAAAAGAAAAAATTTATTAAATTAAATCTTTATGAATAAAATCTGATTTTTGTTTTATGGTAGGTTGGAAGTCGAAAAATGATTCGATAGTATTTTGCAGATGATAGAAATATTTGGAAATAATAATCAGGATTTACCATTTGATTTATATATTTTTGGGAAATGAAAACTTGAATCAGATCTAATCAAACTCACACACAAATACAATTCTATACATTTTTTTGGTCGACAGACACTAGACTATATCAAACAATATTTGCCCAAAGTACAATACTTACTCATGCCTTCTAGCTTCCTAGAAACGTTTTGATTGTCGGCTCTCAATTCACTTTCGCGATGACTACCAGTCATATGATTTGCCAAATGATGATTGGCTCAGTTTATTCTACCAGCATTTGATCTGACAAACACAAACTGATTTGATACGGCATGGAAATTACACAATATGATAAACAAATTAGTACAAAATCCCCCCAAGCTAAATCCCAAAACTTTCCAAGAAATATCAGATCAATATAGCAAAGAAATCTGGTTCCAAAATTTCAAAAAGATATTCTGATCTTGAAAAAAAATACTTATGCTGAGCGATTTCAAAAGCAAAATATGATGAATAGAGACATATATTTATGATGTCAAAGATTTATTAGAATCCAAATGATATGAGATTCAGGTTTTGTGATGTGAGCTTTCGAGTAATAGATTTGCGAAATTTTTTAAATATCTATGAATCTTATTGGCATTAGTAAATATCTCTAATTATTTCAAAATCCAAAAAGCTATCAAAGAATTTAATCCTGATATACTACGATATCACAGTACTCTGAGATGGATATGACGACTGTGAATATCTGCTTCCAAAAAATTTAAATGAAAAAAAATAGTGATGTATCATGATTTTGGATACTTTTATCCATTTCCACACTCACTTCATTTTGTAGATCAGATCAAAACCCCTCTGACTTTGATAAACTATATCAAATCTGCCAAGACTAATAATCCTATCAAAATATTAGCAATATCATTTAAATATTTATCAGTATCTTTGATCAAAAAATCTCTCAAAAAATATATGGATAAACATCTCAGTCCATCAGAATTTATGCTAGATATAATTTCCAATTCCTACCAATTAACCAAGAAAAAAATAAAGGCTTTCCCTCATTTTATTCAAGAATAATATTTTCTATTACACCGTCATGTCATTGCGAGCGAAGCGCGGCAATCTTAAAATAAATGAAAAAAGATTGCTTCGTCGTTAAACTCCTCGCAATGACAGAGTCTTTTACAATTTCATTTCTTCTTCATTTTCAATTTTTTCATCCAATTCATCCAATTTTTCATTATCTACAAACAACAAAAATATTCATAATATTAGTCATATTATTAGACTTAGAGTATAATGATTTGGTAGCAGATACATATCTAGTAAACCCCAACATCATCTCCAAATCATCACTACGGCGATAGTAGTCAAAAAAATATTTATATTAGATCTTTGTTTTCTAATTCTTTTAATTCTTTTGTAAGCGGTTTTTGCATGCTTACGAATATGGTGATGAATGCGATTTATTGTCATTTTTTGTTTTATTTTTTAAAGTTGTATTTAAATATTTCATAATCTAACTTTTGATCTATCTATATCTTTTGAACTTAATCATAGAGTATGTCATTGTAATCATTTCCTAGATAAACGTTTCTCCAAATCCCTAAGTTTTTTATTTAAATAAATATCTTCATTTCTATAGTCACGTTTCTTTTCATCTCTAAGTTTTCTCTCTTCTGGAGATAATTTTCTTATTTCTGCAGCTTCTGCCAATTCTGATTCTTCTTCAGTTAAAAAAGAAGAAGAAAAATTTTCCACTATTTTTATATATTCATTCCAAGGAGCTAAATAATAAGGTCTATTAAAATCTTCTAGATATTGTTTTCCAAAAAAAGATTCTATAAAATTATTGTCAAATTTATCTATATTATCCAAAAATAGATTATAAAATCATTCCAAAGCTCATTTAAATTGAGTCGGAGGAGAACTTCTCTCATTTTCTACTATCTCTCAAACAGTAGAATATCGCATTATATTATCTAAATCTTTTTTTGTTAAATCTCATCATTCTTGTTTAATTTTTCATCATGCTAATTTTGACTGATACCATTTTATAGTAGATATTCTTCTAACAAAATCTGATTTTCCATTTTCATCAAAAGTTCTGTCAAATCGATTTAAAAATACTTTTGCTATAGATTCAAACTGTTCAGATGAAGATAATTTTCATTTTGGTATTTGTTTACTTACAGAATTCCGAAAATCTTCAGCAGCTTGAATTTGATCTACCTCTCATGTAAATCAACCATTGTCATACTTCATCATTTCACGTTGAACAAATCATTTAGTTTGAGTTAATGGAGAATCTGTAATTATCTTGGAATTAGTATTTACATCTTTGTCAGTTCATTCTACTTGATTTTCTATAGATAGAGCTTTTAGTTCATTCATAATAGGATCTTTAGATATATTTTTTCCATTAAAATCTTCCATAACTGGTAGTTTTCTCAAAAAACTTTCAATATTAGTTCAATTTGTATATCGCCATTTTTCAAAATTTCATAAAAATTTTTTATATTCAATTTCCTCACTTTTTTCCGAAAAACTATTCGAATTATATTTTAATTTATCGTTTTTTCAAAATTCTCAATTACTTATATAATCCAACATATATGCTATTTTTTCTTTTTGTTCATATCTAGTTATCCATAGTCATGGACTAAATCACATAGATCTACATATTGATTCTAGCCATCATTTAGTATCTTTATCTGCAAAATGTAAAAAAAATCCATTAAGCATGCTACCGATTATGCACATTTTCAATAAACTAATTTGCTGTGGTGATTTTGCTAGAGTTGCCATTCTTTTTAGGAATGCTAGTGCATGTTGAGATCTTCCTGAACCAGAAAATCTTTTAAATTCATTATAACAGAAAGTAAAATTCGTTACTTGTTTTAGTCAATTAAATCTATCTTCAATTTTTGATTGAGAAATTCGTTCATTATATTTTCAATCAAGTTCTCAAGCAAATTTATCTGATCGCATTCTTTTGGGATTATCATCTCATCAATCTTCTCAAAGTATTTGACCAAAACGCTGTCACGTAGCTCTTCCTCATATATTATTTACCAGATAAGTCATTTCAGCTCTTACCAAATCATTTACCATTGGTCAATCATAACCAGATCAATATATTCCTTTTTTAGATTCAATTTCTCTAATGAGTTCTTGCTGATGAGCTAAAAATCTTTGTTGATGTTCTTCTCATAAAAGTAATTTTACCCAAGCTCATTTTAATCTAAGTTGTTGAATTCCACGATATGGAGATCAATTTTTAATAAGCGCCAATAAAGTGGCTGGAGCTATATAACGATCTTGAGGTAATTTGCCGTCTATTATCATTTCTTTTAGATTTAATCATCACAAGTATGGTCTCAAAAATCAATCTAAATCAAAACTTTGACCAAAATCTGGATCGGCTTCGAATATTTTCAATCGTTTCTCTGTTTTTTTCCATACTTTAGCATCTCTTTCATTTCGATATTCCAATTCTATAGTTTGAAAAGCATCACCAGCTCATGGTATAAAACTCATTAATCCAGCCATTTTTTTGTATATTCATACATCACTAACCAAAAACTCATTGAACATATCCTGTCTCTCTTTGCTATAATTTTTGAGTGCATCATCAACTTTTTTACCTACTCATTTAAATACTTCCAATATTTGTTTGATACCAAAAAATTTCCATTCCTTTCTTCATTTATGTTTGTTCCATGCAGCTTCATCATGGTTTTTGACTTTGTCATCAGCATTTTTTTGAGTACTTGGTTTTAGATTTTTGGTGGATACAAATATCATAAAGTTATTATAATCCATTTTGCGTTTATAATTTCCCAATTCTACGGTAAATGTATTATCAGAATTATGAGATACTTTGTAATATATTGGAACTATTTCTTCTTTTCATTTATCATCATATTCTCTAGAGTCCATTCATCGATGAGTTATTTCTTCTTCATTTCCTTTATCATCTTTCAATAAATTAGACATAAATTTTCATTTTTCTCGTCTTACCTCACCAAAAATTCCAGATCAACTTATACCAAGATTTCAATCTCCAAAAGCTCCAAATGCTTTATCCCAGTTTTTGGGATCGGGTAATTTATAAATATCTCCATTAAAAGCATTACTAATTTTATCTAGTGATTCTTTGGTTTTGGGATAAACTATTTTTTTCCCTTCTAAATTTCCTGCAGCCAATTCTCATCATTCCAACTCCACAGTGAAATTTGTATTTGTTATATTTATTATTTTCAATTGTATCCACTGATCTCATCATACATCCATAGGAGGTAGCTCTGTTTCAAATCATGTTTTGATCCATATTCTAGTTCAGATTTCAAATCATTTTCATATTTCTTTTCAGTCAAAAATTTCTCATTTACTATTTGGGAATTGATATCATTTTATATTATCTCGACTTTCTAAAAATTTTTGTTTTTCTGTTTTTTCTTTAGTTTCTAGTCAAATTCACTTTTCTTTATTTTCTTCACTATCTTGACTCTCTTTGCTTTCACCTTCTCAGCCTTTCTTATCTTTATCATCTGTCATTCCGGCAGCCTGCCCCGCAGCACCGCGTGGGTCAAGTTTTGCGGCCGGAATCTTATCATCAAATACTTCCTTGAGTTTATCTACATTGTCTTTGTTCATAGATCTATTATCAAAAGAATTTTGAGCCAATACATACAACAAAAATAATTTTCCAATATTGTCTCAATTTAGATTTATACTTTTCCCATCTTCAGAAATTTCATTAGCAAAGACTTGTTTGATAGCAGCGTTTTTCAATAGATCATTATTTTCTTCCAATACTTTTATATCCAATTCCAATGGAATCTTTGCATCAGCAAAATTAGACATATCTATAAAATTTGGATTTACTCATCCTTTTAATTTCTTATTTACTCCTAATCTAATATCTCACTGAGCTGTATCAATCACTATTTCATTTTGATTCAAATCAAAAATATTTTTTGCAAAATATTCAAAATCTGATTGATCTACTCAGATCAAATTGCTTAGATTATTTACTTTCAATTCCTCCAATCTAGCAGATATATTTTCTCTTAAAAATTCATTTTGATCTTCTTTACTTAGTTTTCCAAAATCAAATTTATTTTGAAATAATTTGGACAATAGATCTCATAAATTTTTATTTTTCTTTTGTACCATATCTATGTACGCATAGAAACTAAGTTTATCAAATTCTTCTTTGTTTCAATTCTCTTGAGCTTCATCTAGTTTTTTTCTTATTTCATCATCAATTTCATTTTGCTTCCACGGATATTTTTTTGTTATCCATCACATATTTGGAACAAAATCATTGAATGTATTTTTCAATAATCCAAAATTTTTCTCCAAAAACGCTAGACTAGATTTCATCCCATCTAGATATTCTTGTGTGATTAGTTTATCGAATTTTTTACTCACCCCAGTATTCCAATTTTTGAAATTTCAATCTACATCATTAGCTCATATTTTCCCATCTTTCATCAATCCATCTACTATATCTTTGTTTTCTATCCTTATATCTTTTATTTCTTTTTCAAGATATTCGTCTATCTTTTTTCATCCATCACCATAATCAACAAAATTCCAAAGCTGATTTTTAAATTCATTCAGAGTTTTGGTATTATTCATTTCTCTATCCAAGCTAGACTTCAAATTACTTGGCACCTTATCCTTTATCCTTTCAACTAATTTATTTATAACTACTTTTTCCATATCTTTTCATAGTTCTCACATACTACTACTGTTTAAAACATTATGCAAAGTAATAGCAGAAGTGTGTCTATCATCACCAATAATTTGATCTATACCAAAACCGTCATCTTTGATCATATCAAATGTCACTGTTCAATTTTTACTTATTTCTTCCAATAATCAAAAATCTGATTCTATTCTATAATATTCCAAAAATTCTTTCAAGATCTGAATATTATCTTTTCACTGATTTTGGGGTTTATTTTTCAAAGTATCCAATATAGTCAAAATCATACTAGAAACTTGAGAATTTCTAGCTCATCATTTTTTACCATTAGGAGTCTTTTTGGGTGTATTCATATTACATATAAAATGCTAAAGCATTGTAACAATATTACAATGTAACAATGAATCAATTAATTATACTTACAAAGCCATTAAAATGCAAAAATCTGATTCTTTTTTTTGCGGGTGACTTCTAACAATTTCATAACAAATGTCAATAGTAAATTACAATTACGAAACATTAGTTAATACCTATGATAATTTGAGATTGAATTTTAAACGCCCTTTTATAAAAACAAAAAACGACTAGTCATCGCGATACCGCAGTACTGCGGTAGTGGCGATCTTAAGATTGTTTATCCACGAAGGTGGGCTTCGTTCCTCGCAATGACATTTTAGTACTTTAAATCTTGTTATGGATAATTTAGTTATAGTAGAGTCTCCTGCCAAATCGCAGACTATCAAGAAATTTCTTTGAGAGTGATTTGAGGTCAAAGCTTCTATGTGACACATAGTTGATCTTCCTACAAAAGAAATGGCTATAGATATCAAAAATAATTTTATACCTCAATATGTAGTTTCCCCAGACAAACAAAAAACACTCAAAGAACTCAAATCCATAGCATCCAAGGTCAAAAAAGTGTGGATTGCGACTGATGAGGACCGCGAATGAGAAGCTATATGACGACATGTGGCGACGCAGCTTTGATTAAATATTGCTAATACATCTAGAATAGTTTTCCATGAAATTACCAAAGATGCTATAGACCATGCAATCAAAAATCCTAGAACAATCGATATGAATTTAGTAGACGCTCAACAGGCTAGAAGGGTACTTGATCGTCTGGTTTGATATGAATTATCACCAGTACTTCGACAAAAGATCAAGAGATGATTATCTGCCTGAAGAGTACAATCTGTTGCTGTAAGATTATTGGTTGAAAGAGAAAGAGAAATCCAAAAATTTGAATCAGAATCATTTTTCAAAGTTATTTGAAATTTTATTTGAGATGAAAAAAAAGAATTCAAAGCTGAACTTTCAAAAGATATAAAAGATACTCAAGAAACTGAGAAATTTTTAAATGACATATCAAATTCTAATTTTCAGATTTCAAAAATAGAAGTTAAACCAGGAAAAAAAACTCCATCAGCTCCATTTACTACATCTACATTACAACAAGAGGCTTCACGTAAGTTATGATTTTCTGTGGCTAGAACTATGCAGGTTGCACAAAAATTATACGAAGCATGACATATTACTTATATGAGAACTGATTCAGTAAACATTTCTCAGAGTGCTATGCAAGCAGCTCAAAATGAAATCAAAAAAATATATTGAGATAAATATTCCAGCCCTACAAATTACAAAACCAAAACTAAATGATCTCAAGAAGCACATGAATGTATTAGACCATCTCATATGGAAAATCCTCACGCATGATCAGATTCATCAGAAAAAAAACTTTATGACCTAATTTGGAAGAGAACAATAGCGTCTCAGATGTCTCCTGCTATCGTAGAAAAAACCAAAGCTACAATAGATATATCTTGAAACAAAAATAAATTTATCGCTACATGAGAGGTAATTAAATTTGATTGATTTTTAAAAGTTTATTTTGAATCTCGTGATGACGATGAAGAAGAAGATAAATGAATCTTACCAAAACTTACAGAGTGAGAAATTCTAAATCCAACCCAAATCATAGCTACTCAAAGATTTAAAAATCATCCACCTAGATATACAGAAGCGTCTCTAGTAAAAAAACTTGAAGAGCAAGGTATCGGTCGTCCATCTACTTATGCTCCCACAATATCTACAATCCAAAAAAGAGGATATGTAATCAAAGAAGATAGACCATGAGAAAAAAGAGAATATATAGAATTTATTCTTGAAAATTCAAAAATCACACAAACTACCAAAGAGCAAAACACTTGAGCAGAAAAAAATAAGTTATTTCCTACTGATATTGGAATGGTAGTAACAGATTTTCTTATGGAACATTTTTCCAATATTATAGATTACAATTTTACTGCCTGAGTAGAAGAAGAGTTTGATAATATAGCAGAATGAAAAATTCAACGATCCAAGATGATATGAGATTTTTATTGACCATTTCATGATCAGATTTCAAAAACTGCTGAAACAGATAGAGTAAATTCGGATAAAGAAATATGATTAGATCCTCAGTCTTGAAAAAAAGTAATAGCTAGAATATGAAGGTTTTGACCTATGCTTCAGATATGAGAAGTTACAGATGAAGAGAAACCTAAATTTGCACCCATGCCATCAGGTAAAACTATAGAAACTATTACTCTACCAGAAGCTCTAAAAGCATTTTCTTTACCTAGAGATGTTTGAACTTATAAATGAGAAAAAGTAATAGCTTGAATATGAAGATTTGGGCCATACTTAAAATACAAAAGTTTATTTGTTTCAATTCCCAAAACTTCTTGATTGGATCCATTTACTATTTGAATAGAAGATTCAAAAGAACTTGTAGAAAAAAAAATAGAAGCAGAAAAAAACAAACATATAAATTCTTTTCCACATGATTGAAAAACTATAGAGGTTTTAAATTGATTCTATGGTCCATATATCAAATATGATTGAAATAATTATAGATTAGTAAAATGATGAAAAGATGCATCAGATCTTAATTTAGAAGATTGTTTAGTCGTTATAGAGGCTAAAATAGGTAAAAATCCTCAAACCAAAAAGAAAGCTTCCAAACCAAAAATATCTAAAACTGCTACAAAAGCAAAAAAAGCGAAGAAAAAATAAAATCTATAATGTTTAACAATAGTTGTTATTTAATTTCCAAGTTTTTATAATATTTATTTATATACAATGAAAACAATTTCTCTCATAGATTTAACTTTAAGATCAGGTCGAAAACTAACAAAGAAAAATTTTTGACTAATTTTTTTATTTATTGTTACAATCTTTGTTATACAGTGATTATTTGCTTTGATTCTTTCTATGTTGTGAGTTTGATATTCCAATCAGGAATTATGACTTGTATCAAATATAATAGTCAATGTAATTAGTTTAATTATCTGAATTGCTATAAATATATGACGAAAAAATATTTCTCTAGAAATATCTCAAAACTGACATACAAAGTACAATCAGTTTTTCAAAAAAATTCTACCATTGTTTCTGAAATTTTTATGAGCTATGCTATTATATTTTGTAGCTATGATAATACTTTTTATTTTGCCAATACTACTATTTATAGTTTCTAAATGATTTACCCCATTCCTAATATTAGCAGTTTTATTGTCTATAGTTTGAGTACTTTTATTTATAATATTTGCTATCAGAGTACAATTTTTTTCTTATCTCATAATAGATAAAAATTATTGACCATACAAAGCTATCAAACAATCTCGAGAAATAACAAAATGACATTTTCGAGAATTACTATGATTTTGTATGTCAAAATTTGTTATACTTATGCTATGAGCAGTTGCACTATGAATATGATTACTTCGAGCAATACCAACAAATCAAATAGCTACAGCAGATTTTTATAAAAAAATATCATGATCTACAAATGAACCAGTAATAAAAAAGCCAATATTAATAACAAAAAAGTCAGTAGCGAAACCCCCAGTTACTAAAAAAAATACAATCAAAAAACCACTTAGAAAAATAGTTAGAAAAACCAAATAAAAATTTATTTTTTAAATATTTATAAATGCCACAGAAAGAAAAAATTTCAACTAAAAATATAAAAAAAACTTGAGAAGGTTTGTTTATTCCATGATGATTGCTGTTATGAATGTGATTTGGTTTTGCTTTTGATAATCTTGTTGCTTGATTATTTATATGATTAGGTTTAGGTTTTATTGTCTTTGGTATACTTACTATGAAAAAATAAGTTTTACATTAGTGTAATATCAATGCTCGAAACTATTAAATATATTAAAGAAGCAATTAAATTAGCACACAAAAATCTCAAAACCAATGATGGTTGACCGTTTGGTGCTGTTATTGTCAAAGATTGAAAAATTATAGGAAGATGAAGAAATATGGTTATCTCTCATAGTGATCCAACAGCCCATGCTGAAGTCCAGGCTATACGTAATGCTTGTAAAAAATTATGAGAACATCATTTAGATTGATGTGAAATATATACTTCATGTGAACCATGTCCTATGTGTTTATGAGCAATTTATCGAGCACATATTTCCAAAATTTACTATGCAGATACACAAGAGGATGCTGCCAAAATAGGTTTTGATGATAATTTTATATATGAAGAACTAAGTACTCCCAAATCAAAAAGAAAAATTCCTATGAAACAAATAAATCATAAAGAGGCACTCAAGGTATTTCAAAAATGGACAAATAAAAAAGATAAGGAAATATATTAAAAGCGTTTAAGCGTTTATTCGTTTAAGCGTTTAAACGTTTTAGCGTTTAAACGTACATATGTATCATATTCGATATGAATATTTATCAGACAATTATCCCAGATTTCGTGTCTACAAGATTTATAATGAAGAAGAGATTCAGAACTATACTCTTCATTTAAGTTTTTTTGATGCAGTGAAAAAATCTCAAGAATATCCCAGATATGATCATATATTTATGCTAGATGAAAGTAGATTTTCGTTTTTTAGATTCGATGTTTATCAAAAATTTGACAAAAAAATAACTATACAAGATCTACAAAAAATTATAGATGAAAAAGTTTCTCAAATCAAACAACAAAGAGAGATATCAGACGATATCATATCAACATATATAGATACAATATATGTAGATGGAGATTCAAAAAAATTCCTAATCTGAGAAAAGTGAGAAGTTTTTTTTAGGCTTTATATAATCTATATAAACAAAGTTTCTCTAAATACTATAAATAGAATATATTGAAATGTATTATCAAACAAACATGTCGCTATATTACCTCAATCTTTTTATACTGCACTTTTTTTGAGGAATATACTTAAAAAAGAAAACTTTGTCTTGTTGTATATTAATGAAAATTATTGTAAAACTATAAAAATTAATCAATGATTTTATCAAAAAGTTAATTTTCTAAATCTATGAATGTGATCACTCAGACAAATGTACAAAGATAATTGAATATCTCATTATCGATACAAAGACTATGAAACTATAGAAAAAAATTCCTTAGCAAAATCTTTGGTAACAGACACGATACAGTTTTATGCTCAAAACTTTTGTAAGTGGATGAAAGAAAATGATCTTGTATGAAGCGATATAATAGTAATATCACCTATAGTAAAAAATTCACACTTCATAGAAATACTAAATAATGAATACTGAAAATATAATAATAACTATATAGTACCATTTCATCATTCAGATTCTTTATCAGATTTTGGTAAAAATCGAGATCCAGAGGATATGGATTTTTTGGTGCTTATAAATCAAAAGAAAAATCAAATTTTTGGATCTAAACCAACACAGACAAAATAATTTGAAATAATATTATATATTTTTATAAAGCAGGCCCTTTAAAAATTTAATATAAAATGGATAAATTTTTCATTAATAAAAAACTTCTAGAAGAATTAAAATTTGTAGATGAAAAATTAGCTCAGGATTTTGATTTTAATCTTCCAAATGTACAAAAACAATTAGTGGATAGTCTGTTAAGAGATGGTAACTTGACAGATTCTTATACAGATGTTCGTGTAGATGAAGCAATTAAAAATCTTTGATTAACTCAAGCAGATTTCGTTGAATATATGAAAGCTATATCTTTGTATCAGATTAAAAAAGATTATTCAAAAGCTCTTGAAATATTTCAATACTTACAACAAAAATATCCAAACATTCCAAGTTTCTTATATTATCAATGAATTATTTATATGGAATTTGAAATGTTTGATGATGCAATATTTTGTTTTCAAGACATGTTGGATATACAACCACAAAATTATCAAGCTATGATGTGAATAGCAAATTCTTTGATGCTATCTTGATATTATGATGAAGCAATTATACATTATCAAAATATTTCTGGAATATATCCAGATAGCATAGAACCTATAATATTCAATTGAGTTACTGAGAATTTACGTTGAAATTATATAAATGCACTAAACATATTTGAAAAAATAAAGGTCATCAAACCAACGGAAAATATATCCAATTATCAATGATATACTTATTTTTTATTATGAGAATACGACAAAGCAATCTATCATTATGATAAATATTTAAAATCTGATATCAAAGATTATCAATCTTTTTATATGTTATGAAAAATTTATAATAAAAAAAAGAATTTTATTAAATCGAAATTTTATCTAGAATCTGCCCTAGAAATATCTCAGTCTAAATGAGATTTTTCTATTATACCAGACGTTCTTTTTGAGTTTTGATTAACTTATTCTTGATTTTGAGAATATCAAGAAGCTATTAGTTATTTTGATTGAGTCTTAGATATAGATCCTCAAGATATAGATGCTTATATTCAAAAATCTGAATGTTTGTTCAAATTATGAGATATATCTTGAGCAAAAAATATCTTAAAAAACGCAATATTTCAAATTTGAGAAAATGATCAGCTATTGGATACCTTAAGTAAAATGCAAGATGCATAAATAACCTTGAATTAAAAACACAAAAGTATAAAGTCAATAAACTATTTTAGTCAGATTTATTTTTTATATTTTTTGAAATGAAATTAAGTAGAAAGCAGATCTTTACAATATTATTCTTGCTTTGATTATTCGCTATTTTCTTTGTTTGAAGAAAATTTAATCCAGAAACTTGAATAAGAAGTCTTATTATTACTTCAGACTGAATAAGTCATTTTAGAAAATGATTGGATGTTTCTTGATGAACAAAATTAGTATATAGAGTGTCATATGAAAAATATGAAGAAATATACAAAGACCCACAAGAACTAAATGCAGTAAAAAAACTTATAGAAAATATAGTTATCAAAAATATTGATAAAAGAATTTCCAAATTGGGTGTAAGTGATTATAAAGCATATGTTCAAAATCTAGATAATCAACAATATATAGTTGTGGAAATATGATGAATAGCTGATTTGGATCAAGCAAAAGAAATCATATGAAAAACAGTTGAACTTGAATTTAGATTACCAAATCAAGAAGAACCCACTGAATCTACTATAAAAGATAGAGAAACAAAAGCTTACTCTCTATTGCAAGAAGTAAAAACCAATCCATCCAAAATGGATAAATTAGCAGATGGTAGGGGTGCAGAAAATATTTTTTATAATCATTTTACTGGAGTAACTCTTGCTCAACTTCCAGATATATACACAAAAAATGCAAAACTATTATCTAATATCCAAACATGAGAAATATCAGATATTCTAAATTGAGAATATGCTACTATTCAGACTCAAGATCAAGACTGAATTGTTTCATCATCTCAGTTGAAATGATTTTCTTTCTTTCGTATATTGGACAAAAGTACATTACAAAAAAGTATAATATGAATAGAAGATATAAAACAAACGGCTGATCAATTATGACTAGAATATCAAGAAAAATATTCATCAGAAATATCTGATATCAATCAAGATAATTATGAATACAATGGAAAAAAACTTATTTACAATATAGGAGAAATATGAAGTGGAGAGTCTGCTTATAATGTTAAAATTATAAGTGTATCCAAACCTAGCATTCTATGACTTTCAAAAGAAGAGGTAGAAGAAATAGACGAAAGTACTGATTTATTAGTTGAAAAGGTTAAAAAATCTATCAATAAAAAATGATCAAATTTACTATCATGAACAAAGCTTGTTGAAAATTGACGATTGTCTCAGACAGAAATAACAAATATAATAAATACTTTTGATCCTAATAATACTTGAGATATTCAGACTTACAAAAGATTTGATACTACGTATATCGTATATATTACAGATCAAAAAGATCAATTAGAAAAATTATATTCAGTTTTAGAGGTGTATAATGTAGATGAAACTAAATTTGAGGATTTATTAAAAAATCAGATAATTTATGATATAGAAGATGTTTTTATACAAGATAGAGAGACTTGGAAGTTAGCACTTACAACTCAAAGTCAAAAAGTATTGAATGGAGCATATTTCAAATATGCTAATGTAAGCTCTTCTCAAGTTTGAGAACCAGTAGTGTTAATAAATTTTGATGATGCATGAAAAGAAATATTTTGTGAAATAACATCAGAAAATATAGGTAATCAAATGGCTATATTTATATGATGAAATTTACTTACATCACCAACTATACAAAGTAAGATATGTTGAGGATGAGCTCAAATTGATTGACAATTTACTCCTCAAACAGCAAAAGAGTTAATCAATTCTCTAAATGATTGAGCATTACCAGCTCCACTTATACTTATGCAAGAAGAAAAAATATCTCCAACATTGGGAGAGAGTGCGTTTTCATGAGCAATGTTAGCTACATTGATTTGAATAATAGCTATCTTTGTATTTATGTTGTTTATGTATTGAATTAAAAAAGCACTTATAGCTTTGTTTACTATAATTGTATTTTTGGTTATTTTGACATGATTTTTAAAACTTATAGATTATGCTCTTTCATTGAGTGGTATAGCTGCTATCATATTAGCATTATGAATGGCTGTAGATGCAAATGTTTTGATCTTTGAAAGATTTCGTGAAGAATTGAGTGAATGAAAATCACTATGATCAGCAATTGAATTAGCTTGATCAAGAAGTTGGCCAGCTATTAGAGATTGACAATTGAGTACATGATTAATAGCATTTATTTTATTCTCAATGTGAATAAATATGTTCAAATGATTTTGATCAATGATGCTTGCTACTATGACTTTAACATTACTTGTGAATGTGCCTGTTACAAAAGAACTTCTAAAAGCATTTTATTCCAAAAAAAACACAAAATAACTTGCAATGTTATTCTAATTTGTTATAAAATCACTGTCCATTTTTTTGGACAAAAATATTATTAGTGATATTATCGCCCACCACACGGTAATAAACTATAAATGATAGGAAAATAAAAGTCCGTAGGGCTTTTATTTTTTTTAATCAAAAAAAATATTTTAAACGTTGAAACTTTTAAACGAATAAATAGAATACCTAAACTAAACCTAGTTATTGCTAGTATATGCAAAACAATCTTAGTTAAAATTATTTAAAAATTGATTAGTTGTTTCATTTCTCATAATAAATTATTTATCATATATATGTTTTTTAATGCGAATAATAATCCTAGTTTTTTGACTTATATTTTGATCTTTTTGATCGGTTTTGTTAACTAGATTATCTTCAAATAAATTTGATTTAAAAGAATTAAAATCAATATCTATTTGATTTTCCCAATGTCCAAAATGTAAAAAAAGATTAAAAGTTAAAAATCTTATACCATTGTTTAGCTATATTTATCAGAGATGAAAATGTTCTTTTTGTCAAAAAAAGATATCTACATTTTATCCTATATTAGAGATATTATCTTGAATAGTATTTTTGCTTACATATTTATTTATTCCGTTTTCAGGGTATCTTAGTCTAATTTTTTGGTTATTAATAAATTGGTTGTTATTATTAGTATTAATATACGATTTCAAAAAATATGAATTACATTTACCTATTACTGTATTCGTTTTGATACTTTCTCTTTTAGTCCAATTTTTTAATATAACTGGTGATTACAAGATAGCATTCTTTTCTTCTATATCTTTATTAGTCACATTTCTAGCTATATATTACATATCCAAATTATATGTAAGATATAAATACAAAAAAAATTTAGCATGAATCTGAATTTGAGATCTAATATTATCTTTTGTTTTATGAACATTATTCTCATTTATATTTATGTTCAATAATGTTGCTTTTTCTAGCTTTAATTTAAATAAAATATTATTATTATTTGTTTTAATTAGTTGTATTATTTGAATTGTTATTCGAATGATAAATTATTTTATACAAGATAGTATAAAAGCAAAAGACGATATCAAAAAGAGCTTAGATACAAAGTCTCAAAATATCATTCCATTTTTACCAGCAATGATTATAACATATCGGATATTATTGTTTCTATCAGACTTTATTTTAAAAATTATTTTTCCATAAAATGTTTTTAAAAAATTATATTAATAAAATAAATTTATCTCCAAGATCGGTAATTATTACACTAATAGTTAGTATCTTGTATTTATCCGTAATATATCAACTTTTTTTTCTTGAAAGTATATTCACTTCATTATTATTTGTATTTCTATTTTTCATATCGTATCATTTCTTTTTTATAGAAGTCCAAAGATATCATACTAAGTATTTTCTATTATGATTGATTATTCTAACTATTATAGAACGAATATTTATTTGATTCTCTGATCGACATTTATTAGCAGCTATAACTGTTTTCAACGCTGCGATATTTGTATTATCGACAGATATACAGGTACCAACACAGAGTAGGGTTTACTTCAAGAGTATTAGTTATTTTACAACATGATGATATTTATTTACTGTGCTTATAGCATTTACTTATAGTATAGCATTACTATGAATATCTAAAAATTTTCCATTTTCGTGTGAGTCTTTATCTAGTGCTTCCAATCAAGTTATAGAAACATTCACAAAGCCTTTTAAAATTTGAATGGATAAAGCTAATCAAATAAAAGAGGACACACAAATGTTCTTTAGTTCAAGTTTATGAGATATTCTGACCAAACCAAATCAAGATAATCCATCTTATTTATCACAAAAAATAACTAATTATAAATCTGTAATGATAGATCAAGTAATCCAAGATAACTCATCTATAAATATGTGAATATGTGATTATATCTTGCAAGAAATCACAAAAAGATACGATAAACCAGTATTTCAATTTTCGGTTATAGTGCTTATGTATTTATTATTTTATCCATTTTTGAGGATTATATTTTGGATAATGAGTTTCATTTGACTAATAATATTCAAATTGTTATATTTATCAAAAGTATATAAGATTAAAAAAATAAAAAAAGAAGTAGAAGAAATAAATTAAATTATGAAATTAAAACAAAAATTTAAAAAGTATTTACCAATTATTTTAGAAAAGGCATTAGGTACAATCTTTCTTCTTGATTTAATAATCATATTTCTGGTTGCTCAGTCATACGGTTTTGATAACTGGAGAGTTGGATTTTTATTAGGCTTAATGTTTTTGTCGGTGTTGATATTGTTTATACCAACCAAAGAAAAATGATAGTCTGATTATTTATTTGTAGTCAGACTTTTTTTTAATTTGAAACTAGAAAGCAGAAAGTTAAATTTATTTAAACTTTAAACTTTAAAATTTAATATTATGTCAGTAAAAATTGTTGCACCAGGTTGATCATACAACAAAGCTATTACAGCAGCCAAATACGGTGCAGATGAAATATATGTCTGAGTTCCATTTACATCACTCAGGATGAGACAAAACAAAATTCGTTGATTTGAAGAATTAAAAAAAACTATAGATATTATCCATTCTCTCAAAAAAAGAGCATTGTTAACCATGAATATTTTTCCTAGAAATAATGATATAAATATATTTGAATCAGTAGTAGAAAAGATTTCAGATGTTTGAGCTGATGCTGTTATTTTTTCTGATCCATGAACATTCAAAATTATTAGAAAATATTTACCCAATACTGATTTACATCTCAGTACTCAGACTTCGACTATGAATTATTGAGCTGTTCAGTTTCGATATGATTTGTGAGTAAAAAGAGTCGTGCTAGCTAGAGAGTTACATATAGATGAAATCAAAGATATCAAAGCCAAAGTTCCTTGAATGGAATTAGAAGTTTTTGTTCATGGAGCAATGTGCATGTCATATTCTGGTCGTTGTTTATTATGAGATTATATGTCTGGTAGACCAGGTAATAAATGAGAATGTTCACACGCTTGTAGATTCAAATACAAAGTGCGATTGGAAGAAGAACGTAGACCAGGTAAATTGTTTCAACTTCAATGAGACGAGGATGGTACACACATTATGTCTTCAAAAGACCTTTGTGTTATAGATGATCTAAAAAATATTTTACCATACGTTGATGCGCTCAAGATTGAATGAAGATCCAAATCAGAATTTTATGTATGAGCTGTTGTCAAAGCATATAGACACGCAATAGATTCAATTTCAAAAAAGAAAAAAGCTGATTCTGATATCTTAAATCTTGTAAATGTTATTCCACACAGACAATATCGAAATGGTTTTCTTTTAAATAAATTACAAGAATATCCTGAATGAGAAGACAATCTTAGCCTCCTTGATAAAGTGAAGTGAAACGGAATCCCGCAATCCGCTGAAGACTGATCAAGTAGCGGGAGAGGTGGCGTGAACAAAGTGAACGACGGAGGATTTGTTACTTCAACAACATTAGACAGTGCTTGACCATTGTTTAATCGTAACTATTTTGGAATATTTACAGATAAATTTATTGAACATAATAAGAAAAAATATTTCCAAATAGATCCCAAAGAAGTAATTACTAGATGAATGAAAATTAAGTTTATTTCACCACAATCTATAGGAGAATTAGAAATTGTAGATATTCTAAATTCCAAATGAAAAAAACTAGAAAAAGCAACATGCAATACTCCAGATATTTACATACTTACAGATACAAAACTTCAAGGACGAGAAATATTATATTCATAGTTATTTTCTAAATTTTATACTTCATATAAATCAACGACTCCTAAGTAATAGTCGTAAACTAATCACAAACAAAGCTATTCATATAAATATAAAAGATCAACTGATTCATATAATTCAAGATAATATACCAAATATTATTGCTCCAAATATATCTCACAATCTTCATGTAAATTCACCTACACCTGTGATTGTTCATATATCATTAGATTTTACATTATCGGAAATTAATCCTGAAATTACTGGTCTAATAGCTGCTAGTCACAAAGCTATGCCAAAAGATATTGTTATTATTGCTCGAAATCATTCATTATATCATAGTAGAGTATACATAAATGATAAGAATAAAAATATTAATAATACAAATGCTTTTTTATTAAATTTATCAGCAATAGATCCAGAAAAAAATCAAATTAAATATGGAGCTCTCATTACAGCTACTATTATCGCTATTTGAGCCAGAGATAAATTATTTTGAATAGATACTATAGGTATAAACAAAAATCATATATAATTTAGAGCATTAAAAGCAAATTCAAAAGATATAGGTCATATAAGTTTTTTTGATGAATTTCTCAAGGTTTCAAATACTCTCTTGAATGATCCAAAAGAAAAAATGGAACGAAAAAACTGGTGGAGAAAGCTCTCTTTTTGGAATATTTCTTTTAATCTTTTATCCTTGAATTCTGGGAGCTTATTATCAGTAAACAAAGATAATATAGAAAACAAAAACAAAAATATAAATACATAGTGTAGATCTATATAATCTATAAACAATGCTACCAACAAACTTCACAATACTAATGCTAAATTTGCACTAGAAAAAAATAAACCAAAAGATGTTCAGCTATTATTCTTTTTTACTCGATGACGGATATATGTTTGATATGTTACCAGTAGTGATGCTGTAGCTATACCATTAAATATTACAGCCACAAGTAATATTTCTATAGAAAAAAATACTCATGCAAAGAAATAAAATATTGCAGCAATTGCATAAAATATTTTACTCAAAAAAATAACATACTTCATATTGGTATGATCATCTAGTTCTCAAATTGGTAGAGTAAATATCATTTTTGCTCCAGCCAAAATAGCCCCAATAATAGATACCCAAAAAATATTATCTACAATGGTTTTTACATAAACAGAAAAAAAGGTGTCAGCTCCCAGTCCCCATCATAGCATAAATATAAAGAAAGAGAACGAAACCATTTTGATGGATATAGGCAAAGAAAAGAATTTTTTCTGTATTATTTTTATCAATCATTCTTTTGGATGTTCTTTTATATTGATTTTCATAAATCGCTTTAATTGCTAAATCAAATCAATTCTAAACAAAATTTTTTTTTTGTCAAAAAACGGACATTAGTCAAGACTCCGTTTTTTATTTACAAATATATAAAATAATTATTTTACATTAAATTTTTTACCTAATCATTCTATAGCGTTCATTATTTCTATAGGTATCATCCAAACAGTTGTGTTTGATTGATCGGAACTTATATCATTTACAGATTGTAATGTTCTCAAGTGTAGTGCTCATGGCGCTTTAGCAAGCATTTCAGCAGCTTTTTTGAGATTCTCAGATGATGCAAGTTCTCATTCCGAAGTGATAATTTTAGCTCTTTTTTCTCTTTCAGCTTCAGCTTGTTTACCAATAGTTCTTTTTAGATCATCGGGGATGTTTATATCTTTTATTTCAACAGATAGTACATCTATTCATCGTGAATCAGATTTTTCATCAACAATTTTCTTTATCTCTGCGCTAGCTTCATCTCTCTTTGCTAATAGCTCATCCAACTCAAATTTTCAAACAATATTTCTCATAGTAGTTTGAGCAAATTGAGTCATAGCATAGTCAAGATATTTTACATTGATTACAGATCTATCTACCTGATCTTCTTTTACTTTATAATATATTACAGCATTAATATTACATGAAATATTGTCCTTTGTCATAGCTTCTTGACTAGGTACATCTACAGCTTTTTCTCTAATATCTACATTACTGGTTCTTTGTATTATAGGTACAATGTATTTAAGTCCTGGTGTCAAAATTCATGTATATTTTCATAGTGTAAATACTACTTTCCTATAATATTGTTTTACTACTCTTATTCATGATATCAAAAATAAAATAATAATTCCCAATAAAAAATTTCCAGCCATTTTAGTAAAGATTATAATATAAAAACTATTTTCTATCAATCTTCTTATAATAATTATATACTGTAAATAATATAATAAACAAGACTAAACCTCAAATAATAATCCAAGTTACATAAGAGTTTTGATTTTCTAAAAACATATTACCAAAATTAAATTTATTTTCATCTCTTATAAATTTTCAAAAAATAATCGTTATCAAAATACCAAAAATAAAAAGAATAGGTAATATTTTAAAAATATTTGAAATATCCGATGATTTGTCTATTGCTTCATCTTGATTATTTAGATCAAATCTTAAATTTTCATTTTCTTTTTCATCGGGGTTTTTGCTATTCTCATTTTTTAAATTTCATACAACATCTACTATCTTAAATAAATCTGATTCAGAATTAATTTTTCTTTTTTTTTCTTGTTCTGCTATTTTTTTTATGGTCTCCCAAAAACCTCATCCATTTTTCATCATCATCTCTTTAAGTCATGATTTTTTATATTTCCATATCATAGAAAATATAGCTATTCAAAAAATCAAAAATACAATCAAAAAATCTCACCAAGCTCACAAATTTTCTCCTAGATTACCTATAAGTCCAAAAACAAAAAAAATAGCTATAATAATTCACAAACTGCTATTTTTTTTTGATTTATTTAAATTTACTTTATCCATAAAATCTGAAAAAATAAATTTATTTTTTCATGCTAGTATTTCTTCTTAATTTATTTCTTGTCCAACCAGAAATAGGTACAGAAACCATTTCAGATCATCCAGATGGAGTTCTAATATATCTATATCCATCAGGATCTACTCTAAGTCTAGTCTCCCAACAAATTTTTCTTCCTTTCAAAAACCAATTATATGTAGATCATTTAGGGTTTGTATATACTCATACAATACCAATCTCTTTTGAATCTTCCAAATCAAGTTTTCTTTTTGGATATTCAAATCTTTTAGATCCTTTCAATCTATTTGCTTGTTTTTGTTGTATAGACTTTTTTTTAGCAATTCATTGCTTGTTTGTTCTAGATGCCATCTTTAAAACATAAAACTTAAAATAATTATCAGTATTCACTGAATCTACCTCAATAATAATAAAAGCCAAATTAAATTCAAGTTCTTACTTTTTACTATATTGATTAGCCTGAAACCGGGATTGAACCGGTGACCTCACCCTTACCATGGGTGCGCTCTACCGACTGAGCTATCCAGGCATGTTTTTTTAAAAATAACAGTTAATAATTGATAGAATACCATGGGTGCGCTCGGACTTTATCCCGCAAAGCGGTAGACTGAGCTATCTAGGTATTTTATTTACAATCAATAGTTAATAATTTCTAGTGTCAAATTCAAGTCAGAATTTAAAATATTAGTATTCTTAAATAAAAAAAAGCTCACTTTCGTGACCTATTTTTTGTTTTTATTTTGCAATCTACTAATTAATTTCAGCTGCAGCATGAATTTGATTTCATTCACTTTCAATCCCCAAATTATTAGCAAACAACATCAAAAATGACATTAAAACAAAACCCAAAGAAATTCAAATTATAAGTTCTTTTCAAGCGAACTTTTTTTTAATATAGATCAGACTCTTTTTTAGTCATTTAAATTTTTTAAATAAATTTTTAGTCATTTTGTTTTTCGTTATTTCTAAATGGGGTAGTATATAATAACATAAAATATTTTTTTTGTCAAAAGAAAATCTAATTCTGATTAATTTTTTCAAAATTGATACTTGTCTTATTTTATATCTATATCACAGTATGTTAAAAGCATATTGTATAATTTTTTTTAATAAATGGTTTATTTAGCAAAAAAAGCCCTGTGAAAATTTGACAATATTTTTATTTAAGCTAAAATTACCTATGTATTATATTTTACTATAAATTTATAACCATGACAGGTCCAGAAAATTATGTAAAAGATATAGAGTCGAGTGATAAATTGAGTACTACTGAGTTATCGGTTCTAAATGCTTATGTTGAAGCAGAATTTAGAAAATTTTCCGAAGATAATGAAATTAATGAAAGCAATAGAGATAAAAAACAAGAAGAATTCAATACCAAGATAGATGAGATCGTAGAAGCTGAAAAGGAAAAAGCTCTTTTTGCTGAAATTATAAAGTTTGATTTTGAACTTACTGATTTAGCTACTCAAATAGATCTCCAAAATTTACAAAATGATGTAGATCAAAATACAGATAAATTAGATTCCAAATCTATTGAAAATAAAATTAAATGAAAATTTACTCTTTTCAATTGAGTAAAATTATCAGATATATCTGATGAAATTGCAAAACTATGATCAGCAGATCAAACAAAAATAATAGACTTATTATCAAAATGAAAAGTTACAGAATTACAAAAAATATTATGAAAAGATAATTTACCCAAATACTGATTTGATTGAAAATTTTGATCAGAGACTTTATCTGGTTTGGAAATTTATACAAACGATAATGCTGACAACACAAACGATAATGCTGACAATACAAATGATAACACTGGTAACACAAACGATAACGCTGACAATACAAACGATAACGCTGACAATACAAATGATAACACTGACAATACAAACGATAACGTTGATAATACAAACGAGCCAGAAGTCGATCCAAACATTTTGACAGAAGTTACAGACGAAACAGAAAAAGCAAAAATAACATCTAAACTATTTGATATCACAGAATTCAAACGATGAAAAATCCAAAAAAATTGAGCTTGATTATATTTTGCAGAGATTAATGCTACTATAGATTGAACTGAATATGAAGTATGATCACTCAAATTTGATGCAGATTGAAACCTTTTACCAGACCAATTAATAAAAACAACAAATAAAGAACGAGAAGCTTTATATTTTGTAGATGATAACAAAATCAAATTTCTTGCTAGATATTCTGATTGAATGTATCTTACAAAAGATACAGTTACTTGAATTACACCTATAGAGAAACCAGAAAGTTTAGATAATCAATATGGCTACAAACCAACAGAATTTAATCTAATGGAATGATCAGAAGTTCATTATGAATTCAAAGATGACTTATGATATTCAGTTGACGACCTAGAACATAAACACCCAAAATTAAAAAATATTATGGACAAGATTATAGATGAAGAAGAATGAAAAGAAAATTTATCTAGAAGAAAATTTAAAATAAATTTGAGTCCAAATGACTGATTAGCGAAAATTATTTTGGACATAGATAGCGGAAAATTAGATATCAATCGAGACAAAAAATGAAGAATTTCTACTGCTGATATCAAAAAATATTTTCCATATTACGAACGTGAATGATGAATGGATAATGAAAGAAGAAAGATTGCTATGATATTAAATCAGGCTGATCAAAATGATTTATTAAATTTTGCATATGACGCACAATCATATTGAGAGACATACAAAGAAAAATTTCAACAAGCTGATAGGTTTGACCAAATAGCGGATAACTTATCTTCTGAAAATATTTTAGAAGCATTGTGTGATTTCAATACTGATTGACAGATTTCCGTTGTTGAAGGTAGAACACAACTCAAATCAAAATTCAAAACAGAACAATGAAAATATCCATGACGAAGAAAAGATTTCAAAAAAGAGAAAGAGCAACGAAAGGAAACAAATAAAGATTATAAAAAATCACAAGAATGAATATGAGATGCAGCTACTATTTTTGGTCCACAATTATATTCAGAAATCAATAGAGCAATAGCGGTATTAGATGTAAAACTCAAATATGAACCAGATACCAAATCTGAATATATGAGAAAATATAATCTTACAGCTGCTGATCTTGAGTGAGATTGAAATGATCTGACATGAGAAAAAATAGTTATAGAAAATATTATGAGAAATATTGCTTGGACAACCACCAATCCATCTTTGGAAAGAGCTATATCCAATGTAAAAGCCAACCAACGAACTAAACAGAAATTACTTGAATTTGCTCAAAATTTTACATGAAAAGAATGATTTGATAATTACTGAAATTTTCAACCACTATTTGCCAAGGCTATAGAAGAGTTAAATTGATCAAGTGCTACTATCACTCCTGATTTAGTTGATAATTTGACTGGAGTAGAGAGATTGGATACATGATTTGATAGATATTCTATGATAGAAAAAGAGCTTAATGCTTACTTTTCCAAACATCCAGAAATGGAAGCAAAATTCAAATCTGATTGATTTACAGATACTAAACATACATTTATTACATGACTTATGTCAGTGTTGGATAACTTACAGGTAAGTCTGAGTCCAGATCAATGATGAATTACAAAGTCTTTTGATACAAAGAAATATAGACATAAACTAGAAAATGAATTTACTAGAAATCTGATTTGATGATGACTAACATTCAATCCAAATTGAACTATTTGACTCAAGTCTGATATATGAAAATACGATTTTTCAGAAAATTGAAAATTTGTACGATGACGAAATGTATGACCATGAGTACAATACAATGCAGCCACATGAATATTAGCAGTAACTCTTAGTGCATCTGCAGAAGCTGCTCGACAATATAATTACAAATGAGTAATTACTTCAAGACTAGATGATATCAAGACATGAAAATATATATGACTACAATGATGAACTACAAATGTTTGATGAGAATTAGCATGAAATTTTGCTTGAGCTTGAGTAGCTGCATTAGAGGTTATTTGGAAACAAGATCCCAAACAATGAGTAGAACAAATGACTCGCCAATATAGAGATATTTCTTCTTGAATATTTTATTTACCTACAAATATTGATTCCAAACATATACAAAACAAAGCTTCATTGGAAAAATATTTAACATCTAGATTAACTACTGTAAAAAATTGAGCCAAAGAACCATTCAAAACTTTTATAGCAAACAACGAATGATTTTTGAAATGAAATATCAAAAATATATCTGACTATTTCGATAAAAAATGAATATTCAAATTAATGAACGATATGCCAACTGAATTCGCATGACCCAAAAAGAGAAATGCTATCAATAATTTAATACAAGTACTTCAAACTTGAATAGTAGATTCACGAAGAGATTATATGTATGATCAGTTACATTGAAAAGTATCCGTTACCAAACTTGGTTGATGAATATGAATATGATACATGACAGTAGATTGAGTATCTTTTGGAATACCATTCCCAACATTAAATTTCAATATATCTACTTGGAGAAAAAATTATGTTTCATGAGCTGCAGGAAAATATATGGACCAAGAAATTATTCGTAATTGACAGACACAGTGACATACAGATGAATTTCAACCTGATCTATCCAATATTGCTCCAGAGCAAAGATTAAATGCTTATGCTGAATATATTGAATCTATTTACAATATAAATGATAATAATAGAGACAACTTATTTGCTGTAAGAGCAGAAGAAGGTAAAATTATATTTACTTCTAATTGAGAAAAGAAAATAAAAGATATGATAGATATACGTTGTAAAGTTGATCAAGACGTCTTGGATAATATTTCATATTCCGAGGATTGAACGACACTTACAATATGAGATGTGGGATGAATATCTGCATTTACTAGTTCAGATGGTCAGTCTTCTAGAAATTTCCTCATTATATGACAGACATGAACAGTAGATAAAAACAATAATCCAAATACTGCGATACTCAAATATCCACATCCGCCTCAGAGTTATATATGAGATATCAAAGAAATAAAGCCTATTACCTACGAAAAAACCTGACTAAAATCACGAACATACCAAGACATAAGTGATTTCTTGGACTCAAGTTTTATAGCAAATTGAGAGACTTCTGTTACCAATATAGAAGATGTAAAAACTGAAATATTATCAAAGGTTAGAGAAATATCAGGTAATTTATTTATTGATTGATTAAATGGTCAATCTTGATTATCCAAATTTCCTACTACATGAACACTAATTTTTACAAAAAATAAAGCTTGAACAATAGAAATTACATCATCAGAGTCTCCTACAGATAAACTAGATGTCCAATATTACTATATCGAAACTTCATGATGATCGTCTGAGGTAATAAATAATACTGTTACAAATACATATAATTTTGAAAATCTATTTTCATATCCAGATATAGATGAAATATTTGAAGATCCGAAAGTTTTGGAAGAATTAGCAAGGCTTGATAATTGAAGAATAAATACTTTAAATGATTTCTTGGATAAAGCTTCTCATGATATAGATTCTGATAATGATGTAAATATAGATGATGAAGAATATCAAGAAGCAGCACAAATACTGAAGAAATTTTTATGATCCAACTATCAAGATATAGTTGAAATTTTGGATGGAACTGATATAGACTCCAAAGTTTTGGTAATCAATAGAATGAAATGAATATTTGCAACAGACGCTAGAGTTTCAAAATGAAAGAATATACAAGCAATAGTTAGTGGTAGAACAGAAGCTTACAAAAAACTTTCATGACCATCATGAGAAAAATTACCCGATTTTGCTACAAATTATAGACAAAATATAGTTGATCAATTATCTTCTCAAACAGATTTGTCTCAAAATATCCAAGAATGATTGTTTGGATATACAGCCTTTTATAGAAAATGAACTAAACTCAATGAATGAAGAACTTTTTCTATGACAGCTCTATGAGCTACCAAAGTTTTGTGAGGGCTGACAGAAAAATTCACATGAGTAGATGAGTCTATTGCTAAGAAATGGTTCACTGAAAATCTAAAATATAATACACATGATCTAGATATGATTACAAAGTCTATAAATACACAATTACCTGAGTGAGAAAGCAATTTAACCACTGATCAGATTTTTGATCTTTTATCTTGAAAATCACTTGACATTTGAGAGAAAATATTTACATTAAATTCAGAATGTGTGTTTTATTTATTATGAGAATGTGCTAACGAATCTGTTTGATTAAAAATAAATTGACTCACTATCAAAACCAAAACTGAAACACCAGTAATTATAGATCCTACAATCAAAAAAGAATCTTACTGATGATCGATTACTCCAGTAGATGAATACGATGGTTGAATAGATATCTCTGCTAGAAATCTTAGTGTAGCTATGGTTCCATGAGCTTATGAGCATAGATTTTGAATCAATCTTTCTGGAAAAAATAGATTTAAAGAATGATGAGATCAGTGATGAGATGATGAATGATGAGATCAATGAGTAGAAGTAGAATGATGAGATCAATGATGATGAGGTTAAAATCTTATTTCAAATTTAGTTTGTAAAATCAATTTCCAATGAAAAAAGTATTATTGTCTTTAGCTTTATTTGTATGATTATGAGTATCTTTTTCTTTTTGACAAAGTATAGCTACTTTAAATTGATCTATGCCTACAGATACTACTACACTGAATTCTAGCACTATAAACAATTATCGACAGACTTGTCTAAATCAACCATGAAACAATGATAATATCCAAAAGGCTATTTATCTAAATTCTACTATAAATCCAAATTTCTATTATGGATACCGAAATACGGTAGCTACACGTGTAAAAGCAATATTAAATAACACTACCATGTTAATTTACAATCCATGAACATTTTCTAATAATTGACAATTTACTTTTCTATCAAATCTAAATCCAAATTTAAATTCACCAAATACATATACAGTAGCTGTTACTGCTTTACAAAATACAGTACAAGCAACAGCAAATAATGTATGAAGAACAAACGTAGCATGAATGTATGTTCTTTTTGGTAAATACAAAACATATGCTGCTGCATGAAGCAATAGTTCAAATACATATTGATATAGACCTACATATACACAGACCAATGCGACTATATTACACAAAAACTTATCTGATCCATGACTTTATACAGAGTTGTATTCTTGTGTAAGATATTATGTAGCTAAATGTTGAGATGGAGTGAGAGATTATCCATGAGTACAGATCAACTGATTAATTGTTGAATGAAATCCAAATGAACAATGTGATGGTAGTGATTGAGTTACTCCGTGATACTCTTGTAACTCATCTTGTCAATTGGTACAAAATCAGCAATTAGCAGATCTATCAGTTACAAAAACAGTTAATAATTCTACTCCTATAGTATGATCAAATGTTACATTCACAATGGTCTTAAATAATGCTTGACTATATGCTGCATGAAATGTTACACTTACTGATATACTTCCTAGTTGATATACTTATGTATCACATACTACTACTCAATGAACATATACTCCATCCAATTGAATATGGAATGTATGAAATATAAATGTAAATCAAAATCTGACTTTGACTATTACAGCTCAAGTCCAATCAGCATGAACATATATAAATACAATAGAAGTTACATCATCTGATAAACCAGATCCTGATTCTACTCCCAATAATCATATTGCATCAGAGGACGATCAAGCATCAGCCACTGTTAATCCTCTATCACCAGCTCCTACTTGTACATTAACAGTTAATCCTACAAGTATAGTTAGTTGATGATTGGCTAGTGTTTCATGGAACATCAATTGATCATTTTTATCACCCACATATATATATGTAAATCCACAAGTTCCATGAGCGTTTCCACATTTAGTAAATACTCCTACATGAACGACATATGCTTCGCCAACAACTCCATGAACATATACATTTACAATGACGGTAGTTAATCCTATTAGTTGATTGTCATGAGTATGTACAGCCACTTTAAATGTATGACAAAGTTCTCCTATATTAACAATACAAAAGACATTACTTGAAAATAAATCTTACTTTTCATGAGATCAAGTTTGATTTAAAATTACTTTTCAAAATATATGACAATGAATAGCTAATCAAGTTGTTTTAACTGATATTTTACCTAGTTCGCTTACTTATCTTTCTAGTTCAATATATTGAGTAAGTGCAAATTTAAGCATGGGTATGTCATGAGCAAATTCTGTTATTACTTATAATTGATTTAATCTTCCTGCATGAGCAAGTTGATATATGATTATTACATGAGTTTTGTTGTCAAATAATGCATGAAACAACACTATAAATTATACAGATATATATGCATCCAATCATCCAATAGTTTCAGCGACTGCTCAATTTACTGTATGAGTAGTGCCAAGTAACGAAGTTGTATTTACAAAAATATGAAATAAATCTGATTATCAATTATGAGAAAACATTACATTTACAGTTTCTACTACCAATAATTGACCAGCTCCTATAAATGATTTGACTATCACAGATATACGACCAAATTCATCTTGTATTACATATAATTCTCGAAGTTCAAACGATTGATTTACCAATCCATCCAATATGAATCGGTTTAGATCATGAGTTTTGAATGTATGAGAGACAGTTACATTGACTTTAAATTGAACAATATCTACAAATAGTTCATGTGCTCTATGATATATCAACACTGCAAATCTAACTTATTATCTATATTGATCACTACAAAACAAAACTGCTAATTATCCATTCAATGTTTTAGCTCAGTCTCAATGTGAATCTCTTACATCAGATTATTGAACAGTTATTTTATTAGAAGATGATGAAGCTAGAGCTAAATTTACTTGTGAAACAGTTAACTGAGTTCAGTGAAATATCAAAATAGATTGTGGTAATTGACAACAATTAAATTGATTCTGATCTTCTTTCACAGATTATTGTGAATACGATGATGCAGATACATACACTGTTACCTGTTATGTGGAGAACACAACTAGCGAACAATGTGAAGAAACTATTATAGTGGATAACTGATTCTTGTGATATTGTGGTAACTGAATACGTGAATGATACGAAGACTGTGATCTATGATGAACTTCATCTCAAAGAAATAATTGAATAGAAATAGAAGATGATTTAGATCTAGACTGACTAGATGCAGATGAATATGCAAATAGATGATATAGCTGTAGAAATTGTGCAATCATATGAGGTGACTATGAGCCAGTAATGTGTTTCAATATCAATACAACTTTATCAGTACAAAAATGAGAAGTACTGCCGTTTCGATGGAATCTAGAATGAGATAATATAGTAGACGAAAATGATTGTGAAGATGCAGATCCAGGAGATATATTAGAAGATAGTTTGAGATGTACTTTCAAAATATACAATGGTCATGGTAATGAAGAAGCAGATGATGATGAAGCATATCGTATAACCAAAGACTGTAATGTAGATGAACGAGATTGAAATCAAATGTTTGATTATTTCGAAGATTTAGCTGATCAAATATATTTCTCTTTGGACAATGCTTTCGGTAAATATTATTTTAGAGTAAATGATTTTGTAAAAAATGATGTCTATGGTGAATACAAACTTATGCTTGAAAAAGTAGAGTATGAATATTGTAATTGAAATGATGAAGAAGAGTGAACTGTGATAGATAGAGTTTGTCATGTAAATTTCACAGCAACCAAACCATATCTAATGCAGAAAAGTTTATTCTGAGCAACTCCCAAAGCTACTACAGACATTAATTTAGACGATTTCTATGATATTGAGTGAACCAAACTTATCAAAAAAACTGATTTAGAATCTATTATGGATGTGGATGCAAAAGATTATGATGGATGATCTGCTCTCAATACTTTAGTTTCAAGTTTTGTAAATAAGTATGATAAACTCTCTACTAAATTAAATGATTTCGGTTTCTCCAACCTAACTCAATGAACTATTACAGAACTAAAAAAAGTTCCAAGTAAACAAATATATATAATCAAATGAAATGGTACACTTACTATCAAACAACTTAATTCATATTTCAATAAACCGTTTACATTAGTAGTTAAATGAATGGATTTAGTTGTAGAAGGATCAGTAAATACAAATTGAATGTTTATAGTACAATGAGGAAAAATATCTTTCAAAGAAGATCCAAATTCTCGATGTGAAGCTACACAAGTAGTTAGATGAATATTTATTACAGATACATGATTTGGTGTTTGAGATATTACTCTCAATATGAGTAATGATTTGGATAAACCACGATGTCAACGATGATGACTAGATGTAAAATGAGTTTTGATATGAGACAATATCGAAGATCTAGTAGTACAAAGAAGATCTCAATTAAATGATTGGTTTTATGTAAACTCAAATAATGAATCCAAAATCAAGATAGAAAGAAGAAATGAGATATTCGCATGAGCATCAGTGCTTATAGAATACTCTCCTTCATTACGATGAAATCTACCTCCGTGAGCAGAAGATTTTACAAAGACATTGGAAGTATACAAAAGATAAGCTATTTAGTTTCTACAATAAAAAAATCCCGCAATAAAGCGGGATTTTTTGTTGTAATATTTTTTTAAGAAAAATCTTTTATAGTATTTATTAGAAATACTGTTCGTAATAAATTTTTGTAAATCATTTGTTTCTAAGTATCTCAAGTATAGATTTTACTACTGGAGGAGCACCGCATATATAAAACTCCATATTATCATTCAATTCAAACTGATCTAAATTTATTCTACCAGATTCATATCATTCTACATCTTCTCTAGATAAAAATATTTTATAATTCAAATTTGAAATTTTTTTAATATCTTCCTCATAAAAAATATCATTTTTATATTGCGCACCCAATATCAAAGTTTTCTTTATTTTATTATTACAATTTCTTATCATATTTATTATAGGAGCTAATCATGATCAGGTTGCTATAAATACTTTTTCATTGTCATTATCGTTCAATACAAAGTGTCCAAATACACCATTTACTTTTATTTCATCTCATATTTTCATTTCTTTTAATTTATTACTTCATCTTCAGTCTTCCAATAATTTTATAACAAAGATACAGTCAGTAAAATCATTTTGTTTCTCATGATTAGCAATAGAATAAGCTCTTACAAAATTTCATTTCTTATCTTCAAATACAAAACCCATCCATTGTCCAGGTTTTATTTCCAAATTTTCTTTTAATTCTACACTCAATTCTAAGATATTTTTTGTTAACATTTTACGATTGATCACTTTTCATTTTATATATTCAATCTTTTTATTTTCTCTTACTATCATGGTAAATTGATCTTTTCATACGCCACATATAGGACATTTCCAATTGTTTGGTATGTTTTCTCGCTTGGTACCAGGAGCTATTCCTCATTCTGGATCTCATAGTTGTTCATTGTAAACATAAGCGCATGGATTACATTTCCATTGCTTAAAATTTTCTCAATCCTTTGTAGAAGTTAAATTTTCAGCTTTAATTCCAGTTTTTTTAAATCAAATATTTCACCATTCAAAAACTTTTAGAATTATATAAATTATAATCAAAGCTATTGCAGATCATATCTCTCATTCTACCAAAGATGCATGTATTACTCCGGCCAAAAGAGCTAGATATGCTAGTTGTTGTATAATTTTTCGATATTTTCCCAATACTTTCATAGAAAAATTATTTGATGTTAGAAATCCCAAAAATAAAGCCCCTATTCATATATAAGCAATCCAAATAAATGTTTCAGATATATTAGAAAAAATTGAGATTCATTCATTATGTCGTGTTATCAACAATAATGTGAAATGTAAAAATATAAACCAAAAAGTCAGTATTCATAGTAATCTTCTATGTTTTAAACAAAATTCAGATATAGAATAAATTAAATTTACGATCAATTCTTTTACAAAAATTAATATAGGTTTTTGTATCCATCATTTCAAAATATATTCTATTAATTCTGAGATTCACCATTTTTTTACTTCAAAATATTTTGTACTAATTACATATAATGGCTTGATAAATAATAGGAATACAAGTAAATTTAATCCTCATCAGGCAAAAAATTCTTGAAGTTCACTTCATTTTAAAATTCAGCTATATGCTAATATTAGAATTAAAATAGCTAAAATTGGTACCACAAAAAAAATAACATTGCTCAATAATTTTTCTATTTTTTGTGATATTTTCATAATTTTTAATTCTAAAATAAATTATTTACATCCAGCTTTTTCTGCTAATGTTGATATATTTTGCACTCATTCAAGTAATTCTCAATTAGCTAGTTCCCATGTTGGAGTTCCTTTAAGTTTAGAACAAACATTTCGATCTTGAGCACAGTCTACATATTCAATATATTTGAAACTATCTCCAAACATTGCTTTTTGATCCAAACAGTGAGAACAAGTTTCTGTTCAATACATTTTTACTCATTTATCTCACAAACATTTAGATATTTCTTCTATGTTCAAATTAGGATCATCATTTACTTGATTAGTACATCCCAATAAAAAAACGCCAGATAAGACAATTACAAATAACATTAATTTTTTCATATCAAAATTTACTTAAAAATATAAAGTGATTAAACATTAATAATATTTACAAATTTATCAATCAAAATTTTCTCAAATTTTATTCGTCTATATAATATAAACTAAGCATATTAATATATAAAAAATCTGACTATATACACCACTAGTCAGATTTTTTAGCTAAATTAGAATTAGTAAATTTTCTATTTTTTGTTAATTCTTTATCAAACCGCTTTGGTATTATAAATTTTTTGCTTTCAAGAAGAGTTTTAAATTCTATTTCAGCTGTTACTAATCATTTTAATTTTCATTCATAAACATCAAGCTCAATCTTTTTTGCTTTATAAGCTATAATATAACGAGTCTTTTCTAGATGTCGTTTTCATACTTTCTTTCGTAATTTATCAAAACTTTCTTTATTTATTTCCTTTTCAATTTCTTTTCTTATCAATCAATGTCATTTTTTTATCGTTTGAAAATATTCTGTTTTTGATTTCATAGTAGTTTTTCTTATCCTAACTGTCTTATTTTTTATATCTTTGAAATATCATTGAATAATTTTATTCTTTGGATATTTGCTTATATTTTTCGGTAATTCTTTAATCATAAACTTTCTCTCAATTTCAAATTTATCCAATCATTCTATTAACTTTGGCATAGCATCATGTAAGTAGTCTACTAGATTATTACAATAATTTTCCAAATCTCCATATGATCAATATTTTTGTTCATATTCAGCTTCATCCATTACATCTTTATTTTTACCATAAGCAATAAAGTTAAATAAAACTGATTCATATCCCAGTGATTTTATTACTTCTTGATGATGTTTAGCCATACATATTACAAAATCTTTATCTTTCAAAACTTCATTACTTACTTTAGTCTGTCTATGTTTACTGGCATTACATCAATATTTATCTAGGCGTTTGAGTGTATAAGAAAAAGGATTCTGTGGACGAGCCGTTGTTCCAGCAGAACTAACTTCAATTCATTTTATTTTATTATCTTTGATATGTTTTTTAGCTAAATACTCTGCACTCATACTACGAAAAACATTTCCAGTACATACAAATAATAATTTCATTAATTATAAATCATAAATTATAAATTCTGAATTCGTTTTAGATATTCTTCATTTACATCATCTGGTTTTATCCATATCATTTCAGGTATTTTATATGGATGATTTTTTTTAAAATATCATATTACTTTTTCTTTATTTTCTTCAGGTAGTTTAATTATCAAAACTTTTTCTTCTTCTTTTTTCAATTCTCATTCTCGCATATAATAAGATTTCGTATAATTAACTCTACTTACACATTTTACCATTCAGGATTTTATTAATCCTAAAATAAAGCTTTTCAATTTTCTTCAATCATTAGGAAAAGTACTTAGCAATAATAACATAATTTATTGTTTCAAATAAAAATTTTACAAAAATATATCTCTTGGTTTAGCTCATTCTTGTGGTCATACAATTCATCTTTCTTCCAATTGATCCATTATTCTAGCTGCACGAGCAAATCATACGCCAAGTTTTCTTTGTAATAGAGTTGCCGATGCTTTTCTAGTAGTTGCTATTACTTCTATAGCTTTTTCTATTAATTCATCATCATCGCCAGCTCAGCCATACATTCATCATTTTTCTAGTTTGTTTTCTAGAGCATGTAATATTTCAGGGTTATAAATATCTTCTTCTGATAATCATTTCATATATTTTTCTTTTAACTTAGCGACAACTTTTTCTATCTCTTCTGTACTAACAAATGGCGCCTGTATTCTCAATGGAAATCTAGTGTTGGAATCTATATAGAGCATATCTCATTTACCTATTAGTTCTTCTGCTCCTTTTCTTCCAAGTATGGTTCTACTATCTATTTCACTAACTACTCCAAAGGCTATTCTGGTAGAAATATTTGCTTTGATTAGTCACGTAATTACATTCACAGATGGTCTCTGAGTAGCGACTATTAAGTGTATTCAAACTGCACGAGCTTTTTGAGCTATACGAGTAATACATGTTTCTACATCTTTTTTATTACCAGACATCATCATATCAGCTAATTCATCTATTACTATTACTATACGATATAACTTTTCTCATATTATTTTTTGATTATATTCATCAATATTTTTTACTCTTTTTTCTTTCAACATTCAATATCTTCTCTCCATCTCATCTACGGCTCGTTTTAATAGTTTTAGAGCTTTATCAGATTCACTTACTATGGGAGCAAGCATATAAGGTAGTCATGAATACATTTCTAGTTCAACTTGTTTTGGATCAACCATTAAAAATTTAAGTTCAGATGGTGTGTTTTGATACATTAAACTTAATATAAAATCATTTACTCATACAGATTTACCAGATCAAGTTGCTCCTGCTACCAAAAGATGTGGCATAGCTTCTAATTGTTTAACTTCTACAGATCAATCTATAGCTTTACCTAGTGTCAGACTTGTATTTCATTTTTTCATAGATTTTTGAAATAGGTCAGATCCTATTACATCACCCACTCTTACCATCATAGGTTTTGGATTTGGTATCTGTATTCATACAGAATCAGTTCATGGTATGGGGGCAACTATTCTTAGATATTTTGATTTCAAAGAAAGTTTGATATCATTTCACAATCATTCTATAGTAGAGAGTCTGATTCATTCATCTGGTTTGAGTCTAATCTGGACTATAGATGGTCATATATCAAATCATTCTATCGTAATAGGTACTCCAAATTCCATTAATTTTTCTTGCAATGCTTTAGCTTTTTCCATTAAAAATTTTTCATCTATAGTAGTAGCATCAGATTCATTTGATTCTAATAATTCTACTGAAAAAGTTGGTTTATCTCCAGAGAAGTGTATTGTTGGTCTGGGTTTTTTCTTTTCTACTTTTTCTTCTACTTTCTTTTTTATTAATTCTTTGATAAATGAACGTGATATTTCTTGTGTTTGTGGTTGATCGTCTTCATCTTCGTCTTCATCTTCATAAGATTTTCTTGATTTTGATTTAGCTTTTTTTTGTGGTTTGTCATATGATTGTAAATTTATTTTTGGTAAGGAAAAATTAAATGTATAGAGTATCCGCGCTATAGTCATTACAAATAAAATTATTATAATTGTTTTGACAGCTACAGATTGTCATCCAAACATACTATCAAATATTCGTATCAACGGCCAGGATATAAATCATCCATTTGCTTGATAGCTAGTACTAGTTCAATCTATCACAGAAAAATTTAACAATGCAGATACCAATAACATTATCACTAGAAACTGCTTTATAATCAATCTCATCAAATATCATTTGGCCATAATCAATATTCATATAACAATACACAATCCAAAAAATATATTAAGTCAGATATCTCCAAAAGCTATCTTTGCATAGTTTGTCATGAAATCAAAAACAGGAGATCATTCTGCCAATGACAAGGAAAAAAAGTAGAGTATTCATATTATTAGCATAATAATTCATATCTTAAACTTGTTTAATGTAATGCTTTTTCTCGATGATCTTCTTTTTTTTCTTCTAGCCAAAACATTTTATTATATAATAAAAACTATCCACAAACTATATAAATAGGTATTTATGCTATATTTTCAAGCCAAAGCTAGTCTTAAAGTGATGTTGACTTAAATTATAATATATGTATTATAGTTTAAAACAAATACATAAAAAAATGAAAAACTTAGCATTAATATTTCGACTAAATGTTTTGATAATGGGCTTGCTTGTACTATTTATAGCTCTATTTATTATTCACATTCCATTTCCATTTATAAATAATATGGATGGCTTTGCTCTTACTCTTTCACTTATATTTTATTTATTTATTTTCACTTGTTTTTTAGTCTTTTCTTTGAGAAAAATAATCAAAGAAATTACTTTAAAAAACAAAACAGGAATCTTTGTATTTACTATTATATTTGCGATATTATGGATCAATTGTTTGTATATAATTTTGAGAGATCCGACAGTTATATCTATATTTTAATAAGTTAAATAGATTCTGGATATATTATTAATTATAATACTGGATATAGCTTTAGCTTTCCAGTTTTTTTAAATATTATATTGACTTATGATATTAAATATTTATTATATAAAACATATAACAAAAATATAAATATTATGACAGAACAAACGTTTACAATTATCAAACCTGATGCTATGCATCATTGTGCTGAAATATGGTGTATTGTTAAAATATCTGGATTTCATATAAAAAAGGTTAAAAAAATTCATTTAACATTACAACAAGCACAGGAATTCTATGCTATCCATAAGGAAAGACCATTCTTTAAGGATCTCACAGAATTTATGTCTTCAGGAGAATGCATGGTAGCAATACTAGAAAAAGATAATGCAGTTTCCGATTTTCGAAAACTTATTGGTGCGACTAATCCTGCAAATGCGGAGGCAGGAACAATTCGACAAATTTACGGTACTCCTAATTCTGGGCATCTAAATGCTATTCATGGCTCAGATAGCTTAGAAAATGCAAAAATCGAAATAGCTATTTTATTTCCAGAGAATTAAAATAACTATTATTTTACAACAAAACTGGAGGATTTTTCTTTCAGTTTTTTTTAAAAGTCTTGAAATTTTATTTATTTTTATTAATATAGCACCTACATTAGTTTTGTGATATAAAATTTTTTATTCATTAATTTAAACAAATGACACTTATTCCATTAGAAGACCACATTATCCTAGAAGCAATCGAAGAAGAAAACAAAACAGCTTCTTGAATTATATTGCCAGATTCAAAAGAAAAACCAAGTAAATGAAAAGTGATTGCTGTATGAGAATGAAAGATATTGGATAATGGATCGAGAGCTCCAGTAGATCTTAAAGAGTGAGATATAGTATATTTCACCAAATATTCTCCAGATGAACTAGAAGTAGATTGAGTAAAATATTTAGTCATCAAACAATCTTCTATATTAGCCAAGCAAGCATAATTTTTAATTTAAATACATAATATAAATATGAATATTCAAGAGCTCAATGAATTGTGAATAGTTGATACTCATCAAAAATTTGCAGATTTAAAAATTATGAAATTTGTAGATACAAACACTATATTACTATTCAAAGTAATTAATTGATATTATAATGTTTATGATATTGATAAAGAAAAATTTAATGAAATAAAAAAATCAAAAATTACAGAAAGTATCACATCCAAATAGTTCTTTTAATTCAAAATCTAAAATGAAAAAACAACAAGATTTAATATCACGTATAGTATCATCTATCATTTCATTATGATTGTTTTTTGTATGACTATTTGTGTTTGTTTGATTGCTTCAGGTTTTAGTATGGATTATAGCTATAGTGATATTATTAGCAGCATTTACAAATGTATTAAATTCTTTTAAAAAATAATCTTAACTTTTAAATTATAATTTACATGAAAATGGCAAAATTAATTAATTATTGAGATGATGCTCGCAAAGATATATTTCAGGGCATCGAAATGGTTGCAAATGCAGTCAAAGTAACTATGTGACCAAAATGAAGAAATGTAATTTTAGAAAAATCTTATGGATGACCAACAGTTACAAACGATTGAGTTACAGTTGCAAAAGAAATAGAATTGGAAAATAAATCATACAATATCTGAGCATCTATGATCAAAGAAGCTGCTGAAAAAACCAACAAAGAGGCTTGAGATGGTACTACTACTACAGTAGTTTTGGCCTATGCTATGGCAAAAGAATGACTTAGATATATACGTTCATGAGTAAATCCGTTCGCTCTTGGTAGATGACTTCACAAAGCTGTAAATAAATTAGTAGAAGAATTAAATCAAAAAGCAAAAGCTCTCAAAACAAAAGAAGAAATTAAACAAGTAGCTACTATATCAGCACAAGATGAAGAAGTTTGATCACTTATCGCTGATGTAATGGAAGAAATATGAAATGAATGAACAATTACAGTAGAAGAGTGAAAATCAATTTGATTAACCAAAGAAATTAAAACTTGAATGCAATTTGATCAATGATATGCTTCTCCATATTTTGTATCTGATCCACAGCGTATGGAATCTATTATAGAAAAACCATACATATTAGTTACTGATAAAAAAATATCTTCACTAAAAGATATTCTTCAGATACTTGAATGAGTAGCTGCTAGTGGTAAAAAAGATATGGTAATCATAGCAGAAGATATAGAGTGAGAAGCTTTAGCTTCACTTGTTCTAAATAAGATTAGATGAATGTTGAATGTTTTAGCTATCAAAGCTCCATGATTTGGAGATCGCAAAAAAGAAATGTTGAAAGATATTGCTATAGTTACTTGAGCTACTCTTATCACAGAAGAACTCTGACTAAAATTAGAAGAAGCTACTATAGATATGTTGGGTAAAGCAGATAAAGTTATATCTACAAAAGATGATACAATTATAGTTGATTGAAAAGGTAATGAAAAAGATATCCAAGAAAGAGCAGATCAAATCAAAGCTCAAATATGAAACACATCTTCAGATTATGACAAAGAAAAATTACAAGAAAGATTGGCTAAATTAGTATGATGAGTAGCTGTAATCAAAGTGTGAGCTGCTACAGAGATGGAAATGAAAAACAAGAAATTCAAAATAGAAGATGCTCTCAACGCTACACGTGCTGCAGTTCAGGAATGAATAGTGACATGATGATGATCAGCATTATTACAGTTGTCCAAAACATTAGAAGATTTTAAATTGGAAAATTCAGATGAACAAATAGCTGTAGATATTATCAAAGAGGCAATCCTTTATCCAGTGATACAGATAGCAAATAATGCATGATATAAATGAGATCGAGTAGTAGAAAAAGTCAAAGAATCTTCAGATTTTAATTTTGGATTTGATGCAAAGGAGTGAGATTTCAAAGATTTATTCAAAGCATGAATAATAGATCCTGCTAAAGTGCTTAGAGTAGCACTAGAAAATGCAGTTAGTTCTGCAGCAATGTTTTTGACTACAGATGCTGTGATAGTGGATGCGCCCAAATCTGATTCTCATGATCATGGGTGAGCGCCTATGTGATGAATGCCATGAATGTGAGGTATGTGATGAATGGATATGTATTAAATGTTGAAACGTAAAAACGCTAAAACGATAAAATAGTAAAAACACGCGAAAGCGTGTTTTTTATTTTTCTCCATTAAATTCAAATTTCTTTTTCAATCTTTCTATTTCTTTCATTATTAAATCATAAGCTTTTGGATTTCTATTCTTTGCTATATCCAAAAAATATTTTTCTGTTTCTTTTACTTTACGTATTGCTTTTTCTCTCGTTACTCCATTCATATCTCTCAGATTATGTATTCTATCTGCTAATTTTACATCTAAATAATCATCATTTAAGTTATCTAGATGTCAAAAATAATCATCATTTCTTCTATCTTTAGCTAATCATTCAATCTCTTTTTTACGATTATCATCTAAAGATTTCTCTAATTCTTTTCTTTCTATACCATTTAAATAAAACATCCGATCTTTTTTACTCAAAGCATCTACTCAATCCGATATATAATTACCGTAGACTCTATTAACCACATCAGCATATTCTGGCAAATCTTCTTTTACATCATGAAGTAGCGCTATAATGATTTTATTTAAATTGGGTTTGGGTAATTCTCTTAATAAAATTTCCATTACTCATTTGAGATGTTCAAAATATCTCTCACCACTATCTCTTTTTTCATTTTCAAAAGCTAATTTCATTAGAGAATAGGCTTGTTCAAAGCGATACATTTCTTTTTTTACTTGTTCGTCTGCTTTTGTTAATTTTTGTGGGTAATAAATTTTTCTCATTATTTCATCATAATATTTTTCTGCTGATCTTAAGTTTTGATTATATTTTTGACGTAATTGATATATTCATTTCATAAAGTCTTTTTTAATTTGTAGACTAGCGAACTTTATTTTATAGCCATCACATAAAACCAAAAAATCATAAAATGCATTGAAACTAGATCTAGATGTTAATATATTTGTAGTAGATAATTCTTTTCCATATATTTCATTAAATTTTTTTAATAAGACATGAAACAATGGGCTGTTTTCCATTTCAAAATCTTTTGGAATATATTTTATTGTCGTTATAGGAAAATCTTTCATAACATTATCAAAACTATTTAGACATTCTTTTATATCAAAAACATAGCTAGCTAATCTTCCATTATGTTTTTCTTTTTCAGCTTCATTTTTTAAAATATTCAAAGCTATATATTAATATATAAACACTCAATTATAGTTAAAATTAATCAAAAAATCAATTTCTAAAACATATAATTTAGCTACCAAAACATATTAAAAACAGTATTAATATCATATGAATATATCCAAACGACTAATTTCAATATCATTTATACTTATCAATATATTGTGAATTTCAATATACTTTTCTTTTAATCCAAATTTTTATTTAAAACATTTTGATACACCTCAGATTACAAATATAAACAAAACAGATATCCAAAATATTTATTCTTTTCTTCAAAATAAATCAGATTTGAATAATAATTTTACAGCTTTGGAAGCTAGTCATCTAAGAGATGTTCAAAAAATATTTTCAATAATATACTATATTTTACGAATATCCATACTTGTATTTGTACTTAATGTTTCATTTTTGATTTATTCAAAAAAATCAAATCAGATTTTAAAATTATTGTTTATTTGATCAATAATTACATTATCTTTTATTTTAGTGTTAATATTTACTACGGCATTAAATTTTAGATTATCTTTTAATATTTTTCATGAAATATTTTTTCCACAGTGAAATCGATCTTTTCCCATAGATAGTAATTTGATTAAATTATTTCCGGAATCTTTTTTTATCCTTATTTCTCAAAAAATATTTTATACAATTTCTATTATCTCACTAATTATAATAATATTTTATTTAATAAAAAAAAAGACCTCAAGAGAGGTCAATAATATTTAATTTAATACATCCAAAATCTGTTTTTTAAATGTCTCTATTTCTATTGGTTTTATCATAATATCATCCATTATCTCTATTCCATTATCTCTCTTTAAATATTGATTAGCCGTATAGGCAATTATCTTTGGACTATTACCATTATATTTAGCTTTTATTTTTTTACTAGTTTCTATTCAATCTAGACCAGGCATACTTATGTCCATTAATATCAAATCAAATATTTCCTTTTTTGTTAATTCTATTGCTTTATTTCAATTTTCTACAACAAAAATATTTTCTTTTTTTATTCATAAACTCTCCAAGAATATTCTAGCAATCTCTCAACTATATTCATCATCGTCGGCAATTAATATTTTTTTATCTTCCAATCAATTCATAATAAAAATTTATTTAAATAAAAAACGTCATTAATTTTTGACTAAAAAAGCATATGAAAAACATAATAAAAGTCAATTTTTATTTACTACGACTTTGTTTCCAATATAGTGCATAAGCCAATCCAAACATAGCCATAAATGGATAAACTATCATTCTATCTACAAAACTATGTAATACAAAAGCTTCCATACTTAGTCCCAAAAGTCATATTGAAAATCATATTATTATTCGACTATTTTGTCTAATCTCTTTACTCAATTTCTTTTTCCTTATATCCAACCAAGCTTTTATTCATACTATATGTAGCCATACATACATAATTATCCATCATATAAATCACAATATTCCATATTCCATCAAAACCTGAATATATTGATTCTCTGGATTGAAACCTATAGTTGTGATCTCATACTTATCATTTATTTCTTTGATTTTTTGACATTTAGTATCTTCCAAATTATTGTAACATACTTGATGAGATGCTGGTCATGCATATCCAGCTCACCATCCAAATATAGGATTTTCAGCAAATATTTTTAATCATTCCAATGGTAGTTGTACATGTCATATGTTTGAGTGTACTCTATCTCCACTAGTTTTATAAAAATATGTTCATCCTATTCCTATTAATATTATCAATGGTACTATCAATCTCCAAAATATTTTACCTATATTTTTTCTATATATTAGTATTAAAATTATAATAGTTTGTATTATCCATACTCATATTGCAGCTCTAGATAGAGTAGAAAACACAGCTAATCAATATACTATAGACCATGGTAAAATCATTTTTCTTTTACTTTTTCATTTCAAAACTACTAAATAAAAAAGTGGCCACAAAGCTATCAAAAAGAAACCAAAATTTATAGGTCTTTCAAACAAAAACTGATTACGAACAAATCAATGATTTATCATAGTATAATATGCTGCAGGCGGCTGTATACCTATAGTTCATTCATAGTTATATTGATTATATCCAAAAAATTTCAAAAAATTGGGGATTAGCCAAACCATAGCTCGCCAAGCAATTGCTCAAACCAAAGCTATTTTGAACAATCTATTATACCAATATATTATTTTCATATCTTCCACTTTCAAAAATATTCGACTCAATAAAAAGCTCAATATAAAAATAAAAAATCAAATCAGATTATATTTGGCTGATAGAATATAATTTCATATTCATACTTTTTTGATTATTATACTAACAATAAGCGTAATAATAAATGTTATCAAAAATACGCTTACAAATTTGATTATAGGTATTTTATTTAAATTCAATTCATATCGTCTATTTTCAAATTCAGATTTCAATCCTTTACTATTTTTCCAGTTAAAGTTTTTCACAAATATATACAAAACAAATATTGCTCATGCTACTACAAATATCTCTTTCCATGACCAAATTACTTTCCAAAAACCACCATCAAGTCCAAGTTCAAAAGTAATAAATGTTTGTAGAAAAAATTGTAATATCAGTCAGATAAAAAATATTTTGAATAATAGTATCAATGTCTTTCTGATTTTTAAATTAGATTCCATCTTTATCTAATAGCATTTATCTGGTAAAATATTGCTATCAATGTAATAGCAGCTAGTAATCATTGTATCATCCGCGCCTTCATCACTATAGTAGTTTCTGGTACTCATTTATGTTCAAATAGATGATGTAATGGAGACATAGGAAATAATTTTCTTTTAAATCTTTTTTTCCAAAACATCTGTAATGCACTAGATCCAACATCCAATATAAACAAAGCAAATAATATTATAAATGGAATAAAAATTCACATCCTCATATTTAATAAATATATTAGAGAAGCTAAGAATCAGCCCAAGGCAAAAGCTCAACTATCTCACATAAATATTTTTGCGGGATTGATATTATAAAACATAAATGCTATCAGTATTGCAATTAGTATAGCTAAAACAGTTGTCGCTATATATGTTTGATTCAAAAATGTCAAAACAGCTAATACAAAAAATACAAGTCCCATCAATCATCATGCTAATCAATCTAGTCAATCGGTTATGTTTATTGCATTCACAATACTTATGGTCACAAAAAATGTTATTATAGGATAAAATATCCCCAAACTTATCTTACCAGCTATTGGCCAAAAATTTATATAATCTACTCATAGTTTAGCATAAAACCATCGACTTATAAAAGCAGCAAAAAGACACATTCCAATTAGCTTTGCTCTAGCACTTAGTCATTTGATTTTTCCATGTCATTTTACATTCAAAAAATCATCAACAAGTCATATCAATCCCATAGAAAAAAATCCAAACAATATAATATATGTCTCTCTTTGATTCAATAGAGTGTTATTAACTAAATTATAGTGCTGTAAAATAAACGATACTCCTATCATTATCAACATTATCAACAAAAACATTCCCCCTCACATAGTAGGAGTTCCAGATTTATGTTTATGCATTTCAGCAAATATTTTTGATTTTTCTCATGTAGCAGTATCTTCACGAATAGTTTTACCAACCTTCAATTTTCTAAGTATCTTAATATAGATAGGATAAAATATCCATGAAATTATAAAGGCAGCTAATGAAAATAAAATTATCTGATTTAGCTTAATTAACATTTTTATCAAAAAAAATAAATGCGTCAATTATTCTAATAATCTAGGTTTTAAATTCAAAAGAAAAACACTAAGTCATCCTTAATAAAACAATTGTCATCCTGAGAGAATCGAATGATATAATTATTTTCTTATTCATTATCACTACTTACTTTCTCCCAACCTAATTGTCCACAAGCGCCTTTAGCCTCTCTTCACATACTATCTCTGATGGTTACAGTTACTCATTCTTTTTCTAATATTTCCTTGAATTTTCTAATATTTCATTCTGGACTTTCGTGAAAATATTTCATAGCTGGATTTTCATTATATGGTATTAGATTAATATGAGATAATTGTCATTTTACTAATTTACTCAATTCCATAGCAAGTTCTGGCTTGTCTGTCAAATCCTTTATCATAATATATTCATAAAAAATTCTGTTATCGGTAGCTTTGATATAGTCTTTAATAACTTTCATAAGATCACCTAATTCTGTTCATTTTGCTACAGGAATAATTTCTTCTCTAAGTTTTTGATTTGGAGCATGTAGAGAAATAGCAAGCTTGACGGTTAATTCATCATCTATCATTCTCTGTATTCACTTCACTACTCACACAGTTGATATCGTAATATGTCTTCTACCTAGCGATAATCTATCCTGAGCCAGCATTATTTCTATAGATTTTTTTACATTATCATAATTTGCAAGTGGTTCTCACATTCACATAAAAACAACATTTCTTACGCCAAATAGTGTTCAGTCTTCTTTTTTACCAAACTTATTTTTGATATAATTATTTGCATATAGTATCTGAGAAATAATTTCATCTCGTGTGAGATTTCTAGTAAATCATAGTTTACCAGTCACACAAAAACTACATCACATAGGACATCATACTTGTGATGAAATACATAGAGTGATTCTATTAAGCTTAGCTTTGTTATCTTTCACATGCTGTTCTTTTTGTCGATGATAGATAATTACGCTTTCAATAATTTTTCAATCGTGAGTTTCAAAAGCAAATTTTGTTGTCTGTCAGTCTTCTACCATATCTTTCATTTTTATTGATAGTGGGTCAAATTTCGTTTTCAATTCCTCTCTCAAATCTTTGGATAGAGTAGTCATTTGATCTATTTCTATATTCTGATTTTTAAATATTTCAAAAAAAATCTGTTTCACCTTAAATGGTTGAAGTTTAATTTCTTGAGCAAATTTATTCACTTCTATTTCATCTCGTAATAATGCTTTCATTAATTTGTATACGATATAATTAAAATACAATTTACTATAAAAATCCACATATTTCTTTCAATACACAATTATATAATATTTATAAATTTCAAAAGTTGAAATTTGTTTATAAATTTCAGAATGGAAATTTGCGTTTTTTTGAATTCTGGATAAAATTAAGACATATTGGAACATGTAATTAGGAATTCGGAATCATGAATCCAATATACTTAGTTCCAAATAAACCAATTCCCAATTCCATATTTGTTATTATACATTTACAATTTAGTATTCTTCCATGGATAGCAATCTTATTTCCACCCTTCAATCATATGGCTTTTCAGATAAAGAAGCTAAGGTTTATTTAATTACTTTAGAATTAGGTTCTAGTCCTGCAAGTACAATAGCTAGAAATACAGCTATCAAAAGAGTAACGGTTTATACAATTCTAAAAGATCTAAAAGCTAAATGAGCTATTACAGAAGCTAGCAAGGATTGAGTAGCTATTTTTTCTGCTATCAGTCCATCAGTTTTGATGAGCTCATTAGAATCCAAATATGAAGATTTCAAAAGTAAATTACCCGACTTTCTAGCTATAGCAGAAAAATATGACAATAACAAACCCAAGGTTCAATTTTTTGAATGAATAGAGTGAGTCAAGAAAATGTACAATGAATTATTGTGATCCAAAAATCATATTATACGTTCATTTTTAGGTACTCATGAAGTAAGTCAGAGTTTAAAAGATTATTTAAATAAATCATTTGTTCCACTTAGAGTATCTCACAAAATCAAAGCTAAAGTGATTCTATGTCAATCTCCTGACAACAAAGAATATCATCAAACTAATAAAAAAAACCTGATTGAATCTCTTTTTATAGATCATGATATTTTCCATCTTCCATGTTGAATAGATATTCATAGTGGAAATAAGGTTTCTTTTCTAATGTTTAGTGATCAAGAAATGTCTGGATTGATAGTTACTAGCTCCAAATTACATGATACTTTAGCAAGTGTCTTTGATTTTATATGGGAGACAAATAAAAAAAATGCAAAAAAAAGAAAATAGTTATGAACATATATTACAAGAATTTTTTTACCCTGAACATGACCTTCAGCAAATGGTTTTGTGAATTGTACAAAAATCATTAGTTGATTTATTAGCTATCAAAGAATCTTGGTCCAAAATCAAAGAACATCTAGAAAAGTGAGAATTACCATCAGAGTATTTGTATCTTACATGAGCTGAAATCTATAATAGAAACTGTTTTTCTGTTAATTCTCCATATCATGCTGTTGCCCTATTAGAGGCTTGATGACTTTTGAAAAATGCTCCAGATTTGGAAAAATATTTATGATCTACTATTATCGATATATGATGTTGAAACTGAGCAAAACCAGCAGGTTTACTAAAATATCTCAAATCAATCTGATTATGATCTCATATAAAAAAATACATATGATTGGATTGATCAGTTTCTATGCTGAGAGCTACCGATGATAATTTTCATAAAGCAGGTATACCAAATTTAGAATATGAAACTGGAAAACAGAGATTTCAAGAATTAAAATCCGATGATATTAAATGAAAAAAGACTTTTACATTTTTATGATGAAGTCTATGAACATTCACAGATCCAAAAGAGTTTGATGAATTTCTACAAGATGTAAAAGATAATATGTCAGCAGAAGATACTTTTGTTGCTACGGTATTTACTTTACCAGAAGAAGATGATAAATCGACAATATCCGATCAAGAACTAAAAGAATTACAAAAACGATTTATCAAAGCTGAAAGAGAAAGATATGATATTCATAATTTACGAGAACACGAAAAACAAATAGATATAGATATGCTTAGAAATATGTGAGTAGAAGAAATCACTATAGATGATTTTGATATCGATTTTTTCTTTGATGAAGATAGTCAAAAACTGATAGATAGAAAAACTTTCAAAAAGGATATTGTAATGTATTGAGATGTAATATTTCCCAAATGATTTTCTATGGATAGTCCATGAACATTATTAGACAGAGATTTTTTTCTTCCAATGGTAGAAAAAAAAGTAAAAGATTTTTCTGAGAGTATATACAATACCAATCAATCCAGAGAATTTGTTCTAAATTTCTTTGAAAAATATCTACATGTAGATCCTTCTAAATTAGCTTACAAAGCTAAATGGAATGAAACAACACATACTATGGAAATATTTGTACAGTGTCTGGAAGATTTAAATATCTATATTCAAGATGATCAAATTCAAAAAAATAAATGAGATAAATTTATGATCCATCAATCACATAGATTTACACATAATGAAATAGAAAATAAATTTACAAAAAACTGATTTGAAATTGTAGATTGATTACAAATATGATGAGATTTGCAATTATTAAAAAAATTAGTTCATGAAGAAATAATGAAAATATATATTTTGAAGAAAAAATAGTCCATTTTTTGATCAGAACTTAATTCATTCACAATCCCTAAATTATGGGGATTTTTTTATTGTTGCTATTTTCTGACAACAGTTTTTGCTAGGTAAGTATTGATATTTAGTTACTAATATATAAATTATAAAAATGTCAAGTATAGATATAAATTTGTTGCCAAGTGGTCTAATGGTATGACATCCGACTGTTAATCGGAAGGTTCTAGGTTCGATTCCTAGCTTGGCAGATTATAACTTTATCATTTATTCTTTTAAAAATGAAGCAATGAAATAAATCGAATAAGAAATCAGATTCATCAAAACAAAAAAATGACAATAATAAAAAACAAAAAAATGAAACAAAATATCTGCAATCAGAAAATGCAGAAATCATAATCTGATATTGTTGAGATAAAAAATCAAGATATATCCAGATTAATTCTTTATAGTATTTTAATAATTACAATATAACAATGACAAAGAAAAAAATCACAACACCAACAACAACTCCTCAAGATGGAGAAGAAACAAAAATTTTAAAAACAAAAAATTGAGATATTATGGAAGGTATTTCAGAAACTGGAAATATCAACTTAGATCCAGATGTTCTTCAGAGTATTTTGAAAAATCAAAAATCTGATGAATTAAAAAATATATCATCAATTATAGATATTGAAATCTTAATTAACAAAGCAAACGAATCTTTAGATACAAATACAATCAAAGAATGTATTCAGATTTTAGAATCTTATAAAAATAATTATTTAAATACAAAGATAAATACTTTAGTAGAAAAATTTCTAGAACAAAATCAAATAACAGATATGGACGAAAAGTTTTTAGCACTATCTGAAGATACTAGGATTTTGATATGTATATACCGAAGTAGAATAAAAAAATACTGATATTCATGTGGATGATGATTTTGATATTACAAGACGCCAACTTGATGTTGAGGTTGTATATCATGAAGAGAAAATATGGAAAAGGCAAATCTTGATCATCTAGCAAAATATATATGAGATAGACAGTACCAAGTTCCCGAAGAAAGAATTCAAGATGCTCAATCAAATTTTATTAAAGAATTTTGATGAGATATAGAAAATCCTACAGAAGCTTTGGAAAAAATTATAAAAATATACTCATCTAAATTAAAAGATTGTGAAGAAAAAATAAAGTATAAAAAGGCTCTAGATAGAATAAAAATGGATGATCATAATTTAACTGATAAAATAATATTTGATAATATTTCATGATTTGTAGATCATATAAAAGGAATAGATTGAACTCAAAATATTCAAGTGGATATCCAAAATAAAGTTGCAGCCTATATCCAATGAACTAGTAGAGATTCTAAATCAGCATGAATGGAATACGGTAATTATGTAGCCGTGCGATACGATTGAAAAAGAAAAGATGTCCATGTTGTTTATAGAGATGCTTACAGTTCCAGTAGAGACGATCGATCTCTTTGTTTCAATAGATTAGAAATAAAAAATATCGAAACAAAAGATGAGAAAATTTTTATAACTGTAAGAGCTAGTAGTGATACAAATTCTAGAACTTACACATTCGATTTTCCTCTAGCTAAAAAAGAAAACTCATGACTTAGTAAAGAAGATCAAGAAAAATTTACTGAAACTTTCGAGACTAAGAAACAAGAAATCCTGCTTGAACAAATTAAAAGATATGAAAGCAATACAATGCCGGTATATTGTTTACCACCAGAAATGACTTACAATAATATGCCATGATGAGATGTTCCTTATATTAGACCCACAATATCTAGTGAATATATAGATAAACAAAACTGAATCTGAGTCATAGTAATTTACAAACAAATCGATCACTGCGCAGCTCATAAAAGACAATTAGCTCGAGAATGATGGCTTATCAAAGCCGATTGAACTTATGATAGAGTAGAATATGAAAATATGCGAGATACTGAAAAACTTTCTTGAAAACAAATAAAAATGTTTGCTCAAGAAATCGTACAAAATTATGTAAATAAAAAATCAGATTAATTTATTTTTTAAAAAATTACAATGAAGAAAGCACCATTAATTTCACAAGAAAATCCAAATTATTTTGATAAAGATCTATTAGTTGAAACATTTTGTAAAATCGAAAACATATTAAAAGAATTGCCAGAATTAAAATGAATCAATTCATATCAATGATTTATAACTAAACTTGAAGAAAATATATCTAAGTCTGATTTTCCAAAGGCTATAACTATGGCACAAACATTGATTCGGGAGATAGATAACGATATAAAATATAACAGCGACAAAAGAATCGAAAAGTTTATACAAGAAAATAATATCATAGAAATGGATGAAAAATTTTTAGAACTCTCGCAAGATCAAAGAATTCTCATTACTCAATATCGACATGAAAATAATAAATGAGAAAATTATTCTAAAGATAAAAACTTTGGCTGTGGTACTTATGGATACTTCAAAGTCAATACGACTTGTGGTTCTTGTATCTCATGATGAAAAAATTTAGCTACGGCATGACTAAGAAAACTAGCAAATTTTTTATGAGATAGACAAAATAAATTACCAGATGATATAATCGATAATGCAATTATGGCAATATTTACAAAGGAAGATAAAAAAGAAATCCAGCAATTAAAATCTGATTTAAATTGATATCTTCAAAAAATAAAAATATTAGAACAACAACAACAAAGTAAAAAAGCTATAATAGATTTTTTTACTAAACATAATCAAGCTGGTGATTATAATACTGTATTAAAATTAATGCCTGCCTTTGCAAGTTACGTACAAGAGAAAGAATTATTTAGAAAAAATATCAATGCACTTAATATATTTCAGGAAGATGGATTAGTGATTTATGTTTCACAATGAAGTCAAATCAATTGAACCTGACCTATGACTTATTGGATCACAACAACAATCTGGTATGATGGTCAAGAAAAAAGTTTCAGACATATAGTAAGAGATCCTTCTAATCCAGATTATTATGATACATCTTTTTATCAGCCCAAATTAAAATTATTATCCCAGCAAGAAAAAGGAGAAAATATAGAATTCAAAATCAGAGTTATTAACAATGATAATTCAAATTATCTTGACTATATTTCATCTTTCAAAAGAGCGAACCCCAATACTATTGCTAAATTAAACGAGGAAGAACAAGAAAAATTTAAAAAACTTTTCGAAAAAACAATTCAAGAAACTTGTAAATCAGAGACTAGAGAAAATGGGATTATGTTTTCACGAGTAAATAATACAAGAGTAGAAAGACCTCGAGATAAAGCAGAAATTACTGATAAATATTTGGATCTCAAAAATGGTATATGAGCATTTATCCTCAAAACACAAATAGATAGCGGTGCAAATGCTAGTGATCGTAATAAACAATATGGACGAAGATGATATATAGTTAATTCTGATGGTAAAGTTGATAACGTACGATATCAATGTGGAAGAGAAGAACAATTGTGACTTATGGATTTTTCTATAAGTGATCCACATAAAATCGATAAAGAAAAGGTAAAAGCTATTTTCGATACGACAGCACAATCACTACTGGAAAAATAAAATTCAAAAAATCCTGAGTATAAATAAAAATCTAGCTCAGGATTTTTTTATTGTTGCTATTTTCTGACAACAGTTTTTCCTAGATAGATATTGATATTTATCTACTTTTATATAAATTACTAAATGTCAATTATGGGTCATTAATAGTATTAACAATTTAAAACAAAATCATATGGAACAATTATTTGTAGTTCGTCACGGAGATTATGCTGTAGGTGGAATACTTTCTGAAGAAGGTAAAAATCAAATCATGTCACATCTAGTTCCTCAGATAAGGAGCTTGATAAGGTATGATAGAAAACCACTTCCAACTATTGCTATCATAAGCTCAACTGCTCCTAGAGCATTTGAAACAGCTCAGATTATCAGAGATGGAATTGACGATTTCAAAGTACGGGGATATGAAGAAATTAATCCTTTCCTAGGCATTGCTTTGTGTCCATATTTGTGGTCGGCTAATGATGCTGAAAATAAATCTGAAACTTATTACTCTCAACGTAATTGTAACAAGATTCTCTCAATCTTGGAAAATCATGACAGTAGTATGGATGTAATTTATCCAGACAGAACAATAAAAGGTGCAGATACGCTATCAAATTACACAGTAGTAATTATAGTTTCACACCTTGAAGTTGTTGATGAATTTCCTTTGTTTTTTATAGAAAATATTTTGAGAGCCAATCTCGATACTTCTCCTATAAGAAATATAACAAACAATTCATCCTTCAAAAAAGGAGAAGGAGTTTACATCGATATTCTAAAAAAAGAATTTAAACTTTTAAAGGATAACGATGATACATTATTAAATTCTAAATTAAATCTGCTTCACAATCTACTTGTGATTACAGATCCGCACCCTGATCTTCCAAATGAACTTTCTGATTACAGAAATGCTTTCCAAAATTTCTTGGAAGAAACTTCAGCATGTACGGATAGTTTCGATGAGGTATATACTAATGCTCTCGCAAAGTTTCGGGATGTCCTACTTGCTGATATCTAGCTTCTATTTTGTAAGTTTAACGCCTGTTGAGTTTTCTCGGCAGGTTTTTTTTTACTCATTTTTTCCTCATCATTCCGGCGCCAAGTTTTACAGCCGGAATCTGAGTGAAACGAATTCCGCTTTAGCGGAATAGAATGTAAAAAAAGATTCTCTCTTTCAAAAATAGCCCTTCGACTACGCGAAGGACAAGCACGGGAATAATATTGATCTAGTTATTATGAGTGAAAACAACTAGTCATTCCGGTCTCAAGGACAAAGTCTGCAACCGGAATCTATTTTTTTGTCATTGTGAGCAAACCACGGAATATTCAGTGGGAAGAAAAATAATCTTAATTCATAAAACAAAAGATTGCTTCGTCGCTTTACTCCTCGCAATGACAAGTAAATTTCTTTTCATAAATTTGCGTTTTTTTGAATTCTAGCTACAATTGTAGTGTGGTGTTTAAACCTTTCAACAAGATATTATTTATCATTTAAAATTTATCATTTAAAATTATTTGAAATGGATTCAAATTTAATTGATCAACTTTCATACTATGGCTTCTCAGATAAAGAAGCTAAAATTTACCTTACTTGCTTAGAACTCTGATCTAGCTTAGCTAGTACTATTGCTAGACGTAGTGAAGTAAATAGATGAACAACTTATTCGATTCTTGATGATTTCAAAAGAAGATGAATAGTTAGTGAAAATATTAGAGAAGATCTAAAATATTTCAGCGTATTAAATCCTGAAATACTCTTCAAAAGAGAAGAAGAAAAATATGAAAAAATGAAAGCTACTTTGCCAGATCTTTTGGCAATCACAGAGAAATTTGGAAATAGACCCAAGACTCAGTTTTTTGAGTGATTTCAGTGACTAAAAAAAATATTTGAAGAAGTTCTCAATGCCTGAGATAAAATGATTAATCCTTACCTATCATTTGTATGAACCAATAAAATGGATCCTAGAGTAGAGAAATATATTTACAATGAATTTATCCCTCAGAGAGCAAAAATCAAAACCAAAACCAAGGCTATTATGTCACGCAATCAATCTCAATATATAGACTATCACAAAAAATCTCACAATACATTGATAGTAGATAAACCACTCTTCGACCTATGAAATGAGATTGTTGTATATTCAAATAATAAAGTTGCAATACTGATGTACGATACAGCTGAAATGTCATGACTAACAATCGAAAGTCAAACACTTCATGATGGACTTACTAGTTTATTTAACTTGATACGAGATATTTATAAAAAGAAAAAATCTTAATGCTAAAAAATTTACTTCACAAAGCCAGTCAGAAATTAAACAAAATGGATAATGCTGTCAATTGACCGGATCCAAGATTTGTTAGTTTACAAGAATCTGGTAAAGATATAAAAGAGTTCGTATCATTCGATGTCTCAGATAAATATTGTCACAATTATATAGGTAAAATGAGAAAAGATTGAGAGTGAATTTACAATGATGAAGTAATTACAGCATTACTAAGTTTTTTTATGAAAAATATTTCTAAAGATCAAACCTTTACAATTGAACTTGCCAATATAGTTAGTGAAATATTAAATGATAACGACAATAAAGAACAATATTATAGCTACGAAGAACAAAAAAAACATATAATAAATATCGCAAAAAAATTAAATAAAAAATGATCAAAAAAATTATTAATAATAGATATCCAAGATAGAAATCCAGAATTATTTGAAGCTTTGAAAGATAATTGAATAGCTGCTCTAAATAATAAATCCAAAAAGCCAACGCTCAATTTAGATAATTTCAATAGTCTAGATATAGCACAATATTTGTATCGAGCTACAAAAAAAAATCCTGAATATTTTGATGATCTAAAAAAACTTAAACCAGCTCATTTGCAAAATGTAAATTGAAATACTGATTATTATTGATTGATAGAATTAGCAATTCGTATCAATGATCTGCTTCATGGTATTATAGTACAATGATGAGTCGCAAGACAAAAAAAATATGATGCATTGTTGCTTAGGCATATCAATCCAAACGATCCCGGATATCCGGTTTTGAAAGATTTAAAAATTTTTTGTGCTAATGTTTTGGATAAACAATGAGAAGAAATTCCTTACTGAAATAAATTTAGATGACTGTATTTTGATACAGAAAAAAGTGAAATGCTAGTCCAAAAAATTCAAGAAAAAGAAAAAATCAGATCAAAAATCCGTGGAACAACATCTATTATCTCAGCATTACTTATATGAGTTTTGTGAACCAATCAAGTTATGCAATATTCACAATCCAAAAAACTTAAAGAACAAACTCAAGAAACAATCAAAGAAATTTTTGAGAACAAAAAAGCTTATCGATCATGAGATATGTGATGATGAGAATATTTATGAGATGAAAAAATAGAAGCTATAAATTCTTATGTAGAAAACCTTTATAACAGATTTATTTTTCGTTATGGATGAATATGAAAATTTACAGAAACAGAATTTAAATCAAAAATAATCGATTGTCTAAATGATCAAAAAGTTTTGGATTTGCTATGACAGTATCGAGGCTGAGATAATATGGTCACAGAAGATAAAGTGATAGACGAATATTTAATTCCTAGAAATATATGAGAATTCAAAACTTCATGAGTAGATGTTGTACCATATTCTGACTATCTAAAATATACAGATGCTTTTGTAAATACTATATTATTGGAAGAAGATTTTGAAACCAATCGAGATGAAACCAATAGAATAAATGGAGTTAGATGATCTACATACAATTTTAAATTAGCAGATGAAATTTGATCGTACTCACCCAAATATCAATGAATGTATGGATCTGTTACTTATGTACATCAATTAGCTCAAGTCAAAATATGATGAAAATATTATATAGCGGCCACATGAACATATCGATGAGATTTCAAAAAAAGTGAAAACTATGAATTATATTCTTCTAGATGAAGAGAATTTGCCATAGATTTTCTCAAGCAAACATATCCTATTATCAACGAGCTTTTGGATCAATATTTACTTCGCTATTACAAACGATATAGTAATTCATGAGATCTTAACTGACTCTATAAAAATAAAATGCCATGAGATATAGAGATGATTTTACTAAAAGATTTTTTATCCAAATGACTATTAAAAAAAATTAACAAAAATCAGACTGATAAAATTATTACTTATCTAGATGAGTTCGCAATACAAAATCAAGATACACTCAAAAAATTACAATCAGAAATAATGCCAAATTTAATACCAACAAACGCTAGTTTGATACCAAATGGAATACTAGAACCATATGAAGAGGCAATGAAAAATTCTATCAAAGATAAAGAAGATATAATTTCAGATAATGCTCGATTACCAGTATCTAGATGGAAAGATTGAGAAAAAAGTGTAAGTCAATTGTGAAAATACAGAGCTCAAGACGGCAAAATATATCTAATATGAAAAGTAAAAATAAACGGCAAAGAATATCTTTACGCAGAAGAGGAATGAAGAGTATATAGAGACCAAAATGAATACGGAATTTATTATGGCGAAATAGTCGCCAAAGATTATTTCAAAACCAAATCTGACTTCCTCCAAAAAAAACTCATCTACGAAAAAAAACTCAAAAGCGCATCTCAAAGACATGACAATAGGCCGCTTAAAAATGATAGCATCCCCAAAAAATAATTCTAAATAGTATTGTGTCGAGATAGAAAACTTGTGCTCCTTTTCTTAAATTACTCTCCTAAATCCTCTCTAAAATAGAGAGGACTTTTTTGTTTCTCCCCTCTATTTTAGAGGGGTAAGGGGAGTAATAAACTAATCTGTTGAAGTTATTCAACAACACATTTTCCATTCACTATATTGACATTTATTAGTAATAATATATATTATGCGAAGTTTAATATTTAATTATTCTTCGCAATGTCTGATATTATCAACAATCAAATAGAATTCTCTTGAATTAGATCGAAACTTTACAAAGAGGCTTTGAATGAATATCCAGAATCTAGAAAATCAGATTTTGAGATAATGAAAAATTTTCTTGATCCTAAAAAAAATGAAATCATACTTGAAGTAGGAGCATGAACTTGATTTTTTTCTGGATCGATTGCAGATAGATGTAAACACCTATACGTATCAGATCCTTCTGATCAACAATTGGAAGCTGTACAAAATTTATGAAAAGATAATATTACTCTTGTTCAATCTTGAGCAGAGAATATAAATCTTTCAGAAAATTCAGTAGATAGTATACGAAGTTTTGGATCTATACATCATTGTTTCAATAAAACTCAAGCATTCCAAAATTTTCAAAAAATTCTTAAATCTGGATGAAAACTTGTAATAGTAGATGTACTTTCTGGTTCAGATTTAGCTAAACATTTTGATGATAAAGTCGCTAAATATTGTATTAGCTGACATGAAGTTTCTTTTTTGACTAAAGAATATTTTGATAGTCTATGTTTTTCCTCGTGATTAAAAAATATAAAGACTCAAGACTTGGATGTACAACGAAAATTTACTCAAGAAGAAGATATTGGAGATTTTCTCTATAAACTTCATGCTATGACAAAAAGCTCTATCGCAGAGTGTTTACAATGAGCAAAGGATATTCTATGAGTAACTAAGAACGACTTATTCTATTGTCTCAATCGACCTTTGACAGTCTTTGTAGCAGAGAAATAATTTTTATATTTAAAAAAAACAAATGACAAATCTACCAGAATCACGAAATCATAATCCAGTAATTGTTGCTATATGATCCAGTGCAAAATTCAAAGATGAATTGTACAAGACATTGATTTCTTATCAAAATAAAACTTGGATTTCTATACCCAAACCTTCTGATGATTTAAAATGATCAGACTTTGATATTTATTTTTTTTCAGATCAGATAGATGATAGATTACTCCCAGATATTAATAAATTTTGATCTTTGGTTGTCAGTTCCAATGAATATCCAAACAAGATGATACTACATGAACTCAAATGAGCAAACAAAATTAAATTATACAATACAGTAGATGAAATTTCACTAGAACTAAGAACTGTTTTATCAAACTTTGAAAAGATATGAAAAAATATGAATTACATAGATATAAATAATCCCAAAACTTGAAATATATTTTGGCGAAATGGATGATGAGATCCACGATGATGGAAATGTCCTGCAATAGTTACAAATAATATAAAATCCTGACAGCAGTTTAATTGTATAGGATTCGACGATTTCACAGATCAAAAATATAGTGTCGGTAATTGAGAAATTGAATACCTAAGCTTTGTCTGACTCAAAGAACGATTAGAAAAAAATAAAAGCTACAAAAATGCTGATTTAATAATAAAGAATCTAAAAATTATAATAGCAGAAATGGAAGATTTAACTTTATAATTTTTATATTTTCACCAAACTTACAAATGAATAAATTCGAACAATTTCAAACTTTAAAAGAAGCGCAAACGTTCTTTGATAAACTTTCCGTAGAAAGTAGACAAAATCTTATGACAGTATTAAAGGAGGAAGAAAAAAGAAAAAAAGAAATGGAAGAAAAAGTAAAACGCGATAATTGGTTATGTATGTAATTATTAAAATAATATTTATATTCCCCCAAATTACCCATGCCACAAAACAGATATGACAATATCCTCAGAGAACACAATCAAGAAATTCTTAATCTCTCACCAGCAAATCAAACCATGAGGATAGAGCTCGCTCTAGAAATAAAAAAAATCTTGGAACGAAAAACAGATTTAAGAATTTTGGAAATAGGAGTCTGAGAATGAGATTTGACCAAATATCTTTTGCAATACAATCCTGATATCAAATTAGACTGCCTGGATATATCAAGCGAGATGCTCGATTCTGCGAAGCAAAATATATGAGATCAAAATATAAATTTCATCCAAAGCGATGCTTGTGAATATTTGGATAATCCTGAAACGAAGACTTACGGAGTAATTCTTTCTGCTTGGACTATCCACAACTTCACCAAAAAAGAGCAAAGAAAAATCTTTAGAAAAATATATGAGAAATTAGAGAGCTGATGAGTAATGCTAATAATGGATAAAATATACCCTGATAATTTAGATAAAAGTATATGACTATTCAATCTACAAAATGAAAGATATAGATATTTAAATCCTGAACTAGAGAATGCAATCCGACTTCATGAAAAACAAGACTATGACACTAATTATAAAATGCAAGAATCTCATACAAAACTATTATTGAAAGAAATCTGATTTAAGGATATCGAGATTTTGGATAGGATAGAGAGAGATGTCCTATTGATCGCTAGAAAATAGATAAACAAAAAATCTAAAATAAATTACCCCAACCTATATCCTTCCCCTAAAATATGGGAAGGACTAAAATAATTCCCCTCGCTATTTTAGAGAGGGGTCAGGGGAGAGTAACAAAAACAAAACTAAAAAATAAAGGAGATCATTAACATGAAAAAAACAAAAAACAAAAAAGATATTATCTTTTTTTCGTCACCAATTCAGTTAGACGCTAGATTGGCTGATAATCTAATTGTCTTGGGTCAACCATGTGGAGAAATTCCTAACGGTATTCTTCACATAGCAAGCTACTTGGATTCTTTTGGTATAAGATCAATTGTTGTTCCAATAGATGCATTCTTGTACAAAAAGCAATTTGTAGATATCTCTCATCTAATAGAATCCGTTGTTTCAATCTTTAGAAAGCAGATCTTATACTATGATCCAGATATCTTAGCCTTTGAAATGATGTACACTTTCAATTCCGATACGGTATTGGATGTTATCAAAAAAATAAAAGAGATGTTTCCTCAAAAGCTTATTATTATCGGAGGGAATCATGCAACATTTTGTTCAGGTGACATATTAAATCCATCGAAAAATAACGGAGTTGATATTGTCATTAGAGGCGAAGGTGAATTCACAACAAAAGAAATTGTTGAGGCTTATCTAAATAAAACTCTTGATAAAGCCAAGATACAAGGCATTAGCTATCTACATGACGGATCTATCATTCACAATACTGAAAGACTCCGTGGTGATTTGAAACACTTACCGCAATTAAACTACAATCTGATTTTACTTCCAGATGATGTAAATATTATAATGTTCAATCACTCTGTAATGTTTACTAGAGCATGTAAAGGTAATTGTACTTTTTGTACGAGCCCTAGCATGTGGAATCGTCAGATAACAAGCAAGACATCCGAAAAATTTAAAAGTGACCTACTTTATTTAGTTTCTAATGGAGTGTTTCATATCTCCGTTTGGGATGATGACATCTTTGTAACTGATGAATCATTTAATCAGGTCGTAGCCGTCCTACTATCTATAAAACTTTTATATCCTAATGTAAATTTTTATGTCCAATCCAGAGTGTCACATTTTAGGAATAGTAATAAAAAAATACACAATCAGCTTGATTTATTAAAAAAAGCTGGGGTTATAAGAATTCATTTAGGTGTAGAAAGTGGCTCTCAAATTATTTTGGATGCCATGAATAAAAATTATAAAGCTGAATGGATATTCGATGCTTGCAGTGCAATAAAGGAGCATGATATTGAAGTTGGTGTATTTATTATCATAGGACATCCAGGTTCTTCTGCGATAGAGGAGCAAGTTTCTTATGATCTAATCCAAAAATTATTTATCAATTCATTGATCGATGATATGCAATGTCACATTTTGTCTCCATTACCAGGATCTGCAGTTGCTTCAGATGCTAGGCTAAAAATAGCCAGCGAAAATGTAAATAATTACGGGATTGTATACAACTACCCAGTCTATGATCTCGTAGATCAGCGTGGAAACATTACCTTTTCTCAGCAAGAGATTTGGTTATGGCTACTGAATTTTTTAGATCTTAGGCAACAATATCTTGGCCTAGATCCAAGGGTATCAAACAAACTTAAAGCATAAACAATTAAATCTGAATATCATGAACAATCAATCATTATTCGAAAAATACCGTGATGGCAATCACTGGGAAAAACATCCGACAATCTATGCGGAATATTTCGCAGATTTTTTGAAAGAAAGACATAAAGAAAATATTTCTTCCAAAATAATTGTAGATCTAGGCTGTGGGAATGGTCGTGATGTAAACGTATTTTACAATATTCAAATGTTAACAATAGGAATCGATATCTCTATCGCGTCTATACTATATGCAGAAAGGAAATATCCTAGATCTGCATTCCGTCTAGAAAATATCGAAAACCTAGGTTTCTCATTTGAAAGTATTGACGCTTATTTCTGCATCAATGTCATGCACTATGTCGATGCACCCAAAGTTCTTGGAGAAATCTACAGGACCTTACGGCCTGGAGGCTATGCCTTCATCCACTTCAATCTTTTGATTATTGATCAGGATTATTCCATCGATTATCATCAGAAGAAATCTGATGTGTACGAACTTGTGAAGGACTTCAAAATCGTTGAAGAAAAAATATTTCTGCGTGAAGATACTTTACCGACAGCTCATACCCATCACATCATGCAAGTAATCATCAAAAAAATTAATTAATAATCCGTCATTTTATTAAACCGTCATTTCGAGTGAACAAAGTGAATCGAGACTTGTCCTTAAGAATAAAGGAAATCGCTTAAAAATAATTTAAAGGGATCTCTCCGCTTCGGTCGAGATGACTAGTGTGTTAGGATGACAATAAAAAACAAAAACAATGGAAACTAAAAAAGCAGTTGAACCCAAAGCATTAGGAAAAATCAGTTTATTTAGAAGTGTTATGAGTAAGCTATCTGGTTATTGCTCATATTGTGGCAAAAGATACGTTAGTTGTCATAGTGAAAAAGTAAATTTATTTTTTCCTTTACCACAAAATGGTAAGTGCTGTCCTGATGGACATGAAGGTTATGTTGACGTATTTATGGGATGGGGAAATTGTCGACAAACTTTTGATCTTATAGAAACCCCACCAAGTAAATAAAAACTAGTCATTGCGAGGACGAAGGACGAAGCAATCTTTAAAATTAATCTAAGATTGCCACGCTCATTTCATTCGCTCGCAATGACATTAAAAACAACAAAAAAAATCTAAATATGAAAACACGTGAAAATTTATTTATCGAGTTCCAGAGAGAACTTGAAAAGAAACGAAAGCGAAATTTTTTAAGTCAAAATCTCATTACAAGCTTATTTATAGCTAGTGTAGTAACAATAGCTTCGTTTCAATACTTTGGATATGGAGTAATATTGTTTTTTATTGTGGCCTTTATCTTATTCTTTTTTTTAGTTGCTCTCTTAACTCCAATAATTGATGGCGAATGGGATTATTCTATCAAAAAGTTAAAAGATTATTTTAGTCAGGAAATTCAAAAAGCAAAAAATTTGGAGGAATCTTACAAACATCATTTTATCCAAGAGAAAGAAAAAGCAGAAAAATCACAAGCTTTTGTTTCTTGGATGGATGATACCGAAGTGAAAATTATTACTCCAAATCTTGTCTGGCCAAACTACATTGTTGGACTAGCAAAAATGGATATAGAAAAAGTTCGTCAAACAGAAAAGGAGATTGAAAATATTCAGAATCAGATTTATGAATTTGAAACAAAAGTCGAGTTTTATGATCAGATTCCTGAAAAAACTTTCTATCAATATTTCTGGTCATTTAAGTGGCTTAAAAAAATTAATTAACAATCAGTCATTGCGAGGAATCCGCCTAGGCGGATAACGAAGCAATCTTTTAAGATCGCCACGCGCTGCTCGCGATGACATAAAAAAAATAAAATAAATTATGTGGAACGGAAAAAAATTTTTCGAAATAGCTGAAAAGCTTAAAGGAACTTTGGAACATCCATTTAGCAGAGATCTTCAAGACGCTATCAATGTCTCAGGTATGGATAGTGGATCAGCATTGCTTGATCTATTTGTAAAGTGGTATAGCAAAGATTTTGTTCGTCAACTTTGGGATGGTAATGATCAAGATTTTGAAAAAGCTTATACAAAAATATATGCAAAACTTAATCGACCACCAAAAGATCCTGATGCAACAGATTATGATAGCGCTGTAGATACATTGCTTCATATCAAGCGAATCAATAGTTTGCTTTTGCAAGCTTGCGCTGAATTGATGAAGAGAGCTCAGCATCATGATGATAGTAAACTAAAGAATCCAGAGAAGCCTTTTTTTGATTCTGAGACACCCAAATTAGCTGGCCTCACTTATGGTACTCCAGAGTACGCAGAGTCTAGAAAGATTCTCAAGACTGCTTTGGATCATCATTATGCACACAATTCTCATCACCCCGAACATTACAAAGAGGGTATAAACGACTTTGATCTTTTTGATCTGTTGGAGATGTTTGTTGATTGGAAAGCTTCCAGTGAGAGACATCATGATGGGAATATACTCAAATCAATTGAAAAAAATGCTGATCGATTTGGCATTTCACCTCAACTTGTACGTATCTTAAACAATACCGCAAAAAAAATCGATAAATTTTAATTAACTGTCATCTTATTAAACTGTCATTCCCGTGTTATTTTTTGGGAGAGGGAATCTATTATTTATTTGTAACAATCCCGCCTTGCGGGACTCATTACATTCGGATTCCGGCTGCAATGAATAAAGCCGGAATGACAAGGTAACTTTAGAATAACGAGTATAAACAATTAAAAAATCAAAATTATGATGCAATTATTTTTATTTGGAACATTCTGGTTTTGGGCTCTCATTGTTGTGAGTCTGATAATCACAGTTAGATTAGTCGAAACATTTGATCCTCATGAAGTTTGGGCGGGATTTACTATCCTGATTACACTTGTTCTACTTGCTATATTTGGCAACTGGGAATTCTTCAAAAATATTCTGATTTTTATTCAGGATAATCCATTAATTATTGTAGGTTATGTACTGATTTATATTATCATTGGTATTGGTTGGTCATTCTTCAAGTGGTATGCTTACCTCAGAAAAAAAAGAGATTATTATAGAGAACATAATTTCAAAGATCCCAAAATTCCTGGGTTTAAAGAAAATGTTTCACGTATAGTTTCTTGGATGATGTACTGGCCGTTCTCTGCTCTATGGACTTTGACTCATAATCTATTTCGAGATGTGTTCAATTTCTTAACTGAACAACTTAGAGGTGCTTATGAAAAAGTCACCAAAAATGTTTTCAAAGAATTTGAAAAAAAAGAGGAGGAATAAGATATTTATTTTTTATTGACTTTTATCATTAATTATATATAAAAAAATAAATAAAATTAAAAACAAAACATTATGGACAAAGAATTTTCTTATGGTGGATTTAGATTTAATATCAAGGTAGAACTTGATCACAAAATCGAAAGACGTCCCAACGGCAAAAGATGGCACAAAGTCACCGTAAATGATATGGGCCCAAGTAATTATTATAAAGTTGCGGAGTTTGAAGAATTACATCTTCTTGAAGGCATCAAAACAATGCAACAATCCGCCAAAAATTGGGTTGATCAAAGAACGGGTAATACACCTCAAAGTGCTATTGAGCAACAATTGACTGCTATTGGCTTCAAATAGCCAATCAAAACTAATAATTCTACTTGGTTTTCTGAGTGGGACTTGTCCTCTTCGTTTATTACGAAGAGGATTTTTTTATACCGTCATTCCGGCGTCGTTGACGAAGTCTGCAGCCGGAATCTTTTTCTAGTCATTCCGGTGTTTATCCTTCGCGTAGTCGGAGGGCTGTTGTTTGGAAGAGGGAAGCTACTCTGTCATTCCCGGATTATTGTTGGAAGAGGGAATCTAATATTATTTTTTATTCCGCCAAAGCGGAATCTATTTCACTCAGATTCCGGTTGCAACACTTGAGACCGGAATGACTAGTCTGTTGAAGTCTTTCAACAACACATTTCACCTACAATCTATTGATATTGACAAACAATAAATTATATATTTAATATAAAAACAAACAAAAAATAAATATCATGAAAAATCAAAATTATGTTATTTTAATTGCAATGATAGGAGTAATATTCATTACCTTCTTAGCAATTTCAGCCTTGGAAGATTCCAAAGTTTCTAAGGCTAAATTGGAGGCTGTTGTTGATTTCAAACACTTACGTGAATTTACATTTTACTATCATACTCATGATGGTGAGTCAGCAATTCACAAGAGAGTCTATGTCACAACGCCGTCTGAAGAAGATGTTCTTTCACAGTACATTATCGATGATCAAGAGAGTTCAGGAGCTTGGCCATACTTTGATAGAGTAGATTCTATATCTATTGCTACACTTGATACTCTTAGTATCGGACACAACTATCCTTGTAAAATGCTCCAATTACAATGGAAAGAAAAAATCATTTGGATAAAAAATTAATTAACAATCAGTCATTGCGAGGAATCAGCTTATGCGGATGACGAAGCAATCTTATCTCAAAAGATCGCCACGTCCTTCGTCCTCGCGATGACATAAAAAAACAAAAAAGTCATGAACTCAAAAAGTAATTTATTCTTTGGATATACAGCACTACTTATTTTGTTTATTGTAGTAGTAGTTATCGTACAAATCCAAAGTAACAAAACCCAATGTGATTCTAATTCAGATATACCACAAGATGAAAACATTCTGATCAGTCAATACGATCTCAAAAAAGATTATGGCTGGCAGGATATTATTCTCTGGGCTGAATCCAAAGAAAACTTTGAAAAAGCTTACAACACAAAGCTGAATTGGCTCAACTATGCTATGGGATTTCAGAGAGATCCTATGTGCACAGATCCTCTTGGTGGTGGTGGAGAATGGAAGTATGAAAAAGTTTGTTTCAATTTCGTTTGGCGTCCCAATATCCCTAATATGCTAGATAAAATAGCTGTTCAAACTAGAGGCAAAACTTTGGTTATTATAGGTACTATTCACGACAACGCACAAAGGTTTTCTGGTGATGTATATTGGTGTGAATAAAAAATTAATAATCCTGCTCGGTTTTCTGAGTGGGACTTGTCCTCCTCGTTTATTACGAGGGGGGTTTTTTTATACCGTCATTCCGGCTTCGTTTTTTTTGCAGCCGGAATCTTAATTCTAAACATATTGCAGACTTCGTCATTAAAACCGGAATGACTATGGAATGACAAACTTGTTGATGCTTTCCAACAACACATTTTGCTAGTCATACATTGACTTATCAAAGAAAATACTTATATACTAAATACAAAAACAAAAGAATGTCAATAAATTAAAAATCAAAACAAAATGAAAAAGTTATTTGTATTATTCGTTCTTGTATCAGTTAGCATTATGTCTTTTGCTCAGATTACAGATATCTATTCAAAAGATAGTTCTGTGGTGATTGATCGTATTTATGCTGGTTCATTGAGCGGAACAATGTTCCATACCGATTCACTTTACACTACTGGTTTTACCGGTGTGCGCTTCGGAGCAATGGGAACATACAGACCAGCAGATTGGATTTCATTTTCATCTTGGGCTTTGGTTCAAGTTGATGGTGGATCTCAGCCGTGGTCTTTACAACAGTATTGGATGACACTCCAGCCTACTAAGAAGCTAACTTTACAATTAGGTTCAATGGCTTCTATTCCTACAGAGATGCGGCCACATCCAGTTAGTTCTTCAGGTCAGTTTGAGACTTGGACTCAGAGTCAAATTCCCGGTGGTGGTCTTGGTATCAAAGCTAAGTATCAACTCACAAAGGATTTTGAATTAGCCAGTGGTGTTGTGTTTCGTACAGACAAACCGGAATATTCAGCTAGACTTACTTACAAAAGTTTCCAAGTTTCTGGCTGGTATTCAACTTGCGATTCCACTTCAGGCGTAGCTGCTAGTTTGACTCATGGTAGAGTTTTCTCTACTCTGGTCTACAAACCAGATCAAACTATCTCTGACGTATTGGTAGTCAAAGTAAGCAAGAAACACGATATTTCTCTTTACTCAGACATGGGTTATGACTTTCAGTCAGAAAAACTTGTCCGTGGTGAATGGGGAGTACTCAAAGGTTTTGATTCCAAATGGATTGATGGTCTTTTCGGTCTTGGATATCAACATGAATCTCAATCTATCGCAGCTTACTTATTCGTTCACTTGTAAACATTTAATTGTATTCTCCCTTGGGTTTTCCCGGGGAGTTTTTTTTTATTTTTCTCAGTCATTCCGGTGTTATTCATTGCAACCGGAATCTTATAACGCTAAATTTTAGATTCCGGCTGCAGTTTCACCTTAAGGCCGGAATGACTTTTGATAGATAAACAACAGTAAAATTTTGACTTATAAAAAATCCTGATTATACTTATAATGTTGAAACTTTTAAACGCTAAAACGCATAAACGATAGATTAAATCGCTTAATCGCTTCAACGATTTAACGCTTAGTCGTTCTTCTATGGAAAAAATGACATTTTATCAACTCACAGTACAGCAAAGTCTAGATGCTCTCAATACATCCAAAGATGGATTAAACTCAGATGATATCGTCCAAAGACAGAAGTGGTACTGAAAAAATATGCTCAAGATCAAAAGTTCAGAGAGTCAGATTTTTAAATTTATCAAACAATTCAAAGACGCGTTGATTATACTTTTGATAGTTAGTATGTTTATAGCTTTGTACCTACAAGATTATAGATGAGCAACTATTCTTTGAGTAATAGTATTGGTAAACGCCATTATATGATACATCCAAGAAGCCAAAGCTGAAAGGATAATGCAATCACTCAAAAAACTTTTACATCCATCTACCAAGGTTTTTAGAGATTGAAAAATTATAGAAGCTCCAGCAGAAAACTTAGTACCTTGAGATATAGTTTATTTACAAGAGTGAGATAATGTACCAGCTGATCTGAGAATAATTCAAGAATCAAATCTTCAAACCAATGATTTTTCTCTGACTTGAGAATCCAATCCTGTAAATAAGTTTACCCACGAAATATCCTGAGACGTAGAACTCTGAGATAGAAACAATATCCTATTTATGTGAACTACAGTAGCTACATGAGAGGCATATTGATTGGTTATATCTATATGAATGGAGACAGAGCTTGGTAAAATAGCTAACCTTTCTCAAGAAGTAAAAGTAGAATCTACTCCTCTTCAAAGAGAATTAGCAAATATAGCAAAAAAACTTACTATATGAACTATTATATTATGATGAGTATTGCTTGTGGTAGCTTTATTAGCAGATTTTAGCACCAAAGAAGCTTTTATTTTTGCTATATGAATCGCTGCTGCTATGGTTCCACAGTGATTGCCAGCACAGGTAAGTATAGCTCTTACACTAGCGTCTTGAAGATTAGCAAAAAAGAATGCTCTAGTCAAACAGTTAGCATCAGTAGAAACTCTAGGATGTGTAAATATTATATGTACAGACAAAACATGAACCCTGACCAAAAACGAAATGACGGTCAGAAATATATATTTAGGTTCCAAAATATATGAAGTTACATGATGATGATATGAAACAAATTGAATTATTCAAAATACTTCTCCAGATTTTATTCAAACTCGAAAACATTTTTTCTATTGTTGAGTTTTGGATTCTACGGCGAGAGTAAATCCTCCTGACAAAGATCATCCATTGCGATATTGTTTATGAGATCCTACAGAGGCCGCACTTATTACTTTAGCTTCCAAAGCTTGATTTGATTACGATACTTTACAGACATCTTATCCCAAACTTCGAGATTATTGATTTGATTCTTCACGCAAGATGATGTCAACGGTTCGTGATGTCGATGGTCAAAAAGTTGTTTACGTCAAATGAGCAGCCAAAAGAATATTAAACGCTTGTACACAAATATTTGATTGAACTCAAATCAGAAAAATAACCAAGAGGGATAAAGATAAAATACTCTCACATATAGATGAGTTTGCAAACCAATCTATGCGTAATCTGACAATGGCATACAAAATAGTCGATCCAAGTATTACATCTATGACTATGCAAGAAACAGAAAGTGACCTGATTTTTTTGTGATTTACTAGTATATTGGATCCTGCTAGAGAAGAAGTTCCAGACGCTATACAGGCAGCATATACAGCACAGATCAAAGTTATAATGATTACTTGAGATCACGGTTTAACTGCCAAAGCTATCGCAAAAAAAATCTGACTATCACAAAACGATGAAGATATATTGATAATTACATGAGATGAACTTAGAAAAAAAACTGATATACAACTCCTATATGATCTGAGAAATAAATATATTATTTTTTCTAGGACATCCCCAGAGGACAAACTTAGAATAGTTGCATTACTCAAAGAGTGACACAATATAGTAGCAGTTACATGAGATTGAGTCAATGATGCTCCAGCTCTCAAAGAAGCCAGTATATGAGTATCTATGTGAAAAATATGAACCGATGTAGCAAAAGAAGCCTCGGAAATAGTACTGCTTGATGATAGTTTTTCTACTCTAGTAAACGCTATCAAACAGTGAAGAATAATTTATCAAAATCTCAAGAAAACAATACTATCTTCTATTACTTCCAATGGTTGAGAACTTTTTGCTGTGCTTATGAGTTTGATAGCCAAGGCTGTATTCAATATCCCTATAGCTATCAGTGCTGTGCAGATTCTAGCTGTAGATTTGATATGAGAAGTTTGACCACTTACTATGGTAACCAACGATCCCCCTATGCCATGAATGATGGAGGCCAGACCTAGAAGTGTAAAAAACCATTTATTAAACAAAAAAGTAATACTAGATCTAATAAGAGCATGAGCTATGATGTGAAGTATCGCTTTTACTATGTATATAGCTTACTATTTGATACACGGTTTATCTCCTTTTGATTTTGATACCAGCACTATTCACTATGCTACAGCTACATCTATAACTTACCTTACGATCATATTCTGTCAGTATGTTAATATCCTTTCACGTAGAGTAGGTATACAATCGATTTTCAGTGCTTATACATTGACCAATAGAAAACTTCGATTATCTTTCGCTATATCTATAGTTGCCATGTGTTTCTTGTTTTACAACCCAATTATAAATAAATATTTCTGATTCTGACCACTATTACGATATGATCGATTTTTAGCGTTGTTTGGAGCATGATTATTTCTGCTTTTCCGTGAAAATAGAAAATATCTAAAAAGAAAAAAAAGAGCATTAAATCAAAAATAATTTATTAATTCTTAATTTTTCTTTTCTAGTTTTTGATTATCACATACTATTACTTTCAACTTTAATCTTGAATCCCCAATTATTTCTCTTATAATTTTTTAGTAAAAAGAAATTCTTAATTTTTAATTCTTAATCTAATTAAGATGCAACAAACCTTACAAAACTTAGCAAAAGCATTTGTGGGAGAATCACAAGCAAGAAATCGTTACAATATGTATGCTAGTACAGCTCGCAAAGAATGATATCTTCAGATAGCAGAAATATTTGAAAAAACAGCAGAACAAGAGAGAGAACACGCATGATGGTTTTTCAAAATGATTCAACAACTAGAAGAAAAAACTTGAACAAAAGTTTGAGAAATGATAGTAGAGACATGAGTCCCTATTATGAGATGAACTACATTAGAAAACCTATGATATGCCGTAGCGGGTGAGTTACATGAATTTGAATCTATGTATCCAGAATTTGCTCGTATAGCTATGGAAGAATGATTAAACGAAATTTCATCTAGAATAACTAGTATAGCTAGAGCAGAACAGCATCATGCAGAAAGATATTTGAAATTAAAAGAACAACTAGAAAAAGAAACTATATTTGCAAAAGCTGAAGAAACTACATGGATCTGTGATAAATGTTGATATGAACATAACTGAAAAAACCCACCAGCAAAATGTCCTTCTTGCTGACACGAACATAATTATTTTCAAGTAAAGTGCGAAAACTACTAAGTCATTCCGACCTTTCTACTGTCATTCTGAGCAACGCGAAGAATATATTTTTTATGAACGTTCTTTATGGGGCTTTTCGCGCCCCAATCCCTACGACTGACTTTTTTCATTGATCTCTTTCTATACTGTCATTCCGGCGCTCGTCCTTTGCGAAGTCAAAGGGTTATTACGAAGTTGCAGCCGGAATCTTATAATTAATTATTTACTGGGTTTTCGCACCCAGATTTATCCCGATCTATCGGGGCGACGGATATCCCGCCTTTCGGGACTTCACTTCGTTTCGCTTTTGGCATTGCCTCAAAAGTATTCAAAAACTCTAGGCCTCACAACCTCGCCCCGACTGTTCGGGGTTCAGACCATTTTGTTCGGCCTTGGTTTGCTTAGTCATGTAATTTTTTCAGCTACAAAATACACGTAAAAATAGCTATGAGTTTTAAAGTACAAAAAAACTATTCCCCTCTGTTTCAGAGGGGTTAGAGGAGTAACTTTTACAATTTCCCAGCTCTAAAACTTAAACTCACATTTTTTTCAGCTCATCCTTCCAATTTACTTAGATCTATTTTTCAATCTTTTATTAGCTTCATCAACTTAAATCTATCTATTTCCATTACATCATCTAACAAACCAAGCTTATCCAAAATTTCTCTCAAAACTTCCTTATCTTTTACACTAATATTTTCTATTTTCGATATACTAAGCTTACTCTGATTACCAAATAATTTCAAAACATCATGTTTGTTTACATAGTCGATCAAAATTTCTTTTATATTTTCTTTTTGAGCCTTAGATTCACTTTCAGCTTTACTTAGTGACACATATTCGTCTACAAGCCCCTTAATTGTTTTTTCACCTAGTTCTCAGGCTACTATTTCATCATCAAATTTCATATGAGCTCGTAGGGGACAGATCGACATATATTCACAATATTTACATAATGGATTCTCTTTGCATTCAAAAGATTTTTTGTCTCACATATTGTAGGCAAATTTTTTGTTTTCAATGGCATCTATTATTCAACTATATTTCATTTTTACATTATTTATAATCTCATCTGTCACCTCTCGCTCATCAATAATATCAAAATGTAGATAAAAAAGTCTGGCTTTTATCTTTTTGTAATATTTGGCATATTTCTGCGAGATTCACAAGGCGTATAGACTCAACTGTTCAAAATAATGTTCCTTGTCTTGGCTTGGCAAGTTCTTATTTGTTTTGTAGTCATTGATTACAAATGTGTCATCTGAGGTCTTGTCCAGACGATCAATTATACCTCTAAATTTCTTGTTCTCATCTAGCGAAAAAATTATATTGTCTTCTGTAGACACTATCTTGATTCCTTCAAAAGGATAAAATTTATCGTAATATGTTTTCAGATATTCATTTCCTCTGCGTAGATAGTCATCTAGAGTTTGATCTCCTTTAATTTTTATCTCTTTTTCTTCATTTTTGAGTTTTTCAAATTCACTATCTCGTAGAATTTTAAATTTTTCCAAAAGATCGTCTTTGTTTGGAATTTTGAAAATATTAACCTGATTATACAATCGTTCCAATGCTCCGTGTACAGATTGTCATAATATCAAATCTGGGCTAGATTCAAACTCTTTCTCTATTTTGTCTATGTATTTGTATTGGTATTTACGTGGACATTGTTCGAAGAGATTTGTCTGTGAAAAAGAATAGATTGGCATTTTTTATAATTTTATAGTTTAAAGTTCTACCAGTCATTCCGGTCTTGTCAGCGAAGCTTGCAACCGGAATCTAATAGTTAAATACTGACGTTAAAGATTCCAGCTGCAAAACTTGACGCCGGAATGACAGTTACTAGTCATTGCGAGGAGCATGGCGACATAGTCATTCCGGTCTTATTTCCCGGTTTCCGGGATGCAACCGGAATCTTATTTAATAGGAGATCCTTGTTGCAATGAATAACACCGGAATGACAGTTACTAGTCGTCATTGCGAGTAACATAGTGACGAAGCAATCTTTATTATTATTAGATTGTCACGTCGTTCATTAAATTCACTCCTCGCAATGACGGTAAGTGAGATTTTTTTATACACTAATTTCATCAAAAATACACACAAAATTAAAAGCTAAAATTTGCTTAAAAATTTTTATAAAAAAATCCTCTCAAATCCGGCTTACAAACTATCGAAACATATACACATATTATATCACAAAAGGTATATTTGTAAATTAGATAGTGATATTTAAAAACTGCTTTTTTGACCTATTTTTCACTAATCTGTATAATTATTTACGTATTGCGTCAAATCTTCAAAATATCAAATAAGAAGACTCAATACTCATACATCAAAAAGACATCTATAGTCTTCTCTAAAAATTAAACTCAATCCAACAGATTATGGGCCAGGGATTCGAGCGATTAAACAATCGCAAACCGGATTATTCATCTAGGGATAAATTTTTTGAGGGGGCAAAACAAATAAAATCTAAGGTTTTAAACTTTTTTTCGTTTATCCAAAAAAACTTTATCCACCATCACCATACCAAAAAAGCAGTTCATCATATACGTAAACATCATAAAAAATATATATTTTGATCTACTATCTGATTTTTGATTATCAAAATTCTAATTACTTTACTTACTACTGTTGGAGGATGAGCATTAGCTCAAGAATCCAATAATCAATTCTTTATCTGAGATGGAATCATCTCTCAATACGAACAATGTGACGATCAAAATTTAGAAAATTGAGATGGTTGTAATAGTGCATGACAGATAGAAGAGTGATCAACTTGTATATGAGAACCATCGATTTGTGCTACTTCTAGTAAATGAACACCAGCGATATCCAAATCTAGAGCTTCAATTATTCCATCAAAATCTGGAGATTTAATAATTCCCAAAACGATAGAAAAACCAATCGAAATCCAGACATGAGATATAGATGAATCTATTACAGACGAACCAATTGATCAACCAATTATTGATGAACCTGTCATAGATCAACCGATAATTATTCCAGCTCCAGATGAACCAATACCAGACGAAAGTCCAAAGAAACAATCTCCCAAAATTATAAAAAATCCTGATTCAGATTCAGATAATATAGATCTAATAAACAGTCTATATGGTTCATCTAGCCAATATATTTCTACTCGAGATTCAAACAAATGTAATATATCTGATATGAATGTAGTCTATCTACAGCCATGAGAAAATCAGATTCCAAATTATTTATCAGCCAATACTATATACGCTTTAGCCCCATGATTATACTCCAACAAGTATATGATCAATATCAATTTTGATTGTAGTGCTTTGATTTGATTGGATCGCTGAGCAATATTGTATACCAACAATAGCAAATGAGCAACTATCAAAATTTCTTCATGATCCAATATTATCATCCAAAATTTAATTTTACACTGATCTCAGACTATAGCTTGAGATCTTCACTCATGAAACAATTACTGAATCTTTATAGATAGTCCATACAACACTATATCCAATATCAAAACATATGATAATATCTGATTCTCTATATACTTAGAAAATTTCGATAACGATATATCCAACATATCCAAGATCACAGAAAATAAAATTTACAAACTTATTTGAGCAGTCAATTATCCACTCATTATACCAGATACAGCAGATACAGATATAATTTCACAATCATTACATGATGGAGAATATATTCTTAGCTGAACAACACGACGATGATTTAGACCATTGAATCTAGCTCTTTCGTCAGTCCTTTTCCAATCTATGGATATGTATTCTGTAGATCAATCAATCAAACTTTCACTACCAGCCAATAGTCAATTTATCTCATCATGAGATATCCGTTTCACATGAATATTCCTCAGTCCCAAAAATATTTCTACACCTATCACTCAGTCTCAATTTACAAACGAAAAAGTAATCTATGCTTTCAAACTCTGAATCCAAGACCAATCATTATACCTTCATGACTTGGATAATAATCCAATCAAATCTCAGGTATCTATAGATATTCCATCTAGCTGAGATTTATCTAGCTTGTTTGTTTATTATTCTCAGGATTGAATTTCTCGAGAAAATATTTGACCAGTTAAATAATCTTATCAAGACGATAATCTATCACTAAATTTCAAAACAAATAAATTCTGACTTTTTGCTATAGCACAGCTTCCTTTATCTAGCACAGATACAGATTCTATTATCGATACGTGATCTACTATTACATGAAATATAGCAACATGAGTAAATACTATCAGCAGTGGTTTAGTTTCATTTATCCAAAATAAACTTAATGATTTAATATTAAACTCTGGTAATATTATTTCTCCAGTTATTCAAACTTGAGATATTATCCAGACTTGAAATTTGGATCAAATATGAATTATACAAATAAATACATGAAGAAATAACAAATGAACTATCTGAGATAAAGCAGAAAAAATTACACCTATATGACCCAAACAATGAAAACAAACTTGAACATGATGATTATCTACTTGAGATATCAATACATGATCTATTATGCCAAATATCAAAGATGATATCAAAACTCTAAAAAAAGATAAAGAAGCTAAGGTAGATAAGAAACAAAAATCAAAAGATAAATTGAAACAAAGGTGATATCATGAAAATCCTCATTGAAAGATGGTCTGAAAAACACCTATAGATATATGAGAACTTAGTTGAGAAATAGATGTAGATATTATTATGCAATCATCTGGAGGTACAATTATATCTGGAGATACTTCCAACACAATAGAAGTAGAGCTACCAGAATGAATATTTATATATACACAAGATGGGGAACTTTATAATGGTATTTTGGATATTCCAAGACTTATAGATCAAGAAAATATAGATATCAAAAATTTCCAAGCATTCAAAACTGTTCAAATATTACCAGATCATCCAGATTTATTTTTCAAAGATATTGATAATAATCCAGTTTATGTAACTATCAAAATACCTACTCCAGATATCCCAATCTGAAAACTTGTCGTAGTAAATTATTCAAACGATCAAATCAATCGACATTATCTAACTGATACGGTAATTACTTGAATAGATAACAATAATTTTGCTGTATTTCAGACAGATCACTTTACGACTTTTAGCATATGAGTATATTCTGGCACATTTACAATCAACAATGATAATATTAGTACTACAAGTACTTGAGTAACTTTAAATATGAATGTTTCTTGAGTTACTTACATGAGGTTTGGTAATAGTATAGCTGAAAGGAATTCTGCGAGTTGGATAGGATATCAGTCTACTTATCCTTGGACACTAAGTTGATGATGATGAGAAAAGATAGTATATGCAGAGTTTGATGACTGAACAAACAAAGTTACAGTTGAAGATACAATTATTTTGGACATACCTCCTTTGCTTAGAAATTGACTTGTGACTATTACAGGTATGAATCGACAAACCATTACTTTTCCTAGTTCTTATACTCAAATACCTGTTGTAATAGCTACTCCACAAACTGATAATAATTGAAATAATTATCCTATCCCTACTATAAGAAATGTAACTATCACATGATTTGAGATTGCAGTTTGTGTAGACTCTGGAGATGTAACTTGTGCTAGCAATCCTTTGAGTGAAGAAATTGCATATTTTGTATTTGATGTACCTCAGGCTAATGCTTTGGATTGGATTGAAGTTTGAACATCAAGCGTAGCTACAAATTGATCTAATACCAATATTTCTTTTACTAGCAATTTTTCTAATACTCCTGTATTGCGAACTACTACACAAACTTATAATCAAAACGGAAATATTGCTGCTGTTGCTTGGGTCAATGATAATTGGACTACATCATCGGCAACACTAATAGGATGTGTACACCAAGATATTGCTAATGTATGTACTTCTGGTCAACCAAACGAAGTAATAGGTCGGGTTGCAATCGATACAAATAATGTAGATATAGATACTTTTCAGAATTGAATGAAAGATATATCAAATAGTTCTCGAACAGCTATTGATTTTTCTCCATCCTATATCCGACCAAGAATAATGGCGACACAAAATGATGATGATGGAGCTCAAGATCCACAGTATCCGTGGGTAAGAAATGTTTTAACAACAGGATCAGATATTAGATATTGTGAGGCAGATTGACCAAATTATTGTGATTCTCATAATAGTGAAAAGGTATATCGGTTTGCAGTTGAAGGATACGATATATCTACACTTCCTACTGCACAAATAGAATATAGTATTACATGATTAACTAACCAAGATGTAATAGCTACGCTCACATGATTTTCCAAGACATGAGTGACTATCACAAACAATTGATGATCAAATACTTATACATTTACATGAAATTGATCATTTACATTCACTTTCCAAGATCTTGCCGGAAACACATGAGAAGCTACCGCTACAGTAACCTGGATAGACAAAACCAAACCTAGTTGAGATATTTATTATTCACAGACTGGTTTAACCAATCAAAATGTAATAGTTACGCTTACATGATTTTCCAAAACTTGAATAACCATAACAAATAACAATTGATCTCCAGATTATACTTTCACATGAAATTGATTATTTACATTCACTTTTCAAGATCTTGTCGGAAATACATGAGAAGCTACCGCTACAGTAACCTGGATAGATAAGATATCTCCTACGGCAAGTATAAGCTATAGTCCAGATACTTATACTACTCAAGATGTAATAGCTACACTTACATGATTTTCCAAAACATGAATAACTATAACAAATAACAATTGATCTCCAAACTATACTTTTACATGAAATTGATCATTTACTTTTGAGTTTCAAGATATTGTTTGAAACACATGAGAAACTATTGCTACAGTAACTTGGATAGATAAAACCAAACCTACCTGAGATATTCATTATTCCACAACATGATCAACAACTCAAGATGTAATAGCTACGCTTACATGATTTTCCGAAACATGAGTGACTATCACAAATAATTGATGATCAGATATTTATACATTTACATGAAATTGATCATTTACTTTTGAGTTTCAGGATCTTGCTTGAAATACATGAGAAACTACTGCTACTGTAACTTGGATACAATCTACTTCGTTTCATCAGATTGACGATATTATATTGGATCCTTCTTTGAATATTTCGCGTTTCGCTCCATATACATTAATCACCCAAACTTCATGAGATATATTATCATGAGAGGTTGATTTATCAATATTGGATTGAGATAATAACTCTTGTCGAAATTATTATACTGACGGTACCTGTGACTCTCAAACCATGAATTTTCCATTAATTAGTTCTGCTAACAATACTCGAGTCAAAACCTGAATATATCCAGACTATATCTATCCTGAAATATTTTTTGCTCCATCTGATATTACACGAAACAATACCCCTATTGAAACCACTATCAACAGAAACAATTATCATATATTCAAGATGGATAATCCATTTACTATGGTAGATGAGATGAGTTTTTGGATAGAATTTAATGCTGTGCCAAATAACCTTAATAGTTCAAGTGATTTGTATGTTTATATCGCTTCAAATGATCAATCTCTATCCAATTTCCAGACTGATTGGAGAAATAATCCCAACGTAGAGCTTGTAGGTACTTTAAATAAAAATAACACATTTCATCATACACATACTAGCGATTCATCTCATCATTTAGTTGCTCTATCTACCAATTCTGATTGAACAATCGGTAATAAAAATATAAACATCTCATGACAATTTTGGATAATATTATATCAAGATTCTCCCAATACCAATCGTTGATGGAAACTGAGATATCACGACCAATCTATATGTACAAATACTTGATCTTGGTATGTTTCATCTGCTTTTGCAACTCCTATATCACAATCCTGATGTCCTGATGCTCATGTACATATAGCTAGGAGAAATCTTAATCAAGATCTATTACTAGCTGATATTACTATGTATTATCAAGATTGAGAAAATATTTCTCAGATTACATGAAGCAATACATTTTCTTTTGGTGAAATTCCAAACATGCCACCAAACCAGACTTCATTCATCAATCCTTTATGATTGTGAGTATACAATACAGCTATAGATATTTCATGGAATCCAGCATCTGACCCAAATAATGATAGCTTATTTTACAATTTATATTTATTGAGTTCTACTTGAACCAGACTCTCTACTATAGTTACATGAATATCTACTACATGATATTTGCTAGATATTTCTACTATATCAGATGGTGCATATTGATTAGAATTAGAATCTTGTGATTCATGATTGCTATGTTCACAGTCATATCTAGATGATAATTTTTTCTTGGATACTTCCATTCCTACTATTATATTTACATGAGCTACTCCACAAGATCAGTCTATATTGACTTCAAATAATTTCACAACTCAACTACAAATCCAAGATAACTTATGATTAAATCAGTTTTCTTATATTTACGATTGAACTATTTACAATATATATGATAGCTGACTTTTGCTTATGTATAATTTTGATAATATATCACCTTTATGAGAAAACTACACTATAGCAAAAGATTTTTCTCAATATTCCAATACCTGAACCATATATGGTAATCCGCAACATACTAGTGGTGTGTGGAATGGATCTTATAGCTTTGATTGATCGACTAATCAATATATATCCATATGAGATTGAGTATGAATAGATATAGGGACAAGTCATACAATCAGTCTGCGAATCAAACCAAATTTATTAAGTTGATCTGTCTTGTGACAGATGTCATGAGTTAGTGCGATTTATATTAGTTGATCTCAAATTTGATATTCCAATTCTCCATGAAATTATACATATTTTGATGTCAATATGTCTAGTGGACAGCGAAATCATATTGCTATATCAAGGGATTCTACGAATATTTCATTGTATAAAAATTGACTATTTGTGTCTACTGGTATCCTTTGAGACAATATTCCATTGGAATTATTTTATATATGAAAAGAAAGTGATATATGATTAAATGAAAAAAGATTCAATTGAAAAATCGATGAATTATTTATTTACAATCGTTCATTATCTTCGTGAGAAATTAGTCAGATTTATAGATCAAATTTATCAGCCGTTTCTGATAATAAATTTATATATACTACAGATTATTCATGTATTGCTACTTGATGAATATATTATTATTCTTGAATAGTATACGACAATGCAAACAATTCAAATTCACTTATTCAAAGCAATATTATCAATATACCATCACCATCTCTTAATATACAAGCATCATCAATAGATATGTGACAGATACAAGCATCTATGGAAAACTCTCAGACGCTATCATGACAGTCTGTTTGAAATTTTTCTGTTAGTGATTGGAGATGAAATACTTCGTGGTATACAACTATCTCCACGCCATTGAATCTGATAGGTAACAACGACAATTCTCATGTAATATCATGAGCTCAAATATCCTTCAAATCAAGCGGTATAAGTACGCTTAGTGGATTTTCTACTAATCTTATTTATGTCGTTTGAAATCTTTCTGGTTACGTAAACGCACCCAATGCCGCTACGTATATCAAGAGGGATTTACCCGACATACCTTTTATGTGTCCTGGATGAGTGTATGGTAACAAACCTTGGTTTAAGGTAGAAGTGCCTGCATGACAAGCCATAGATACATATTCTGGAACTATAACGTATGACATCGTTTACTAGAGTCTTGCGTTATTTTGTAGTTGATCGTTAATTTCATACTTTCGAAATTAATGTTAAACTACCTCAATTAGCTGGTCATATTCTTACATAGGTGCATAGATCAGATCAAAGACCAACCTGGCCCGGTTTACTTTGATTGCTGATGTGACCAGAGCCCCAGAGAATTAGCTACTCTCTGGGGTTTTTTTATTTCAAAAAAAACTTTAACCACTTTCTAATGATTTCAAATCTGATTTCATCCTCAAATATTTTTTTACTTTATTTTTTTGTCATTCCGGCCTCAAGGACAGAGTCTGCAGCCGGAATCTGAATCACAAAGTCATTCCGGCGCCAAGTTTTGCAGCCGGAATCTATATTGTTGTATTTCGCTTTGCAAGACTCGCTTCACTTGGATTCCGGTTGCTTTACACAATAATACCGGAATGACAAACAATTGTCATTGCGAGGAGTTCTCCAAGGCGAACGACGCGGCAATCTTTTTATTTTAAGATTGCTTCTCCTCATACCATTATTTTTTTGTCATTCCGTCCTGAAAACTACAGATATCTAACTCACCAGTCATTCCGGCGCTAGGTATTGCAGCCGGAATCTTAATTTTAAACAAAAAAGCGATTTCTCCGCTACGGTCGAAATGACAGTGACTTAGTCGTTGTGAGCAGGTACCTTGTCATTTCGAGTGAGCAAAGCGAGTCGAGACTTGTCCTTAAGAATAAAGGAAATCGCTTTATTCTATTATAAAAAAAAGGGATTCCTCCATTTCAGTCGCAATGACAGTTGACGTTCAGAATTTCAAAATCTTTTTCATTTTTTTGCAAATTTTTTGCAAATTTTTCATCTAAAATTTATTTATTCAAATTTTTTTACTTTCAAAACTAAAATATAATACAAAACATTAGTTCAAAAGCTAGATTATCTTACATCATATCTATATAAAAAGAATTAAAAATGTCAATTCATATTTGCTATATATATATGTGTTTTTTGACTGGTTTATTTTCCTAGTTATAATTGAAGATGTAGAAACTAACAAAAGCCTCTATCAATTTAGTTATCTATCAGGTTATGATTCAGAAACTCAAATTATTATGAAACCAATCTTTCTCAGATAGGGGCGAATTACATACAAGTTCTCAGACTTGAAATTTTTACGATACAGTCAAAAAAGAAAATACACTCAATAAGGTAAATAAAGCAGTACCTCAAATAGTAGATCATGTCAAAGAACATCACAGAAAATACTTTTTTGGATCAGTATTGTTGTTTGCTATTATCAAACTTGTTTTGGTGTTTATTTCAACTAATGCAGTTACTATAGCTCAGTGACCTTTCAATTTTGAATGAAAAGCTCCAGTATCTAGATCTATAGAAAATCTCAAATCAACACCAGCAGAAGAAATTGTGGATGAAACAAATGATGAAGAAATAATTACAGACGAAAAATCTTCTGAATCCAAATCAAGTTCAGATCAATCCAAAGAATGTGATGACTGAAATAGCAAAAACTGAGATGGTTGTAATAGTGATTTCCAGATAGAGGATGGATATTCATGTGTTTGAACTCCATCAATCTGTGCTATAGTTTCCAAACCCGAAATTACAAAACCTGAACAAATTGTGAATGAAGTAGTTTTGACTGACTTGGAATTGGTTCAAAAATATTTTTCCAAAACTTCTATGTTTACAGATCTTCGATCATCAAACAAATGTGATACTAGCAAGATAACTGTATCTCATCTATCCCCATGAACAGATTTGATTCCAAAAAATCCAAACTGAAACAAACTTTATATTCTATCTTCATGAGATTATTCATTCTCTTACATGATAGATATCCAGTCTACATGTATCGCTATCGTTTGAGAAGATGAAAATGTAAATCTATATACCAACAAAACTCAATGAGCAAATATCAAAGTCTCATTATGAAAAAACATTATATTCGACAATCTAAATATATTCTGATCTACTACTTCTACTGGAGTAAACCATACATGAAACAATTATTGAATATATTTAGATAGCTCAGATAACACTATCAAAAATACTTCACTATACTGACAGATATGATTCTGAATTTATATGGATGAATTTGATAATTATATCTCTGATTCTTATCTATACGAGTGAAATACTATCGATCTAGATCCTATAGCTGATACTTATATAGACTGAGATGCAAAAAATAAAAATAAGAATTATGGAAAATCCAAAGACTTATTATCAGATTCCAAGTGATCCAAATTTATGATTAATTTTGATCTGAGTGATATACCTGAGTGAGCTGTGATCAAAAACGCAAGACTATGATTGGCTAAGGTTGGATGATCTTCCAATAATCTATCAATCAGAAAAATACTCAAAAACAAACGAGAGGAATGAGAATGAGATGATACAGTGTCACTTGCATGAGAACCAAATTTCAATTATCTATCTTATCCAGATCAATCTCGATATAGTGACTCTGAGTGAATGCAAGAATGAAAAGATTATAGTTCACAGGAGTTGATAGATGCTATATCATTCAATTCCAAAGTTGATAATCAGGATCTTTATTTCTCTTTCTTTTGATCAAACGCTAATCCAAACAAAAAATCCAAACTAAAATTATTCAATTTCAATAAATACTGATTACAAACATTACAGTCATACTTAGATAGTCCTGACTCCAATCTATGATTTGTATTTCTCAATACTATCAACAACGTATCCGTATGATCCAAAGACAATCCAGATCCAGAAAATAGACCAATTTTGGAATTAAACTATTATACACCTACCATAAACTCCAAAAACTCACCTATCGTTATACCAAATACAAGCAATGAATCCATCATCAGAGAGATTATGATATCCAATTGATATCTAGAAGATGGTGATGTTTTGGAATGAACCAAGCCAATAGATCTTTCTCTCAGTGATTGAGATCTGATTATTCCTATTAGTCTAAAATCTATCGATGACCAGATACAGGTAGATATATGATCAGATACTACATTCAAAAATGAAAACTGATTGACTTATACATGAATCATCTTAGCTCCCAAAGAAATTTCTACCAACACGCTTAGAGATAAATTTCCATGAAAACTCTTACTCAAATCTTTCAAAGTTTGATCAAACAAAGATAAAATCAAAATGTTTGATAATACCAACAAACCCAAAAAAGCTTCAGTAAAAGTACCTATAGATGGATACAATGTTTGAGATACCATATCAATTGATTACTCTCAAGATGAATGAGAAACTCGAACTAAATTATCAGATGTGACAGTTAAAATATCTAACGGTCAAAAATATGTACAATTTAATACAACTCACTTTACCCAATTTCTTTTGTATGGGACTCCATGAGAGTTTTGGATAAATGATGGTGATCCTATAGTTACTAGTAGTTCAAACTTTACTTTATATCGATCTGGATCAAATATAGATGAACGAAGATTTGGTAATAGTGCTGCAGAAAGAGATGCTGCAAGACGAGAAACTGAAGCATCACCACTTGTAGACTATGAATGATGATCTTGACCTTGATCTGTAGTGGTATATGCATCATTCAAAGATTCTTCAGCTCATACTGTCAATGTAGAAGACCAAATTTATGTAGATGATACAGGTAGATGAACATACTTAGATGAAGATTTTTGGAATAGTGATCCATCTAATTGAGATATAGTGGAAAAACTATTTTGAACAACTAGTAGATATACAGCCAATCGAGCAGCAAATGAATGTGTTACACAAGATATGATTGTAGAATACCGAGATTGAGGATGAGCAATGGATCAACCAGATACAGTATATGTGATTGGTGGATGAACACGGGAATTAGGCTGAGCCATAGATCTTGCTTCATGTTCAGCTATAGTATGAAAAACTACATCTACTTCAGAAAATATAATACTTCACACAACAAATGAAGAAGCTTATACAATCTGAATTTGATCTGATAGTGTTATTATAGATAATATTCAATTAGACTGAAAGAGTTTTGCGGAATGATCACATACTTGGAATGGTGCATGAATATATGTTAGCTCAAATAATGTTACTATAAATAATATAGATGCATATTTTTTTAATGAATGATGAGTAAATCTGTTTTGAACATTTACTTTGGTAGATAATAGTAGATTTTACAATAATAATAATGGTCTTATTATAAATAGTGAATCATATCCAAATACAATCAATAATAGTATATCATACAACAATCAGAGTCTTTGATTGCAGATTTCAGCAAATAATGTCGCTATAAACAATTTTCAAACATTTAATAATGTAGATTGATGAATATCAATACAATGAAATGATGTAGTTTTGAACAATTGTCTAGCTTATAATACCAATAGAGATGGTATAGCAATTAATTGACAAAATAATATTTTAAATAATGTCTCATCATATAATAATGCCAGATTTTGAATCGTAGTAGAATTATCAGAAACGAATAATTTATATTTTGGTGAACTAATTCTTTTTTCTAATCCATGATCAAACTTAGTATGAACAAATTGATATGATGAAAATCTAAATCCTGAATGAGACTCTCCTATATGATCTCGATCTGCATGATCTCTCAATGAAGAATATAGTATGTCATGTGTACGATATACTATGCCCGAATCAGCTCATCCTACTAAATATATAGATGTTGAAACATATACAAATTGTGAACTTAGATCCTCAGAAACATCTTCTCGATACGAAGAAACACTTACTCAGCAAAACATCACATATACATATGATGAGGAAAATACAATCTATCAAAAACATCCTGTAGTTTATGATGGTACTCCTACTCTTGCAGAAGCTAACATTATATATGGAGCATTGGATCATCTATGAGCTTTCGAAGAAAATAAGTGATGAGATGTAGAACCAGAACCATCATGTTGAAATGGTACTGTAGATTTCCCAGAACAATGTGATGATGGTAATACAAGTAATGGTGATGGATGTGATTATCTTTGTGCTCGAGAATCTGCAGAAAATAATTGTACTTGATTGCCAGCAAACGCTGTTCCAAATACAGCTACTATAATATCACAAACTTGTACTGCATCCAATGGTTCTACATGTACATCTTGGACTCCTACTGCTACATATTCTTATAACCTTACTCCAGATGGATGAACATGTCGTTTCAAATGTGCTACATTATATAATAATCGAGTATGAGGTGTCTGTTTACCATCAACATCAGTTTTATATACATGAATAGTCACAGAAACAGGTACTCCTGTTGTTGCAGGTAATAGTTTTACAATGACTGAAAATCAGACATTAAAATCATCTGATGCTCATCTAGTCGATTGAACAAAACGTTGATTAATACAAATCTTATGAGTGACACATATCAAGGTAGACGCATGATCTCCATCTTGGAATGGAAAACTACTTGCACCAGAATTGGTTACTTCATGATGAGAATTAGCTCTATCTGGAGAATCAGGATTACCAGCTGGACATGATTGGATACAAACTATTAGAGTTTGATCTACTGGCGCAAATCTATCTTCTAGTTGAGAAAATTTTCAAATTGCTATGCCTGTACCTACAGCAGATGCTTCTTTATGAGATATATTAAAGATATATTATTCATCTAATCAATGATCAACTTGGGCTGCGAATACAACTCAGCCTACATGTACAGTAAATTCATCAGATTTTTGTATATTTGAGACAGATCACTTCTCCAATTTCACATTTGGAAAAGCAGCTTCAAGCTTCTTTATAAATAATGATGATGCTTATGTAAGTTGAGTAAACGTGCAACTAAATCATAGCGTGCCAGCAGCAACACAGATGAGATTTTCTAATACTGCTGGTTCATTTCCTGGTTGGTCATCTATATCTACTCCAGTTGCATGGACTCTATGAGCAGCAGCTAGTAATTCTTGAATGCAGCTAAGAACTGTTTATGCAGAATTTAGTGGATGATGATCTTCTATAACAGATCAAGATTCCATATATATAGATACATTTGATCCAGTTTTATCATTTATGTCTCCAACTCCAGCAGATTCCTCTACTATTTCTTGATGAGTATACACTGTTACAGATCTTAGAGAAGAAGGAGCATGATTGGATCGATTTAGATATACTCGAGCATGATGATATAATTATATATATAGTAATGATCTGATTTTGATGTTGAATATGGATAGAATTTCAGCTCTATGAGAATCATCTACAGTCATGAAAGATCGATCTCAATATCACAATACTATCGTAATTTCTTGAGCCAGCGCTACTTCTTCAAATCGAAGTTGATGATACTTATTTGATTGAAATAATGATTTTATAGATGTTAGTAGAGATATAAATGATTATCTATCTACTTGATTTACTATCTCAGCATGGATAGCTCCAGCTAATATAGATAAAGCTCAAATGATAATATCTGATTATCATTGAGATACTACATTAGCAGATAGAGATGGTATTCAGTTTGGAATTTCAGCTTGAAATGAATTATTTGTAAAACTATTAGAAAATTGAGCAGGTAATTATATTTGACGTAGAACAGATCCTGTAATATCACAGCCTGACGTACGATATCATGTAGTTACTACTTGGGATTGAGCTTTTTGATCAGATTGATTTAGAATATATTTAGATTGACAAAGAGCAGATGCGCATGATGAAACTGCTGGTTCTGTATGATCTTTTGATTTCTCAGCTAGACATATGGAGTTGTGAAGACATCTTTGAGTAGCTTGATATGGCGCATATTTTGATTGAACGATGGATGAAGTTCGTGTTTATAGAGGTGATCGAGATCAAAATTGAGTAACTTTCTTGTATGGTTCAAATTTACAATATTATGATACTGGTAAATATTTGATGAAAGTTTTGTATACATGATTAGCAGATTGAAATTATGATTATGCTGCAGATGCAGCTGATCTTGTTGGTAACGCTGCTGCATGAATAAATAGAAGTGTAAATGTAGATAATACACCACCATCATGAACATTTAGTATCAATACATGAGCATCTAGCACCAATAGCCCAAATGTAGTCTTAAATAGTACTAGTATAGCATGAGCTTCTCAGATGAGATTTTCTAATAACTGAAGCACTTGGAGCGGTCGAGTAACCAAAGTAAATAGCTATCCATGGACATTGATATGATGTACATGAGCTACATATATAGTTTACGGACAGTACCAAGATGGTGTTTGAAATGGATTTTCTACTAGCGATACCATCACTTGTACATCTTCTTCAGCTCCCACTCTGACTACAGCATATATCTCAGCGTGAACAACATGATACAATTCCCCAAATTATTATTATAAATGAACAATCACAGTTAGATCTGATGTAACTAATAACTGATGAGCTAATCTAAATACTAGTTCTTGTCAGTATAGCACTTGATCAACTTGGGCATCAGCAACTTTTGCTTGAAATGTAAATACAGGATATTGTTATGTATCTTCTTATACACCAAATGCTGATATAGATTTGAGATTCCGTATATCCAATACATCTGCCCAAACATGATATGCTGCTACATGATCATATATATATGATAACTTTGCTCCTGCTGTTCCACCATCTTCTTGAGCTATAGCTTGGAAAGCATGATGAATATGACCAGATGATTGAAATGATATTATAGCAGATAAAGATTGAAATATTTATGTTGTATGAGATTTTGCTAATACAGCATCATTTGGATCTCAATCATATACATCTAGTGGAGATCAAGATATTTTCATATCCAAACTTAGTAGTACTGGAGCATGGCTATGGACCAAAAAAGCATGATGATCTAGTGAAAATCATTGAAGAAATGTGGCTACAGATCTAGATTGAAATGTATATATGGTATGACAGTTTAGTACTACAGCATCATTTGGATCTCAATCATATACAAGTTCTGGAGGTTTTGATATATTTGTTTCCAAATTAAATAGTGCATGAACACGACAATGGACCAAAAAAATCTGATGAGTATGATGAGAGAGTGTTGGAGATATAGTTGTAGATGATAATAACAATATCTATGTTTTATGAAAGTTTTATAATACAGTTACTTTTGGATCACAGACATTTACTGCTTCTTGAAATGATAATGGTGATGTTTTTGTTAGTAAATTTGATACAAACTGAAATTTTATCAATACTGCTAGACCTTCTTCTTTATCAAAAGTAGAATTGTTATGATGATTGGCAGTAGATCCAGATTGAAGTAATTTATATATCTGATTTACATTTGATGAAAATGTACATTTTAATTGACAAACTTTTTTGGCAACATGATGACTTAATAGTTCTTTATTGGCTAAGGTAACTAGTTGATGAACTGTTGTATGGTCAAAAGTAGCACAAACAGATTCAACTACAATACTTACAAAAGATATACAGGTAGATAATTCTTGAAATGTATCAGTTTTGCAAGATTTTGATTGAAATTGGACTATGTGAAATCAAACCCGTTATGCTTTTGGAACAAATACTCTTGTATCAAGATTTAGTAATACTTGAAATCTTTTGTTTGCTAGTATAGCAAATGATTATTGACAATGAGGATCTTTCTCTGCTACGGCCTGAGAATTGATATTAGATAATTTTGGTAATGCTCAAATAATCTGAACATATAATTGAGATATCTGATTTGGAACTACACATCTCTACAATTCATGATATTCTGATGTTTATGTTGCAAGTATAGATAGTTGATGAAATCGATTATCTGCATCTAGGATGGGTTGATCAGTTAACGAAAATGGATACTGATTGACAATAGATGATTGATGATCTATTTATTGAGTATGATCGTTTGGTGGTACATGAGTATATGGCTCTACCACATTATCCAATAGCTGATCACAGGATATATTTATTACTAAATTGGCTGATGCTAGACTATTTGTGATAAACAATGACGCTGCTTCTACTACATCTACATCTGTTACTCTCAATATCACATGTCCTACAGATGCATGAGTATGATGAGTACAGATAGCTTTTGGTAATAGTATCAATCCATCCAATCGACAATCATGTGCATCCACCAAAGCTCATACATTATCAGCATGAGTATGATACAAAACAGTTTATATGTTGGCCAAAGACTCTCTATGAAATATTACTAGCAACCATACCGACACAATTTACTTGGATGACTGACCACCATCAGTCTGAACAGCCTATGTATCTAGTGGAAGTACAGGAAATAATTGATTAGATTTATATTACAAATGAGTAGTAGATATCCGTGCAAATGTAAGCGATTGATGATGAATATCATGAACTACATGTGAATATACAGCAAATTGAGTAACTTGGTCTGCAGCATCATATAGTTGAACATCCACATCATGATATTGTTATTATGTATGATTAAATCGATGATGAGATATCGATATCAATTTCCGTGTCCAAGATATAACAAATAATTTATGAACATGAACATCAAGTTATTATACATATGATGCAACAGCACCTGCATGATGATCATTTACTATCAATACATGAGCTACTCATACAAATACATGAGTAGTAACTTTGACAAATATTTCATGTCCTACAGATTCATGAGTTTGACGATCATGAATCTATGTATGAAATACATCCAATCCTAGTAGTAATTTCT
>JAIPIU010000006.1 GCA_021734475.1 Candidatus Altimarinota bacterium
CATTGATAAATAGTGGGAGCAGAAGCTAATACTTCTATCAGTCAACTAGATATAGAATAATTTCATATAATTAAATCAGTAGCTGATATTTGCATTGTTCGAGGAGCTTTTCAAGCTGAATCATTACAAGACCGTTTAGCTCCAGCAGAAGTATTCAAGAAATTACCTGTCATTGTAAAAGCAGAATAAGTTTGAGCATGATTTCAAAGATCAAGATTATCACCATATATACAAGATCCTGTTGTTGCTGTTATTTCTAAATAAAGACAAGCTATTCATACTCATCATACACAATTATTACCTGAAACAACATAACTAATACTATCGCTTTCTTGTAAATCGCTCTGTTGATCTCCATCTTCATCAAATTGAACATAAACAGTTTTGGTTCAAGTTCATGCAGATAGCGTTCGTCATGTACTAGTTGCATAAGTCATCCAAGAAGACCAAGATCAAGTAGTAACATCATTCTGAAATCTCATATAAGTAGCAGCAGGAGTGGTAGACATATTTAATGTTACAGATTGAGATGTAGTTGTCGCAGCATTATTATTAATCACAAATGTTCATGTAAAAGAACCTCATTGTCATCATGGAGTATATGTTCACATAAGTCTTGCTATTCAACGTGAAGGATCTCAGTCATAAGTTGTAAACGATCATCAAACAAGTATTTTTTCATCGCTTTGCAAAGTTAAATAATTCACATAATTACTAAATCAGTTTCAAACAGAAAAATTAGAATCATAAGATCAATCATTTTCTATTGATACTATATTATTAGATGAATTTCAGTCATAAGAAGAAAAATATCAACCAACTAAAATTTTTCAATTATATTGATTAAATAAAACAGAATTAACAAAATCAGATCATCAGTTAAAAGCATTTCAAAAATTATTAAATCAAGGATCTGCAAGTCAATCTGATTGAAGACGAGTTATACGATTAAAATGATCTCAACTATATAAAGTAAAAGCTCATCATACCAATATCTTATTTGTAGGATCAATATCTATACTATATACAGAACCATTAAATCATCCTCAAACCATAAAAGTATTATCAATATGTCAATCTGAAGCCAAACGAACTATATTATTATATGAACTTGAATTAAATTGAGAAAAAGCTCAACCAACAAGAATTTTTCAATCACTTTGTACATCAATGGTTTTTACTGGTCAATTAAATCAATTTCATATTGAATTATAAAAAGTTGATTCAATGGCTCAATCAGATCTTAGACGAACTATATAATTACATCAGCTTCATTTATAACTTGTAAAATTTCATCATACAAGAATTTCTCAATTATTTTGTATATAAATAGCATATACATCATTATTAAATCAGTTTCAAACATTAAAGTTAGTATCGACTGTTCAATCTGGTCTCAGACGAACTATATTATTGTAAGTTGTAACTATATGAATTAAATTTTCATCAAACAAGAATATTTCAGTTACCATCTATAGCTATAGCATAAACCTCTCAACCAAATCAAGCTCAAACATTAAAAGAAGTATCTACACTTCAATTGGCGTCTACTCTAATAATTCTATTATATGAACTTGAGCTATATTGAGTAAAATCTCATCATAAAATCATCTTTCAATTACTTTGAACAGCAACAGCTCTTACTCAGCCATTTAAGCTATTTCAAATATTAAAAGTCGAATCCAAATCTGCATCTGCAGCAAACACATTAGCACCCAACATAATAACTGTCATTGATGCTATTGCAGTTATAATTTTTAATAAAAATCTTTTCATTTAATTTTTAAAAAAATAAATAATTAATATCATATTATATTTCATTTTATTTACTTGTCAAATTTTTTGATAGATTTTTATAGAAAGCTTGAATATTGGTTTATTAAATTTATATACAGATAGTCTTTAACCACAAAACAATAAACTATGATCATAATGTTTTGAAAATGAAAAGTCTGAAACTGAATAAAAAATCTATTAGATAATTTATCAATAGATAATATACTCATGGACGATGAAGATCGAAATGATAAGTTATTAGATAAATCAAAAAAAATAATTATAACACCTTGAATAAAACAATCTCACAAAATATACCAAAAATATTGAACAAAAATCCAATCAGAATTAAATTTTTTATGAGAATTAATAAAACAATTAAGTTTAGATATAGACATAATATGAATAACAGGGACAAATTGAAAATCTACAACAACATGGGTTTTATACTATTTATTCAAGTGATTGAAAATACCTCAAACTAATATTTATTTATCTTGAAATTTCGATACTCCTCTATCTGAAACTATATTAAAAATACTAAAATCCAAAGATAAAATTTCCAAAAATATAATAATATTGGAAGCGTCATCATTTATGTTGTACAAAATAAAAAACTTCAAATTCGATTATAGTATACTTACAAATATATCTACAGATCATTTAGATCGACACAAAAGTTTCAAAGAATATTCAGATTGTAAAATAAATATATTAAAAAATACAAAAAAAATCTGATTTACAAATACAGAAATTTATAAAGGATTAAGTGAAAATTTACAAAAAAAAGTAAAAACATTCAACGATAATTTTGATATTTCCAAAAGTAATTTTTTAGGAAAACACAATCAATCTAATCTAAAATCATGCTATTTACTAGCAAAACAATATTTACAAGATAATAAGATGAAACAATATATAAACAAAATAATTCCAACAATAAACAAAATATCTCCATTAGCTCATCGTCTACAACTAATAAAAACTATTAATTGAATAAAGATATATGACGACTGAATCTGCACATCCTCACATGCTCTCAATGCAGCACTCTCAGGATTTGATAAAAAAGTAATATTAATTGCATGAGGTTATGACAAATGAGATGATTATATCCGATTATCAAAAGAATTAGAAAAAACTGTTTGATTTGCTTGTTTGATATGACAAACATCGTCTAAATTAAAATCAATATTCAATAAATTAAATATAGAAAATCATAAATACAAAACTCTAAAATCTGCTATAAATTGAGCAATTGAACAAGCAAATAAAAAATGAATTAAAATTATACTATTTAGTCCATGATCAGCTAGTTTTGATATGTTCAAAAATGTTTATGACAGAGTTGATAAATTTAATAAGCTAATAAATAAATTATAAATTAAGCTTGACTTTGGTGCTAAAATAATTATTGCTAAGTCCCATATTGGGAATATCACACTAAAATTTTTTTAAACTTATGAATGATGCTTTAATTTCCGGTTTCGTAACTGTGCCTGTTGATCAGGCAATATTGGGAGATTTTATCTCCACAACCAGATGTTTTCCTAGAAAAATCTTACAAGAAAAATTAAAAGGAAAAAATTTAAACGGCAATTTCCGTGTAATACAAATAATGGTAGAACCAACTGAGTGTAAAAAAACAGAAGAAGTTGTCACAATTCCATTAGGTTCATCTGGTCAAATTGTAAATTGTTACGAAATAAAGGAATTTATTGATCAGAATTAATTTAGGAGGGCGAATTTGCCCTCCTTTTTCTTTTGAAAAAACATAACAAATAACTACTATACTGACTAAGCATTTAAATTAACCATATCATATGAAATTCTATAAAATATTAATAATAATCTGACTTTTTATATTTAGTATAGCTGCAAGCAAAGCTGAACATTTTCTAAATTTTTGAGAATTTATAACTATATATTTCAATACAATATGATCTCAAATTCCTCAATCTTATAAATACATAAAACTAAACTTCAAAAACATAGATCCAAATTCTGAAGTATATAGTGCATTACAAAAATGAGTTTATATGGATATGTTTCCAAATAAAAAAATAGACCTTCATTTGGATAATAAAGTAAGTCAAAAACAAGTAGTATCATTAGTTAAAAAAAACTTCTGAATTAACTTCTATTATAATACTTGATTGGTCACAACATCATTATTGAAAGAAATATTATTTACATTACAAAATTCTGATTTAGAAAAAATATCTACACAAGATGAAGTAATGCTGGATGTATACGATATTCTATCAAACGATTATTTTTTCCAAGAAAATATAGATGAAGAAAAAATGACCTATTGAGCAATCAAATGATTAGTAAATTCTCTCGAAGATCCATATACACAATATTTTGATCCAGAAGAAGCAAAACAATTTAATGATGAATTAAATTGAGATTTTGAATGAATATGAGCCTACATAGAAAAAAATAAGAAATGAGAAACTATAATTATCAGTCCTATAAAATGATCACCAGCAGAAAAAGCCTGATTGCAGGCATGAGATATTATAATCAGAATAAACAATAAAGACATAAATATAGATGAAAATCTAAGTAATATAGTCAAAAAGATTAAATGACCATCATGATCAGAAGTAATAATTACAGTCAAAAGGTGAAATAAAGAAATAGATTTCACAGTTATCAGAGATAAAATAAAAATAATAAATATTGAAGCAGAACAATTAGATAACAATTCCTGCTATATATGAATACATATGTTTACCCGAGGAATAGATAAAGAATTTGATAAAATAATTAAAGAACTCAAAAACTGTAATAAATACATATTTGATGTAAGAAACAATCCATGAGGAGGTCTTTTTGAAGTATCAGAAATTTTATGACATTTTTTACAAAAAGGAGAAATCAGCTCTGTAATAAAAAGTTTAAATACAACAGAAAATTTAATACCAACAGACAAAACACCCAAAATAGATAAGAATATAATCATATTGATAAATAAATGATCAGCATCAGCATCAGAAATATTTGCCTGAACAATCAAAGATTACATACCATCTACCATATTGATATGAGAACAAACTTTTGGTAAATGATCAGTTCAAAGCGTTAGAAATTACAAAGACTGATCTATATTAAAATATACACAATCAAGACGATACACTTGAAAATCACAAAGAAATATTGATAAACAATGAATATCTCCAGACATAAAAATAATAGATAATCCTGATACCCAAGTAGATGAAATATTTGAATTTATAAAAAAATTAAAATTTTAAATATTGCTAAATTATTATGAATAAAACAGCTCTTGTCTTAATAGATTTTCAAAACGTTCGAACAGATGAAAAATCTCCATATTATGTATGAGATATTTCAGATATAATAGCAAAAGTAAATTATCTCAAAGATTACGCTCAAAAAATGTGATACAAAACAATCTTTACAAGACACTTAGAATCAAACTGAGATTTTTCTCAACATGAACAAAATTCAGAAATAATAACAGAAATAAGTAAAAACGAAAATGATATAATAGTTAAAAAAAATAAAATAAATCCATTCTACAAGACAGATATGGATGAACAGTTAAAATGAATAGAAAATGTTGTTGTATGTGGGATACTTACAAATCTTTGTGTAAGAAGTTTTGTAGAAGGAGCCTACGACAGAGAAATGAATATAGTAATATTAAAAGACTGCTGTAAAGCATTCGACAAAAAATCTCATGAATTTACTCTAGAAGATCTCAAAAAAACTAGAGAAGAAATAGATATATTGGATTTGCAATGATTTTTAGAATAAAACCAAATTACAGATGGAATGAGCTAAATTAGTAAGCGATATAATTAACAACAAAAAACCAAAAAAAGTATTGGATCTTTGAGCACAAAGGTGATATTTTAGTATATTAGCTGCAAGTTACTGAGCAGAAGTAGATGCTGTTGATCATTTTTGACCAAGTAAGTCAAACTTTCCTGAATATTTAAAATGACATCCAAATATAAGCTTTCATCAATGTGATATCAAAGATTTTAAAATCAAAAAAAATTACGATCTAGTAATAGTAAAACACGTAATAATGTTTATGGAAAAAGATCGAACAATATGAAATTTATTACCACAAATATATGACAATCTTACAAGATGATGAGTTACTTTTTTGACATATTATCTTCCTCATTCATATTTAATGAAAAATGATGAAACTCTGACCAAATATGAAATAAATGATTTTAAAAACACATGAAAAAATTTTATATTAAAAGATTTCTGACGATACGAAAATCCAGTAAAAGAAATTAGAAATGAAACTCATTATATATGATATATAGTTTTACAAAAATAAAAATTATATGAAAAAAGAATACAGCTATTGAATAATTCCAATATACAAAGATAAAAATTGAAACATAGAAATATTATTAATACAAAATAAAAATTGAAATCATCGATGATTTCCCAAGTGACACATGGAATCATGAGAAAATTGAATTGAAACAGCAGTTAGAGAATTATTAGAAGAAACCTGATTAATAGCACAAAACATACAAAAAATTGATACAAAAGAACTATACATAGATTATTCAAAACAAAAAGAGACCTGAGAACCCATAGAAAAACATGTTTGATATTTTATATGATATATAAACTCAAAAGATATTAAAATACAAAAAGAAGAAATAAATAATTCAATTCGATTACCATTAGATCAAATCGAATGACAAATCACACATCAATCAGCTAAAGATATTTTAAAAGAAGTTAAAGAAATAATTCTGCATTCTTAATTCTTAACTCTTAATTAATGTTAATAGATATAGTAGAAAATTATGATCAAGAGAAAAAAAACTTTTTGGTAGACATACGAGAAAAGGCTATATTACAGCTTTCTTCTAAATATGACCACAAAAAACTTTTTTCTTTTTTGAATAAAACATGAATTGTAAATATAGATGAAAGTGAGAAAACAGTATATATTTGAGTACCAAACGAATTTGTACTTAGTCAGATTAAAAAATTTTTAGCAAAATGAATAAAAGAATCTATACATACAGTTTACAATCCACAATTTGAGGTTAAATTTTCTATATATCCACCATTTAGCAATTGAAGTGATTTATTAATCAATCTAAAAAAATTATTAAAAATAACCGAAACTAATAAATCTGATTCTCATCAAATACAAGAAAATGTAAAAAATGATTTCAAAGAATATATATGAATATTATTTGATCCAAATTTTAGTTTCGATAATTTCATCATTTGATCAAATAATAATTTTGCATTTTCTGCAGCCAAAGCAGTATCCGAAAATCCAGGTATAACATACAATCCTCTATTTATCTATTGAAATGTATGATTGGGTAAAACACATTTGATGCAAGCTATAGGTAATGAAATTATTCAAAGTTTCCCAGAAAAAGTAGCAGTATATCTACCATGTACAAAATTAATAGACGAAATTATAGAATGAATCAAAAAAAACAAACTATCTAATATGATGAAAAAATTTGACGATGTTGATGTTTTATTAATAGATGATGTTCAATTTTTAGCTTGAAAAGACAAAACACAAGAAATATTTTACAATATATTCAACGATTTTCATAGCAAGAAAAAACAGGTTATTCTAACTTCTGATCGTCCACCAAAAGAATTAACTCAAATCGAACCCAGATTAAAAAGCCGTTTTGGATTTGGTTTGGTAGCAGATATTCAGTCTCCAGATTTTGAAACTAGAATAGCTATACTACAAGCAAAACTAGACATCAAACAAGAATATATAGATTTCGAATTATTATCCTTGATAGCAAAATATATCAAAACAAATGTAAGAGAACTAGAATGAGCTCTAAATATTTTGATAACTAGAAAAAAACTTTCTTGAAATGGAGAACTTACAGAAAACGATGTTCTAGCATGTCTAAAAACCCTATGATATTCTACACAAGAATGAATAGAACAAGATAAACAAGAAATAAGTGATTCTAATGTCAAATGAGTTGATAGTTTTGGAAAACTAGTAGAAATGGTAGCTCAATATTACAATATATGAGTAAATGAGATCAAATCTGATTCTAGAAGAAAAGAAATCACAAACGCAAGACAGATACTTATGCTAATATGAAAAAAACACTTTTGATGGACATTAGAAAAAATATGAGATTTCTTATGATGAAAAAATCACGCCTCTGTAATTTATGCAATCACAAATATAGAAAAAAAACTAAAATCTGACTGAGATATATCACATGATTATAATATTTTTATGGATTGGATTGAGAAGTAATTTAATTTATAATATTTTAAAATGAAAAAAAAACGAATATTTATTATTATAATTTTTGCTGTAGTCTTTATTATACTAGCCGGGTTAACTAAATCAGGTTATATACCAAATTTTTTAAACTTAGAAATATTATATTCAGAAGACAAAAGTGATTTAAATTCTCCATATTTTCAATATAATTGAGAAGATGAAACATTTGATAAGCCAGTAATTTATTTATATCCTACTCACAAACAAGATATTGAAGTAAAACTTGAGTATAAATGAAAAATTATTGCAGATTATCCTGATTATAATGATCAAATAAAAGGTCGAGAAGTAACAGCATATCCTGATGGTAAAATTATAAATAAAATAGATAAACAAGAATATAATTACATTTTCTGGGAGGGTTTAACAAAAGAAAAAATCAATCGAGATTTTTCAAAATGATTTGTAATAAAAGGAGAAGATACAAAAAAGTTTCTTCAACAAAAATTATCAGAAATAGGTCTTACACCAAGAGAATATAATGAATTTATTGTTTATTGGTATCCTCTAATGCAAAATAATAAATACAATATAATCCATTTTGCAGACAAACAATATACAAATATAGCTCCTCTTACAATAAGTCCTAAACCAGACTCTATTCTAAGAATATTTATGGTTTATAAACCATCTGAAGAAATAATACCTATCGAAGAACAAGAAATTAAACCTTTTCAAAGAAAATGATTTACTGTTATAGAATGGTGAGGAACAAAAATAGAATAAAAATTTAAAAGTATTTCTTATTTCAAAAATTTCTCTACTAATTTTCTCAATAAATCTACATCCTCATAACTATGATTATTTCACTCAATTTCCTGAAATTGAAATTTATCCGATAATCCAGAAAGTAAATTTATTATTTCTTGATAAGCGCAAGTTGGATCACTTGTTTTTTGTATAAAAAGTATAGAGATATTATTCTTTTTTAACCGCCTCTCGTAAGGAAATTGATTTTGCAAAACCAATCACATAGGGACACCTACAAAAATACAAGCTTTGGGCTTTAATCAGTTTTCATAAATATTTTTCATAGCCAAAATAGTTCATACAGACTTAGCAAATATCACATAATCATCAGTTTGATTTATTTTCTCTATAAACACTTTTGATTCATATTCTAGATCTATATTTGGTTTATTTTGCCTTCGATGATTATAATATTGAATATGTGTTTCATCAAAAAGATCAGAAAGCTTATTCTCTACTTCCTTTATCCAATTTTCATTAGATTGCTTATTATTTCATGCGAGAAGAATTAGTTTCATTTTCTATTAATTATTTTAAATTTTTTGACCCACAACAATACTTACATTTTTATTACTGAAAAGATTACATAGACTAAGCAAACTCGTCGCACAACGAGTGGGTTTGTGCGACTTGATTTTTTTATCCAATTTTTTTGGCTTGATCCAAAAATATTGGTCCTGGGGTTTGGGGCGGGAAAAGCCCCATAATAAATATTAAACAAGATTGCTTCGTCCCTCGCAATGACAATACAATCAATGACAATACAATTAAAGTTTAAATCCTATTTTTTTATATATTTCCTCTATTTTTTTATTCGAAATTTCATTTACAATTTTAGCATTTTTTTCTAATAGATCCAAAACTTCTTTATCAGAAATTTGATTATATTTTTCTTGTATAGGCTTCAAAAAAGTTATTATTTTCTCATATAGATAATCTTTTACTTCTTTGTAACTAAGTCATCCTGTCTCATATCTATTTCTAATTTCTTGATTTTCTTTATCATTCAAAAATAATTTTAGTATTTTGTAAACATTACATTCGTCAGGATTTTTGGATTCTTCAACTGTCTGAGTACTAGTAGGAATCTGTTTTACTCTTTTCAAAACAGTTTTTTCATCATCCAATAATCAAATATAATTATTATAAGATTTACTCATTTTACGACCGTCTGTTCATGGAACAACCGAAACCTCATCTCTAATATAAACACCTGGAACCTTAAAAGTTTCTCAATATTGATTATTAAACTTTTGAGCGATATCTCTAGCATATTCTACATGTTGTTTTTGATCTCTTCATACAGGCACAAGATCAGCATCATAAAGTAATATATCACTAGCCATCAATATTGGATAACAAAATGTTCCTACTCAAATCTCTCATGCCTTTCATTTTGTTAAAGCATCTTTATAACTATGCATTCTTTCCATAGTTCACATAATAGTCAAACATGTAAGTACCCAAGTCAATTGTGCATGACCAGCTATATCAGCTGGATTATATATAATAAATTTATTTGGATCTGCTCCACAGGCAAGGAAAAGTTTCAAAGAGTTCATTACGTTTGTTTTCAAAACATTTCAATCATGTATTCATGTATAGGTATGCATTATAGCTGTAAATAAAAATATTTCTGCATCCTCAAATTCATTAGACAAATCCAACATAGATTTGATAGATCCAAAATAATTACCAATATGCAATTGATCACTCGTAGCTTGCAATCAAGTTAAAATTCTTTTTTTCATAATAAAATATCTATTTATAAAATACTTTCGAACGCCAATTTCGTAATACTACGAAATAGATGAGAGAAATATACCGATGATTTGAGAAAATATAATCATAAATAAAATGAAGTAATTATATATTTCGAAAACAATCGTGTACAGTTAATTATTAAGCTTTCATTAATATAATTCAAGAAATTTTTTAGCAAACTTTTACGTCTATTATCTTGTCATTCCGGTCTTAGGTTTTGCAGCCGGAATCTTAGACGAGTATAAACTTTTTACTTTCAGACTTTCATCTTTCTTCTTGAAATATAATCAACCTTATTTATAAGATATAGTTAATTTAACTAATAAATAATATTAATGAAAAATTCTATAAAAATCTGACTTTTAATCTTCTTTGTATCTTGACTCTCTTATCTTATACCACAGCAAGTTTCCTGACAAGAAATCATTATAGATCCAGTTACAAAAACTATATACATATCATGAGACAATCAATCATGAGCTAATATAGACAATTTTTTGGATTCATATATAGAATCAAATAACACATGAGCAACTAATTCATGACTTAACAATACATGAAATACACAAAGCAACGAGAACGCAAACACTACAGAATTAATTCAAAACACCACAATAAATAATACATGATGAAATGAATTTGATTTAGCTCTTGCTTGGATGTTTGGAAATTGACTAACTAGATACAACAATAAAACAGAATACAGACCATACGATTTTATAACCAGAGAAGAAGCAGCTAAAATGATATGACAAGCTTATATTATTTTTGGATATTCACAAGAAGCCAAAAATCTTGCATGTACTTTCCAAGATTCCAATATAATGAATCCTGAATTAATACCATATATAAACAATACGTGTCAACGATGAATATTGAAATGAGCGAACTGAATATTTATGCCACAAGACACTATGACAAAACCACAGATAATGGCTGTATTACTTAGAATGTTTGAACAAAAATCTTCAAATGAAAGTCAAATTCCTCGACGAAATGAATATTATGTAAAATGAAAAGCTATATGACTAACCAAAGAATCAGATATAAATAATTTCGATAAACCAGTAAATAGATATGAAGTAGCATTACTTATCTACAGATTACAAAACATAGTATCCAATGACCAACTCAAAGCTATGACATTAAATACTTTGAATTGAATTAATGCAAACACAAATACCAATACTTCATGACAAATAAATCAAAATCAAACAGAACAAATAATAGATAATTTATCAAGTCTTTTTGTAGGAATAAATGTAAATGAAGATCCCGAACTTATAGAAGCTATACATCGAATGTACGATAACTGACTAACCCAATATGATTCACCATCAACATATAACCCATTTGGAAGTTTAACTAGAGAAGCTTCAGCAAAAATATTAGATATATTTTCAGATTTATTATGATATTCAAATATAAGTTCATGATATTCTCCTAGTCAATGTACATTTACAGATTTAGAATATACAAATGATAGCTTAAAAACCCATATAGAAAATGCCTGTAAAAAATGACTAATGCAATGAGGAAACTGACTTTTTAATCCATGAGCAATAGTAAACAAAGCTCAGTTTGTTACATCTTTGATTAGAATGTTTGAATGAAAAAAACTTGATGAAAATATAAGTCCTCGATGGAAAAATTATTTTGATAAAGCTCAAGAAATATGAATAGTATCTGCATTAGATGACATCACTTTTGAAAATCCAATCTCCAGATATGAAGTAGCGTTGTTTATTTATAGATTCAAAGTAAAATTTTTGATTTTAAATAATTTAAATCAATCTAAAATCCAAGATGAAATAATATCTACAGTTCCATGATCTATTTCTTCTTGAACAAATTGAAAACTACAAGCAAACGTATACGTAGACACAAACCTATTAAACAATGGAAACTTCAATCTATGATATGTAGAAATACTATGAAACAGATATAAGATAGTAAAAAACACTACATCTAAATACAATATAGGAGAAAATAGTTTTGTACGATATTGAGATATTTTTGATCTAGAATCTGATAATAAAATTTGAACAACTAGCTTTATAGTGGGTAATTGATACATCATAGAAGCAACTGTCAGAATAAATAATAATAATTACAAAATACAAGCGTCCAACGAAACAAATGCTTATTACAAAATAAATGAAATTTAAAAAACCAATCATTAGAACAAATAATTTATCCAAAAAATTATCATGGAAATTAAAAAAATTAGCACAGAAAAGCTACTAGATTTAAACAAACATCCTAGACCAAATAATTTCGAAGATTTTATATGACAAGAGCATATAAAATGAGTTCTAAAAACAGCAATCCAAAGTGCAAAAAAAAGAGAAAGTCATATGGGACATATACTATTTTCATGACCAAGTGGTTTTGGTAAAACTACTATAGCTCACATAATATCTAAACAATGAAATATTTGAATAAAGGCTGTTACGTGATATGCTATATCAAAACCAGCCGAAATAGTCAGTATTTTAAATAGTTTAGAATCTTGAGATATCTTATTTATAGATGAAATACATAGACTCAAACCAAACATAGAAGAAGTGCTTTATATAGCTATGGAAGATTTTGTGATTGACATGGTGATGCCAGAATGATGAAATGTCAGAATCCCCATCAATCCATTTACATTAATATGAGCAACTACTAAATCAGAAAGTCTGAGTCAACCAATAAAAAACAGATTCATATATAATTTTCATTTTATGGATTATTCTTTGGATGAAAAAAAAATACTAATAAAAAAATATCTAACAGAATATAAAGTTAAATTTGAAGATAAAATATTAAATCAAATAAGCTCAAAAGTAGATTCAGTACCTAGAGAAATTCACAATATGTGTATCAAAATAAGAGATTTTATTGTAGCTAAAATGTCCTCCTTTGGAAAAGGAGGTGCCTGAAAGGCGGAGGATTTAATACTGGATGAAAATCTACGAAATCAATTTATACTACATTCCAAAATCGATGACGGTGGTTTGACTCCCCTTCATAATAAATACTTAGAAATACTTAAAAAAGCAGATAGACCAATGTGAGTAAAAGCAATTGCAGTGCAATTGGGAATCAATGAAAAAGCAGTAGAAGAAGATGTTGAACCTTTGTTATTAAAATTATGAAAAATCGAAAAAACCGCTTGATGAAGAGTATTTATTTAAAACATTAAATTCATTTAAGCTTAATTTAAGATAAAAGAATATAATACTCAAAATCTTTTAATTTTTCAATTTGTAATTTGTTAATACGAAAATTTAAAGAGTTGAAAACATCTACGCAAATAAGTATCAAATTTACTTTGTTTACAATAGTTTTGGTATTTCTTTTTGGAATAGTAGCAAATATCATGTTCTTCAGATCTCGATATAGCAAAGAAGCATTAAAATTAACAATATGACCACCTCCTATATGATGAAACTGATGAATAAAAATAGTCTTATGAAGAAATAGAATGCCAGATACTGAAATATTTGATATAAATAGTTTTGAATGAAAAGCTATATTAGCATCTCCAGAACGAAAATCTATTATAGAAATAGAAGATTATTACTTCATATACAAAGTCATAAATAACAAAGTTTGCATAAGTAATATCACTCCACATATAAACGTACAAAAAAATCTGATTTACACCAGTATTTATTTAACATTTTTATTTTGAGTTATATCATACATTATATCACTCTTTTTTGTTGAAACCTCTCTCAAAAAATTAAATAAATTACTTTGATTTTTAAATCAGATAGACATAGACAATCTAGATACAAAAATAGAAATTAAATGACACATCAAAGATGAAATAAATATGTTAAGCTACAAGTTCAACGAAACTTTAGATAAAGTTCACAAACAAACATTAAGTTTAAAAGATTTTGTATCAAATGCATCTCATGAGCTTAAAACACCCTTGATGGCGATTAGTACAGAAATAGATTACATAAAAAAGTCTAAAAAATATAACAAATGATTGGAAAATATCAAAACTCAAATTCACAATATAGATAATTTATTAAATGCTCTAACTATAATTACCAAAATAGAAAATAAAAGTAAATTAGAAACAAAAAAAGAAGATATAAGTCAAATAATAAAAAATATAATAGATACAATATCTAAACTAAATCAAGATAAAAAGCTTGAAATAAACACAAAGATATCAGATAAAATAGAAAAAAAAATAAATAAAGAATGATTTAATATTATAGTAAAAAACATATTAGAAAACGCATTCAAATTCACTCCTAATGGTTGAAAAATTAGTATAATTTTGGATAAAAATAAGCTAGAAATAAAAGACAATTGAATCTGAATATCAGATAAAGATATAAATTTTATTCGAGAAAGATTTCGACAAGCAGATCGTAGTAAAACAGATACAAAAAGTTTTGGTTTAGGTTTATATCTTACAAAACTATTAACTGAAAAACACTGACGAAATATAGATATCCAAAGTAAAAATAAAAAAGGAACAACATGTACAATAAAATTTTCATAATATAAACAATAAAAATGAATATTCTACTAGTAGAAGACAACAAAACTATAGCAAACAATATCAAAAAATATTTAGAATTGGATTGAAATAAAATAACTCTAGCAGAAAATTGATTATATGCTTTGGAAGTATTCAAGCATCAAATTTTTGATATTGTTATATTAGATATAATGTTACCTTGAATGGACTGAATACAATTATGTAAAAAATTCAAAGAATCTCAAAATGATATACCAATTATTATGACTACAGCCAAATGACAAATAGAAGATAAATTAGAATGATTCAATTGTGGAACAGACGATTATTTAGTTAAACCATTTGATTTAACAGAATTAGATGCTAGAATCAAAGCTATCATGAAAAGATCACCTAATAAAGATTTTTTGGAGTACAAAGATATTCGTTTAGATAAAGATCAAAAAAAAGTATTCAAAAAAAATAAAGAAATTAAATTTACTATAAAAGAGTTTATGATATTAGAACTTCTATTGGATAATAAATGAAGAAGCACTTCTAGAACAAACATAATAGAAGAAATACGATGAAATGAACATATATTTGAAGAAGATTCAAAACTTGATGTATATATTTCTAATATTAGAAAAAAATTATGAAAAAGTTTGATAGAAACAATTAAATGATATGGTTATCAAATCTGATAATAATTACTTAACTTTTGAAACCTAGTATCTAACTAAGTTCTAAGAGCTAAAAGCTAAGAGCTAGAAGTTTAAGTTTAGTTTAAGGTAAATGAATATAATACTCGCGTCAAATTATAAATGACATTTTATATTCTTACCACAACACAAATGAAAAAAAAATCTATTATTTTACCAGCAATCGCATGATTAGTTGTATTAACTAGTGCATGAGCTATTACATTTGCATCTAATTATCAATCCTACCAATGAACAAGACAATGAAATATGTGAATTAGAGATTGATGAGCTAAATGATGAATGCAATGAAATTTAAGTGAAACGGATCGTGAAACATTGAAAAATTTAAGTGAAACAGATCGTAAAGCAATGATGGAAGCTATTCAAAAGACTATCGATACAAAAGATTATGAAGCATTCAAAAACACTCATACAAAGTATTGAATTACAGTTAATATAACTGAAGATCAATTCAACGATATGATCACAAAAAGAGCCGACATGGAGACTAGAAGAGCAGAAAAAGAAGCTGAAAAAGCTAAAATTCAAGAAGCAATCAAAAACTGAGATTTTGAGACACGAAAAGAATTAAGTGCAGATAAGCCCATTTCAAAATACATAGATACACAAGAAAAATTCAATAAATTACAAGAAATGGAAAGTTATAGAGAAAAAGCACAATCTATAGCAGAAAGTTTATGATTACCTCAATGAGAATGAAGATGAATGGGTATGAAAATGTGATGAAAAAAATGAATAGGTATGGGTTTTAATAAATAATAAAGATAATATAATAAAAACTTAGTCCAATCACCACGGACTAAGTTTTTTTATTTACAAAGCTATATAAATCATTATATATAAATTAATAATTTATTTTTATAAAAAATATAATGCCAGAACCAACCTTATACGCAAATTTAGCTGCTCCAACAATGGCATCACGAATTATTCCTTTAATGGTAATACTTGCTATACGAGATACTATACGAAAAGGTATAGCATTACGAAGAGCATGAAAATCAAAACAATTAACACGATTTGTTTTCTTATTTATATTCAATACTGCATGAATATTACCAATCTTATATTTAATATTTCGACAAAAAAAATCTAAATAATGAAATTTAACACAATAATAATGTCAGATATACATCTATGAACTCCTGATAGCAAATATCAGCAAGTTTTAGATTTTCTAAAAAAAAATACTTTCAAAAATCTAATTTTAAACTGAGATATAATAGATTGATGGCATATCAAAATATTCTGAAAATTACCAATAGAACACAGAAAATTATTACATTATATATTCTGACTAGCTAAAAACAGTAAAGTAAACGTATACTACATAAAATGAAATCATGATGAGTTTCTAAAACGAATATTACCATTAGAAGCTTGAAATTTTAAACTATTAAAAGATCTAGTTTATACAGGTTTAAATTGAAAAAAATATTATATATGTCATTGAGATCAGTTTGATAAAGTAGAATGAAAGTTATTTATATTATCATTAATTTCATTTTTGTGATGATGTTTTTTGTATCGATTAAATAGAATATACAATAAACGAAGATTAAAAAAATGACGAAAATATTTATCTTTAGTAAAACAAATAAAATCAATAGCAAAAGTAATGATGGTATGATGAAATAATAAATTTTATCCAAAATTAGAATCGACAGCAAAAAAACAAAATTGCCAATGAATAATTTGCTGACATATACACAAAGCTGAGAATCTAAAAATATGAAACATACATTATTTAAATTCTTGAGATCGGGTTGAATCTATGACTGCTATTACAGAAGATCTGAAATGAAATCGAGAAATATTAAATTACAATAAATAGATTGACTTATTGTAAAATATCTATAATCTAACTTAAAATAAAAATAAAATATTTGTCTAACAATTAAACAAGAAAAGGAGGTTACCGTGAAATTTTTATTAAAACAAAAGGGTAAAAACAAAATCAAAAATTACCCCAAGACAAGATCTGAAATAATCGAATATGTAAAAAAGATTTTCGGATCCCAGGTAGATGATCTACCTGTAGAAAAAAGGAACTCAACATTTTTTCTTCGAAACACTAACTTAAGCAATGAAATCAAAGAGAAATTAATGAAAAAACTCAAAACAGGTACCTATGTAGTAGATATCATTGAAACTACAGAACAAAAATTTTACCTGTTTGTGAATCTAGAAAGTCCTATTTCTATTAGGACAACATCTAAAGGATATAAGAAACATATATATCCTGGTAATAATATTTTGATTTATGTTTTCACAGAAAATAAAGTTTAAGCTATGTATCGAGAAAAAAAGTATTAGACCACCTGCTTTATATAAGTTCAAGGTGGTTTTTTTATATTTTAAATTCAAGTTTATCAAATAAATCTATTACAAAAGAAAAATTAAATTTCATATGATCAAAAAATATTTCTTTATTTTTAATTTTATCAAGATTTAAATCAGATTTTATATCAAGTTTTTCTTTTAACATAAAATAAAACATCAAAGTTCTAATATCAATATTTCACATTTCTATTTGAATTTTATATTGATTAAATCTAGTTTGCATCCAATCAATATATAAAGATTTTTCTCATTCAGTATAAATAGTATCTTCTTCTGATTCCAAAGTATACTTTAATATTTCTTCTCTTATATTTTTATAAATATCAAATAAAGCATTTAAAAACAATACATACTCTTTCAACGAAAATCAAACATTTACATCAAATTTAGCAAAAACATCATAATTAGGTATCCTTTTATTATATTTAGAGTATACTTTAAATATTTCATTTATTTTATCCTTATCAAAATATTGTCAATCCTCTTTAATGAAAAGATTTAATAATTCTCTTTTTTTTGATTTCAATTCTTTATTTAATTTCAAATCTCTCTCAGGATGAGAAAGCATCCAAAGTTTCATATCTCTATAGAGTTTTTTATTGTCAGATGAATTCATTTTATTTTATTCTATTCTATTAAAAAATAAAACAACAAGATTATATAAATAGATATATTCATATCAACTATAATTTTTTAAAAAAGAGAATACTTAGAAAATCAGATTATCATTTGAGATTTCTTTACTTTTAATTATACTAGATTATCTAATTTAGGCTTTATACTTTAGGCTTTAAGCTTTAATGGTCCGGTCGTTTAGTGGATAGGACACAATCCTGCGAAGATTGTAACCCCGGTTCGACTCCGGGTCGGGCCAAATTAATAAAATTTTAAGTCCAAAAATTTGCAATATTTCTAAAAAGAATTATAATTTCGAATGTATATTTTAAAAAATAAAACCAAATAAATGGCTGAAACAAAAAAAACACAAACAAAAAAAACAGAAGAAAAAAAACCTACAACAAAAACTACAAAAGCTGTAGTTTCAAAATGATTGAATAAAACTGAACTTTTTGAGAAATATCAAAAAATGGTTCAATTTGTTCAAAATACTATAAATTGAATGGAAACTGATTTAAAAAGAATCAAATTAATCCTAAATCAATTATTGAAGTTTGATCCTGAAAATACAAATTCTTTGGAAGAAATAGACAATAAGATACAAGAAACAATATGAAATATAGAACTTAAAAAATACGAAGAAGAAGATTTGGAAATCGTAGAATGAAAATTTGATTGATATTTTATGATAGGTGCTGATCAAAAAAAATACCCAGTACCATTAAATTATTCAAGTAAAACTAAATTAATACCTTGAGACATATTAAAATTAAAAATAATGCCTGATTGAAAATTTGTTTATAAATTGATACGCCCAGCTGAAAGAAAACATTTGAAAGCTACTCTATCAAAAACAGATGATAATAAATTTACAGCAGTTACCGAAGATGGAAAAGTTTATTTTTTAAATCAAGCTGCAGTAACTTTTTTCAAAGGTAAGCCATGAGATGAATTATATATATTAACTAATGATAAAGAAGATTGATGATTTGCTGCTATAGAAGCAATTATAAAAAAATAATTTAACTAAAAATAGAAAAATCCAGTAATACTACTGGATTTTTTTTATTTTACAAATAACTTTATGTCATTTCTCTTCTCGTTCTACTCATAATTTTTTCAATATTTTTCTTATATCATCATCAGCATCTTCTACTATCAAAATTTCTCAATCTGATTTTAAAATTCTTGATGCTTCAGCTATTATTCATAAATAATTAACATAAGATTTATCCAATATATGACAAATCAAAACTATATCTTGAGAAGTATTTTCTACTCATTTAATATTTTCTCCTTTTGATGGATTTATTATTATTTTTGGATGCTTCTCTTGATTAAAATTTTTCCACATATCTATATAATCTAAAATTTTTTGTTTTTTATCCAATATAGCTGAAAGATTATTACTTCTATCAAGTAATTCATTATATTTATACATTCAATTCCTTTCGTCAAAATCAAAATCAACCAACTCTTTATTAATTAAAGATAATTTTTCCTGGTCTCAAGCAACAAAAAATTCTTGAGCAATAATATTTTTATTTAAAGCGTTTTCTTTTATATTTTCCATAAAAGAAGGATCACAAACAATATATTGGTTAACCATATCTTCTAATAGAAAAGGCATTCATCAAAATCATCATCATAAATCTAATACTTTTTTTCATTCAAAATAGTTTATATCCAATCATAAAACACTCAAAATAGTTTCTGGTGGTGTCTGAGGTGCTGCAAATAATTTTATATCATTTAGATCAGAATTACTATAGTCCAAAACAGAAAAAATATAATCACCAACATCTTTAGTAATCTTTCCAATATCTACTCCTATCTGTTCTAGATATTTTTTTCATTCTTCATAAGTGTTCATAAAAACAGTTGACATAATAAAATTATATTATGTATAATAATTAGAATAATTTTTGCAAACAAAAAATCATTGAAAACTCAGTTAAATTAACTATCAATCTTGTATCATTCATTTTGTCATTCCGGCGTTAAGTTTTGCAGCCGAAATCTTAAAGTTTATTTTAGTTAATTCTAAATTTTTAATTCTTAATTCTTAATTTAAGAAATGTTATTAACCATCTGACTTGAAATACATATCAAACTAAAATCTGAAAACAAAATGTTTTGCCAATGCAAAAATGAACAAAATTTTGAAAATTTACAAGCAAATACAAATATATGTCCTGTATGTACCTGACAACCATGAGCTTTACCAACACTTAGTGAAGAAGTTTTACGAAAAGCTCTAATTTTATGAAAAGCTCTCAACTGTGAAATAAATAATCCATCTCAATTTGATAGAAAATCATATTTCTATCCAGATTTACCTATGTGATACCAAATAACTCAATTATATAAACCTACTAATGTAAAAGGTAAAGTTTCTTTTTTTGTAGACAATGAATATTCCCAAGAAAGAACCATTCATATACAAGACGCTCACATGGAATCTGATACTGGTAAAATGATCCATCAATGATGAGAAGCTCTCTTAGATTTCAATCGCGCATGAACTCCACTGGTCGAAATAGTAACTTTACCTGACTTTACTAGTGCAGATGAAGTTGTAGAATTTTTAAAAGAGTTACAAAGAATAGTAAGATACAATAATATAGCGGATGCAGACATGGAAAAATGACAGATGAGATGTGATGTTAATATATCAATAAGAGAAAAAGAATCTGATCCTTATGGTACTAGAGTAGAAGTAAAAAATATGAATTCATTTGCTGCTATCAAAAGAGCAATCCAATACGAATACGATAGACAATCAGATTTATATAATAAATGAGAAAAATTTGATCAACAAACTAGAGGTCGAGATGATACTAAATGAGAATCTTATCTTATGAGATCAAAAGAAGACGCTCTTGATTATAGATATTTCCCAGAACCAGATCTCCCACCTTTACTTCTAGACGATTCAACGCTTCAACATTTAAGCGCTTCAATCTTAGAGATTCCCTATCGAATAATCAAAAAATTTAAACAAGAATTCTGATTTCATAAAGAATATATCAATGCTATCATCTCCGACAAAGAAACGCTAGATTACTTCTTGGATATACTAAGTCATTGCGAGAAGTGAAACGAAAAAACTAATGCCCCCTTAATAAAGGGGGATTTAGGGGGATTTGCAAAACTCATAGCAAAACGAATATCATGACCAATATCAGCACGAATGAAAGAAAATTTTAAATCTATAAATGAATTAAATTTTACTAAAGATAAATTTCAACAGTTTCTAAAAATAGCTCAAGAATGAAAAATATTAGATAATCAATTAAAAATAGTAATGGATGAAATGATCAAAACATGAAAAAATCCAGAAGAAATAATAAAAGAAAAAGGATTTGATAAACCAGCAATAGATAATAATGAATTAGAAAACATAGTTAAGCTCGTACTCCAAGAAAATCCAGCAATCGTAGAACAATACAAATGATGAAAAACAACTACTCTGTGATTTTTTGTATGACAAGTAATGAAAAAAACTTGATGAAAAGTAGATCCTAAAACTGTATGAGATAAAATAATAAAAGAATTATCATAAAGCTTATAAAATATAATAGATAACTATAATTTATCTTTAATTTTAATTAAATTACTTTTTACGAAACAACAATTTTAAGAGAAAAAATCTAATAAAAAAAATATTATTTGTTATTTTCAAAAGCTACAAAACCATTACTTTCATTAGATAAATAATCTACATTTTTAGGCCAAAGAGTTGTTCAATATCAAAAAATCAATCATTTATTTTTTACAACCCTCTTAACTTCGCTTCGAAAAGATTCGATATATAAAACATCACTAACTATTTCTAAATCAACATTATTTATCATAATAGCATCAAGCGAATTGTCAGGCATCACCTTCAAACAATCTTTACTATCAAATTTAATATTAAATATATCAAACTTTGGGAAAGCTACTTCACAACCACCATTATTGATAGTTTGTATTTTAAGAACTTCTCAAGGTAAAGATTCTCTACTGTTTAATTTTGGGAAAAAACAAGGATATCAATAATTCCAATCTGGTATATTATGTTGTATTTCATTATCTTGATTAAAAAGATCAACAGCTAATATTTTATCTACACCCAAAAGACTAAATATCAAAACAGTACCATGAATGGAAGAATAGTTTGTATGTCTCTCTCAGCAAAATAAATCAGCACATTTAGAATCTTTTCATATATATTTTTCCAAAATATTATAATAATTATAATTTGATGAAATTGTTTGACCCTCTAATATACGATCCTTCTGTTCACGAAGTATCTCCGAAAAAGTATAAGTTAAATTACAATCTTCTGATCAGAATTCTTTATTATTCCAAATTCTATATTCTTTTTCATCATTATATTTCGATAAATGTTCACATATAATTTCCATTATATCTAGATCTTTAACGTCCAGTGGTTTAGCCAAAAATTTTCATATAATTTCTAAAGATTGCAAAGCAGATTCTACTATTTCTTTTCAATATTTTTGTATCAAAAAATCATATCACTTCAAAACAGATCATAATTCATTGTTTGATTGTTGATTTGAAGAAATAGGATTTTCTAAGGAATTATTTAATCATGATTTCATAATAAAATAAAATGAAATAAAATAAATTTTTACATTTTAATTATATATAAATATAAATTTTTACGCAAATTTAGCATAAGATAGAATACATTATCATAAATTAAAAAATAAGCTGGGGAAAATCCACCAGCTTTTTTCATATAATTTAAACTCTTTTACAAGGATGTCCATTTGGACACATATTTCTTTTTCTTCGAACTGAACATTTAGTTCCATCTACTTTACCTTTTCCATGACTACATGTAAAAGCTTTTCCTTTATTATTTTTACTACCGTTCGCCATATAGAAACATTTTTGTTATTATTTTTTTACTAAAAATATATTTAATAAATTAAAAGTCAAGTTTAATGTCTTTTACATAGTCAACAATACGTAAATTCATAATCACAACATAATAAATCATACTATCAAATGAATCAGTTTTGTATTTTTCTTTTTTATAGCTGCCAATTCCTCTGCTGATTTAAATCCAAGTCAAACCAACAAAGCTATAATAATCATAGGTAAAATAAATATAGTATTGTATACCAACAAATAAATATATCACCATGTATTAATATTCTGACTCTCAGAAGCTAAATAACCAAGTATTGTAAAATAGGGACCAGAAGTACAAGGCAATAAAAATAGACTAACAATAAATCAAACAATAAATGCACCCCAAGGAGAAGTTACTTTTTCAAGTAAGCTAGCCATTTTTGGTCTCCAAGCAAAAGGAACTTCCATTACAAATCATTTTCAATACCAAAAAAAGTCTTTTAAATTTGCCAATCAAACCACTATTCACAATATTCATACAATCAATTTAATTACATAAGTATTTGTTGATGTTGCCAAAGCAGTAAACAATCACAATCCCATACTAAAATAACTTATAAATACAGCTAACACAAACAATCATCATGCAAATAAAGCTTTTCTTTTATTCTTTGTTTTTACTAATATACTAGATATCAAAAGAAGCATTACAGCAAAAGCACAAGGATTGATACTATCAGATAATGCAGCAGGTAACATCACACCAAAAAACTTCCATCTACTAACATCAGATATATCTGGTTTATTTTCAGTATCAGCTAATGTAGTAGATTCACATTTCAATCATGGACAAGATTCTTGATTACATTGTCATTGACAACCAGAATGTGAACAAGATAATTTTAATTTTTCATCAAAAAAATCTATTATAGCTCCATCTCAGTTTATATAACTACATTCATTTTCACTATTTATAACCAAAAAAGGAACTCAAATCTGATTGGAATCAAGATTAAGTTTTTCAAGATATCATTGTAATTCTACAAGATTATTTTTATTGAAATAAATTTCTTTTGAAACAAGATCAAATTTTTCAGAGACTTTATTATCATCAAAAAAATTTTCTACTTTAGCACAATGAGGACATCCATTACCATAAAACAGTATATAATCTTGAGCAAAAGCTCCCAATCCAGAATATAAAAATAAAGTCAAAAAAACAAATAAAACAATTTTCCTCATTAAATCACAATAAATATTTAAAAGATATATTCTTAATTCTTAATTCTTAATTCTTAATTCTTAATTCTTAATTAGTTCTTGCATCTGTTTATAATTAGAAGCGTCTATAACCAAAGTTCACTCTCAATCAACAGATATACTTATCAAATATTCTATATTTGTTTGTATCAAATCATAATTTGAATATACAATTCACTTCATACTATCTTTAAATTCATCTGACATTTGATTAATAATATCCGGAGATTTTTCTTCTATTTCTTTTGCCTTTTGAAAATCTTTATTTAACGGAATATTTGCTTCCAAAGCTATATTACTAGCTTCATCAAGAGCTTTTTGATAATCTCATTTATATACCAATATAACAGAATCAAATCATTCATCAGGATTATCTTTTGAACTTATTCTAGATGCACTTTGATCCAAGACTAATCATTCTGCTTCCCTAAGTCACAATTTCTTAGCTCGCTCTGGAAGTCACAAAACATTTATTTCATCTTCCAATACATTTTCAATTTCCATAAATTCAGCATTTTCTATCTGTTTAATAGTATAATTTGAAACATTTTGTATCATTTCTTGAGCTTGATCTTTACTTATATTTCAGTTAACAAGTTTTTGTTGTATCAACATAATTTTTTCATTTATATCTTGGTTTTGATCTACAGGCAGCTTTTGACTTCCACATCAGATTAAAACAAAAGAAAATACAACAAGTGATAATAAAATAATTTTTTTCATTTTTATTTTTCAAATCTAATAAAAAACAAACAATATATTACTATTTCGACAAAATATTCAACCTAAAATAAGCTTTATTTAAAGCTTCAAAATTTGCAAAATAAAATTTTCCATATATAATTATACAGCTAATTCTTAATTCTCTATTTTTAAATCATTAATTCTCAAAAAGTGACTTGAATAATAGTAAGTGTATGACCGACAACAAACAACAAAGACAAACTATTAAAACTCTACGAAAATTGAGTCAGAATTTTAAGATTCAATTTTTCTCATCGAAAACACGAAGATACAAAAAAACTTATAGATGAAATAAGGGAACTAGAAAAAGAACTTGCATGAAATTTTTGTCTTTTAGGAGACTTGAGATGACCATGAATAAGAACTGGTGATCTAAAAGAACCAGTAACATACAAATATGATGAAACATTTAAAATAGTAAATAAAAAAAAATTAGTAGATAATCCCAAGACTATATATTGTGACTATATAAGATTAATAAGAGATATTGAAGTAAACAACAAAATAGTAATAGACTCATGACTTTTTGAAGTAAAAGTCATAGAAAAACATAAAAATCATATAATTGTCAAAGCGCTAAATTCCGCCACTATCACGTCCAAAAGACATATAAACTTACCAGGATTATCAATAAAACTACCAAGTTTAACTGACAAAGATAAAGAAGATATAGTATTTTGTATCAAAAATCATTTTGATTATATGGCATTAAGCTTTGTTAGAAAAAAAGAAGATATAATTGAATTAAAAAAATATCTAAACAGCAATAAAAGTTTTAGCATGAAAATTATAGCAAAAATAGAAAATCAAGAATGAATAAACAATATTTCTGATATAATAAATGTTTCTGATTCCATAATGATTGCAAGATGAGATTTATGAGCAGAATTACCTATAGAAAATATACCTGATCATCAAATGAGAATAATTAAAAAAACAAAATCTAAATCAAAAAAAGTAATAGTGGCTACTCAAATGCTAGAAAGCATGATATCAAATCCAATTCCAACCAGAGCAGAAATAAGTGATATATTTTATGCTGTTTTACAATGAGCAGATTATTTGATGTTATCATGAGAAACTTCTATATGAAAACATCCCGTAAAGTGTGTTAAGATAATGAACAAAGTTATTGCTGAGGCACAAAAATACATTTAAACACTAAAATAAAAAAATGATTCATACTGTAAGTAAAGAAAATTCTGATTATTTATTACAAGATCAAAATCTACAAAGCTGAGATAACCATATAAGCTGAGAACTTTTTGATAATCTTGATCGAAAAGAAAAAATGGAGTTAGAAAAAAAACAATGAGATATACATAAATTACGAGAAGTTTTTTCATATTTCTTTGAAACAGATGGTTTATGAAATTATTGTTGTTATACAAAAAATCCAAAACAATGCAGTGATTGATCAGATTTATATAGCATTATAAAACACAACTGACAAGATATGATAATCAAAGTATGAGCATGAGAATTCAATACAGACGTATTCAATACATGATGAGTAAAAGAATTAAAATGATTTTATAACACACCTATACCATTATTTGTAGTAAATCAATCAGATTGATATCTTGCTGATGAACATACTAAACAACTAAGAGATAATGATCCAAAAGAATATTTAAATGAACATGCAGTTATAATAATCCCCAAATGATGAAAAGCCTATATTCGTTGATATAAAGATAGAAAAAATCAAATAAATTTTGGTGATATAAACATTAAAGATTATGAAAACACTATTGCTGAATGAAGACTAGCAATACTTCAAAAAGAATTTCCAAATTGACAATTCCAAGAATGTTTAAAAATTATAGAAAAATTTCAAGAAATGGATTTCGAAAAATTTTATAATACAGTACGAAAAAATAATCAATATCTAGATGAAAGTCAAAATAAATTATTATGATGTTTTCGAAATATGTGAGTTTATAGAGTCTGAAGCTGAGTATGAGACACAAAAGCATATCAATCTCTATACGATTTAATACAAAGCTTCAATCTAGCAAATCAAACATTTATAAAATAAAAACAAAATGGCTAAATATCAAAACATTACAAAAAACATAAACGATGATTTATTAAAACTAAATAATGTTTTTGAAATAGCCAAAGATATCAAATCAATCAGTATCCAATGAGCAACTAATATTGCTAGAGAATGAATAAAAATATTATGAATAGAAATATCTAAACAAAAATTCTGATCATTAAAAGAATTAGAAAAATTTCTTTTTACAGCAAGTAGTATGCTATCACAAGCCAGAGAAACCGAACCAATGCTATTTAATTGATTAACATACTGTAAACAAAAATATTATGAGAGATTAAAAAAAACAAATAATATAAAAACATTACAAGATACAATAAGTAAAGCAGCAAAAGATTATGTAGAAGAAATACAAAAAGAAGAAAAAATTAGACCAATTATTTGAGAAAAAACTATAAAATCAAAATATAATATAATGACTCACTGTCATTCATGATCAGTAATAAAAATACTAACAACAGCATGGAGTAATTGAAAAGAAATACACGTATACAATACAGAGACAAGGCCTCTCTATCAGTGAAGAAAAACATCTAATGATTTGGTAAATGCATGAGTTCCAAATACTATGATTACAGATTCTTCTGCACCATTTTTTACAGACAATATACATGAATCACATGTAAATATAGATATGGTAATCATATGATCTGATGCAATCAAATTAAATGGAAGTGTGTATAATAAAATCTGAAGTTTTTCAATAGCTTTAGCAGCCCGACACAGCAAAATACCTGTTTATATTGTATGATCATTACTAAAAATAGATACAGAAAATACAGTAAAAATAGAAGTTAGAGATGGTAAAGAACTTCGACCCGATAGACCACAATGATTAGAAATCATAAATTATGCTTTTGATATGGTACCAGCAAAGTTTATTACATGAATAATTACAGAATTTGGTATAATTAAACCAAAAGATTTAAAAAAAGCCATCAAAAAACACTATCCACGAATGTTAACAAAATCAAAAAATTGACAAAAAAATAGAAACTAATTAAACTTAAATATAACTTTATAATTAAAATATTACAAAATGTTAAAACCAGATACAAAAGAATTCCTTTGAGAAGTTAAATCAGATATAAAAGAATTTTGAAGAAAATTCTTAGACAAATTAACAGGAAAAGAAAAAGCTGAAAAAGAAAAATATAGAGAAGAGTTTTACCAAGATTTAAAATCGTTGTCATATGAACAAAAGGAGTTTTTTATTTGAGTAATAAATTATGCCAAAGAAGATTGACGAGATTTTTCAATAACTACTACTGTAAATGAAAATCGACCCGAAGATTATAATAAAATTATGAAAATTTTTTGATGATTATCACAATCATTTTTATTAGATTATAATAAGGTAATAGAAATATTAAATAAAGAAAAATATAATAAGCCAAGTGAAGATGAAATAAACTACGAAAATTTAAAAAAACAGAATGAATTAGAAAATTTAAAAAATAAATTAAACTAAAATAAATTACAAATCTTTTAAATCTTTAAAATTAAAACAAAATGACAATTCAAGAACTTATCCAAACTTTAAATCCGCATCAAGCGGCTTATATCAATATGGATCTCAAAGATCCAAAAAATTGAGATTATATGCTAGCTTGTTTTCATCTTATTCCTGGTTGAAAATTAAACATTTTACAGGCTGCATGTGAAGCATCTGCAGAATCTAGTACATGAACAAATTTTCTTGTACAAACAGAAACTACATATTCCAAACTTTTAAATGCACTAGTTTACAAACTTGATTTAGAAAAAAATCTAGTATGGATTGCATATCCACGAAGATTATTCGATAGATGATGAAATGTTCAGAATATTTTAACATATATAGCTGGTAATGTTTTTTGAATGAAAGAAGTTAGTGCTCTTAAACTAATAGATGTGCGATTTCCACCAGCAATGTTGGAACAATATGATTGACCAAGTTATACTCTAGATGATATGAGAAAATATTTAAACGTATACGACAGACCAATATTGGGAACAATAGTAAAACCAAAAATGTGATTAACTTCTGCAGAATATGCAGAGGTAGCATATGATTTCCGAGTATGAGGTTGAGATTTTGTAAAAAACGACGAACCACAAGCTGATCAAGATTTCTGTCCTTATGATAAAATGGTAAACCATATCAAAGAAGCTATGGAAAAAGCAGTCAAAGAAACATGAAACAAAAAAGTTCATTCATTTAATGTATCAGCTCCAGATTATGATACAATGATTTCTAGATGTGAAATGATAGTAAATTCATGAATGGAAAAATGATCATATGCTTTTCTAATCGATTGAACAACAGCTTGATGGATGGCAGTACAGACACTTAGAAGAAAATATCCTGACGTATTTATACATTTTCATAGAGCATGACATGGCGCTTTCACAAGACCAGAAAATCCAATATGATACTCAGTATTAGTGTTGTCCAAATTTGCAAGATTAGCTGGAGCATCAGGCATACATACATGAACAGCTTGAGTAGGTAAAATGGCTTGAACACCTCAAGAAGATGTAACAGCTGCTCATAATATATTTTGATTACAAGAACCATGACATATTTTTGAACAATCACGATGAACAATACCTGAAAATGATAAAGATCGAATAAAAAACGTACAAGAAGATCATCATCAACATGTAACTCTAGATGATGATTCTCGAAGATGATTAAAAAAATGCTGTCCCATAATATCATGAGGACTAAATCCTACATTACTCAAACCATTTATGGATATAATGTGAAATTCAGACTTTATCACAACAATGTGAGCTGGTTGTCATGCTCATCCATGATGAACAAAAAGATGAGCTACTGCTCTAGTGCAATCATGTGAAGCACATAAACAATGAATAGATATTCACGAATATGCAAAAGATCATCCAGAATTAGCTGAAGCTATCGAATTTTTTGAAAAAAAAGAAAATAAAGAAGTCAGACATGCGGCTAGAAGAGAATCTAACTAATCTTTACTTTAATATAACATTGAAACATTTTAACATTTAAACAATATTTATGTCCGAAGTATTTCACGCAAAAACAAAATTAATCGACATCAAAGATTGAGAAGAATTGATAGTAATTCTAAACGAACAAGAAGCTCGAGAATATGGTATCAGTTCTACAGACAAAGTATCTATATTTTATAAATGAAAAGAAATAGTACTAAATGCCGATCTTTCAAAGAATCTTGTTAAACCAAGAGAAATTTGACTATTCAAGGATGTTTCTGAAAAATATAAAATCAAAGCAAATGAAATAGTTTGAATATCATTCACCAAAACAGATTGAGACGCATTAGATGCACTAAAAAAATGAATAAAAGGAGGAAAATTAAATCAAAAAGATATTCATTCTATTATGAAAGATATTTCAGATAATCGTTTTACAGATACTCTATTAACCTATTTTTCTGCTCTATGATTTTTCAAAAAAACTCCTGATAAAGAATTATATCGAATGACCAAGGCTATGGCAGAAACATGAGAAATGCTACATTTTGATTGAATAGTAGCCGATAAACATTGTATGTGATGAGTACCAGGAAATGAAACAACTATGATCATGATTCCTCTACTTGCATCTCTATGAATCAAAATGCCAAAAACATTTTCCAAATCTATAACTACTCCAGCAGCTACCGGTGAATGTGTAGATGTTTTAATGGATATATCATTTAGCAAAAAAGAAATTGAAAATTTAGTTAAAAAAGAAAACTGTTGTTTAGTTCGATGATGATGATTGGATTTGGCACCAGCTGATGAAAAGCTTATCAAAGTTGCATATCCTTTATCCATGCAATCATTTTCAAGAACAGTTATTAGTATCATGGCAAAGAAGTACGCTATTGGAATAAATCATTCTCTAATAGATATCCCAGTATGACCAACAGCCAAAGTGGTAGATAGAAAAACCGCATTACGATTAAAAAAGAAATATGAATATGTATGAAAAAAACTCTGAATGAAAATGATAGTTGAGATTACTGACGCACAAGAACCTATCTGAGCATGAATTTGACCTCATCTTCAAGTTAGAGAAGTACTTAGAGTTCTTCAACAACATGAGCTTAGACCTATGGATCTTCAAAACAAAGCAATTCATTTATGTTCAAAAGTTATAGAACTTGTTTGAATGGCAAAATGAAAAAAAGCATATGAAATGGCTTATGCTCAATTAAAATCTTGAGCAGCTTGGAAAAAAATGCAAAGAATTATCAAAGCACAAAGATGAAAAAACCCAAATATTAAATCTGAAGATCTACAATTATGAAAATTTAAAAAAGAAGTAAAAGCAGAAAAAGCTTGAACAATAAAAAAAATAGATCTGAAATTAATAAACAGCACAACTAGAACATTATGATCTCCTATCGATGAAAAAGCATGACTTTATCTTCACAAAAAACTTTGAGATAAGGTAAAAGAAAACGATATTATATATACAATGTATGCTAGTGAAAAATCAAAAATTGATATGGCACTAGATGGATTAAAATGAAAAAAAATGTACGAAATTAAATAAACTTTAACACTTGCACCGGGGTTAATATACAAACAAAATCAAACCCCGGGTGATACAAAAGAAAACAAAAAATCCCGCCAAAATTTCACACGCGGGATTTTTTTTATAAATAGTGTCATTGCGAGGAATAAAATGACGAAGCAATCTTAAGATCGCCACGCTACACTAGCGATGACAAAAATTTAGAAGTAAATTTATCAACCATTTATTTCTAATCTTCTAACTGCCCTATTATACATAAATAATATCACTCCAAATATTATAATCAATCGTCAAACTTGAATAGGAAAATAATTCCAGAAAAAATTTATATCTCATGTACTAAAAAACTTTGCTGGTGCATACAGATAATATTTGAAAGGAAAAAATTCTGCAATTACTCTCAACCAATGAGGATATATATCCAATGGGAAAAATAATCATCCAAATATAAAATATAATTTATTTATAAATAACTTTACAAAAGTACTATCTTCAAGCATAAACGCAAACATAGCTATCAAAAGTGACATCAATGACAAAAGTCATATTCAAACCAAAAATGATATTAAAAACAAAACTAAATTATTTATTCCAAACCATGGGAATGCTCATAAAAACAAGAATATTATTATTCAACAAAATATTCATACAATGAATATATTAATCAAGTTTTTGAAAAAAGTTTGAGAAAAATATAATCACACAAAATGAACTGGTTTATTTAGATACATTATTATTGATCAGCTTTTTACATCATCTATAAGAGTTTGATCTCTCCAGTTTGTCATTACTATTTCTGTAATGAAAACATACCAAGCATATAATCAGATTGATATACCAGCTATATTGTCTACTCATTTTGCATTAGCTCCAAAATACGCAAGATTAGTCAATACAAATATCAAAAACAATAGATGGATATTAGATAATATCAACATATATGAATAATAAAATATTTCTTTCACAAAATAAAATCAGATTTTTATATATTTCAACATTTTAGCTAGTTATTTATTAAATGATCCTCTTTGTAAGAGGACTTAGTTTTATCCCCCTAAAAAGGGGAACTAAGGGGGTTCTTTTTTTTCGTAATTTACTCAACCTCCCCAACCCCTCCTTACAAAGGAGGGTAATCAAAACCACCCAGTCCCTCCTTATTAGGATGGTTTTAGTATTACATCTGCACTACAAGATTTCCACTACTATATCTTCCAAGTCACCTTCTAAATATTCATATCCCTATCAAAAACATCAATACACTAGATCATATCAATATAATCCAATTTAATAAACTAGACTCACCTACTATCATTTGATATGGTAAATATACTCATGGATAAAGTCATATCACAGATATAAGAACAAACAAAAGTTTATCTGATTGAAATATTGTGGGTGGATAACTACCAAACACCAAGAAAAAACTTTGAAAAAGATCTCTTACCTTTGATCATTTTTGAAGCCAAAAAGATATAGATCATATCATAATAAATAGTCCAGTAGCAAATATCAAAGTTATAGAAACTATAATAAGCCACTTTAAAGCAAATATATACCAAATTCCTTCATAAAAATATATTGCATAGACAAACATAGCTATAAAAGAAAATAATACATCACCCAAGTTATGAACTTTTATTTTTGATAAAATTATAAATTTCAATGTATCTAATGGAAATGACAAATAATAATCCAGTTTTCACTCTTCTATAATATTTGGCAAATCTCATATATTTGAGAATATTCAGTTAACTATTGCATATTGAAAAGCTATAATCGAATGTATCAAAAGAAAATTACCAAAAGTTAATCAAGTTCAAGTAAAATATCCTAGAAATATTATAAAGACAGATAAAAAGATAAAATCATTTATCACCATAGTTATCATACCTAGAATAAAATTTAACCTATATTCTAGCTGCTCTCTAAAAGCAAATTTTAAAATATTTAAGCTTTTTTTCATTATTAATTATTTAATTTAAAACCTTATATCTTTCGTAAGGAACGGTTTGAAACCGTTCCCTACAATTTTTATCGTAAGCGTAGCGAACTATTTATAAAATTGTTCAATAATTTCTTCCAAAGGTACGTTCTGTATTTCCAAATCTTTTATCTTCTTGTTTTCATATAATTCTTTGATAGCCATCTCTACAAATTTTGCTTCATTTGGTACTTCTATATCATTTCGTTCCAGACTTCATTTTTCTTTATAACTTATAAATTTTTTATTAGCATATTTTTTCATAAGATCTTCAATCTGACCATCATATAGTACTTCTCATCTATTTATAATAATAGCTCTATCACATAAATTCTCTACATCTTTAAGATCATGCGAAGTAAGAAAAATTGTAATATTTTCTTCTTTATGAATTTCATTTAATATCTCATACAAAACTTTCTTTGCGATTATATCTAATCCGACAGTAGGCTCATCTAGAAATATTGCTTTAGGATTATGAAGAAGTGATGCTACTATTTCTCATTTCATTCTCTGTCCCAAACTAAGTTTTCTAACTGGTTGATTGATAAACTCATCGATTCAGAATCTTTTTACAAATCTATCTAATCTCTTCTCAAAAACATCTTGCGGTATATCATAGATAATTTTAAAAAAGTTAAAACTATCCATCAAAGGCAAATGATAAAGAAGCTGACTCCTCTGACCAAAAACTGAAGAAGTAAATTTTGATATTTCTTTTCTTTGTTTTTTTGGATCTTTATCAAAAATACTAATTTCTCCTTTATCATAATGTAATATACCAAGCATAGCTTTGATAGTAGTAGATTTTCCTGCTCCATTTGGTCATATAAAAGCTACTTTTTCTCATTGATCAATCTCAAAATTAATTCATTTCAAAGCTTGAAAATCTTCATACTTTGGGATAAATAAATTTTTAAACCAAGATCAGTTTTTGATTCTTTTCTTAAATATTTTTTCTACATTTTTTACAACCAACATACGCATTTTTTTATAATTTAAACAAATAAATCTCTAAACATTTATAAACTCTTTTCAATCTGCAATTTTTTAATTTTTAATTTTTCATTTTTCATTAAATAAAACCCCCTAGTAATCACACATAGAGAGGTTTTAAATAGACGTAATTCTTTTATATACTGTAAATTCTTAATTTTTAATTCTACATTCTTAATTTAAGTAAACTCTCTATTGTTGATCGATAATTTCTCATTCAATCACAAAACACTGACACGTTTAACGGTGTTTCAATTGCAAGAATTGATGTGTGTTTGAAATTAAAATTATTCATAATTACTAGAAAGGGGGTTAAACTTTTCGTTGCTACGTTTTTACATTTTTACGTTGCTACATTAGTAAATACGAAATAAATCAGTTTCTGTGACAAAAATCTTTATTGACTTTATAATAGACTTAAATAAATTCTGATCGATTTATTACATAATTATTTTTAAATGGTAAAAAAAATATTACTTTCTATTACTTTATTATCTTTGATATTTCTAGTTTGATGTCGAGATCCAGATCCATGTGAAGATTCACCAGATAGTAAACATTGTTATCAAAATAAAGCTGTAGAAGCATGAGATGCATCTCTTTGTAAAAAAATAGACTGAAAAGAATTTAAACAATACTGATCTAACCCACCTAGAGATAAATGTTACATGATGGTAGCCGCACAAAATAACGATTATAGCTTGTGTAGCAAAATCAAATGATGAGAAATGTCATATACAAAAGAAGATTGTGTTTTCGAAGTAATCAATGAAAATAATGATCCTCAATGATGTGATCGTCTAAAATGAGATGATAGGTATGAAGAATGTAACGAAACTTTCCGTTCAGCAAATTCACTGGTTATGAAAGATCAAATAATAGATGATTTAACTCAACAAATAAAAGACGATCCAGAAAATGAAGAACTAAAAGCCCAACTTCAAAAAGAAATGGATGCTAAAAAGAAATTATTTCCATTTTTATCATCAGAAGAACAATCAAATTATATAAAAGAACATAGAGAAAAAATAATGGAAGATGTAGACGATAGTGACGTACAATCATCAATAGCAAAAGAATTTAATCAGTTTAAAAAAGATAATCCTGATACTGATGTTATAACAATGTTAGATAAAATGAAAGATATAGCAGATAAACAAAAATTAATGAAAAGAATTGATGAAGATGCAAATGCACTCGTAGATACAGTCAAAGAACAAATGACAGATCTTGCTCAACAATGACAAGATGCAATCACGGATGCTATGAAAGAAAAAGCAAGTGAACGAATTAAGGAAAATTGATGAGATAACTTAAAACGAAGTTTAAAAAATTTAGAATGGATGAAAGATAAATATGACAAAGCATCAGAAGAATATGCAGCAATACAAGAAAAATATAATAAATTAAAAGAAACCTATGATAAAATAAATAATATTTACAACAAAATGGATAGTTTCGATACTCTAGTTGCTCAATGAAAAATTACAGCAGATAAAGCAAAAGTATTAAAATGAGCAGTACTTTTACAAAACTGATTAACAACAGTAACTGAATATGTACCAGTATTTGGAAGTACTATATCCAAAATCACAGACGCTACATTTGAAGCTACAATGAAATTTGCACAAAAAAGAGCCGAAAGAGCAACTGCATTAGATAAATGTATTGATGACCCACTAAATTGTGATACCGATAGTATAAGTGGATATTAATATACTTGCAAAACAACAATTAAATCAATATTAATAAACTCCAATTTAAAATCTGAATAAAAATAAATGACGAAAAAATTCTTAGTAACTACACCTATTTACTATCCCAATGGATATCCGCATATTTGACATGCTTATGCAAGTTTTATAGCTGATTTTTATGCAAGATACAAAAGGGTTTTATGATATGATGTAAAATTTTCTACTTGAAACGATGAAAATAGTCAAAAAATAGTACAACAAGCAGAAACTGAGTGAAAAGATATAATGCAATATTTGGATGAAATGGGTTCAAAACGAGAACAAGTTTGGACAGATCTACAAATAACTTACACTGATTTTATCAGAACTACACAATCTAATCATAAATCACTTGTACAAAAAATGCTACAAAAGTCTTTTGATAAATGAGACATATATGAATGAGAATATAAATGATACTATTGTATATGATGTGAATGATTCAAAACAGAAAAAGATTTGATAGAAAAAGATGGTGAAATAGTATGTCCAGATCATCTAAAAAAGCCTGACTTAATAACAGAGAAAAATCGATTTTTTAAATTAAAAAATTATTCAGATAGGCTCAAAAAATTTTATGAAGATAATCCTAATTTTGTAGTACCAAATTATAGATTCAATGAAGTAAAATCATTTGTAAATTGATGATTGGAAGATTTTTCTGTATCTAGAGAAACAAACAAATTCTGAATACCATTACCATTTGATGATAAACAAGTAACATATGTACGATATGATGCCCTATTCAACTATGTAACTGTCTGCGAAAAAGATTGATTCCGAAATAATGACACAGAAGTAGTACATATACTTGGTAAAGATATAAGTAGATTTCATGCAATATTTTGGCCAGCAATGCTTATGAGCACAGAAATTAAATTACCAAATAAAGAATATATTACATGATGGTTTACTGTCGATGGACAAAAAATGAGTAAATCATTGTGAAATGTCGTAGACCCAGTAGAAGTAGTAAATAAATATGATAGAGATGCTGTTATTTTCAATCTTTTATATGACGTACCTATTTGATCAGATTGAGATTTTTCAGAAGAAAGACTAAAAAATGTTTATGAAAGTATGCTCATCTGAGGACGATGAAATCTTGTGAATAGAGTTACAAGCTTATGTGCTAAATATTGAATCAAAGAATGAAAAATGAATAAATCAAATTTAGAAGAATTCAAAGATGAAGATAATAAATTAATAAACCTTTTTGAAACAGGATTTGACTGACATTACATAGAAAAAAATTATTTAGAAAAATCTGATATTCAATGATATTTACAAGATCGATATAGTTTAGTCCAAAATTCAAATGAATTTATAACAAAATCTGAGCCACGAAAAAAATATAAAGATGAAAATACAAAAGATGAAGCTATTTCAGATTTACAATTTCTTTTGTATATAGTTAAACAATTAGCACTATTATCAGCTCCAATACTAGTAAATTGATTCAAATGAATACAAGAAATCTTTGGTAATGAAGAATTAAATAAAATTGATACATCAAAAAATATTGATAATCCTTATCTATTCAAAGAGATATTTGATTTAGATACTTTCTCTGTAAACCTAAATCCACAAATAATATATATTCAAACGCCAAAAAAATAAGTGAAACGTAATTTTTTTGGATGATTGAATTATACCGGTGATTTTAGATACACAAACTTTAAGTAAAACGAAAAAGTTTGTGATATTTAAAACAATCGGTATATCAAAAGAAAGAATAAATTTAATAATTTTTATTTATTCAATAAACCATACAAAAGTAAGTTTTCAATATTAACATTGGACTTCATCATCTTTTTGACTTTCATCCAAGAATCAGATTGTTCAATCATATTATTTTCTACACAATACGATATCCATCAATCTAAAAATTGATCTAAATATCAGTCAGCACTTATACTATTTAGAATTTTATGACTATGAAATATAGGTCAATCATTAGATAAAATATCTACCAAATTTTTAAAATCTGATTTTAAATCATTATTTTTTTCAAATATTTCATGTAATTTCACAACCACTCCTGGCCTACCCATAGCCATATTACAAACAAATTTTTTTAGTTTCTCATCATCAGAAAAATATCAGTTCTGTTGTACAAATTCCAAAACTTCTTCATAAGAAAGTTCTTGAAATCTAAGTGATATAGATCTAGATCTAATCGTATCAAGTAATTGAGATTGATTGGAAGTACTAGCTATTATAATTCTTCATGGTAAAGGTTCTTCACACGTCTTCAAAAAAGCATTAGCTGCCTCATTTGTCATCCTTTCAATATTTTCTATGAAAATCATTTTGGTTTTTCATATTGAAGATTGCTGAAACCAAGAATTAATCTCTCTAACTCATATATCTTCATAAACATTATTATCATCAATCTGAACAAAACGTTTATCATTATCTTTTGGCGTAGCTACTTTTATACTATGTTTTCATAATTTATCAGACAAATCTCTAATATATAAAAAATCTTGCACAAAAAACTGACCCAAATACTGCTTTACAAGTTCCAAAATAATAGTTGATTTTCATATATTTTGTGGTCCAGATATTATAAAAAAAGGTACAGATTTATTTTCCGATTCCAAAAAATTATCAATATATCTTTTCAAAACATCAGTTCATTGCTGATTTCATACAATCATAATAAAAATTACATTCTAAATACAACAATAAAGTATTAAATATAATCTTCTAATTTTCAACAACTAATATAATACTAATTAACCCTTTACTTGAATTTTTAAGTCAAATAGATAAATTATATCAGCTTTATTTTTTTATATTGAAAAATATGAGAACCTTTTTGATTATAGTGATGGTAGTAAGCTGAATAATTTTTATATGATCAGTACTTTTGATGTCTCCTAAATGATGATTAGGAATGTGAATTTGATGAATATCTTGATCAAACGAATTTTGAAGTAAAAAAGCTATGGAATGAAAATTAAAACAAGTAGCGGTAGCATCTGGATTAGTTTTTGCAATTGTATCACTTATTTTACCTTATATGAAATAAAAATGTTTCATTTTAAGGAAGAAAAAACAATTAAAAGAGTCATAAAATATTTTTTTTCTGTATCATTAATTTTATGGATATTATTAAGTATATATGTCCTCTACCAATATGTTCGATCATCATCCAAAGAAGTAACAACAAAATGATGAACTTTTGTAGAATGAATATTCAATACAACTTCATATTTACCATACTTAAAAAATGATCGACAAAGTTTATTTTTCCAAAGATTTCTATTTAATAGCTGTTTAGATTACGAAATAGATAACAATTGAAATATTAATTTTACAGATGATTTATGTGAAGTAAAAACAAGTGATTATAAAACATATTATGTATCTTTATCTTGAGATCATAAACGATCAGATTGAGTTCCATTGAGTTTAGAAGATCTAACTTTCACATACAACGAAATAATTAAAAAAAATATATGGAATATAAAACAACTAAACACATATAGTGATATAATAATACTAAACGAAAATGAGCAAATGAAAATAATTTTTCCACAAAGCTCAATAGATAATACCCTATTTTTCACAAATTATATATTACCTAAACATGCACTCATAGATGATAGTTTAGAAAATTATCAACAAAATTTTTCAATAGAACCTGTATATTCAAGTTGTGGTAAAATAATGCCACAAACAACAGATCCATATAGTTTAATCTTTGATTTATGAACTTGTAAAGATACAAATTTATGATTTTATCAAGTAAAAAATCTTGAATCTTTTGATAAATTTGAAAATATAATGGAAGAAAAAAAATCTTCGATTGTAGATGCTTATGTATACACAGATCAAATAAATCCTTACATTACAAAAAATCTATTAAGTACAAAGATTATGACTATATTTTTTAATACAAAATCAAAAAAAACACGTATAAGACTTAGAAGGGCTTTATGATGATTGATACGAGAAAATTTTTTCGACTGAAATCATATGAATTATCTAAAGAAAAATGAAAACGAGATATTTAACTATTTCCTTAGTAAATGAGAAAATATAAAAAGTTTTATAAATCGTATATCATTATCAGAAGAAATAACCAAAGAAGATCTAATAGATATATGAATAAAACAAATTGAAAATTCTATTAGAATAAACTGAACAAACAATAGATTAACTTATTATATAGAAAATTTATCGTGAAATAAACAGATAAACATAGCTATAGATAAATCATATGAAAAAATTAGTTTAAATTACAATACATGAAAAGAAACATCTCCAAGTAAATATTCAGCAAAAGATAAAATAATACAAATAAGTTTGGAAAAAGAAAATATAGATAAATGATTAAATAAAATAAGTATATATTGAACATTAAAAGGCAAAAAAGAAACTATATTAAACCTAGATATATATGATTTAAGAGAAGAAAATATAGATCAAAACATACCAGAACCAAAATTAGTTGTAATTTATTTCAAAGAGCCAAATTCTATATTTGTAGTAAATCAATTAAAAGAAATTTTCAGTAAGTTTGATATAATCGAAAATTTTATATTTGAATGATTTGATGATCCAAACGAATTGGAATGAAAATTAACAGTTTGAAACTATGATATTGTTATAAGTAATGTAGATATATGACTAAAAAATAATATAATAAAATTATTTAGTATAGATAAACCAAATATAAATCCATCTCAATACACAAACAGTAAATTAATAAAACTTTTTGAAGAATACACACAATGAAACGATAAATCAAAAGCACTCTGAGAAATTAACGATATATACGCTCAAGATATGCCATTTATTTTACTATGAAATACCTTTACAAAACTTCAAATCAAAAGCGATATAGCAAAACAATTATTCAAAACATGATACGATAGTATATATGAATACAATCGAAGAAAAAGAATTTACAAAAATCTGAATCTTACTCACAATATAAAAATTGACTGAGAAAGACTATGGAAGATATGAAATTTCATAGACTTTATAAATACAAATTTAAAATAATGGGAATTGATTTTTTGGAAATAATACAACTTGCCATAATATTATTGGTATCAATTTGATTACATGAATATGCACATGCATATGTTTCTTATAAACTTTGAGATCCAACACCAAAACTACAAAATAGATTAACTCCCAATCCTCTAAAGCATTTGGATCCTATATGATTTTTAATGATATTTTTAATCAATTTTGGACGATGAAAACCAGTTCAAGTAAATCCTATGTATTATAAAAATCCACTAAAATGAGAATTAATGGTAGCTTTGGCATGACCAGCAACTAATCTTATATTATCAACTATATGAATTATAATAATTTTGATATATTCTAAAATACTTGGATATTCTATCACATCTATATTACAAACAAATACAGATATAGTTAATATCTTTCGACTAAAATTTAGTATAATAAATATAGCATTAGCAATATTTAATATGATTCCAATTCCACCATTAGATGGATTTAGAATTATAAAAATGCTACGATTCAAAGCTTCACAAATAATAGAAAAATATACTATTTATATTTCTATAGCATTTCTATTGATCATATTATGACCAGGGCAAAGCATAGTGTGAAATTTTTTATCAAAGACTAGTTTTTTTATTTTTAATATATTATTTACTATTTTTTGAAATATTTTTTATTAACGAATCTGTAATTTCTTAATCTTTTAATTCGTTAATTTAGAAAAATGTTAGATAAATTACAATCAATTATAAAAAAATATGAATCTTTGAAAGAACAAATGATGGATAATGAAATAGCTTCTGATCAACAAAGAATTATGAATATTTCAAAAGAAATGTCTCAGTTAGAAGATTCATATAATCTTTCTATAGAATATAAAAAATATGACAGTCAATTAAAAGAAGCTCAAGAAATTTTGGAAACAGAATCTGATTCTGATATTTTGGATATGGCTCAACAACAATTAGAAGAAGCAAAAGAAAAACTAGAAGATCTAGATCAAAAAATAAAATTTGCTTTATTACCCAAAGATCCAAACGATGATAAAGACATTTATTTAGAGATCAGACCAGCAGCATGATGAGATGAAGCTTGATTATTTTGAACAGAACTACTAAAAATGTATCTAATGTATGCTCAAAAAAAATGACGAAAAACAGAAATAGTAGAAGAACAAATGTCTGATATATGATGAGTAAAATTGGTAATAGTTAGAATAGCAGGAGAAAGTGTATATTCTATAATGAAATTTGAAAGTGGTGTTCATAGAGTTCAAAGAATACCAGAGACTGAATCACAATGAAGAGTACATACATCTACAGTTACAGTAGCAATTATGCCAGAAGCCAAAGATGTAGATATAAAAATAGATCCCAAAGATATTCAAATGGATACATACGCAGGATCCTCTGCTTGATGACAAAACGCTAACAAGAACCAAACATGAGTAAGACTACATCATTTACCAAGCTGACTTATAGTAGACATCTGAGATAGTAAATCGCAAATGCACAATAAAGAAAAAGCTTTCGCAGTCTTAAAATCTAGATTATATCAAATAGAATTAGATAAAAAAATTCAAGAAGAAAAGTCTCTTAGATGAAATCAAATATGAAGTGGAGATAGATCAGAAAAAATTAGAACATATAATTATCCTCAAGATAGAGTAACAGATCATAGAATTCATGAATCACGATCAAATTTACCATCAATATTGATGTGAAATATAGAAGATATCTTACAAAAATTGACACTAGAAAATCAGACTAAACTATTAGAAGCTAGCCAATGATAAAAAACATTAATAATTTTTAGTCTTTTAAGTTAATGATCAATGATCGTATTGCAGCTACTCAAACAATAACATATATTACACGAGCTACTACAGACATTGGACCAAAAATAAAAGCTACCAAGTCAAAATCAAATAATCAAACCAAACCTCGGTTCAATCATCATATAACCAACAAGATTAAAAATATCCAATTTAATGCTTTCATGGTAGAAAAAAATATAAAACAATATATAAACAACTATCTAATAACATTAACACAATAAAAATCAAGAAAAAAAATCTGACCTAGCTTAAAGTCAGATTTTTTATATCTATTTATCTAAAGTTTTTGTAATTACTAATTACAAATAAACTAATTACTAATATTATTCTTCATCCATTTTTTTAACTTTACCTGATCTTTCTTCTATAATCTTTTTAGATACATTCTCAGGAACTTTCTCATAACTAGCAAATTGCATAGTATAATTGGCTCTTCACTGTGTGTTTGATCTCAAATCAGTAGCATAACCAAACATTTCTGATAAAGGTACCTTAGCATCAATTACTGTAGCATTTCATCTTTTATCTTGTCATTGTATCATACCTCTTCTACCACTCAAATCACCCATAACAGTTCAAACATAATCTTCTGGAGTAACTACCTCTACATCCATAATAGGTTCTAATATAACTGGATTAGCTTTCATGAAAGCATCCTTAAATGCTCTATATGTAGCTATTTTAAATGCTATTTCAGAAGAATCAACATCATGATAACTTCAATCATACGGAATAACTTTAATATTTATTACAGGATATCAAGCCAAAACTCATTGAGCCATAGTTTCTTTTGCTCATTTATCAATAGCAGGAATAAATTCATTTGGAATAGATCATCATTTAATTTGTGGTTCAAATTCATAGTTTTTATCTTCCAATTTTTCAAGTCTCAAAAGAACATGTCCAAATTGTCATCTTCCTCATGTTTGTCTTTTAAATACTCATTCTCATTCAGAATTAACTGTAATAGCTTCTCTATATGCAACTTGTGGTTTACCTGTATCAACTGCTACTTTATGTTCTCTTTTTAATCTATCAGCAATAATATCCAAATGCAATTCACCCATACCAGCTATAATAGTTTGACCACTTTCTTCATCAGAATAATATTTAAAAGAAGGATCTTCGTAAGCTAATTTAGATAAAGCTATTCACATTCTTTCTTGATCAGCTTTTGATCTTGGTTCAACAGCCATTGATATAACTGGCTCTGGGAATTCCATTTTTTCTAATATAATAGGCTTTTTCATATCACACAAAGTATTTCAAGTTCTAGTATCTTTTAATCAAAGAAAAGCACATATATGACCAGCATGTACTGATTCTATTTCTTCTCTTTTATTTGCATGCATAAGTAAAAGTCTTCATACTCTTTCTCTTTGTCCAGTAATAGGATTCAAAAGAGCGTCTCATGATTTTATAACTCCAGAATATACTCTTACAAATGTAAGTATTCAAACAAAAGGATCTGTCATTATTTTAAATGCTATAGCAGAAACCGCTTCATTATCATCAGGCTTTCTTTCAAGAATTTTTGTTTCATCATCTGGATCTAATCATTTCATAGTTCATCTATCCAAAGGTGTTGGTAAATAATCTATTACAGCATCCAAAACAAGTTGAACTCATTTATTTCCAAGAGCAGATCAACAAAGAATTGGATATAATTCATTATTAATTGTTCAATTTCTTATAGCTCTTTTAATAAGTTCAATCGATATTTCTTCTCATCACAAAAATTTTTCAGCTAATTCATCATCAAACATGCTAACTTTATCTATCAATATTTCTCTATATTCATTTACCTTTGCTAACATATTTTCAGGTATTTCATTTTCTATTTCTTTTTCTCATTTTTCACCTTCAAAGCTATACATTTTCATTTTCAAGATATCTATTATTGCAGAAAATTCATCAGCTTGTCAAACAGGTAATTGTATTACAACTCATTTATCTGTAATTCTAGATTTTATAGATTCAACTGACATATAAAAATCAGCTCACAACTTATCCATTTTATTTACAAAAATTATTCTAGGTACTCAGTATTTATCTGCCTGTCTCCAAACAGTTTCAGTTTGAGGTTCAACTCATTGAGAACCATCAAGCAAAGTAACAGCTCAATCCAAAACTCTAAGAGATCTTTCTACTTCTACAGTAAAATCAACGTGTCCTGGGGTATCTATTATATTAATATGATGATCTCACCAAAAACAAGTAGTAGCAGCAGATGTAATAGTTATTCATCTTTCTTTTTCTTGTTCCATCCAATCCATTTCAGCAGCTCAATCATGAACTTCTCAAATTTTATGTTTTTTTCAAGTATAGTACAAAACTCTCTCAGTACATGTAGTTTTTCACGCATCAATATGAGCCATAATACCAATATTTCTCACTTTATCCAAAGTTTTTCTTTCGTTTGCCATCTTTAAAAAATTATACTTTAAAAATAAAAAAAAATCGCTTTGCTACAATATACAAAACGACCCGCTTTTTTCAAGTAAATCTTATACTTTCTACTTTTATATTTATATATTAATCTAATACTGATTTTATAACTATAGTATTGTTTATTTTTTTATGTTTCACATTATTCAATAATCATTCTTTATTTTCAAAGTTATTACTTCAAGATATGGTCCTCAAATTATTTTCTTGTTTTATATTTATATTATTTTCCAAATTTAAATCATTTAGTTTATCCAAAAACATTACTATATTTCATATTTGATTAAATAGTTTGTTTTTTTCTTCTTCTTCTAATTTTATACAAGCTAATTTCTGTAAACGTTCAAATTCTTTTTCGTTTAACATATTTTTAAACTATAAATTATAAACTATTATTGTACTTTCAAATTAATATTTCATTCTAGATCAGGTTTATTATCAAATGTAATAAACACTTTTATATTATATATTCCAGGTGTATCAAATATTTTAGAAGTTTCTATACATTCTCTAGCCTTACACTCCAAAAAGTTTTGATTACCAAAATCTCGTTTAACTGTTGTTGGAAGTCAGCTTAGCTCCAAAGAAAAATCAACTTTATCTCAAGGTTTAGCAATTTGAGCAGGATGAGAATCAATATTTATTTTTAGATTAGTTAGAGCTTTTTTTACTATTATACGAGTTCCAGAACCTATTATCAATTCACGTCATTTTTTAGTCTTTATAGTCAGAAAAGGGAAATATTCTCAATTTTCTTTTTCATTATCATAGATATAAGTATGAGATACTACTGATTGAGAAAAATTCTTTTTAATATCTCAATCTCCAAAATCTCGAGTAAAATAGACTATTTCATCTGTTGGATCGTTTACAGTAGTAGTAGACGCATCAAATTGAACAGTAAAAGGATCCATTCAAACAGTATCAGGAGTCACCAATAGTTTTCAAATTATATCATCTCTTTTTATTTTTACATTTATAATTTCTTCACTACTAACGTCACGATTTACATCTTCTACTACAATCTTTATTTCATAATCTTTATTTTCATCCAAACTAATTTCAAAAATTTTAGAATTTGAAGATAAAACTGGCTTGGAATTAATCAAAACTTTTTTAACTAAACCAGGAAAATCAGGTACAACACTAGTTATATCTATTTTTAATACCGTTGGTATTTCAGATATAAATAAATTTCAATCCTGATACATATTAGAGTTAGTTTTATCTATCTTTTTAAAATTTGGTGATTGTGGTGATTTATAATAAACATCATAAAGAATATCAAAATTCATACTTCCTATCTCCAAATCATCACTTTCACATTCTCATTGTTTTCATTCATCAGTTACAAACTTCACTATAAATGAATAAACTCATTTTGATGGTAAGATATAATCTATATATCAGTTTTTGTTTTTTATAGTATCTATTACTTTTGATTTTTGAGAATCATATATATCAAATTGATAATCAGTAATAACAGCACTTTTATCCAAAAAGTTTGCTTTTATATTATATTCTGTTCATTTAATCTCATTTAAAGCAATTTCACAAATTGGAACATCCGACTGTTCTACTCTAACAGGGAAAGTATACAGATAATCATTCAAAGTTGGAAATCTAACTCATATATGATAAACCTTAGCTTCCTTGTATACATAAGTAAATGTAACATCATCAGATTTATCAGCATTTCCATCTCAATCAGCATCCCAAACTATTTTATAATCACTCAAACTAAAGTCCTTGAATACTTCAGATGCATCAAAACTAACTTTGGATGGTACTCTTCAAACAATAACATCAAGTGGAATGTTTTTTACAGAATTATCTTTATTACTAACTTTTATAACTGAACCAAAAACTAATGTTCACGCATCAAAACTTTTTACTAAATTTTCAGAGGTTTGAGAATTTATATAAGAAACATTAAGTTTTAAAGGATAGTTTCACTTATCATAATACATACATCATCAATTAAAGTTAGTTGTCTTCATATCAATATTAAGTTTTTGACCATTGGAACAATCAAGTTCTATATTTTGAAGAGTTATTTGTCCAAGTTTAGGCAATATTTCACTATCAAACAAACTAGCATTTAAACCAAAATTAATAATTCCTGGAGCTATTAATCTCAAATTAGGATTGCTTCATACAAGTACAGAAGTATCTTTTAGATTATAATAAACTTTCAATAATTGATTTGGATTAGTTAGATCATCTGCAGATATATTATTAACCTTACTCATAAAACTTGATCCAAATGCTATAGAAAAAACAAAAACTATAAATCAAAGAATTAATCAAAATATATATCAAGTTTTAGATTTATTTTTTACTGTTATAAGCCTGTATGCATTTACGATAACTAAAGCAAAACCAAGTAAAAACAAAAATCAAAAGAATATAACTACAAATGTTTGTAATAGTGTTTTAGCGGTTTGTGGCGTAATTCACACACTACTAAGCTGATTTGGATTACCCATCAAATAATAGAAAATAGCAGCCAATCATCAAATCAGCAAAAATAACAAAATACCACATCAAATCAAAAATTGTTTTATAGATATTTTAGATCAAGATTTTGTCGTAGAAGTATTGCTAGTTTTAACAGAAGATTGTCATACTCACAAACTTTTCAAAGAACTAATATTCTGTTTATATTGAAAATCTAATTGTTGCATTTTTTTTTGAACCTCAATTTTTTGTTCATTAGTAATTCATTGAGTTTTTAGATAATTATTTAATTTCAAAAACTCATCTTCTAATTTTTTTTGATCTGCCAAAATAGCTTCTATTTTTGCCTTATTTACGTCTTTATTAGCCGAATTGTTTGTCTGTCAAACGTTTCAAGTACTAAAAAATGGATCTGCCATACTAAGATTTTATATAATAAATCATCAACAATTTAACAAAATCATAGTTATTTTCAACTAAATTAAAATTCAGAATTACATTTTATATAAAATAATTAAATATATAGTATGTCAATATAAGTAATAAAATAATATCTAAATAACAATAAATTAAGCATATAATCACTAATAAAATTTTGATAAGAATATTTTTGAGACTATAATCTATATAAACTAATTTTACAACAACTATATAAAAATGAATATCAGAACATTATCTAAACTAAGTGACATCAAAATGATTATGAAAATCTGACTTTTCGTAATTTCACTTATGTTTTATATTATATCATCTCAAACACACTGAAATAGTGTAGAATTTGACGATAGTATATTAAATCAATTTCCATGAATTACATGATATATAAATCACGCTAATTTCCAATACTGATGAAATAATTTTTATTGAACTTTTTTCTTATTAGAACCATGATATTCAACAGAAACAATCACTATGTGATGAGACACCAAAACATGTACAAAACAAATAAGATGATTGTATTATAACAATCAAAGATGAAATAGATTACGACCATTAGACATAGATACACTAAACACTTTAAAGATTGCAGAAACATTATGAATACTATGAAATTCTACATGATATAGTAATCTTACAATAACAGGCTGACGATACACTTTATGTAGTGGTTGAAATCCTGATGAAATATACTGAGAAATAACACACGATCGATACACATGAACAATATATAAAATGATAGCTTGAGTAAATTATAATACTACTACCAATAGCTATACTTGATGATTATCATGAACTCTTAAATTTTTCAATAATACAACTTGAAAATTTTGGGATCAACGATGATGAGTAGCAGATTTTTGGTGAACATGAGTACCATCTCTCACTCAAACATGAGTTTGTACATGAGTAGTTACAAGCTGAGTTTACTACAATTGAACAACATCATATAGTATAAATCAAATTCGAAATTGAACATCTCGACTACCAAGCAACATAGGTCATTATGAAGCTACACCTAATTCAACTTGATGTGATTTTAATTGTATGGCATGATACGAACGATCATGATCAATCAGTCAATGTACCTTAGTAATATGAACATATTGTTGAGATTGAATTATACAAACACCAAATAGTTGAGCAGTAATGGAACAATGTGATGATTGAAATACAACAGCATGAGACGGTTGTAGTTCTACTTGCACACTAGAAACTCCTACTTGTACATTAGTAAATGATTCTCCTAAATATACATGACAAAATGTTACATTTACATGAACAGCATTATCTCGATCAAAAATTACAGAAATAAGTTTTGGAGATACAAATTGAGCTTCTATAGTTTGAAATCAAACAACATATACAACAACACATTCTTATACAAATACTTGAACATATACATGATTTATAATAATTCAAAGCAATATAACTTGAACAATAATTAAAACTGGTATATGCAATACCAACGTAATCATATTATGATTAACATGAACTCTTACACAAACTTGAACATGTTCAGGTTCTTTAGTATCAAATGCGACAAACAATAGTACTTCAACTTGATATTTACAAACACGAGTTTGATGAGAACGAACACCTATATATTCACGAACATATAATACAACACCTTGAATATGTACATTTGCTTGTAATACTAATTATTCACGAACATGATGAGCTTGTATAGCAAATTGTTGAAACTGAATATTAAACACTTGAGAACAATGTGATGATTGAAATACAACAGCATGAGATGGTTGTAGTTCTGCTTGTACACTAGAGACTCCTACTTGTAATTGATTAACAGTTTCAAACAATAGTTGATATGCTCCCCTATCTGTAATATATTCATGAACAAAAAATTCACGAACAAATTATACATTAAATTTTGGAGACTGATCTAGTACATGAACATTTACACTTCCATTAACACATATTTATTCAAACACATGAACATACACTTATTCACTTACTTGAGTTCATCCTTCTTCTGGAAGTCTAACTTGTATCCAAACATGAACTATTACATCTATATATAGTTGAGTAGTATGTCGAAATTGACGAACAAATATAAGCTGAACATGTGTTTTGATATCGACATGAAATACATCAATAACATGAACAGTTGGTTCTTGATCAACATTTACTATACCATGAAATATAACAATATATAGTAGCTGATCTAATACTGGTTGATATTTACAGATTTCATGAATTAATTCTGTTTGAATATCTTACTGAAATCGAGATTGAATATTAATTCCACCTACAATATTATCGGCATGATCTTGTTCTGCACCAGCAAATACTCTGACAAGTATTTCTTCATGACTAACAAATCCTAGTATATTATTAGAATTTCAAGCATGAGCAAGTTGATCAACAATTACATCAAATATAACTTGATCTTATTTCAAAATCAAAGTTAAAGTAAATTCTTGAACAATTTGAAACACTTATCGTATATTTAGATCAGTAGAATGCTGAACCTGACGAGAAAAAGTATATTCTGATGAACTATGTATATTAGATTCAAACAAAATGTGCGAATTTAATACAAATAAACTATCATACTTCAATATAGTTTCCAATAGTTCTTTGGGATGATGATGAACTCCAATGATAGTTTGAACTATCCCTTGGATTAGAAAAGCATATGTAGACAAAGCGTATATGTCAGATCCATTTACTATAGCAAATTTCAACGATGTAACCTTAGCATCAGTTTCCAAATGAATGCTATATGTAAATTGAGATCCTATAGGAGAATCTTGATATGTTTACAATTGAGATGAATTAAATATTGAACTATATTCAAGTAAAAAATACGATACAACAGTAAGTTCTACAATCACAATTTGATCAGTAGCTACTACATTCTACATTACAACAATGGAAGAATGAGATGATAATAGTTCTAGTCTAAGTACAATACAAAAAATCAGAATAATGAGTATATTTAATTTAATAAAAGATATATATTCAGATAATCCTACTAAAGAACAAGAATTTTTGTACACACTTAGAAGTATGGTAGAAGATAAATTAGATATTTTAGATGAAGATGATGAAGCATATCCAGCATTCGAATATTTATTATGACTGATAGAATCACATTTAATAATAAGCTGAATAGATGAAAGTGACCATATAGCTCCAAACTGTAAGGAATATGAAATAAGTTATGACGACGATGAAGGCGCATATTATTCTCCAGACTTTAAAAAAGTTCAATATTTTTCAACTCGTGAAACATTAATAAGATACATAGATTCCAAAAATCCATGAGATTGTAGAATCAACACATATTGAACAGACTATGTAAATACAAACAATACAGATCCTGAAAAACATATAGCTCCAAATGGTAAAGTTTACAAAATAGAAAGTACTAGTAATTGATATACTTCATCTGATTTTACATACACAAAATATTTTGATACCATAGAAGCTATTCGTTCTTATATCAATGTAAATAATCCTGCTATAACTATTTGGGATCATACAATAGATAATTCATTTGATGCAATAAATCACATAGCTCCAAATGGTAAGGTTTACAAAGTATACAAAACAGATAAATGATATATGTCTTATAAATTAATCAAAGTAAGATATTTCAGCACATTAGAATCAATCAAATCTTTTATAGATCAAAATAATAAAATATAAAAGTATGGTCTTAAACATAAAGAAAAGAGAGGTTTCAATAACCTCTTTTTTCTTTATTTATAATTTCTTTACCATATATGTACCTTCAAGTTTATATCAAAGTTTTCTATAATACTCTCTGACTCAGATACCTGAAATAACAGATAATTTTTTATATCAAAAGATTTTAGATATAATTTCTGCCACTTCCATCAACTGTTTACCAAATCATTTATGTTGAAATTTAATATCTCATTTTTCCATTGTAACATTATCTCATTGAAGCATTGCAACATTACCATATACATGTAATTCTCTAATCATTGAAGTATTCTCTCATAATCATTTCCATTCAACGGTATTTTTATTTTGAGCCAATAACAACCTAGTAAATCAATATAAATATCATAAACTATCTTCAAAAGAAATAAATAATTCTGTTCACACACTACTTTTATATTTTCTTATAACTAAGTTCACAATATTCTCTGACATTCTCTGCCTTTTATTCTCAGATATTCTCTGTCTTATCTCTCTACTTCTAGTATCCAAACTAACAAAATTTCTAAAACTTTTTAAATCTGGTTTTTTTCAAACAATCAATGTTTCATCTTTTCATTCAATAAAATCTTTCAAATATTTTCAATCTTTCAGATCTTTGATTACTTTAAAATTGGGATACAATCTAGTATAAAATCTTTTTAATATTTCAATACTTCAATGTTTCAATTTATCTTTCAAAAAAGTATGCATCAATTGTGCTAAATTTGTAACATTACTTCATGCTTCTATTTCTGGTGCAGGAATATCACGAATAAGCCTCTTTATCCTAGTATATGGAGGAATAATTTCCAAAAAAGTTTGGCTTATTAATTTTTTTATATGATCTGTAGATATAGCTTTATATTTTCATTGTTTATAAAGATTATAAAGCTCTGTATTTGGTATAACAGATGTTGGATAAAATTTTATTTCATCTGGTTTTATATAAATATCAGAATATATTTTTTTAAAAGTTCATAGGTCTTTTATATAATTTGATCCATAAAGTCCAGGCATTATATGAACAGAAAATTTGAATGCATATTGCCTAAGTTTATGTATCGCATCACGAAATTCTTGTACTGTATGTCCTCTTTTATTTTTATTCAAAACATCATCATACATTGATTGAAGTCATATTTCTAGTCTTGTCACTCACATTTCACGCCACAGTTTACAGTTTTCATCAATCACATATTCTGGTCTAGTTTCGATAGTCAAACCTATAATTCTATGTTCAGATTTTTCATTTTTTTTGATTGATTCTTCTAAAGTTTTGGGATGTTTTATTTTATTCAATCATTCCAAAGTATATTTAAATCTCTTTTCACTTTTATCTTCAATTTTAGGATTTTCACTCTTAATTTTTAATTTAGCAAAACTATTAGCCGAATCATATAGTCACTTAATAAAGTCTTTTTTATATTTAATTGGATATACATCCCAAGTTCAACCAAGAACAATCATCTCAATTTTATCAGTCGGATGACCAGCCAAAGTAAGAGAAGTTAATCTATTATAAACTTGTTTAAGTGGATCAAATTTATTTAACAAAGCTCTCATTGCTCCAGGTTCAGATTTTATATAGCTCTTTGGCATAGTAGAATCATTGGGACAGAATATACATTCACCAGGACATCGAAATGGCTTAGTTAAAACCTGAATAGCAACTATACCAGAAGCTGATCTAATTTTTCTTTTTTTTAAGAATTGTTCAAGTTCAGTGTTTTTTTCAATAATATTTTCATTCAACATTTCACGATATGTTTTTAGAATAGCTATATTACTAGGTAAATCTTTTAATTTATATTTCCTAGAAAAACTTCTTTTGTAATCAACAAAAAGTTCAAGATTCAATTTATCTTTGGGAGTATCTATAAGTTTTTGTATAAGTTCTTTATAGTTTTGCATATATCGTTTTTTATTAAATTTAATTACTTATAAAATTATGACTATCTTTATCAAAGGAAAATAAAAAACTGACCACAGCCAGCTTTCAAATCTAAAATCTAAATACTAATAGCTAAGTGCTAAGTACTAGTTTCAGCTATTATATTGTGCATTATACCATTAATCAATTTAGGAGATCATTCATCAGAATATCTCTTTGCTAATTCAACTAATTCATTCAATAAAATTTCTTTTGGAGTTTCTAGTTCTTTTCGTTCCACATATCACAATATAAACAAAGCCTGATCAATTACATCCATTTGACTATAAGAGAAATTTTGTGTGTAGCTATCAACTTTTTTAATCAATTCTTTACTATATTTATTGAAGTTATTTCAAACTTTTAAAATATAATCTATATCTACATCTTCTTTTTTCCATTCATCAAAAAAACAATTCAATACATACATCAAATCAGTTTCACTATCTTCATCTAGATATTCTTTTACCATACCTAAAAAAGTTTCCTTCTCTTGAGAAAACTTTTCAGTTTGAGTTTTAAATATATTATCTATAAACAAAGCTTCTTGAATAGCGGCGTCTTCACCAGATAAATTATAAAAAAAACAAATTTGATAGAAATATGACAAAACTATTTTTCTAGCATTTATTCTATGGTGAACATTCATGACCTACTTTTTTTTAACAAATAAATTAAATTCTGCATTCTTAATTCTGCATTTTTAATTTAAGTTTATGCATCTACAATTTTATCCTTTGATTTAGATTTAATAGTCAAAACTTGCTTTCATTTATAATAACCACAAGCTGGACACACTCTATAAGAAAGTTTTACAGCTCAACAATTTTTACATTTAGCAGTTTTATATTTATCTGAAAGTTTTTTTAAATTTATCTTTAACCAAGTCGAATGTCTACTAGCTCATTTAGATTTGGATATCTTTTTCTTTGGACCTATTGTCATCTTGATTTATTAAAATTTATAAAGATTATTTAATAATAATTATTATGCTTTTTTAGCTGGTGCTTTTTTCTCTACTGCTTTTTTAGCTGGTGCTTTCTTTACAGTTTCTTTTTTCTCTACTGCTTTTTTAGCTGGCGTTTTCTTTACAGTTTCTTTTTTCTCTACTGCTTTTTTAGCTGGCGCTTTTTTTACAGTTTCTTTTTTCTCTACTGCTTTTTTAGCTGGCGCTTTTTTTACAGTTTCTACAGTAGCTGTAGATGGGAACACTTCCACAACAGTTTTAAGATAAATTCTACCATCAAATCTTTTGAATTTCTTTTTTTTGAAAGAAACAATTCAATCTATTTTAGCAAGAATAGTAAAATCTCTTCACATATAAACATTTTTTCAGCATTCAAATTTATTTCATTTTTGTCTAATTATAATATTTCAAGCAACAGCAGTTTGTCAGCCAAATATCTTAACTCCCCTGTACTTTGGTTTTGAATCCTTTAAATTTTTCGTAGATCACGCTGCTTTTTTATGAGCCATTTTTTTATGTCAATAATTAAATATAACGAAAACTATATATACAAATCCTGACTATTTTTTCAAGCTAATATATCAAGATTTTATAAATTACAAACTAATAACCATGTTTATTTCTATAAATCTCTCAAACTGGTAATAATCTTCATATAATAACATTTGCTTTTAGATCAGAAAGATCATCTATAGCACCTCTAAGTGATGCACCAACCATTACTCTTATAGTTTCTTGAAACGAAGCAGATGATAACCAAGAATCAGTTTCTTTTGCAATATTAGTAAGACCCAAGGCTAATCTTAATCATTTAGCAGCTCTTTTTCATTGAGATTCCAAATCTTCATTAACCTTCAAGAAATGTTCATATTTTACACGAGTTCATGGTATAAAACTACTATTACCAGAATCCTGTATAAATACCTTAGAAAAAAGCTGTTTTACTACTACTTCTATATGTTTATCATTTAGATCTTGTCATTGTCACATATAAACTTTCTTAGTTTCTGATATGATATATCTTTGTGCCTGTAAATCTCAAACAATTTGTTTGTATTCCATTATATCAAGAGCTCAGTTAGTTAATATTTCTCATTTATAAATTTTCTGTCAATCTTTATTTTTCTTTGGAGTTAAACCAGTCAAAGGTCTAGTAAATATTTCTTGTACTCACAAAACAATATGATTATTATGTACTTCTAATATTTTTCAATCTTCTTTTAATTTCAACTTACTTCTTCATTTCTCAGCATATGTAGCTCATTTCACAACAATTTGTCATTTTTTTACTGAAACTTCATATCATTTTTTAATTAGATAATTTTTCTTCTGATATTCTGAAACTATCTTAATTACTTCTGTTCTATTTTCTTCTGATACTTCTGAAAAATACATAATACCATCAAAAGGAGCAACTACAGCAGGTATTTTTGGAGCCCTAACTTCAAATAATTGTTTTACTCTATCTATACCATGAGTAATATCTCATCATTTACCAGCAACTCATCATTCATGAAAAGTATCCAAAGTTAACTGAGTAGATGGTTCTCATATAGATTGAGCAGCTATAATTCAAACAGGAGTTCATATATCTACAGCTCTTCTTGTAGATAAATCCATTCCATAACATTTTTGACAAACTCAACTAATCGAGCTACAAGTCAAAGGACTTCTAAGTTTCAACGTATCTATTCATTCCACTTCTATTAAGTTCATAGCTTTTTTATCCAAAATATCTCATCTTTTCAAAAATATATTTTTATGTTTATCTATAAGATCTTCTGCTAAATATCTACCATAAACAACATTAAAGAATTTTTCTCATCTAATTTCTATTTCTTCCTTTGAGAATATTACAGATTTATCTATTCCACAATCTTCTTCTCTTATTATAACCTCTTGTGAAGAATCACAAAGTTTTCTAGTAAGATACCCAGATTCAGCAGTTCTAAGAGCAGTATCAGCTTTTCATTTTCTTCAAGAATGAGCTGAAATAAAATATTCAATTGGTTTCAATCATTCAACAAAACTTCATTTAATAGGAAGCTCTATTATTTCTCATTTAGGATTTACTACAAGTCATTTCATACCAGATATCTGAGTCATATGTGTCTGTGATCCTCTAGCTCAAGAGTCAATCATTGTATAAAGATCATTACCCGGTCATATAATATTTTTTAATATTCATTCTATCTTTGATTTTACATCAGTCCAAACTTTTACTATCAACCTACGCTTTTCTTCATCAGAAAAGAATCATCTAAAGTAATGTTTATAAATATAGTTAGCAGCATCTTCTCATACCTTCAAAACATCTTCCTTTTCTTTTGGCACGCTCATATCAAATACATTTATAGATGTAGCTGCTATAGTAGAATAAGCAAATCAAAGATCTTTTATATCATCAGCCACTCTAACTGTTGTCTCCATATCATATTCATCGAATATCAGACTAAGTATTTTCTTCAAATCTCTACTAGCCATTTTTTTATTTATAAATCTTATTCTTTCAGGCAAAATATTATTAAATATAACTCTTCAAACAGTGGTTTTTATAGGTTGATTATCATGTATCAAAACTATTTTATCTTTTATTATTATATCACCATTAACATAAGAAGATAAAACTTCTTCTATTCAACTAAATATTCAAACAACAGGTGTTTTCTCTTCCCACTCCGAAACAGTATTATAATCAGGATATCTAGGATCAAATTCATCTGTAAGATAATAAATACCCAAAACCATATCTTGAGAATGAGTAATTGTAGGTTCTCCAGAACCAGGTTTAAGAATATTTTTATCAGCAGCTATTAGATCTCTAGCTTCTCTTTGAGCTTCTTCAGATATTGGCAAATGAACAGCCATCTGATCACCATCAAAATCGGCATTAAAGGCAGGACAAACTAGAGGATGTATTCTGATTGTTTTACCAGGCATAAGTTTTATTTTAAATGCCTCTATAGAAAGTCTATGTAATGTAGGAGCACGATTCAAAAGTACATATTTATCTTTTATTACTTCTTCCAAAAATTTAAGTGCAATAGGAGATTCTTCTTTTATTAATTTTTCTGCTTGTTTTGGCGTATATACTATCTTTTTTTCTATTAATTTACCTATAATAAAAGGAGTAAACATTTTTACAGCTATATATATTGGTAAACCACATTCATCTAATTTTAAAGTTGGTCAAACCGTAATAATAGATCTTCCAGAGTAATCAACTCTCTTTCACAAAAGATTTTTTCTAAAAACTCATTCTTTACCTGAAAGCATATCAGATAAAGATTTAAATACTTTAATTCAAGCTCAAGCTTTTGAATTAGAGCTTTTTTCTCAAACTAAAAGGTTATTTACAGATTCTTGTAAAAGTCTAATTTCATTCTTTTTTACAACATCTGGCATACCAACTTGAATCATCTTTTTTAATCTTATGTTTCTCATCAAAACACGTCTATAAAAGAGATTAACATCAGAAGATGCAAATTTTCATCATTCAAGCTGAACAACTGGTCTAAGATCAGGAGGAATAACAGGTAATTTTCTAAGAATCATATTTTCTGGTTTTACTCCAGACACATGTAAGCTTATCAAAAGCTTTATCAGAGCCATAGCTTTCTTTTTCTGATCTTCAGATTTTATATTTGTAAATTCATTAACTCTTCTTTTTATTTCTTTTTCTACATCTATACCTTGTAACATTTTAAGTATAGCCTCAGATCATGACGCAAAACTAATTATATCATCAAATTGTGAAAAAATATTTCTATAATCACTTTCTAATATCGTTGATCAAAAACCTAAATCAGAAACAATAGATTTTATTCTATTAAATTCTTTTTCTAAAGAATCTTTATTTTCTTCATACAATTTATCAATTTCTTTTAATTTTCTTTCATCTTTTCAATCTTCATTTATTTTCTTTTTTTCTTCTGTCAACAAACCTTCCAGTTCTTTTAATTTTTTATCATAATCTGCTTGTATTTTAGTTTTCAATTTTTCTTTAGTTTTTTGATCCAAATCCTTTATAAGTACATATTTTACAAAAGTCAAAATCTTATCAATTTCATTAGCAGATAAACCAAGAATTTGATTTATTCAACCAGAAGGACTTGATTTATACCAAACATGTACAATAGGAGCAGCTAATTCTATATGTCACATCCTTGATCTTCTAACTCTAGAATTTGTAACCTCTACTCCACATCTTTCACAAACGATTCCTTTGTATCTTATTCATTTATATTTTCCACAACTACATTCGTAATTTTTAACAGGACCAAAAATAGACTCACAAAAAAGTCAGCTCTGTTTTGGTCTTCATGTTCTATAATTAACAGTATCTGGATTATCAACTATTCAATAAGACCATTTAGAGATATCATCAACAGAAGCAAGGGTAACCATAAGCGCGTCAAACTTTGTTTTATACATGAATAACAAAGATTAAATTATAAATATTTTATGAAATTTTATTCTTTATCTATTTCTCAGAAATCTTCCATTTCTTTTATAACACTTTCTATAAGTTCTTCTTTTTCCTCATTAGAATCATCTGATTCATAAGAATTATTTTCTCATGCAACAGTATTACTCAATAATCATGACAATCAAAGATCTTTTATTTTCTTTATTCTTTCTTGATGAATTGTTTCCATTTCTTCTATAGTCAAAGGAGAAACGTTTTGACATAATCATTTAAATAAATATGAAACCAAATTGAAAGATTCAGGTAATCATCATATTTTAGGCTTCTGTCATTTTATTATAGCTTCATACAATTTATTTCTTCATACTACATCATCTGATTTTACAGTCAACATTTCTTGAAGTGTATAAACAGCCGAATAAGCTTCCAAAGACCAAACCTCCATCTCTCCAAATCTCTGTCATCATTGTCTAGATTTTCATCACAAAGGTTGTTGAGTTATCAATGAATAAGGTCAAACAGATCTAGCATGTATTTTATCTTCAACCATATGAACAAGTTTCAAAACGTGCATATATCAAACAGTAACTTTTTGAGCATATGGTTCTCAATTTTCTCAATTGAAAAGAGTTATCTTTATACTATCTTCCAATTTACATCAAGTCACAAGGTCTTGAAATTCTTTTAGACCAAAAGAACCAAAAGTTGGAACAGCAAATCTTAATCATAATGTTTTAGCTATATATCAAAGTTGAGTTTCAAAAAGTTGTCAAAGATTCATACGAGAAATTACTCACAAAGGATTCAAAACTATATCAACTGCCTGTCAATCTTCTGAATATGGCATATCTTCTTCAGGAACAACAATTGCTATAATACCTTTATTTCCATGTTTTCAAGCAAGTTTATCTCATATTTCTATTTTTCTAGTCGTGGCAACATAAACCTTTATCTTTTTTCTAACTCAAGCCATCAAATTATCTCATTTTTTAGCATCCAATATAACTACATCAATAACTTTTCATTCGCTTCCACTAGGCATATACAAAGATGTATCTTTAACATTTTTTGATCTATCTCCAAATATAGCCTGAATAAGTTTCTCTTCAGGAGTAAGTTCTCATTCACTTTTTGGAGTTATTTTACCTATCAAAAGATCTCATCATTTTACTATTGATCATATTCTTACTACTCAATCTTCTTCAAGATTTTTTAATTTTGACATAGATACTCACGGGATATCGTTAGTTGTTTCTTCAGGTCCAAGCTTTGTATCGGCTACTTCTATTTCATATTCTTCTATTTGAATAGAAGTTAATTCATCATCTTTTACTAATCTTTGAGAAATCACAATAGCATCCTCATAATTATATCATTTCCATGGCATAAAAGCTACTCTCAAGTTTTTTCATAAAGCCATTTCTCAACCAAGAGAACATGGTCATTCGGCTAATATATCTCATTTTTTTACTTTCTGTTTCAATTCCACACAAGGAACCTGTGTTATACAAGTTTTATGATTTGATCTAGAAAAAACAGTCAAAACATATTCTTTAATTCAAAATTTATATTTTACTTTTACTCTTTTTCAATCAACATAAATAACTTCTCAATCATCTTCAGCTTTTATTATAGCATGAGTCATTTGTACTATATCAGTTTCCAATCAAGTACCAACCAATGGAGTTTCAAGTTTTAATAATGGTAAAGCCTGACGTTGTTGATTTGTAGCAATAGACGCACGAACAGCATCATTATGATCTACAAAAGGAATAAGAGAAGTATTTGGACTAAATATTTGAGCAGGATTCACATCCATATGTGTAACATCATTTACATGGAAAGTTTCCATCTCATTAAAATGTCTAGCAGCAATACGTTGTCAAATTATATTATTATATTCATCTATAGGAGTAGTTGCATCAGCAACATAAAACTTTTCATCTTGTTCGGGCGAAATATATTCTATACTTCAATCAAAAAACGATTTAACCTGAATCGGACTAGCAGATTTACCATAAAATTTTTCAAGTTTTGCAGCCATATCTTCGTCTATGTATTGATCTTCTTTTACTATTACTTTTTTTGTTGCTTTTCATTTTGAATCCAATTCATACATATCACGATGAGCAATTCTACCAACTAATTTTTTCTTTTTTGGTTCAACTTCACGTAATATTTTTAATGCAGGAGTTTCCAAAAAACCCTCATCATTTACACGAGAATAAATAGATTGATATATAACCAAACCGATATTCTGTCATTCTGGAGTCTCTATAGGACATATTCTTCAATAATGAGAAGGATGAACATCACGAACTTCAAATTTCGCAGTTTCTCTTTTTAATCAACCAGGCCCCAAAGCAGTAATTCTTCTTTTATGTTCTACTTCAGACAAAGGATTTATTTGATCCAAAAATTGAGACAATTGGGAAGTCGCAAAAAAACTTTTTATAGCATTATCTATTATTTTAAAATTAACTAAATCTGTTATTTTTATAGGGTTTTCCAAATTCAATACACTCAATTTACCTTTTACACTCTTAACAAACTTCCTCATAACTGGTTGTAAATGAGCATATAGAATCTCTCACATCATTCTAATACGTTTATTTGAAAGATGATCAGAATCATCTACATAATATCATTTTTTATAATTAGATAAATTAAGTAGATATTTTATAGAAGCTACTATATCTTCACCATCATATAAATCTGAAGCTGGATTATCTAAAGCTTTTGAAATTCATAATTTAGCATTTAATTTTCTTCTAGCTATTCTTCATACATAAATTCTATCAGGATCCAAAAATTGAGCTTTAACATAATTTAAAGCACTCTCAGGATCAATTAATTCTCAAGGTCTAAGTTTATTATATATAAATTCTGCTGCTGATAAAGAATCAGTAGTAGTGTCTTTTTTTAAAGTAATTTCTATATGATTTGTATCGTCTTCATCAAAACAATCTTTAAACATTTCCCTTATACTTTCATCAGTCTCCATACCAAAAATTCTGAGCAATGTAGAAATAGGAAATTTTCTAGATTTATTTATTCTAGCAACAATAACTCAAGACTTTTCAACTTGAACCTCAAGCCAAGGCCCATTTTCAGGAATTAATTTAAAAGAAAATCTAAAATCTTTTTTAGAATAAAATATTCAATAAGATCTTATAATTTGAGAAATAATAACTCTCTCTACTCAATTTATAATATAAGACGCTGAAGATGTCATCAAAGGCATTATACCTATATTAACACGTTTACTAAACAAAATCTTTTCCACAACTTTTTTTGTAGGAGATTCTTGTTTTTCTACTAATTTAACTTTTCAAGTTATAATTCATCAATATGTTAATTCCTTTTTTTTACAATCATTTACATTTTCAGAACTATCTTCTACTTTAATATCTCATATACTTATATAAAGTTTTTCTCAAGCTATATCCCATACAGGATTTATATCTTCAAATAACTTATGCATATATTTAGTAACAAAACTTACATATCACTTTTTTTGTAAATCTAATAAATCAGGAAATCAACCAAAATTTCTTGGTTTAGTAAGAAAAATTTTTCAATCCTTCTTATAGTATTTATCAAAAAATGATTTAGCAAGTAAAAGATCTTTAGCCTTATCTACTGTTTTTGAAGACGATCAAACTATTTTTTTTGTCTTAACAGAAACTTTAGAAGTTTTAGAACTTTTAACTTCTTTTTTTAAATTAGTTTTTTTATTATTTGCCATGGGTACAAAAATTAGTTTAGAAAATTAAAAATATAAGATTATTTAGAATCCCATATTACTTTTTTCTCTGAACAACTAATCTAGCTCTTCATTTTCTTCTTCTTCTAGCCAAAACTCTCCTTCAAGTCCAAGTTTGCATTCTAAGTCTAAATCAATGTGTCTTCATTCTTTTATTCCAATGATATTTTCTAATTCTTTTCAATTTACTAGCCATCACTAACTATTTGAAAAATAAAAACAATATATCCGCAACATATTTAAACAATCAAAATTACTTTATAAACTCTATTAAACCAAAATTTCTAGCTCTTATGATTTCTCTCCTCAATTTCTTTTGAGTACTCAAAGAATTATTAGTATATTTTCTAGGTTTGATATTACCAAATCTAGTAATATATTTTTTTAACATTACAACAGATTTTCGATTAATATATTTTGAATATTTTAAATCAGAAAAAAAAGAAATTTTTTGTCAAAGTTTTTTTTCTTCTCGAGAATCAATTATAACTTGTAAATCTTTTTGCAATTTTTCAAATTCAAAATTAATTTCATTTTTATTTCTTCTAAAAACATCATATTTCAATATAAGTTTATTATAAAGAAATTCTTGTCATATTAATTTAACATCAGAAGTTTCTATATTCAAATAATAAGAATAAAGATATGCTTTATCATTAGCTAAATTACCTTTAATAGGATAAACAAGATTTTTTAATCAAATATTATCTTTTTGAACAATATAGTCTTTAAATTTAGACTCAAAATCAGATAAAAACTTTTCACGATCAGCTTCTTTTACAGAACTATCCAAAAGTAAAACTAATTCATAATTTTCCATAATAAAAATTTATCTATTAAAATAAAAATTAAACAGCTATTCTGAAAAAACCATCAACAACAAAGCCTTCGTTTAATATTTCTTTTATTTTTTTTGTATTATCTCTTATATATTCTTGTTCCAAAAGAACCAAATCAGATAAATGTTTTCTAAGTTTTCAATCTATAATTTGATCAATAATATTTTCAGGTTTTCAAGAATCTTTCATTTCTTCTTTAAATTTAACCAAAAGCTCTTCACGATAATCACTAGGAACAGATTCAAAAGAAACATATTCAGGATTCATCGCTGCAACTTGCAAAGCTAATTCTTTAGCAACATCTTCATCACCTTGATAATAGATAATAGATGCAACTTTATTTCATGGATGATTGTAAACATAAGCATTTTTATTTGACACAATTATTTCTCCAATTTTTGTATTTTCTCACAATTTTCATATAAATTCTGAAACCATAGATTCTAACTCAGACGCTAGATCTGAATCCAAAGCATCTAAATTATCAACATCATCTTTTACAGAAAAGATTTTCTCCATAAGAGAATCAAATAATTCATGAAAATTTTCATTCTTTGCAACAAAATCTGTTTCACACAAAAGTTTTAATCAATAAACTCTACCATTATTTTTTACAACTTTAACTATACCTTCATTAGTCAATCTGTCAGCTTTTTTAGAAGCTTTAGACATTCATTTATCTTTCAAAACTTGTAGAGCTTTATCAAAATCTCATTGAGATTCAACCAATGCTTCTCTACAATCTTTTAACGGAGCAAAAGTAGTTTCTCTGAGTTTTTTAAGAAGTTGTATATCAACTCAAGCCATATTATAACCATGAATATATAAAATAATTATTTTACTAAATCCTGCAAAGATTCAATTTCTTGAATTTTATCTTGATCAGGATAAATTTTTATATTAATTTCAAATAAGTTAATAAACCATCATCAAATTGCACTAAACAACATTATTGGGGATTTATCTTCTTTGTTTTTATAAGATCACTTCCATGCATTCGAAATAAACATTACCCAACAAACAACAATAACAAGAATCAACATCAATCATATATATTTCAAAAGTGGAAGAAAAACCAACACAAAACCAAGAATAAGAAAAATCACAAATAAAACTGATCGTCACAAAGCTTGTTTCAAATGAAAATATTCGAAAACACTTAATTCTTTTTTTGACATAGAAACAATCAAACCAAAAAAGACATACATCAGCATAGCTCTCTTTTTCTCAGAACTGCTAGGTACATACAAGTCATTAGATTGTTTTGTATCATTAATTACTTGTAAAGATTCTTGCATACTTTTTAGGTTATTTTAAGATAATAGATATCTCATAACAAAATCAAGACTTTTATAACTAGATATATTAGCCATCAACATATTTTCTTTTGGATAGTATCTAGAAAAATTAGTAGTAGCTATTACCACACTGTCTATAGATTTATGTTTAGGTAACTCATCAACAAAACCATCAAGCATAGTTCAATCAATAACTATAACCAAGTCTGGTCTTTTTGAGAGTTTAGTAACTCATTTATAAATCCTATTAATTCTATCAAATTTTCTTTTGTAAGTAAGTTGCTCTTTTTTAGTCAAAGTTAAAAAAGATTCAGACTCCATAAAACGAATCATATCGTTCATCGAATCAATTCTTTTTTTCAATGTCTCAAAATTAGTTAAAAATCAAGCTGGAATTTTATAATTTAAATAAAATACACCGCTAGATTCAGCTAATTTAGAAAGTTCTTGTTGATACATCTTTTTTTCGCAAACCACCAATATATCCTTTCATTCAGCTTTCGCTTTTTGAATTTTTTCTTTAGCATAATTGAGTTGTTCAATTATAACATCAGGATTTATCACAACGATATTGTTTACAATATCAGCCCAAAACTTTCTAGTTTTAGGATGTGCTTCACTTTTTAGTGTACCAATATGAACTTGAGCATCAACAACCTGTTGAACAGAAACAGTCATATTATCAGTTTCTATAAATAAAATAAATAAAATCAAACAAAGAATCCATTAAGGAAAATTTTATTTGAAATTTACTGTAGCTCAAACTTCTTGTAACTTTGTTTTAAAAGTTTCAGCTTCTTCCATCTTCAATTTTTCTTTTACTATAACTGGTGCTTTTTCAACCATGTCTTTAGCTGCTTTTAAATCGATGTTTAACATTTCTTTTACAACTTTTATAACAGCGATTTTTTGTTGTCCAATTTCAGTTAATTCTAAATTAACAGAATCAGATCAACCAGCATCTCAACCAGCATCTCAACCACTAGCTCATCATCAAGCAACAACCATAGCCGCTGCAGTTACTCCAAATTCTTCTTCCAAAGCTTTTACAAGCTGATTTAATTCTATGGCATTCATTTCTTTCACAAGATCCATAATTTTTTGTGCATTCTTGGACAGGTCCATCCTCTACATTAATTAGTAAATAAATATATTTTTTAATATTAACAACGAATTTATATTATTTAGTTTCTTCTTTAGTTTCTTCTTTAGTTTCTTCTTTTACTTCTTCTTTAGTTTCTTCTTTTACTTCTTCTTTAGTTTCTTCTTTAGCTTCTTCTTTAGTTTCTTCTTTTACTTCTTCTTTAGCTTCTTCTTTAGTTTCTTCTTTTACTTCTTCTTTAGTTTCTTCTTTTACTTCTTCTTTAGTTTCTTCTTTTACTTCTTCTTTAGTTTCAGATCAATCTCAAATTTTTTCAGCTATTTGATCCAAAACTCAAGCAAATGACTGTAATGGATAATTAAATAAGTATGCTAATTTTGATATTAATTCCTCTTTAGATGGAATATTTGCCAATTCTGATACATATTCATTATCAAACCATTTTTTATCAAACCATCATCATAGAAAATCAAACGAAGATTTCTTTTTTGATTTTTTATAATCTTTCAAATATTTATTCACAACTTTTATTGGTCAATACTCATCTCATTTTGCATATAGAGCTATAACTGATCAATCAAGATCATTTAATTCAATATCTTGATATCAAGCTTCTTTCAATGCTTTTAGAAACAATCTTTTTCTAATAATATTAAATTTTCATCAAGTTCACAAAACTTGTTTTCTAATTTTAGTTGAATCATCAACACTTATAGCTGATTGTTTAACAACAACCAAATTGTCAGCATTTTGAAGATCTTTTACATAATCTTTTATAAGTTCTTCTTTTTTTTGTCTCGAGATAGCCATATCTTTTTTACTATTCTTATAAAAAAAATCACCTTTAAATTTTCAAAGGCCATACCAAAAAATCAGATTAAAAATCTATATAAACCTAGGTAGGGATAAGTTTTTTATGCAATTAAAGCAACCTACTTTCTTTGGTATAACGAGTCATAGATATGTTTTTTATAATAAATTGCAAGAGATTTTTTAAAAAACCTGTCATAAGATAAAATCTCGACAGGTAATAAATATTAATTACAATACTGCTTGTCCTATATGAATTGGTTTAGGACGAATAACTTTGATTTTTTTAGGAACATGATTTTTTTCTTTTTCTATGTTCCCTTGATCGATTTTAACTTTGGGCATAATCTTTTTTTTACAACAGACTCCTCCTTCTTTTAAATCAACTTCAGTAATCCTTTCTTTTTTGACTTTAGGCGGATGTTTTAATTTTTTCTTTTTTTTCTCAACTGAAGTTTGACCAATTTTTGAAACTAGTTTTTTGCGATCTTCGCTTGATACCTTTTTTCCCATAAGAATTTGTTTTTATTTACACATACACAATATAAATATATAAATAAATGTCAAGTGAAATAAATTAATCAAATTAATAATTTTTAAGTTTATCAACAGTTCTAACTATAATCAAATGAGCAATTCTACCAGCTATTAAGTCAGATTTTGAATATTTAAATATTCTTTTTACAGATTCTTCATCAATATCTATCCTATATAGACTAATCATCAATCATTCCCGATCATAGTCCATCAAATATTTTATCCTCTTTGCAAGCAGATCCTCTAATTCTTTTAAACCATAATCATAAACCTCAATATCTTTGCTCTGATATTTAGTCAATCCAAATTGATTTATTATAACTTTAACCAAATTCTGATCCAATTTCATAATAAACAATTAAAATAAAAAAATCACCAAATAAAATTATTTATTTAAAATAAAATAGCAATACCATAAAATTTACAAGAATACTTACAAACCAGGACAAATAATAAAATATTATTAACTATTGTCAAGCATTCTATCATTATTTCTCATATTACATATCAATTTAAGTCGCTTTTTAACTTTATTTTGTATTAATATTAATTCAGATTATAATCATAAATACAACAATCAATAAATTAATAAAATCATTTAAAATAAATCTGAAAATCAATCATGTTTAAGCAAAAAAGACAAATAATTCTTTTTATCATAATATATATATTTTCATATCTGCTAAATACATTTTTTTTCATAGATTTTAATAAAATAAAAGCTGAAGATTCTATAGATAGTACAAATTTAGTAGCAGTACTAGTGGATAAAAACATTTACAATAGTCTATCATCAGAAATACAACGATATTCAACGCAATACATTCAAAAAGAAATATCAAACTCCAAAGCTATAGTATTACAAATAGACACTCAAAAACTACAAGCTCAAGATATATTAAAAATATTGGAAAATATGTATTTTGATTGATTGGAATTAGAAACATCCAAATTAATATGATTAGTATTAATATGAGATATTCCTCTACCAGTAATAAAAAATGAAAATTTCATCTATCCAAGTATATATCCTTATGTAGATTTTGAAGAACAAAAATTCATCCGAAATGATAAAGAACAATATTTTGTATACAACAACAACCCCAAATGAAGTGCAGAAATATGGCATAGTATCATAGATCACAAACAAGATATCAATCAGTATAAAGATTTTTTTGATAAATTATGAAATTATTATCAAGATCCAGCTGATTTTGTATCCAAAGATATTTGGTATGATGATTTTGTAGCAAACAAAAATTATTTCAACGAAGACGCGCTAAGTTCATATATAAACAATTTCATTTTTTCCGAAGATATATGATATCATAGATTTACCAATCTATTATTAAAAATCGTACAATGAGAACATAACGATGAAATAAGTGAATTACTTTCATGATTTGATTGACAGCAAGATTTTCAACAATTGGAAGAAAACAAAGCTCCAACAAAGATGTTACAAAAAATGTTAAAGGAATCATTTCTCAAAGAATATGATGAATTGATGTCACAGAAACAACTATCTCGTATGAGAGACAATATCCATTCAGCATGAAGATGGATAGAAGATTATACATGATCAAATTGAGAACAATTGGATCGCATATCTTTTGATTCACATTACCAAAAAATATTACAAAAAGACGATGTCATATTGCGCTACAATGCAGACCTATATCCAACTATAATAGAATTTAATAATTTACTAGAAAAATGAGTAGATAAACAAATAGAAGACGAGAAATATTATATGACATTACCCATGCTAGTCCAATATCAAGAATACAAAGATAAAAAGAAGTTAGTACCATCTATCCCTCCCAAAAGAAAATGTATCCCTGAAATAGATAATACATACAAAAATTATTATTTCGGTAAATCAGCTGAATATATATCTTCCATAGAAGACACAAGCATTTACAGATGAACATTCAGAAATTTATATTCAATAGACTGATTGGATATGGATGACATACAATCATCATCAAATCCATCGACAGATCTTGATATAGATCTTAATCTAAAGTCTATCTGAGCTTCTTTTGATATATTTTCCAATCAAGTACAATGAAATAGATGATTTAATATATTTAATTCTGCAGCAGAATTTGAGTTATATTCATGAACCAAAGTACATGAAAATCGAAATGTTAAATGTGACAAACGATATTTTCCATTTTTCAATATATGAATTGATCGATTATGTAAAAAAAAAGTTCGAGAATGAGATTGAGATTGTAATTTATCTGACCCAGAAGAACAAGCAGATTGTGAATCCCCAGAACAATTTGCTCAAAGAAATCGATGATGAGCATCACCATTAAATTTAAACACATGAAAACTTGAAAATTCAGTTTATGAATTAAATAATTTTCAAGCCCAATCAGCCTGGTTACCAATATATGACATAGCATGATCAATGTCAATTACCTGATCTCAAAGTGAAGCAAATTCGTTTTTAGGAATAGAAAAATACGCTTCATTAACAAAAATCCAAGACAGATATTGAGAATTAAAATATCCAATATATCACACATCTTATATTGGTAAATCATTTTTCGATATATATTGAGTATCTACCAAAAACTGGATAGATTGATCTTTTATTTACCTACAAATATGAGCAGACAAAAGCTGTTGAAACGATCGAAAAAAATATAAATATAAATTAATAGATTCTAGATACAAAAACACAACTATCAAACCAGAGCAAGTAGACGGATTTGACTACGATAAGTTTTGAGATCAAAATTATCTTAAAAAATATTACGATTATATATCATTGGATATATCCACTCTATACAACACTATATATCAACAAAAAAGTGAATTTGTACCAAACATTACATGATCTATAAATAATAATTTATTATGAATAAATATTCAAACGAATGATATTATAAGCTGACTTAATCAAATAATAAATTATAATTTAAGCAATATATGAAATCAAACTTTAATAAGTAGTTGATGGTTAAACATCACCAGCTGATCAATCAATACTATAGACCAATTAGCATCTCAAGCAATTACATGACTACTAAATACTGATAATATATTAAACACTATATCTACAAATAATATCGAGTATTATATACTCAAACTCAAACAAGAAGCTTTATTCAAATGAGAACAAGTACAATTTTTATCAGGATGGACACAATTTTTAAATTCACAATTTACATCAGTTCAGAATTTATTTAATGGTTTACAATCAGATTTTCAATTAGCTCTCAACACATATAACTCTATAAATACATGAGATTTATCTACCAAGATATCACAACTACAACAAAAAAGAAATGATATAGACAATCTTCAACTATGCTGACTCACAGCATGCTGATGTACAAATAATTATGCAATACTATGTAACTCAATAAATCAAACAATACTAAATATCAATTCTATTAAAGATTCCATAGAAACTATATCTTATTTTCAAGAATATGAATGATGATCATGGATAGATATCAAACCTTTTGAATACATACAAGATAGTTTTTCTTGAAACAATATTAGTCAAGATTTAACTCTATCTCTAAATACAATCAATTGATTCCAAATAATCAATGACACTTCTAATATTCCAAAGATTCATTTTCCATGAATGAATATAACCACACAAGATAGGCCAATAGATTCACCAAGATATATTACATTTCAATGACTATCAGGAAGTGTAGTAAAACTAATATATCCAAATTTATACAAAGTAGAAGTATTTACTCAAACTTGAGACCTATTGATTCTAAAAAAACCAGAACAAATCCAAGAAGCTATCAAAGACTACCTACAAGAAACTATAATAAAATATAATCAAGAATTAAAAGATGAACTAGATAATAAACAAAAACTATTCAACAAAAATCCAAACGCTTATAGTAAACTACAAACACTTGATACAACAGCTAGTCCAAATCGCAGTTATCAATTATTCGACGAAGACTATCTAATAAATATCTTATGAGAAGAACATATCGAAACTTTATCAAAAATACTATACTATCACAATATTACAAACCAAGAAAGAAAAATCTGATCAACAATCCAAGAGGATATAGAAAATACAAAGTCATCATTTGATATCAACGAAAAGATATCTGATATCATGTCAAACTATCTCAAACAAGATAATGATCAATGATGATTAGTTACTCCAAGTTATAACCCAGATTGATATGAAGTATGATTTCTCAATTCTGATTGATTAGATTATATTAGTACAAACAGCATACCTTCTTTTATACAACAGATCCAATCTTCCAAAGAAAATTTTGAAGAAAACAATCAAAATAATCAATTACCACAACAGCAAACAGAATTTGAAGAAGAACTAAATACTGAATGCTGAATCAACGATGATTGAACTGCCCTACTTATAGATCTAAGTGATTTTAGTTCACCTTGGGTCAAAGCTTTTGGATGTTGGTTAAAAAAGACATTAGACAAGCCATTTGAATTAAGTATTACATTCCCCTTTTCTACTTCACCTATTATTGGTGATTTTGAAACTATTCAACAATGAGAAGACCAACTAGAAATGTTTTGATCACAACGATCACAACTAAACCCAACAGAACAAAATCAAAACACAATAGCCAATACTCCATCGGATGAAGACGCCATCAAATTACAAAATATGCTCTGATATATACAAACCAAAACAGACAAAACAACTATAAATCTACAAAACAATACTTGAAAACTAGAAATACTATCTACAAAAGATTTGTGAAATATGGATATATATATCAGTTCTACGTGAGATGATTGTCTCAAGTCCAATTGAAAATCAACAGATTTATGTGAAAATCCGATAAAACTAACATCCATAAATCCTTATTGAAATAATCAAAATATAGATATCCAAACAAAAGATAACAAAGCAGGAACTACAATAATAACATTTGATATATGTATACCAAATTCTGAAAATTGTGTCAAAAAAACTCAACAAATATCTATTATTCCATCAGATATCCAACAAGTACAAATATTTTCCCCAGACAATAAAATAATGTTGGGATCTCAAATGCCAATCATAGTAAATTGATTAGATCAATACTGAAACAATGTATGACAAATATTAAAAAATTTCTTCATATCGGTTTCTCAATGAGAAATATCAGATTGAACAGCCAGATGATCTACTATCAGATTTAATAGTTTCAAAGATCCATTTATTTATTTTGCACCATGAGAACAAACAGATATCAATATAGTGGATATCAAAATAACATGAGAAAATACTTCTATATCTGCAAATAAAACAATTACATTAGTCAGATGATATCCTCATATGAAATATCTCACAAGCACTATATACCAAGAAACATCCAATAGCATCATAACATGAAAAATAAGTATATCTCTACCAGAAAATACTGAGTATTATCATTTCACAGATCAATTTTGAATAAAACAAGTAAACCAAAATACCCTACCCAAAATCACATTAGAAATCAAAGATAGTTCATGAAAAATCATAGATATAGATACTGTGGTTAATATAAAATCAAAAAAAAATGTAGTTAGAATATGAGAGATATGATATCGCACTAGGACAATACAAACATGATGAAATGTAATAGATGTACAACAATTATGATTCTACGGCCAAAATGATCTACAAATACAAAGTGGAAAACTAGATATTTATCTATATCCAAATTTCAAAGCATGAGATGATACTATATCATTGGATATACCATGAATAGATACAATCGATATACCAATCACTATAAAATCATGACCAGCTAAAGAAATAATTCTAGAAACAAACAAAGATAGCCTAGGTACAGAAAAATATTTTTCTTGATCCATAAAAATAACCGACGCTCGAGGAAACTTATATACAGATCCTTTGAATATAAAACTATGAACTATTGGTCCTGTATCAGCAATATTATATCCAAGTAATCCTCAACTTATACAAGTCAATTCTTGAATATTAGATTTTAATCTAAAAACAAAAGATAGATGAGGTTTGTGATATATTTTTGCATATATAGACTGAGTAAATTTAAACGACCAAAGTCCATGATACAAAAACATTATCGTACAAAAAAGTATCATACCCACAGAAAAACTAAATATAATGTATCTAAACTTATTTTGAACTGATCGATGAAATCAGCGATGATATTTTTCAGACAATAAAAATTTCATACAAGATATTATGGCTTGATCTGAAAAATTATTAGCAACCACAACATTATTGGTAGATCCAAATAAATTAGAAAAGATAGAACTCATATTAGATCAATCATGACAGATACAAAACAACGAAAATAATGAAATAAATTTATCTTACGAAAATTGAAAATTAACAACACAAATACAATGAATCTGAAGCATATCACGAACAAATCAAAACTTTGATATAATACAAATCGAAAACGACGAAGAAAATTTAGAACAAGATCTATCATCATTGCTTTTTGAAAATAATTCAAAAAATACTTTTTATTATATAGCAGAAGACACAGACGATAGCATACAAGAGAATAAAGTAATTCAAAACAATATTATAATAAATTCTAGAGATATATTTGATACATTTGGAAAAATAGATGATCAAACCAAAATAACATTAAGTGATCAAAAACTATTAAATCTAAATATTCGAGAAGTTTATTATCAAGATGTCTTAGTTTGAAGATTATTATTACATATATGAGAAAATCTAATAATAGATCAAGATACTATAAAAGCTGAGATAAATTTATCAGATATAAAATACAAAAATAATTTAATATTTGCCAACTGATCTACAAACTGACTTAAATGAATATGAATATTTACACAAGATTATAATTTTCCAGAAAACAGTAAATGATATGAATCTATAGAAGATAGTATAGATCCTACTTTGAATATATGATTTAGATGAGATTTCAAAAATATAACATTGTTTGGAGGATGAGAAAATGTATGAGAATCAACCAAAGATTTTTCATCAGAATTTTTGATAAATTTTTGAGATCCATTAGTAAAAAGGATAGATAAAAACAAAGAAGTTTCATTAACAGATTTTGATTGATCTATAGGTAAATCAATATATTCCGACCCAAATAAAACCATATTCAAAGTCAAAACCATGGATTTCAATAACGATTGATTAAAAGATATTTTGATAAGTTATACGGATTGAACTATTAAATTATTGAAAAATTATTGATGAGATGATCCATATAGAAATATGCAAGAATTGGCGATACTAGCAGATTGAATAAAAGAAATTTATATATGAGATGTTGATGGTAATAATTACGACGACATAATTATACTTACAAAATGAAATCAACTCAGAATATATACAAATCAAATCTGAATTTTTGATGTAGACGGATATGTTGTTTGTTTAAATACTAAGGTAAAATTATGAGAAAAGTCTACTAATCCACAAGATTTAGAATGAGTAGAACAACTATTTATACAAGATATGAACAAAGATTGAAAAATAGATATAGTTACAAACGATAAAAAATGATTTATAAAAATATTTTATTGATGAAACAACAACACACAAAATTATGCAAACTATGTTTCAAAACTAAAATACACATGTGATGATGAACGATATTCAAGACAATCTGTAAACGAAAATACAAAAATAGTAAAAAGATTTTGAATAAAATTAGATTCCCAAACAAAAATACTTGATAACAGTTTAATTCATCGACAATGACTAGAAAAACCAGATCCTGATGATATTTACAATAATGTGGATATGGAAGATATTTGAATAGATATAGATACTCAACAACTAAATGACTACTTAGAAAATACTGATCCAGAAGATATAGATCAAGACACATTGATATCTATGGTATGACCATCAAATTTCAACACAAATCAAATGATATGAGTTTGAGCTGAAAATATGCTCAAATATGTATCAGATCCAATTTGAATAAGTCCAATTTATGAAAATCTAACATGAGATGATTTGGTATTTATACCACTATGATATTTATCATGAAATGATCCTGTTTCTGTTTATAAAAATTATGAAGATATCAACTGAGATATATTGGAAGATCAAGATCTAGTAAAAGTAAGCGTAACCATCAAAGCAAACCAAAATTTCTTATGAACTTTCATAGACAAGATACAATGACCTTGGGAAATTAAAATGCACGATGAATGACATATCAAACATTTTTGGTTTAAAACATGAACAGATATATCAGACATCAAAATGAATCGAGAAGTAAATAATGGCTATACATATATGCTAGATAATCTAGATATCAAAAACTGAGATTATATCCAATTTTATTATCGATTGAATTATAAAGCATGAGAATCAATCAAAATAGATGTAAAAGATATTGATTGAAAAGACTATAAATACAAAGATTCAAATCCATTCCAACAATACACTATAGATTGATATCCAGACATATCTATCAAACCAACAGACTGATGTTCCAAATTTATGACAGTATTTTTCAATACTCATTGAAATAATTGAAAAAATTATAACGAAGAATTCATAGATCTGCAAAAAATAATGCAAGAATATTTACAAGAACAAGAAGAAAAATCTCAAGACACTATGTCAGAAATAACAGATATCATATGAAATAGTTCAACAGAAGCTGATATTTCAAACACTATATGAAGCGATACTTTTGAAACATTTGACGTCAATGAACTATTATGACAAATGACAAATTGATGAGCAAATATAAACCTCTGATTTTTGGATGATATGACAGCCTGAATAAACGAAAAAATTGATGAAGCTCTCAATTGATTATGTAAATGATTCAAATTATGATGAGACTGATGCGGTTGATTACCAATACCTTTCAATCAAGCCTTTTTAGCACCATGACAATACCATTTATTTGGATGTTACAATTTAGCTCCAGTAAATACTCTACTATGATGATGAGTACCTATGTTATTTTTTCCTGGTACATTACAAACACCAGTTGGCCCTATACCTATGGTGGGTAACTGATTTATACCTGTTGTTCAAAAATGAGCAGGAGATGACTTTAAATTTTCTGCTCCTGGTTGAACTATTCCTTCACAATTTAGACTATATATAGCTCCTACACTTACGATGCAAGTTGGTATAGCTATGTGTATGGGACCATATGCTGCATGAATTAATTTACCAAAACCATTTAGAGATATTTGATGAAATTGTGTAGTAGTAGCGATTCCTATACCATTACCATGTTGAGATAAAAAAAATTCAAGTACAGACTGAGATCAATATCCACAACGAATGAACGAGATATGATGAGATGGAAATGCTTGTAATAGCTCAATATGACCAAATGCTACCAATGATTGATATGCTCCATCTCCTTTCCAATTAGTATCTACATCGCAATCAAATACAAATCCACAAGCGGTCGTTCAACAATGATCATATGCTTTTGGTTTTATTCAAATAGATAAAGATCCTATATCAATTGAAGAAACAAACACACAATGAATAGAAGTAGAGATATGATGAGTAAAACTACAATGATGAGAAAATATAAAAAATAAAATCAAATGATGAACTATACAGTGACTAAAGAAAATAATAATAAACAATCGATTGGATAAACAAATCAAATATATAATGAACAATCTGACAAAAATGGATATTAAAATTTATTTGCCAGAGATAGATAAACTTTTTGAATGAGTATCAGACCTATGAGAAAAAGATGACGAGCTACAAAAAGATAATTGTAAAGAACAATGATGATCTCGAGATCAAGCAAATAATAAATGTATAAGCAAAAAACAAACCATATGTGAATCTCAATGATGAACATGGGTCGATACAACACAACAATGTACAGTAGAAGATAAAACCAAAGAAAATAACATCAAAAAAGAATATTGTAAATTAGAATGACGACAACGAAACTCTACAGACAATCTATGTCAGATTCCATCTACATTACAAAAACTCAAAGAAAATAAATGAATTCAAAAATGACAACTCAAAGGTCTATCTGAAAGCTTATCCAATCCATTTGAATATATATGATGACTATTTTCAGACGTAAGTTTGGTAAAAATAAATACAAAAAATATAAACATCAAAGTACCTATGATATATTCAGAAGATATATTAGCATACGGAAATTATCTTAATCAACGAAAAACAACAAACCTATGAGAAAAAGATGCAAACTGAGAACTTATTAAAAAATGAATAATACACAAATGGACAGATCTAATAAACTGAGCGATATGAATGTGTGCAATGGACCTATGAAAAATAGACACAAAACAAAATGTAAAAGAAAAATATACAGAAGTCAAAAAACAATTAATAGATGAAGGAAAATGATTGTTAGATAATTTTGATGAAGCTTTGAATTCGATAAATTTAGATAAAAGCAATCCTGATTATTGAATAGTTTTGAAGTGTCAAACTCAGTTCAAAATAATAGATACTCTAAAATCATTATCAAAAATTCTTTTCGATAAAAGCAAAGAAGAATTTACAAATGAGAATAAAAACAAAATAGAAACATTGGTAAATAAATGTAATATAGATCAATCAAAAATTGATCAAAACTCTGATTTAGAATGAAAATACAAAGAAGCTAAAAAACAAATAGATGACAAAGAAAAAGAACTCAAAAAAAACTTGCCAGATTGATATCAAGCATCATCTGAAGAATTTTTAACTTGATCAAAGATATTAAATTGTCTTGAAGCTTTCTGAAATACAGATTTTGATAGTATTTTGGATAATTTCTTGTCATTACAAGACAATAGTGCAACAATGGAGACAGCCATTAGACAAAACATAAAAACACTTGAACAATACAAAAAACTACCACTAGAAATGTATGAATGGATACACATACAAGATAAATATTTATCTGAAATATCTTCTTTGATAAATAATTTTGTAGGTAAAATAGTTTATTGGATCAATACCAATGCAAATAGATATTCACAATATATAGATAGTATCATCACTCTAATCTGAATAGTCAATACATATCAGATTTTGATAGATTTTTCTGTAAACCGATCAGAGAGTTGTGGTAAATGTACCAATGACACATATGATTCTTATTCGTGTAGTTTATCTATGCTCTGTCCAGATGTATGATTACCTATATTACCTATACCACCATTCAAGATACCAAACATTATAATAGATCTATCAAATATAAATTTATGAATAGATATACTTCTACCAAATTTCAAATTTACTCCTACCAAAGTACCATTAATTCAAATACCAAATCTACCAGAACCACCAAAAATAAATGCAAATATAAGTGTAGAAGATCAGTTAAAAGTCTGATTGGATTTAATTTGATCAATATCTAAATCACTTAGTTTCCTAAAAGATTTGAATATACCAAGTATTCCACAGTTACCTCAACCACCACAACTTCCAGAACCACCATCATTTTTACCAAATGTACAGTTGGAATTACCAGTATTACCACCAGCTCCCAAATTACCAAAACTACCAAATGAACTAAAAGCTACACTAAAAACAGCTGAAGTAATATGAAAAATATTATGTATAGTAAAATGATGAATAGGTCTAGTTTGAGAAAAATGAGTAAAAGCAAAGATAGAACAACTAACACAAAGAAGTTATGAAGTTCCTTTCTTTGATTTCATGGATCTAACAACCAAGTTTCAAAGTCCTCCATTAAAATGATTTGATTATGAAATATCTTCTTACGTAAATTTACAATACAATTTCGATGGAGTTTTCTCTATATTAAATTGAATAGCTAGCGAAATAAATAAATATTCTACAGCATTTGAAAGTGTTACAGAAAAAACAGTTTGAGAAATCACCAAAGAATTAAACAACAATGCAGTTACAGACTCATTTGGAGATATTCAATGATTTGGATCAAATACAAATATAAATGTAAACTGATCCTGAATAAAGTTAAACTATATAGATACAGATAAGGATACTGATGAAGATTTGATAGATCATCAAGAAGCTAAAAAACAATTAATAGACTGATTAGCTTACTTTAAACAGATAAACAAAAATTCTAATACAGACAAAGAAATAGATGAAATACTAAATAATCTAAAAGAAACTCCAGCTAAATGAGAAATACTACAAATTCAAAATATACAAAAAGAAGCTCAAGAAATAATAAAAACACAAAGAGAAGAAAATATCAAAATAGCTAATAATATAAAATCAGATTATGACTGATTTATCAGAACATTAGAAAAAAACTGAGCTATACTAGCATCCAATCAAGAAGTATCCAAAGATTTCAGATCAGATTTATTTAGCATACCACAAGAAAG
>JAIPIU010000007.1 GCA_021734475.1 Candidatus Altimarinota bacterium
CAAACATAATAGTATGATAGAATCAATTGTAACTCTGTCATCCAGCACTCAACTTAGCATTGAATGTATATCTACAATGAAGTTTTAGATCACTTCATGATAATGGACTTATATAAAAACTTGGATCTGCAGCAAAAACTGTTGTTGATATTCACAAAAGAATTCAAAACAAAACAAACAGAACCAAAACAAATCTTTTAATTTGAAAATTCATTTTAAAAAAGATCATAAAATAAATAAAAATTTTTATCGATTAAACAAAGGTTGAAATCATATATCAGCATAAAAAGAAATATCTTCCATTTCAAAATTAATTCATATAATTGCTATATCAGAAGCATTTACTGCGACATCTCAATTTAAATTTCTAGGATCCAAAACTCATATTCAATTATCAAATAATCAATCGGCAACTATAATTGCTATATCATTTCAGTTAATCATATAATCATAAACTCAATTTGTATTTTTTAGATCTCATGCAGTTTGATACCTATATCCGTCATCTTGAGACAGGTTTTTTTGTTGAGTTCAATAAAGATTTGTTCAAGTTGTAAAATCCAATAACATCAAACCACTATTTTGAACAACAACAAATCAACTTATATAAGATGATAATTGAGATTGTCATTTATATACAACATAATAGGTTCAAGCTGAGATTTCTTCAATAAAATTTCAGGTTCATACTATATTTGTACCTATTTCTCAAGAATAAACAAAATTTTTAGATTCATCATAAAATATTATAATTCAAGAGTTATCTAAAGTAGTTACACGATTACTAGGATAAACTTTAACTATAAAATTTCATATTCTAGTAAGTAATACAACATTTCAACTAGCTCATGTTAAAATAGCTTTTATATTAGTACCAGAAAATATAAGTTCTATTCAAGTAAATTGATCAAGTAATGTTCATGTATTACCATCACCAGAATAAATAGATATTCAATAATAAGTTTCCTGACAATCTAAATATCATGTAATAAATCATGTAAAACTTGGTATCAATCAAGAAGCATAACTAACATATAAGTCAGTATATGGATAGAGTATAGGAGTTCAGGTTCATATTTGTGTATATATATAATCACAACATTGCAATTCACTACAATCTGGTCTAGTAGTAAAAGTATAATCATTTATACTATCTACATTATTTTCCATATCTTCAGCATATACTGATACTTTAATAGTTCATGATGCTGGGAAATCTACATGATTTGTAATATTTATATAATAATCTGGTTGATTAGCGGATCAAGGAACTCAAGTTAAATTCAAATCATTACCACTAAATATATATGGTCAATAATCAGTTCAATTGATTCAAGATAAAGTAATTTGTATAGATCAACCATCTACTCATGCCCAATCATCTTGAATTCATAATTGAACTGGAGCAGATAAATTAACAAAGATAGCTCAATTAGAAGGTACAAAAGTTCATAAAGCTCGTGGAGATACAGGAGCATTAAAATTAATTACTCTTTGAGTTGCACTATTTCATTCACGATCAGCAACATTAATAGTTACTTGAATTGTTTTTTCTATTCAATAATCAAATATTTGTCATGATGATATTGTAATACTATAATTTTTATCATTATCTTGCCAAGTTCTACCATTTCATAAAGCTGTAACTCATAAACTACCTCACGTAAAATTCTTTCATGTTCAATTTCAAAATATATTTAATGTAAATGTATTTAGATTTATTCAATATTGATTAGAAATAGTTCATCATGGATTTCATGTCCATACAGTACCTCATCATGTTCGTATATATGGTACATTGGATCAAGCAACTCATGCAGCCTCATTCAAAGATAAAGAAATTCAATTTAAATTACTTATTTTTGTCGATCAATTCGATGGAAAAGAAACTGATATACTAGGATTGTTTGTATCATCAACACATGGTTCTTGTAAAATATTATATGTTCATGTTAAACGAGACATTTGTTCTACAGGATCTATCATTTCAACTCATCATGTACGACTCAAAGTAGTTTCGGTAGTAACTAATCAAGACACATATTCCATACCAAACGATCAATTAAACGTAGATACATTATATAATGGTGCAAATTTTATAGTTCAATAAAGTCAATTACTTCAATTATAATCAGTAGATGTATTAGTACGATCTACTTGTAAAATAGTTGTTCCTCAACCTCACCAAGAAGGAGATCAATCAGATGATCGATTCAAAAAAGTATTAGAACTAGCATTAAACAAATCAGATCTAAGTATAGAAACACCAGAAGATGTAGAATAATAAAAACTACTTGGATCTAAAACTAAATGAAAACGTCATCATCTAATTGAATCTCACTGTGTATTTATTCTTACACCCAATGTTTCATTACATCACTGTTGATAAGGATAAGTAGTTGATCATGTATCAAAATAATAATATTGAGCAAAAACAACTCAAAAAGATAATGATACAAATCAAATTAAAAATAAAACATTTAACTTAGCAAAAAATCTCAATCTCATTTCTGAAATTTTTAAAATAAATAAAATGAAAAAATACTAGTTCTTAAGTACTCAAAAAATATAATAATTTTATCAGGGAATAGCTTCATAAAATTGTTTTAGAATACTATAAATAAAATACTAAATATAACTACATCAAGCTTTAATAAATAAATATAAAAAGTCAATAAAAAAAAAGAAAATAATAGGACAAAATAAACTAAAAATAATATTAATATTGACTAAATATAATTTAAATAAACAAATAAATAATTTATATTAGAAATTCAAGTTATTAAGCCATTAAAAAATCACTAAATAAAACATATTGAATAATTATAATTTTTTTATATTATCATTTTAACATTGATTTAAGATTTTATATTTTAGTTTTGAGTTTGAGTAATGTCTATATCTGTCGATATTAATAATGTCAACATAGAAAATAGCCGAAAAGAAGAGTTAAAAGATGAGTTTTTTAAACCATATTTTTTACAAATTAAAGAATTTTTATTAGAAGAAAAAGATAATTGAAATATAGTTTATCCAGAGTGAAAAGATATTTTTAATGCATTTAACCAAACTCCATTTAATAAAGTTAGAGTAGTTATATTAGGTCAAGATCCATATCATTGAGAATGAGAAGCTCATTGATTATGTTTCTCAGTACAAGATTGAATTAAACAACCACCATCATTAAAAAATATTTTTAAAGAAATAGAATCAGATTTATGAATAACTAAACCTCAGTCATGAAATCTTACTAAACGAGCTCAACAGTGAGTTTTACTTTTAAATGCAGTTTTAACAGTTAGAAAAGATTCTCCTGCATCACACAAAAACATTTGACGACATACATTTACAGATGAAGTAATAAAAAAATTATCAGATAAAAAAAATTGACTTATATTTTTATTACGATGAGCATTCGCACAATCCAAAGAACAATTTATTGATTGATCTAGACATATAATTTTAAAAGCAACACATCCATCACCATTCTCTGTTTATAGAGGGTTCTCATGATGTAAACACTTCTCACAAATAAATAAAATTTTCAAAGATAGATGAGAAAAAGAAATTAACCGAAAATTAGATTAATTTTTTACACCAAAACATCTCACATTTTTTCGTTCAAATATTTTTTTAATAAATCCAATCATTCTAAATTAGGATATTTTTCCAGTAACCATTTAGCTCATTCTTGAACTTTTTCTATAAATTTTAAATCTGAAAGAAAATTTAAAGGTATATCAGACTCTCAAGACTGCATAGTACCAAGTATTTCTCACGCTCAACGATTTTGTAAATCCATTTCTGCTAACTTAAATCAATCACTAGTTTCTTCCATAGATTTCAATCTTTTATATGTATCTCAAGATTTATTTTTCGTTTCCAAAAAACAATAAGATTGTAAATCAGATCTTCAAATTCTACCTCTAAGTTGATGAAGTTGAGACAAACCAAAACGTTCAGAATTTTTTATAATCATTATAGTAGCTTCTGGTACATCAACTCACACTTCAATTACAGTAGTAGACACTAATAAAGATATTTTTCAAGATTTAAATTTATTCATCATCTCATCTTTATCTTTTGATTTCATTTTACCATGTAATAATCAAATTTTTCACTTAAGTTCAGGAAACAATTCTTTTATTTCTTCAAATTGAGTCATAGCAGCTTTTAGCTCTTCCATTTTTTCAGACTCTTCAATCAATGGAGTAACTACAAAAACTTTTTGTCATTCATTTATTTTGGATAATATTCGCAATTTTAGTTTTATATATTCTTTTTCAGAAATTATTTTTGTAAAAATAGGTTTTCTACCTACAGGCATTTCATCTATTATACTAACATCAAACTCTCAAAAAAATGCTAAAGCCATAGACCTAGGAATAGGAGTAGCACTCATTTGTAATATATGAGGACTACCAAATCTTTTTAATACAGCTCTTTGTTTTACTCCAAATTTATGTTGTTCATCTACTACAGCATATTTTAAATTCTTAAATTCAACATCTTCTTGAAGTATAGCATGTGTTCAAATAATTACATCTATTCTTCATGATTTTAAATCAGATTTTATTTTATTTTTTTCTCATTTTGTCATAGATCAAGTCAAAAGAGCCACGTTTAATCATAATGGTAAAAATAATTTAGCCAAAGTTCTATAATGTTGATTTGCTAACACCTCCAAAGGAGCTAAAAAAACTGATTGTCATCAAAGTATTTTATGAGTATAATATGCTGCTATAGCAGCAACTACAGTTTTACCACTTCCAACATCTCATTGTAACAATCTCATCATAGGTTTAGATGAGTGAATATCTTCAATCAAATGTTTTATTACTTTTTTTTGTGCCATTGTAAGTTTAAATGGTAATTTTTTAATTATCAATTTAATCTCTTCCCAATTAGGTTTTCAAACATCTTTAAAATTTGATCATAATATATAATCATTTTTATTTAATAAAGAATACAACTGAATTCTAAGTAATCTATCAAAAAACACCCTATGAAAAGCTCTTTTATTTAATTCCATATCATTAGGAAAATGAATTTCTTTTATAGTATTTACTACATTCATAAGTTCGAATTTTTTTATGAATTCACTAGGTAAGTACTCGTCAAAAAATATGTCTACTTTGTCCATAAGTGATCGCATTTTTCTAGCAAATCGTCATGATTTAATTCACAAAAGCTCACTATAAACAGGAAAAAGTCTTCAACTTGCATATCATGATTCTCAATCAATATCTTCATCTTCTTGGGATTGAGTTTCTATAACTTCTGGATGTGAAAAAACTATTTTACCATATTTAAAACCAGGTTTTCATAATATCAGATATCGTTTATCTTCCTGTATTTTTTGTGCCAAAAATCAAGAATTAAAAATCGAAATATATCATTTTTTTCAATTTATATCTTCAAAACTTATATCATAAATTTTTTTTCTTCATCTCATAAAAACCTTCTTTGACAAAATTTTTCATTTTGTCATAATTTTATTATTATCTTTAAAGAAAGTATCTGATGATATATCTCAAAGAGTTTTTATATTTGACCTATCTTCATAAGTTCTAGGAAAATATTCCAAAAAATCTTTTGGTGTATTTATTCAACTTTTTTCTAAAACAGACAAATATTTTGACGTAGTTTTTAATAAAGATTTTAATTCTTTCATAATAAGCAATAACTAATAACTAATTACTAATAACTTAATAACTAATTCCTTTTTACTTTCAACTTTTTGTTTGAAATTTATAGTATTTTAAATATAAGTATAGAACTTTTTTATTTATAGCTCAATACCACATATGAAAAAAGGAATACTATTCACGATAATATTTATAATAATAATGACAGGACTACTACAAGTATATAAAAATAGCAATATTATCTGAGATGATACAATCCAAACTATAAAAGAAAAAAAAGAAATATCATTAAACGAACGACTTTGATTATATAATTCATGAACTTTTTCTAATATTAAATTAATAAATGATTCAAAATTAGAATGATATAATTTTTTGTGAACATGAGAAGAAAAAACAATAATGGCTTTCAATAAAAGCTTAAAACAAGATCTTTTTGATTTATACCATTCTCAAAAGCCTATAAATACTTCATTAAATGATCTATGAATAAGCCTAACTTGAGCCACAAAGATAGAAGTAGAATTTACTGAAGCTTCAATATTCCAAAAAATATTAGAACAAGTCTGACCATTAATCTTATTTATAATAATAATTTTCTTTTTTGCAAAGTTCGCATTACCAAAATGATGATGAATGCCATTTAATATGAAAATATGAAAACAAACCCAAAAAGAACAAAGTAAAACAAGATTTTCAGATGTAGCAGGAATGGAAGAAGTTAAAATGGAATTAAGCGAAATAGTTGATTATTTAAAAAATCCTGAAAAATATCATAAAGTATGAGCAAGACATCCAAAATGAGTATTGTTATACGGACAACCATGATCTTGAAAAACATTATTAGCTAGAGCTGTAGCTTGAGAAGCATCTGTACCATTTTTTACAGCATCCTGATCAGAATTTATGGAAATGTTGGTTTGAATGTGAGCTGCAAGAGTTAGAGAACTATTTTGAAAAGCAAAAGCAGCATGAAGAGCTATAGTATTTATAGATGAAATAGATGCTATATGAAAAAGAAGATGATCTTGATTTACATGATGACATCAAGAACAAGAACAAACACTAAATCAGATACTAACTGAAATGGATTGATTTGATAATACTACAAAAGTTATAATAATAGCAGCAACAAATAGACCAGATACATTAGATCCTGCTTTATTAAGAGCTTGAAGGTTTGATAGAAAAGTAATGGTATCAGCTCCTACATATGAAGAAAGAATAGAAATATTTAATTATTATCTCAAAAAAAAGAAGATAACAAAGGAGGTTAAAATAGAATCTTTAGCAAAAAGAACTAGTGGTTTAGTATGAGCAGATATAGAAAACATAGCAAATGAAGCTTCTTTAAAAATAGCAAAAGAAAATAGAGAATATATAACAGTTAATGACTTTGAATATGCTTTGGAAAAAGTATTAATGTGACCAGAAAAAAGAGTTAAATCAATCAGAGAAGATGAAAAAAAGACGATAGCATATCACGAATTATGACATGCAATTACATCTCACATACTACCAAATGCTGATCCTGTAGAAAAAATATCTATAGTACGTAGATGACAAGCATTATGAGTTACATGGATATCTCCAAGTGAAGATAAATATCTCTATTCAAAATCAAAATTTATAGATGAAGTAACATCTCTATTGTGATGAAGAGCGGCTGAAGAGATATTCTTTTGAATAGAAAATATAACAACATGAGCTTCAAATGATTTTGAAAAAGCTACAACAATAATAAGAGATATGATTACAAAATATTGAATGGACGAAGAATTATGACCAATTCTATATTCAGATCAAAACAAAGATGAATACAAATTATTCAAAAACTATAGCGAAAAAACAGCTGAGATTATAGATAAAAAAATAAAAGATTATTTATTCAAATGTTATGATAATTCAAAAAAAATAATAAAACAAAATAAAAAATTAATAGAAAAAATGTCTGAAGTGTTATTATGAAAGGAATATCTAACAAATGAAGAATTCAACCTTATGATGAATGATATTTCAACAGCAAAAGATCTAATGAAATGAATAGCTGAAGATAAAAAAAATTGAAAAAAATAATTTTTAATAAGTATAAAATAAAATATGAAATCATTATATGTCCTAGATCGATTTACAAACAAGAATATAGAAATAACAAACGTAGATGAAAAAAGCCTATCTGAATGCAAAGTATGAGATAAAATTGTTTATAATCTTGAAGATAAAAATAGTTGATCAAAGCTCTCGGTAGGTATAAACCTATGACATTCTATATCTACAGATAGAAAATGAAAATTTGAAAAGATATTAAAATGAGAAGAAAAAGATGATTTTGATGAACAACAAAAATTTGCATTAGAAATATTTCCCTTATTCAAAGAATCATTTAAAAAAAACTTCAAGTGATCAATTCCTGTAACCGCAAGATTTCATACATATGCAGATCAGATTTATTTTTTCTTTTATTCAGAAGAAAGATATATATTTACTGAATTTGTTAGATGATTAAGGGAAAAATTAGGTAAAAATATTTTTCTATTTCAAGTTTGAGCTAGAGATATGATAAAAATGTCACCAAACACAGATCATATAGCCTGATGTAATTGATTAAATTTATGTTGTAAAAGCTCTAGAGCATTACCAAGTGTTGAAATGGAGAATATAATATTACAAAATTTAGAATGAAGAGACATTGAAAGATTAAAGGGAAGATGTTGAAAATTAAAATGTAGTCTTATATACGAATTAGAACTTTACACACAAGAAAGTGAAAAATATCCTAGCAAATGAACAGAGGTAGAATGTGAATCATGCGATGCAAAATGATTTTCTACGTCCTTCAATATAATGAGTTGAGAAGTTACAATAAAAACTGGTGAATGAGAAATATTTAGAGTACCAGTATCAGATATTAAAATTAAAAATAAAAAAGTTCAACAAAATAAAAAAATAGAAAAAAAAGATACTTGAAATAACAAAGATTTAAAAAAATAACAAACTAAAATGATTAAAATCTGAACTATTCTACGAATAATACTATGATTTATAGTAATTTGAATACCTGCATTACTAATAATTTTTCTAGCATCAAAAAAAATAATGAAAACTTGATGATTTTTAGAACAAAAAATCAATGAATTAAAAACCCTTAAAAAAATTAAAAAAGAAATACTTGAAAAAACAGTAGAAAAGAAAGAGGATTGAGAATCTGAACTAGATGTCGAAGAAAAAGACGAAATAACTCAATTATTAAACAAAAACTTAAATAAACAAGAAATAGAAAACATTCAAAACATAAAAAAAGAAAACAATGAACAAAATGAAATAATAAATTCAAAACAAAAAAAACTTCTAGAAAGAATAACATATGAAGCATCTCTTCTAAAAAAAGATGGTAAAATAGATGATTATGAAAAAAAATTAATAGAATGATTAGCTATAGATCCAAATAATTTAGAAATAAAAAAACATTTAGCAGAATTGTATTTTACAATATGAGATCACAAAAAAGCTCTTTCATTATCAAAAAAAATAATAGAAGAAGATCCTGAAGATCATAATGCAATACGACAAATATGAGAAATATATTTATTAACATGAGATTTAAAAACAGCAGAAGTCTTGGTTGAAAAAGCAATAAACTTAAAGCCAACAAATCCTAAATATTACATAAGTATGGTTGAAATATTTTATAATACAGAAAGAAAAAAAGAAGCAATAGATTGTATGGAAAAAATAGTTAAACTGAGACCAACAAATACAAATTATATAATGACCCTTGCATGATTATACGAAGAAATAGATGACAAAGATAATGCAAAAAAATATTATTTCAAAATATTAGAATTAGAACCATCAAACGAAAAAGCAAAAAGAAAAATAAAAAACTATTAATATAGTTTTTTAATATTTCAGAGAAAAAATGATTGCTAAGTATTATCAATTACTAAAAGATTTTATAAATTTTGAATCATCTATAAATATTGCAGATGAATCAAAAGAATTAAAAAAAACTTCAAAGTGGTTAAAAAAAATATTCGAGGAAAATAAATTGAATAGTGAAATAATAGAATGATATTGAAATTCAATCGTATATGCTGAATATGAAAACAATGAAAACTTACCAACTTGTCTAATATATTGAAACTACGATATAATAGAAACTAAAAAAGAAAGGACTTGGAAAAATGATCCATTTTCATTGTTTATATGAAAAGAAAAAATATACGGTAGATGAACTGCAAATAATAAGTGACAAATACTTATACATATGATATCTATATTTGAATTAATAAAAGAAAAAAATCTTTGATATAATATAAAATTCATAATAGATTGAGAAAAAACAATATGATCTCCAAATACAAAAAAATTTATAGAAGACAATAAAGATAAATTAAAATCAGATTTATTTTTGATTTCTGATTGATCATTTATAAATGAAAAGCCTTGTATATGAATAAGTACAAGATGAAATATAGAATTATCATTAGAAATACAATCAACAGAGAATAATCTAGATTTAGAAACTTATTGATGAATAATTCCAAATGCCATACAAGAGATGAGTAAATTGTTATCAAAATTATATGGTTGAAATCAGCAAATAAACATACCTTATTTTTATTATGAAGTAGAAGATATTCCATTTAACAATATACTTAATAATAAAAAAATAGACTATGATCGAGATAACTTCAAAAAAGAAAATTGAATATGAGAAATATTTAAAGATAAAAATAATGATTATTTTTCTCAAATATGAATGAAACCAACGGTACAAATTACTGATATATCTTTATGAGAAGATACGACACCAAATAAATCAATAATACCTAAATCATCAAAAGCTGAATTAACATTCAAGATAGTAAAAAAACAAGATCCAGATAAAATAATAAAATCATTTCAACAACGAGTAATTTCCAATATTCCAGATTATCTAAAATATCATATATCTATAAAAAATAAATCTATGTGGACACAAATAGATACAAACAATAAATATTACGAAAAAGTTAAAAATCTAGCTGAAAATATATACAAAAAAGATTTATTACAACAAAATATGTGAATATCTATACCGATATTAGATATAATACAAAAAGAAATAACAAAAAATATAATTATATTTCCATTGGCTAATAATGACTGTAATTATAAAGGTATAAATGAAAACTTAAATATAGAAAATATTGAAAAATGAATATTATTTAGTTTAAATTTATTTTCTAAACAAACTCAACTGTTTTAATATTTAAAAATAAAATAAACTAATGGAATGAATTATTATTGCATGATGATATTGAACAAGGATGTTACCAATATCAAAAATAATAGCAAAAGAAATGATGCCAATTTGAGATAAACCTGTTATTCAATATATAGTTGATTGATTAGTTTGAATTTGAATAAAAGATATTATTATATTAACAACATGACAAAAAAGAATCATAAAAGATCGATTCACTAATAATAAAGAAATTGAAAATATATTAGAAGAAACATGAAAAATAGAATATTTAGAAAAAATAAGAAGACCAATAGAAATAGCAAATTATAAATTTATTAAACAAACTAATCGATTATGAACATGATGAGCTTTATTACAATTAAAAAATCATATCAAAGAAGATTTCTTTTTTATTAATTTTTGAGATGCAATATATGATAAAAATGATTTTCAAAAAATCTTTAATAAGTTTCAAGAAACAAAATCTCCAGTAATATGAATAATACCTCAACCTATAGAAGAAACTTCAAATCATGGAGTTGCAAAAATTAATTGAGATAAACTTATAGAAATAGAAGAAAGTCGTGATATAAAAAAAGCTCCATCAAATTATATTCGAGATTGATTTTGTATACTTCCATATGAAATATTCGAAATATTGAAAAATATAAAAAAAGAAAGAAATTGAAAGAAATTTCGTTTAGCTGATTGAATAAATATTTTATTAAAAAAAACAGATATATATACAGTAAAGATTGATTCTTACCGAGATATATGAAATATAAAAAAACGATTAAAAGCAAATAATAAAATATATAAAGATTGATCTTTATTTTAAATATAGACAGATATAGACAAAATTTTATATTTTTTCTAATTGATAATCGTATTATTTTTAATATAAAACAGTCACTATTTTTAATGAGTACCAAAAAACAATGATTCAAATAGATGATATTAATTTACCACCGCATAATATAGAAGCAGAAAAGGGTGTATTATCATGAGTTTTAATAGATAACGACGTATTATGGATATACGATGGAGATTGATTATTATTCCAAGATTTTTATCAAAAAGAACACTCATTAATTTACAAAGCTATACAAGAATTGTGGAATCAGCGTAAAACAATAGATATAGTTACACTTACAGATCAATTAAATAAAAATTGAGATACAGAAACAATATGATGAATAGATTATTTATATGAATTATCAAATTTTCTTATATCAACATCCTCATGTTGAGAATATTCAAAGATAGTAAAAGATAAATCAACCCTTAGAAATATATTAAAAGTTTCTCAAAAAATTATTTGAGATGTTTATCAGCAAAAAGATACAGTATGAATATTAGATGATATAGAAAAAAAAATATTTGAACTTACTCAACAAAAAATATGAGATTCAATGATGAAAATATCTGATATTCTAAAACAAAGAATAGAAAATTATATGGAAATTGTTGATAATCCAGAAAAAGCACAAGAAAGAAAAGTTATGTCATGATATACTTGAATAGATAACTATATTACATGATTTAAACCATGAGAACTAATAATAGTAGCTGCTCGTCCTAGTATGTGAAAAACATCTTTTGCTATAAACATACTCACCAATGTAGCTTTAAAACAAAACAAATCAGTAGCTATGTTATCCTTAGAAATGGGATCTGAATCTATAGTAGATAGAATAATAGCTGAAGTATCAAGAGTCCCAATGTACAAAATAACAAAATGAAATTTAGATGAAGAAGATTTTTCAAATATATGAGAAGCTATAGAAAAGTTATGAGAAACCAAAATATATATAGATGATAAGTGAGCTTATTCAGTACCTCAATTAAAATCAAAATTAAGAAAATTAAAAATAGAAAAATGAGCTTTAGATATAGTTATAATAGATTACCTACAATTAATGCATTGAACAAATTTTCCTTGAAACAGAGTACAAGAAATAAGTGAAATATCTAGATGACTTAAAGAACTAGCAAGAGAACTTGAAGTACCAATAATTGCATTATCACAATTATCTCGTGCAGTAGAACAACGTGTTGATAAAAAGCCTCAATTATCAGATCTTAGAGAATCCTGAGCAATAGAACAAGATGCAGATGCTGTAATAATGTTACATAGAGAAGATTACTATGATCCAGATACTGATAAAAAGTGATCAACAGATATTTGTATTAGAAAAAATAGAAATTGAGCAGTAGGGGAGGTTGAACTACATTTCGAAAAAGAAATCATGAAATTCACAGAAAAAGCAGTTAAAGCCTGAGATTGAACATATTAAAAAATAGAGTAGAGTAGTTAAAAAATATAATAAATAATAGGACCGATCTACTTATAAACATAAATTATCAAACATATGACCGGTCATATAAAATAAAAAAATATTTAAATAAAAAATATAATAGCATATTATACAATTTAATAACAATATGTAATTATATTTTTTTTTATAAATAAGTTTTTGTGATAACCTAAGTATAGAGGATTATTCAAAATATCATTTGTTTTTTTTATAAACAAACTTAATAATAAAGACGTAAAATAAAAATATAAAATAAAAATTAGAAAAGTCTTTGGACCTTAAATTAAATCGTAAATTCAAATCTTAGTATTTCTATAGATTTGAAAGCAAAGATTCTCCGCTTACCAAAGCGTGACTTCGCAAAATTATTCTTGAGCCGGTTTTTTTTCCTTATATTTAATAGGCATATAAAATAAGCAGTCAAAAGCTTCTTACTTTATACGCCTAATAGTAATAGGCAAGCCGGTTCGAGTAACCGGCTATCCTGTTTTCTACTGGATAGCTTTTTTTTTAACTTGAAATTATAATACAAATAAACTATAGATGATTTAGTTATGAATTTTTAATAAATAATATCTAAGTTATGAAAGAAATTAATCTAGTTTACATGGTTGCATGAATGTCTTCTCGCTTCTGATGAAAAATAAAACAATTTGCAAAGGTTTGACCTAATAATTCAACTCTAATAGAATATTCTCTACAACAAGCACTTCCTGCATGATTTTCAAAAATAATTTTTATAGTATGAAAAATGACTGAAATACCTTTCAAAGAAATGTTTTGAAATAATTATAAATGAATACCTGTTGAATATTCATTACAAACATTTGATGAAACAACAAGAGATAGACCACGATGAACTGTAGATGCTTTATGTAGCGCAAAAGAAATAATAGATTGACCATATATAGTTTGTAACTGAGATGATATTTATTGATCACAAGCATTCAAAATTCTAGTAGATCATTTAAATAATTCAGAAGAATCTGCATTAGTATGATATCCATTAAAAAATGTCCTACCAAATCATTGAACAGTAAATAGATGAATTTTAAGATTAGATCACAATAATTATATAGAAAGAGTAGAGGAGGCTACTTGAATATCCAAAGATACTCTAAACCAATTCTGATTAATATTAGATCAAGATTTATGTAATATGAATATATTTGCAATACATACAGATACTATAAATAAACTAGACAATACATTAACTATTTTTAAAAATTCTAATATTTGAGATAGAAAGATTGAATGTTACTTACCAGTAGAATTACCAAAAGTCTGAAAAGTAAAAGTATATACAACTCAAGATCCACGATTTGGAGTAACAAATCCAGAAGATGAGGAAATAGTTAAAAAACAAATAGAAGAATATGAAAATCAATAATCAATTTGTAAAAAATCAAATAAAGGATAATATCTAATATAAATGTATAATTTTATTAGATAATTTAAAATGAGTGATAATCTCAGACGTTATATAATACGAGTAATCATTATTAATATAGTTGCTTATCTTATATTTCATCTACTTTCAAATAAAAGTTGAAATAAAGAAGATATTTTAAATACAACTTGAATAGACATACAAAAAACAAATTGAGATATAAATACATTATTAGATAATTTATTAAAAGAATAAATTGTGCAAAGTATAATAAATATTATCAAAAATATAAAATAAATCTGAATATTTTTATTATATAAAACTATTATTTTATATTTAATTTTAAAATACATATTATAAATCCACAAAAAATCATATTTTAATAGAGTAGTACTACCCTAATTTTTTATTTTATAGACTCCCCTAAATCTGCACCAAAAGCCAATATAGGGCGATTCAAATTCGTTAATTTTTTTATACCAACTGAACTAGACAAGGCTCAAGCAAGCAAACTTGTCTTATTTTTCTAGTAAAAACGTCATTTATTTAAAATAGAAGACCAATAGACGGATTTTTCATTTATAATTAAATAATAAATTTATTTTTATATTATTCTAGATTTGTTTTTATAAAATAAAAAATAAAATAAATTTATTTTGAAATATAAGATCTAAAGCAAATTTAAAGAATTTGAGATAAACACATTATACATTGCACAAGATATATTGTGCAAATCATAAACTATAATCATAATTACTTATTTTTTAATTTCAGCAGCAATCAAGCAATCAGTAAAATATACAATCGGCTTTTCCTTAGCCTCTCTACCAAACAAATATCCTCCATTATATAAATGTTCCTCCTCAGCACCATTACCATTTAACCTAAGTCAAAAATCATCCTCTACTACAATATCACCATAGGGCATTTTTACTATAAATTGCCAGTATTGTGATTTAGATTTACTAGAATTTCTTATTCAACTATCTATTGATAGATCTTCAATAGCTCTATCCCAATCATGAAGAAATTTATTTATAGGATTTAAATGCTTACCTGGTATATTAACAGTTCAATTAGCAATATCTTGCAAAGACACCAAATTATCTAAATATTCTATCAAAACAAAATCTGATTCATCTGTATGTTTGTATTTCAATGCTTTGGGATATTCTATGTCATAGGGTGGCTTATCTGGTAGATATGATTTATATATATGTTCTGATATTATCTTATATCAATTCAATACTGCACCATACCAAGCTTTGATATCGTCAGGCATATCGGTAACGGTATTGGATTTATCGATACCTTGATTTTTTCATATAATGACAACATATTTTTTTCAATCTAATTCAAACGATTTCATATGACCATTTCTACTAAGTTTTTTTCATTCTGACCAATGCGCTTTTATCCAATCAAAAAAATCTGGATCAATTAAATTAGTAATTTTTTGACTTGTTATATTTGTACTAGCTTTCATTTGTGGTCCCACAATATTAGTTTGTTCAGGTTTATTTTTTAGTTTCATAAAATAATTATATCCAATAATTATATATTTCGCAAATATTTTTTACTTGAAAAAATCTTTTCTAAAACTAAGATTAAAATCTGAATTTTTACTATTGAACAACTCCTCTCCTTATGCTAAATATTGACAATCTCTCCCCTGACGCTAAATCTAGATACAAAAAAATTCTAAAAAAACGAAAAGATAATCCTGATGCATTGTCATTTCTAAAACAATTAGATACTACAGATAACTGTATCTTTTTGACTGGTAAAGCTGGTACAGGGAAATCCACACTTATCAAAGATATAATAGAATTTTGTACAGACATATCCAAACCACCTCTAGCACTTTGATCTACAGGTATCTCAGCACTAAATATATGATGACAGACTGTTCATTCTTTTTTTGCTTTATGAATCGAGAATGTATATTTCAAAGATATCCAACATTATCTGAATAATAAAAAAAATAGACAATATAAACTCAAAAAAAAGAAAGTTAAAACACTTATGAATGTCCCATTTGTGATTATAGACGAGATCAGCATGTTAAATTCTAGTACCATAGATTGTATCAATTTTCTAATGTCATATAATATTGCAAAACAAAGCAAAGATCCTAGCCTAGCAAAGAAATCATTCTGAGGGAAACCGGTTATTTTTGTTTGAGATGTTTTTCAATTACCACCAGTAAGCAATCCAGCTTGGAAACAAAAATTCGCAGACAAATATGAAAGCGAACGATTTTTTGATTCACTAACATTTAAAAATAAATTAGATTATGATATCATAGAACTCAAAAAAAATTATAGACAAGAACATGATGAGTTTTTCTGAGCTATATTAGATGCTATCAGAAACGAAGATATCTCTGATTTTCATCTTTCTATAATAAATAAACAGCTATGAGATGTTGATTGAGATGCTATTTTATTATCTACCCATAGAAATAAAGTAGATACAGTAAATAACAAAAAATTATTTGAATTAGAATGAGAAGAATATCTCTATCACTGAGAAACACAGTGAAAATTTCCAGAAGGCATGAAAAAGGCTGATGATATACTCAGATTAAAAAAATGAGCAAAGGTTATGATGATTACCAACGATATGTCAGCTAGACGAATAAATTGATCAATGTGATTTATCAAAGGCTTATGAGAAGACTTTATTGACGTCGAAATATGAAACGATATTGTTTCTGTTTTACCAGAAGTTCGATATAACAAAGAAGTTACCATTACAGACAAATGAATAGTCCAAGAAGATATACTATGAACATACTCACAGTTCCCATTAAAACTAGCCTACTCTATCACTATCCACAAATCACAATGAATGACTTTCGACACTTGTACACTAGATCTCTATGGTACCTTTACATGATGACAAGCATATACAGCTCTTAGTAGATCAAGAACTTTAGCCTGAATAAAATTATTAACTAAGATAGAAAGGAGACATTTATTTTTTCATCCAGCAATCAAAAAATTTATCCAAGAACATATGACATAAAAACCTGAATTATTTAAAGCCTAGCTATTCAATATTATTTTCTTACAATTAAAACTGTATCAAGAATCGGTACGAGAAACCTTTTATATCCTAATACGAAATACTATGACAGACGAAACAACTGTAGAAGAGGTAGTTGGTACAGATACTGAGACTACTCCTGAAGTTACTCCTGAAGTTACTGAAACTCCAGCTGAAGCTACTCCTGCAACTACTGAAACTCCAGCTGCAGAATAATCATTTCTAAAACTAAAATTAAAATTACTCTCTATAGAGTAATTTTTTTTATTTATAAATAATATCTATTTTATACCTTTTTCATTATAGGGTCTACATAGATCAGCTAAAGGTTCTACTTCATTTTCTAATATATCCTTTAATCACTTAGATATGTTTTTTAATTTTTCAGAAACTTGTGGATGTCATAAATTCATATCATTAATAGAATCTTTCTTAAATTTAGCAGTCAATACAGCAAAAAGTTCTGCTAAAGCATCATAATCCAAATTACCTATATCTTCACCTAATTCTGTGATAGTTCAGTTATACTTCTCTACTTTATTTTTATGACTCATTTAAATTCTATTATGTAATAAATTATATATTAATTAAACAAAAATCTAAACAAATCAATAAAAAAAAACTCGCCTAAGCGAGTTTTTTTACAAAATATATCGAAGAAAAATTATTCAGCTTCAACTACTTGTACATCTTGAGCTTGTGTTTTTCCTGTTCTTTCATTAGCTCAGATTGTAAAAGATACTTCATCACCTTCTCTAGGTTGGTATCCTTCTACACATCCAGAAATATGAAAAAATACATCTCCATCTGGTGTAGAGATAAACCCGAAGTTTTTGTCTTCAAAAAATTTTTTTACTTGTCCTTGATTCATGTGAATAGATAAGAATAAAATTACTATTAAGAATTTTTTAATACTTAATATTAAATGAGAGTATAAGTATTTCCTTTTAATTTACAACCCTAAAAATATTAATATTAATAGTATCACTTTTTAGTCCTATTTTGTGGTTTAGAACTACTAGATTTACCATAACCACTGCTAGATTTACCATAACCACTGCTAGATTTACCATAACCACCGCTAGATTTTCTATCAAATCTTCTAGGACCTCTACTATCTCAAGCACTTTTATTTTCTTTTGCTTTACTAACCAAAGATCTTCATCAACTTTTATTCTTTGAGAAACTTCTTATTATCACTTCAGCATCAACATCAGAAACTGTTATAAAAGAAAAATCATTTAATATATATACATCATCTATAAATCTAGATCTAACACCAGTTTCTTTTTCTATATAATCTACTAATGTTTTTGCAGAATATCATGCAATTTTACCCAAAGCTACAAATAATCTTACTTTACCTGAATTTCAAACAATATTAAGTTTTTGTATAGGTCTATAATTATCTTCATCCAATTCATTTTGATATGACATTTTCAACATTGCAGCTATAATTTCCTCAGCTTTATTATCTTCCAATAATTTATTAGCAAATGATAAATATTTACTAAAACTGCCCTTTTCTATAACTCATTTTATATTAGTCATCAATTTATTTTGTTTATTCTCAATCACATTCTCTATTTCTGGTATCTCCATTTTCTTTATATCAGTTTTTGTGATTTTTCCTATATACAAAATCTTTTTTAGATCGTTAGGTCCTATAATACTAATTGCTTTTCAAGTTTTACCTGCTCTACCTGTTCTACCTACTCTATGAATATATTTTTCCGAATCTTGAGGTAATCAATAATTAACTACATGAGTCATATCATTTACATCTATTCATCTAGCAGCAACATCAGTTGCAATCAGAATCTTTATCTTTTGTTGTTTAAATCATTTTAATATAGTTTCTCTTTGTTTTTGTTTTATATCACCATGTAACGCTTGTACAAAATATCATCTATCTTCCAATTTTGCAGATAAAAAATCAACATCAGCTTTAGTTTTACAGAAAACAATGCCATAAAAATCTGGTTGATGATCCATTATTCTACATAGAGCTTCTACTCTATCTCTATCATTTACTTGTACATAAGTTTGTTCAGTCTGAGTAGTAGTCATTTGTTCTTTTTTGATAGATATATGATCATATTCTCACATATATTTTTTAACTACAGACAATATCTCTCTAGGCATAGTAGCAGAAAACAAAAGTACTCTTTTATCTTTATTAGTTTGAGTGAAAATTGTTTTTATATCTTCAATAAATCCCATATTCAACATTTCATCAGCTTCATCCAATATGAAATATGAAATTTTATCAAGTTTAATTGTACCTTTTTTCATGTGATCCATTACTCTACCTGGTGTTCAAACCAAAATATCCGCTCATCTTCTTAATAAATTATTTTGAATAGTATAAGATTGTCCTCAATAAATAGGTACCACACCAAGTCATTTTTGACTTTGTAAAGAATTTATTTCTTCAGCAACTTGTACAGCAAGCTCCCTAGTAGGAACTAAAATAAGGGCCTGTATAGTTTTTGAAGGTGTTAATCTTTCTATTAATGGTAAACCAAAAGCAGCAGTTTTACCTGTTCAAGTCTCAGCTTGTCAAATTATATTCTTTTTATTCAACAAAAGTAATGGAATAATTTCGCTTTGAATTGGAGAAGGTTTTTCGAATCATTTTTTTTCTAATGCTGACAAAGTCTTATCTGTCAGTCACAGATCTTTAAAAATATTAGTCATTTATATATATAGTAATAAAACGGACAACAGGGCTGAATTAAGCCCAAACGATGCCGTTTCGTTAGATAGCGTATCAACCTTATTAGAAAAACAAGTATAAAGATTTCCTAGTAAATTACCAGGCTAAAGCAAATATCAATAAATTTGCTAAAATTAAAATTTTAAATATACTTAATATACGACTATAAACAGTCGTTAAAGCTGTTTTATGCTCTAACGCTTAAACGTTAATATGCAAATACAAAAAGTAAAATTCTCAAACATTTTAAGTTTCCCTTATCTAGAAGATTTCGACGCTAATCAATGGATAATTTTTGATACAGAAAAAAATTGAAGCGTAAATATATTAATATGACCAAATTGAGCATGAAAAAGTAATTTTTTGTTAATTATAAATGAAATAATAAAATCCTGATTAATGAAAGATTATGTCTATGATCCTAAAATAATAAATAGTTGAGAAAACAATAAATTTTCTAGTGTTATCACAGAAAACGAGGTGTCAATAAAAAAGATTTTCAAACATTTTTGAAATGAAGATAAAAAATCAAAAGTAAGTATAGCATTCAAACTAAATAATCATGACATAGAAAATCTATGATTTATGTCAAAACATAGAGATCATTTTCAAAAACTAATAAGAAAATATAGTAATATTAAATTAAATTTATCTGACATTAACACAGAAAGTTTATTAGAAAATAGAATTTTGGAAGTTACTTTTGATATAGATATAGAAAATAGAAAAGCAATTATAGATGAAAGTTATCTATCAAAACATCAAAGACAAATAGTAGAATATATAAAAAATATAGAGTTAATGCAAATATGAATTATTATCCAAAATGAATTTGAATACCCAAATGATAAAATAAAATTTTATCCACTAAAAAATACTTTTACATCAATATGACTACATAGAAATTTTTTCGAACTATCAACAAATATAGATCCTAAGTGACGAAACACTTATATATCAGAAAAAAACACAATAGAATATCCCCCATTTATATGATATTATTTATGTATAAATAAAATACGAAATATAATAAACAATACATCCAATGAAAACATAGATACTAAAAGCGTTAAAAGAGAATATACACTAGAAGATATAAATAAAAAATTAAATAAATCTGATTTCTTCTCAAATTTAAAAGAAGTAATACTAAAATATTTCAACAAAGAATTACAAGTTTGAAAAGATAATAATTGATTCTATCTTTTTCTAGTAGACAGTTTTGGACAAAAATTTAGTTTTGAACAACTTAGTGATTGAGAACAGTCTATGCTTACAATAATCTTTGCTCTATATTGATTTGATTTAAAAGAATGAACAATGTTAATAGACGAACCAGAGATACATACTCACCCACAAATGCAAAGAAGCATAGTAAGAATGTTAGAAAAAGTAAGTGAAAATATTTGAACACAATTCATAATATCTACTTACTCTCCTCTATTTATAAATGAATGGAATATATCTAATGTTTATAGATTTACAAAAATAAATTGAGAAACAAAAATTATATATCCTCAAAACATAGGTACAGAAGAACGAAGTTTAATACAGATGTTAAAATTTGAAAATGCATCTAAAATATTTTTCTCAAACAAAATAATAATGGTAGAATGAGAAACTGATGCCTATTTTTTCGAATTTTATCTTAATTATTTACATAAAAATTTTCCATTACGAAAAAAGAAATTAAAAGATTATGAAATAATAAATATAAATTGAAAGTGATGATTTAAAAGACGAAGACATTTCTTATCAAAATTCTGAATAAAATCATATTTTATATGAGATCGAGATAATACAGTAGATTTTGGAATACTACATCAAATGGATTTAAATAATTTTTATCAAAAATCCAAAAAATATTATAATACAATGAAAAAAGAAAAAAAAAGCTATGATCGTCACTATACAAAATTAGTAAAAACAGTAAAAGATTTGTATCCTAATAAACATAGTTATATTATCGAAAAAATTGAAGAACTATACGAAGAAAATGTTTTTATATTAGAAAAATGAGACATAGAAACATACTTATGAATGAAATCAAAGTGATTAGAAGATACAGTAAACTTCTGTCACCGACATTTTCACCAACGAATAAAAAACAAGTCATTACAATGACACATAAAAGAACTAGACAAAATAATGAATATTATATTTCCCTAGTTATTCATCATAAAGAAAATAGCAATCAATATAAACAACAAAGATATAACTACAAAAGCTATATTTTTTACTCTTTCTGTTTTTACTTTTCACTGTAATCTATCTATTTTTTCTTGTAATTTCTCTTTTTCTACAATAGCCTGTTTTTTTTCTTTATCATAATCAGGTAAAGCTATCATATTATTTATCTTAGATTCCAAGTCATTAACTCTTTGTTGTAATACAAATATTATTTTATTTTTTTCTTCCAAAACCTTATCTTTTTCTTTGAAAATAAGAAAAAACTTATCAACCTTTTCATCTATAGATTCTTCTATAGAAGACCTAACTGCAACTGATCTTGAATCTTGATTTCAAACAATTTCTGTACTTACTTCTTGATGTAACGCTGAGAAATCCTTTTGTAGAATATCTAGTTCTTCTTTTGCTAATAGGACTTTATTAGCAACTTTTTTATAAGAAAGCTTACCCCCTCTAATGTATCTATCAATTGTTCTTGTAGAAACACCAAGCATTTTAGCACCCTTATCCCTAGTAACACCATACGTTTTCATAATAACACAATATTTTATAAATCTAAATAACAAATATTTTATAAATCAAATTTCTTAATGTCTTGTTGTTTCATATCATCTATAAAAGATTTCACATATAGGGTAATAAAAACTCATTCAATTATCCCTAGAAACAATATCCATGGATAAACTGCAACAAAATCTTTAGCAGCTCATACAAGGAAATATACTTGTACTGGCATTGCTACATTTTGAAAATATGGTATCCATAAGAATATAAAAAGCAGAACAATCACAACAAGATAAAAGACATTTCATTTTTTCATTTTTATATTTTTTTAATTAAAAGATGCAGTACAGCGAATACAAAAGATATTATCAATACTTGAGTTATAGTTCACAACAATACTTGAATTCAAGTAACATAATCATTAACTACATATTCAAACACGTAGATAACAATAATATTTATAACAAAAGATGATAAACCAAGTGTTAATATTTTTAATGGCAATGTAAATATTATAAGAATTCTCTTTAAGAAGACATTAAATAATCGAAATCAAAATCACAACACCAAAAAAGTAATATAAACATCATATTCACTAGCAACTACTTTAAATCACAAATCATATTTATGAATAAAATACAAAACCACTCAATTAATAATAACGTTAAACAGTAGGTTTTTTATCATAATATAATAAATAAATTTAAAGCTTTAAAGCTATAAAGAATTGTCTACTCTTTTCAAGACATTTTAATAAAAATATAGACAAATATAGACAGTTATTCTAATAAATCATCAAAAGTATCTTTTTTTCAATCTTTTAAATATTCGTGAATTGAATTTCTAAGTGCCAAAAGCGATATAACCATAGCTCTTCTCCTTTTAGGAGAAACATCAAATCAATTATCAACAAAGAATTTATAATCCCAATTTAAAATAGTATTTATATCTATTCAAACAATAAATTCAGATAGAAAACTAGCTGCTGCTGTAGTTATACTAGAACAATTTCAATCAAAACTATATTCTTTGATCTTTCCACTATTTATAACAACATATACTGTTATATCATCTCAACATATAAAATTACCTTCATGAAAACTAACATCAAATTTATCCATTTTATAATTACATAAAGGATTTTTAGCATATTCTTTTACTAACAATTCTGATTCTTTTGACATTAAAATAATAAATAATAAACATTTTTATGATAAAAAAAAATGTAACGATTTCAAGACCGTTACATCTTTTTATAAGTTAAATAGTACATATATGATTATCTTACTGCCATCACTTTATTAAACATAGTCTTTATTTTAGCACTGTTCATCAACGATGATTTTTGTTCCAAAATTAATCAATAAATAATATGTTGTATATATTGTTTAACTAAACTCTTTTGTATATCTTCAGCTCCAGGTAAGATACAAAGTTCTTCTATATCTTCTCAATGATAATCAAAGTTCAAACTAAATCTGGAAGAAAAATAATCAATATCCAATCAACAAATAGGGAATAAATCCAATTCTGAGACATTTCAATTTTCATCAACAAAACACACACTAATATTACTATATTTAGACTTATCTATACCAAGATTTATATTATGAAACAAATCTTCAAAATCTGATTCTTGAAAATCTTTTCTTATATTACAACATCATAATATATTAAATCCTGATCAAATAAACGAATCAAATCAATCTTTTCATAAACAAAATATATCTGTATTTGTTTTTTCAAGTAAATACTTAGATCATAAATATTGAGACAACAATAAATTAGATCAAGGTGAACTAATAGTTATAATCATTTTTTTAGACATAACACCATTTACATATAGTTCGAAATTGGGCTTTATTAAATTAAAAATCTCCAAAAAATCTCACATAAAAGATCTATAGGAATCAAAGGCATCAGAAACGTTCAAAGAAGTGTCTTTTTTTATACCTTTGTTTAGATTCATTTAACCTAATAAAATTATAAAAATAATTTATATTCAAAGTTCTTATAATAAAAAAAAAATGTTTTTCAAGACAAAAAGAAAAACAAAAAAACGGTTAAGTTTCCCAGTAGATATCTAGCAACTTAATTAAAACTAATCTAATCTACAAAAAAGATGGTCTATTAATCCTCTCAAAATATCAACAATTTTTTTTGAAAGCTCCATAAATCATTTTACAGCAACAATTTCAAAATCAACAATTTGATCAAAGACTCTGGAAACCTTTATCAAAAACTTATGAGAACTGATTTCCAAAATAACATCATAAGCGTTATCAAAAGATTTTTCGAATATTGCTTTTACATTATTTAGACACATAACCTGCTTATTCACGTCCAATTCTGATAGCAATACTCATTGATACATCTTTTTCGTATTTAATATAAATAGACGAATAAATCGTCATAGAGTTATTATTTTTATCAAAATAAATTACAATAGAAAAATCGTTAGAATTATTATAGTAATTTCCTCTTGATTTTTTTATCAAAAACATTAGATTAATTTTACTGTTTTTACTAGTTTATATGCTATATATGAAAAATAACTATTTTAACATTGTTGTTAAAAATTTATTAAAACACAAAAATAAGCTAATAGAAATAGATAAAATAAAGAAAATTTTAGAAAAAATTTTAGATTCTGAATACTCTGATCAGAAATTATACAAAATAATTTACCATCTTAAAAATAGAGAATACTTACAAAGTTTAAAAAAAGATATCTTATTAGTAAAAGACCCAGAAAAACAATATAGTGATGAGCAATTACTTGAAATGTACTATCGAAATATCTTAAAAAAACACTGTAATCAATATATAAAATGAAATCGATACATATGATGATTAAAGGCACTTGAATTAAATATATCTTCATATGATATCCCAGAAGAAGTATTGATAGTAAATCAAAATAAACAATGTACAGAAAAAGTAATGTTTAATAAGCAAATACTATTAAAAACATATACTACTAATGAAAAAAAAATATTTAGCACTTTTTATAAATTAACAAAAAAAGTTTATATAAAAAATAATGTCTTTCCAATAGCAAACATAGAATTAGCTATATTAGAAAGCTTATATAATCTTTCTTTAATAAATAAATGATATACAGAAGAATTAATAAAGAAAATCTTAAGAAAAAATAAAAAATATATAAACCCTCAAGTACGAGAAAAAATTATAAAAACATGAAAACACCATACAAGTATAAATAGATTATATAGAATAACATTATCTATAGATCCTCTATTATGAGAAACAATCAAATGAATTATCAAAAAACATAGTTATTTTATTTGATAGAAATTTTCTTTTTTTCAAAAATAACAAAATATAATCACACAATAAAGAAAATAACAAAGAATCGCTGACTTTTAGTTAAATGAAAAACAAACTCTGACTGACTATCAAATCTAATGTATTCCAATAAAAACCTTACAAAACTATACCACAATAGAAATATACCTGTAATATATCATACTCTAAATTTTCATCTTTTCTTAAAGACAAAGAATATACTCAAAGTTACAACAAGTGATATAAATCATTCAAAAAAACTTGCTAAGAAGTTTGTGTTTATTCTAAGAAATATATCTATTTTATCATAAACATAAAAAACATTTAACTTTTCTAATAAATTTATTAATCAACTAGATAATCACCAAAAATCACTTGGAACCTTTATACCATAGAGCTCTTGATTTAAAAAATTTCATATTCTACCAATAGTTATACCCAATGGAGCAATACACAGTATACAATCGAATAATATAATTAAATCTGATCTTTTTAATCATTTTCTTTTAGCTAAAATAAAAAGAGTTAAAAGTACTCAAATCATTCATCATATAAAAGACATTCATCATTTCCAAAACTGAAAAATTTCTACAGGATATTGTAAATAATGATTTAAATCATAAATAATTACATGTCATAATCTACCACCTACCAATACACCTAATATAGAAAACAATACAAGATCATCTAAATTTTTATCAAAGAAATTTTGCACCTTAGGATATTTTGAAAAAATACTACTCTTTCATACATAATAGAGAAATAGATAAGCTATAAAAAATGTAATAACATAAAAAATTCAATATCGATATATATCAAGTGATCAAATAGAAAAAGCTATCATCTAATAATAAATAATATAAACAAGATGAAAATATAAATTAAAAACAAAAATACAAGACAATAACACAAATTGTTAGTCCAAAGAGTTAAGAGTTTTCAGAACAGCTTTAGTTTCCAAAAGCTCATCAAGGATATCTGTTTTCATAAAATCAAAATTTCTTAATATAAGATCTTGCTTAGACTCTATATAGTCATATTTTGTTTTTATAAAAGTATAATAATGATTTATCATATCCAAAAGTATAATATTAGCATTCATATTTATTCTATTTTCTGAGGCACATTTTTGATAATATATAGATTTTTCTAAAGATTCATCCATATAAGACTGATCATACAATTCTAAAGCTTGAAAATATTGCTTATCATAAACGTTTTTATCATCCATACAATCTTGCATATCAGATTTTAATATATTTATTTTTTGTTGTAAATCATTAATTACAAAATCTGTATCTTTCAATAAGTCATTAGTATCATCCATATATTTTTTCAAGGACATTTCTCTTATAGAACTAAATTCCAAAATAGAAATAATACTAAGCGAAGAATAGTCCTTAAGTTTTTTTAATATATTAATATATCAGCCACTTCAATTTTCATTCCAACTATCTACACCTTGAGAAACCTTTTTATGGATTCATATAGCAAATAAAGACATATCAGAATAATCTGAAAGATTATATGCAAACAAAAAATTAAAACAAAAAAAAGACAAAATAAGTATCAATAGTTTTGTTTTAATTTTATTACATCACATTTACTAATTCTGCCATAGGTAAAAATATAGAAGCTACTATTCATCATATAATCACAGCTATACAAGCCATTAATATAGGTTCTAATACTGACATTAATATAGCTATTTTAGATTTCAATAAAGTGTCATAAAACATAGATATTTTTCACATAGATTCTCAGATCGTTCATGTATTTTCTCAAACATTTATAATTTGTATTAATATAGGATCAAATAAATCTGATCATTCCATAGAATCATAATACCCAAATCATGCTCACAAATCATCTTTTATCTCAATCATTTTCTTTTTATAATAAAAGTTGGTTAGTATCCTAGACATGAGTTTCAATGATACAACTGGATTTACTCAAGCTTGATAAAACTGAGACAAAAGAGAACAAAATCTGTACATATAATACGCTTTTATAACTCAATTCACAGCTGGTATTTTCAAACTCATTCAATCAATAAATATTTTAAATGGTAGAAAATATTTATATAAAAATTGAATACCAAAAACCACAGCAAAAATAGTAATAATAACAGCATACCAAGTTTTCTGTAAAAAGTCAGATAAATCTAACATCAAGATTGTAATACTAGGTAATTGATCTTTACTAGGAAACATTGAAACTATATTTGGTATAACAAAAACTAATAAAACAATAACCGCTATTATAGAAAAAATTATAAGTATCAAAGGATAAGTAATAGCTTTTTTTATATTTTGTTTAATATTTTGAGTATTTTCAAGTTCAGCAGCTACTTGTCATAAAACATCAGGTAAATTTCAAGTTATCTGAGAGGATCTAATTAATTCTATTTCTGAATAGCCAAAAAAATAGTCATGATTTTCCATTGCAGAAGCTAAACTTTCTCATTGAGTCATCTGATTTATCAAATCATCTATAATCATACGCAATCATCTATGTGTTTCAGATTGTTTAATAGAAATCAAAGAATCTCTAATTCAAAGTCATGCTTTTTGAGAAATAGCCATAAGCCTAAAGAAATTAGTTTTATTTTTTAATCATGGAGCATTCAGCTTTATCATCATTTTTTCCAAAAATCCTCCTTTTAAAACCGATTCAGACATTAATAAAATTAAATTATTAAAAATTTTTAGCTTTTACAAACTTAAATACTTGATCAAGACTCAAAAATCATTTCATTATTTTAAATACTCAATCTCTTTCCAAATTAATCATTCAACTTTTTAATGCAGCTTTTTCAACTTCGAAAGCTTGTTTTCATTCCAAAAGCATAGATTTTATTTCATCCGTATATGGCATCATTTCAAATATTCAAAGTCTTCACTTATATCAACTACCACCACAAACAGGACAAACATCTCCAGTCTCTGGATCTTTTCAAGTTCAAGCATATACATATCCTTCATTCATAAAATCATTCCATTGTTGCTGAGATATTCATCTACTTATAACTTCTTTTTTTAAAGCATCTTTATCAAAATTACGAAAAGATTCTTTAACATATTCTATTCTTTTATCTCATTTTACAGAAATTCTAGTTTTACATCTTTTACAGTTCATCCTACAAAGCCTCTGAGCAATAACTAAATTAAAAGTACCAACCATCATATATGGTTTAGCTCATAAATTTAAAACTCTTGTAATAGTTTCTACAGCAGAATTAGTATGAACAGTAGAAAAAACCAAATGTCATGTCATCGCAGATTCCATAGCCATATCCAATGTTTCCTTATCACGTATTTCTCAAACCATTAGAATATCAGGATCTTGTCTAAGTCATCATCTAAGTCAACTAGCAAAAGTAAATCATATATCAGTTCTAATTTGAGCTTGATTTAATCATGAAACTTTATTTTCAACAGGATCTTCATAAGTAATTATATTCACTTCTGGAATATTAACTTCACTCAAACAAGCATAAAGAGTAGTAGTTTTACCAGATCATGTAGGTCATGTATTCAAAATAATTCCATTTGGATATTTTAAATAAGTTTCTATTATATCCTTATTGCTTCATTCTATACCAAGTTCAGATAAAGGTGGTATATCTTTAGATTTATCCACAATACGCATTACAAGTTTTTCTCACCAAACAGTAGGTAATGTATTAGCACGCAGATCTATTTCTTTATTAGTTTGAGTAACATTAGAAACTCTAGCATCTTGAGGAAGCCTTTTCTCATCAGGTCTCATTTGACCAGATTCTATTTTAAATTTAGAAATAATACTCTCATGTAAATGCCTAGGGTATTGTATAAGCTCTTGTAAAACTCAATCAATTCTGATTCTAATCCTAGAATAGTTTTCCAATGGCTCAATATGAATATCCGAAGCTCATTCTTCTACAGCAATGGTTAAGAGATTATCAAAAATTTTTACAACATCAGATTGTAATACAGCTTGTCATAATCTTTCCTTAAAAGTAGATACTTCTATTGTCATAATAAAATATTGAATAAATAGTATTAAATCACCATAAACCAATTATAATTAATTTTCCAAAAAAAAGCAAAAAAGATGGAATGAAATTTATAAATAAAACGCCGAAAGTTTCTTTTAAAACTTTATAGAAATTATTTTAAAATTTCTATACGACAAAAAAAATGAGGCATTTAGCCCCATTTTTATATTTTCACCTAAATTTATTAAAATTTACAGTAAATATAAAGAGATTACATCTATTTACCTATATATTCCTTATTCATATAAGGAACAAGAACTTCTGGAATCTTAATAGTTCAGTCTTTTTCTTGATTATTTTCTATTATAGAAATTAATATTCTAGGAGTAGCAATAGCAGTATTATTCATAGTATAACAATATTTAATATTTCATTCTTTATCACGATAACGCAAATTCAATCTACGAGCTTGAAAATTCAAAAATGATGTCACAGAATGAGTTTCTCCATAAGAATTACGTGAAGGCATCCAACATTCTAGATCATGAGAATTATATTTACCTATAGCTAAATCTCAACTACATAATTGTAAAATACGGTAAGGAATTTTCAAATCATTTAATATTTCCATAGCATTATTCAAAATATAATCATGAAACTCGTCTGATAACGCAACATCTTCTGGTAAAACAACAACTTGTTCTACTTTCATAAATTGATGAACTCTATACAAACCAGCAGTATCTTTTCAATAAGTACCAGCTTCTCTACGATAACAAGCTGAATATCAACAATATTTTTTTGGTAATTCATTTTCATCCAAAACTTCATTCATATGATAAGCTGTTACTGGTATTTCAGAGGTTCATATAAGTCGTTGATCGTCTCTTTCCATCCAATAAGCATCCTCCTCTCATCCAGGAAAATATCAAGTTCATATCAAACATTCTGGATTAACTATATTTGGCACATTCATAGGTGTAAATCATTTCTCTACAAGTTTTTTTAAAGTATATTGCAATACAGCTTGTTCCAAAAGCATACCATCTCATTTCAAGAAATAACTACGTGCTCAAGCAAGCTTAACTCCTCTTTCAACATCTATCATATCATATTTTTTCATTAAAGATATATGATCCAAAGCTTCAAAATCAAAATTAGGAACATTTCATACATTCTTTAAAACAACATTTTCTGATTCATTTTTTCAAATAGGAACTCAAGCATGTAATGATGTATTTGGCATATTTAAAATAGCTTTATTAAATTCATCCATCACAACATTATAATCTGACTCTATTTTTTGAATTTCTCATTTTAAATTTTTAGCTCATTCAAAATCCTTTTTAGAAGCTAATTCTTTTTGTTGAAATTTCATATCGTCAATTTTCTTTTGCAAATCTCTTCTATTTTCATCTAATTTCAAAAATCAATCAACATCAATATCTTTTCATTTATTTTTGCATATTTCTTTATAAGCTTCTATATTATCACGAATTTTTTTTATATCTATCATTTATTAAATTATAAATTAAAATTAAGAATCTGATAAAATATTAGCTTCTCGAAAGTAAATTATTAAAATGACGTAAATCAAAAGTCAGAATCATTTTTTCTTGTTCTAATAAGATAAATTAGTAAAATATAAATTAAGAATTTAGTTTTTTTTTACAACGCAAAATGAAAGAAAATACATGAATTATTATAATTTGAATAATAATATGACTCATAATATGATATCTAATAGCAAAAATATATTTTCAAATAAAAATCAAATGACAAAGACAAGAAGCAGTATCTAGATCTCGTTCCGTTGTTCTATGAAATGTAAACGAAAAAATAGCTCCTCTACTACCAAATTTCCCTTATTATTACAAAGATCTTACTTTTGTATGAAAATGAATAGACTATATAGTTTTCGACTGATTATCCTCATGAAATCTAAAACAAATAGTATTCTTGGAAATCAAAAGTTGAACTTCAAATCTCAATAGAAATGAAAGAATGATCCAAGAATGTATAAAAAGCTGAAGAACAAAATATAGTATCTATAGATTAGAAAAATAATTATCTTATAGCGTTACTTTTGTAACTATAAGTAGATTCAAAAGTTTGGCTTGTTAATAAGTTTCAATAGTTTAGATCATAAACTTTTTTTTCTAATATAGCAGATAAATTTCATACCTGTTTTTTACTTATATTAACTTTTTTTTCTGGTTCTTTAGATAATATAGCTATAAAATAACTATAATCTCACTTATTCATAACTTTAAAGTAAATATTTTTTTTGGAATTATTTTTTATTTCAAACTGTTTGGTGTTTTGATAAATAGCAGCATCATCTCAATAAATATAATCAGAATAATAAGCTGTAAGCCAAACACTATGTCATGATCTTTTTAATATCTCCATATCTGGATTTAATAAAGATGATCTAAAAAGCTGACTAGCAAATCAACATACACCTCCGTAAAACATCAAATTTTGAGGTCAAGATCACTTACAATATCATGGAAGATAAGAAATATGATCATTTAGATTAAATATATTTCAGGGAGCTAACACATAGTTATCAAGGCTATTTAATGCTACTTTATAGTTTTGTTTAGTACAAGGTTTAAGTAAACTAATATTTTTAGATACAACATAAAAAGACATTTTTTTAAAGTTTTCATACATAATATAGGTTTTAGGTACTAATATATAAGTCCCCCTATCATATAATTTTATCAGAAATAATTTTTGAATATTATCTATATCAAATATTGATTTATAATTTTTAAAAAAGGGATTCGCTGATTTATATTCAAATTTAGTTTTAGTTTCATCATAAGAATCATCAAATCAAACCACTTCAGGCCAAATATTCTCAATAACTAGATTTTCATCAATATAAGGTAATTCTCTGTTTAATAAACATAATGGAGAAAGTAAATAACTATTACCCCTTTCTTTATATACACATTTCTCATTTTTCAAAGATAGCATTTGAGTAAACAAAGATCTATTAGAAAGCTCTTGATCACTATCAGATATATGATTAATTATTTTTGTATATTCTCATCGATGAATAAAATCATCAAAACTATCTGAAGCTAACGAAAATGAAAAATATAGACTAAACAAGAAAATAGATAATATAAATTTAAATCATAAATTTTTTGATAGATAAGCTTTCATTATCAAGTATATTTTTATTATATTCTAAAAACAAAAACTCACAATAAATTATAGATTAATTTTAAATTTTGTCAAATCTTTATATAAAGCAAAGTATATATAATTTGTTTTTTATATGTTTGAAAATATAATTATATTAACATAGTTACTTATTGTGATCCTACTACACTTAGGTAGTTATGTTGGAGGTATTCCTCCTTAAATACTATCTAGATCTTTTACCCCAAAAGATCAGATAGAAACTTGGAGAGTGCCGGATGTTTATTATACAATCCATAGGAAATACAAAAAAATGTATTTAAATCGGTTGTATGAAACCGACTCTGGCACTTTCCGACCTTAAACTAGAGGTATTCCCCTAGTTTTTTTTATATTTTAATCTATTAATTACTCTTTCTTTACCCATTACTCTCATTACGGAGAATAGATCTGGAGTTTGACTAGCACAACAAAGTTGTATTCTCAAAAACATAGCTAAATCTCAGATTTTTCAAATATATCATCATTCTTTAAATTCAGCATTATTTCAAGCAAATCAGTATTTTTTTCATATTTGTTTCAATTGAACAAACCAATCTTCAATAGACATATCCAGATCCAAAACACTTGCATACTCACTTATAAATTTCCCAATCCAATCATCATTAAATATTTCTGGCAAATCTGGTTTATTTACAAAAAGCTTTTCTCGTTCACTGTCATAAAAAAATATAATCTGACTCTCGACATCTTTAAAAGTTGTAAATCTTTTTGGGTCTTTTGGAGTATGTCTCTCTATATTTATAGCAGCTTTTGTATAATCTACATCAGATATCATTAATTTTGCAAAATCTGGACTATATTTATAAGCTCGTTCCAATGTCTTTTCATAAAGTTCATCTGTAGATATTCTAGATATATAGTTGTTACATACACTATTGAGTTTGATAAAATCAAACAAAGCTCAAGCATGATTCATATTCTCCAATGTAAATTTGAATTCAAATAATTCCTTATCTATATTTTCATTCCTCCAGTTTTCGAAACTAGAATCCATAATTGTCAAAAGATATTCCATCAATCATTTTGTAGGAAATCATTGTTCAAAAAAATATTTCATATTAGCTTCTGGATCATATCTTTTACTCAGTTTTCTCTTATTTCAGTTATCTAATTTCAATAATGGTGCTATATGAGCATAAAATGGTATTCTTAACCCAAAAGCTTCAAAAAGCTGTATATGTAATGGCACTGAAGTTAGCCACTCTTCTCATCTGATAACATGTGTAGTTTTCATCAAAGTATCATCTGCTACATGTGCAAGATGATATGTAGGCAATCAATCTTTTTTTAACAAAACTACATCATTATAATTATCAGCCATATTAATTTTTCACTTTATTATATCATCAAAATTAATTTTTTTATGTAAATCTCAATGTGAACGTAATCTTAATACTGGAAAGAATCACGATTCATCTTGAATCTTTTTCATTAATTCATCAGGAGTTTTATTTCTCCAGACAGAATAATTTCAATAAATACCAGGTATAAGTTTTGCCTTTGTTTGATTTTCTCTTATTACTGCTAATTCTTCTTCTGTCATTCGACAAGGATAAGCCAATCATTTTTCAACCAAATATTTAGCAAATACATTATAAATATATTTTCTCTTTGATTGAACATATGGTCAATATTTACCAACATCTTGCATATTTTCGCCAATTGGTCACTCATCCAAAATTATATTAAATCATTTTAGAACCTCTAAAATAACATCTATAGCTCATTCTACCTCTCTTTTCTGATCTGTATCTTCTATCCTTATAAAAAAGACTCCATTATTTTGTTTACTATATTTCCACGAAGTAAATGCTTGATAAAAGTTTCCTATATGCATAAATCATGTTGGACTAGGTCCCATACGACTTACTACAGGATTTAATTCTCTATCTGGGTATTTTTTCAAAAGATCTTCTATAGTTTCTTTCACATCAGGAAACATAATATTAGCAACCTCTTTTCGTGTAGACATAATTTATAAAAATATAAATAAAATTCTGACTATAAAATAACTATCCTAATTTTAAATTCAAGTCAGCTTTATAATAAGCAATAACTAATAATCAATAACTATGTTTAATTTTCTATTGAAAAGCCAAAAATAATATATAAAAACAAGTCGTCATAATTTTATTTTTAGTAAAATTTTTAATGAAATTAGATTGAAAAAGCATACAAGCTGCAATTATGCAATTAGTAGAAGATTTTAAATTCGATCCATATAATATTCTAGAAATTGTCAAGCTATGAATTAGATCATGATTCAAAAAAGATTTTCCTGAATATAAAAAATCTAATATTTTAGTAAACATAGAAAACGACTGAACAGTTACTATATATAGAGAACTTGATGTAGTTGAAGAAATAGAAGACGAAGATATTCAAATATTACCAGAAAAAGCAAAAGAAATACGTAAAGATATCAAAGTTTGAGAAAAATTACTAATAAATGTTACTCCAGAAAAATTAGAATTATCTAGAATAGCTGCTCAAGCTGCTGCTCAAACAATTAAACAAAATCTAAAAAACATAGAAAGAGAAAGATTCTTCGAAAAATTCCAAAACAAACAATGAGAACTTCTAAAAGCTAAAGTAATTAGAGTTCATTCAGATAGTGTAATCTTAGATATAGAATGATCAGCTGTAGTATTATCTCCAGAATGACAAATTCCTCATAGATCATATGAAGCAGGAGAAGAAATATTTGTATTACTTAGACAAATTTCAAAAGATCAATGATGAATAGTTTTGGATATTACACAATCTACTACAGATTATATAGAAGCTATTCTTAGAAAAATAGTACCTGAATTAGAAGAATGAATAATTAAAATAGAAAAAATAGCTAGAATGGCAGGTAAAAAAACCAAAATAATTGTTTCTTCAAGTGAAGAGAAAGTAGATCCAGTATGAGTAATGGTTTGACACAGATGAGATAGAATAAACACCGTATTATCACTTCTAGATTGAGAAAAAATAGATTATATAGAAAAAACTGATGATATAATCCAAATGATCAAAAATTGTCTTAAACCAGCCCAAATAGAAAATATAGAACTACTTGAAAGGAAAGCGATAGTGCATGTAAACGAAGATCAAAAAGCTCAAGCTATATGAAAATGAGCATCTAATATCAAATTAGCTACACAATTAACTGGTTACCAGATTGAAATTAGATAAATTCTTGATGATAAACAAAAATTCTTAAATAATTTTCTAATAAAAACTAAAATTAAAAAACTTTGTTATGAGCGATTACAACGACAGAGGTGTTTCTTCTGATAAATCAGAAGTTCACACAGCGATTAAACTTTTAGACAAAGGCATTTTTCCAAATGCTTTTTGCAAAATCCTACCTGATCTCTTGGGTGGAGATGAAAAATTCTGTAATATTACACATGCAGATGGTGCAGGTACCAAAGCAATACTTGCTTATCTATATTGGAAAGAAACTGGGGACCTTTCAGTTTTCAAAGGTGTAGCTCAAGACAGTATTGTAATGAATCTTGATGATTTAGCTTGCATAGGTGCTATTAATGTTCCATTACTATTATCTAGTTCTATAGGAAGAAATAAATTCTTAGTTCCAGGAGAAGTAATTGCCGAAATAATAAATGGAACAGAAGAATTTCTCCAAACATTAAGAGAATTGGGAATTCAAATTCATTATGGTGGAGGTGAAACTGCTGATCTTGGAGATTCTATTAAAACGCTTGTCATAGATCACACCCTCACAACAAGAATGACAAGACACGATGTTGTTTTACCTCAAATATTGCCTGGCAATATTATAGTTGGACTTGCATCTTTTGGTCAAGCTAGCTATGAAACAGAATACAACAGTGGAATAGGTAGTAATGGATTAACATCAGCTAGACATGATGTTCTTGATCATAAATATGCTGAAAGATATCCTGAAATTACAGATCCTAATATGCCAAAACATTTAGTTTATCGTGGTGATTTTGATCTAAAAGAATTAGCTCCCAGAGTTTTTGGAAATGAAGTAGAATTTGAAAATACATCAATAGGAAAACTACTTCTATCGCCAACTAGAACTTATGCTCCAATAATAAAAAGAATATTGGATACAATACACTGGTCAACTCTAAAAGGTATTATTCATTGTTCTGGAGGAGGACAAACAAAAGTAATGAAATTTGCAGATAATGTTCACATTATCAAAAACAACTTATTCCCTACTCCTCCTCTATTTCAATTATTACAAGCAGAAGCAAGAACAGACTGGAAAGAAATGTTTCAAACCTATAACATGGGTCATCGAATGGAACTTTATACAAACAGTCAACAAACAGCAGAACAAATCATTGAAATATCAAAAAGTTTCAATGTTAATGCTCAAATAATTGGTCATGTAGAAAAATTTAATGGAAAAAAATTAACAATTCTTCACAATGACAATGAAATTATTTATTAATCTTAGATACCCGGTTTTTTATCGGGTATTTTTCTATAATTTATCAACTGTATATGTTTTAATTAATATCTCATAGAAAATAGATTTTTTAACCAGATCATATTTATCTGACGAATACATATCACGAAATAATTTAATAATTTTTCGTTTATAATCAGATCCATATTGTTTTATTATAGTTTTTATAATTTTGTCTAATTTATCTACAAATTTTCGATCTTCAGAATTCAAAGTATAAGTTAAATCAGGCTTGTATTCTGTTTTCATTGGTGGTGTAATTCAAGTAAGTTTGATATATTCATCTCTTGTAAGTACAACAAACGCATCCATTATTTTTCTTCTTCATCCTCTATCCAATACCAATCATGAATATATCATACCCAAACTAGCTCATGCATCTAAATTAATTGCATTCCAGCATCCAAATTGTTCTTTGATAAATGCTGGCATTTTCCATAAATTCAATCAACCAACTACTCATAAATATATAGTAGATTTATCTTTTGTGGAACATATAAAACTTTTATTTCAAGGTGTTTCCATCTTTTTATCTACATAATTCAAAAATCACATAACCACATCATCTCAATCTTCCAATAATACAGGAAAATTCCCAAGTCAAAAATATAAATCTGATTGTCTATCTTTGTTTATATTACTCCAGTATCCTATATCACTAATTCAAAAGTTATTTTGGACTAACAATGGTTCTCAGTATTTATCAAAACCAAAAATAGCCCTTATACTTGTATCTGGCCAAAATCTACTATAATCTTCACCATTTCACATATAAACTCTCTCTGATATTGTATGCGTCAATCAATTACAATAAGTATAATCTGCTGGACAAAAAAACACACCATTAACTGCGGTATCTCATCAGACTTTTTTGGTTAAATTTTCCAAAGTATCTCATCAATCATTAGCTACAGAACTAACTACATAATGTTGCCCATCCAGAACAACTTTAATTACTCTAACTGGCAGTCCTCCCCTATTTTCTATAATTAATTCTTTATATGCAAAAACATTTCAAAAGATAAACAAAAAACTAATAACAAACAATACTTTTTTCATATTAAACTTTTAAGCTATAAATCTTTCATCAATATTTATCAAAAACCAAAGGCTTTGTTTATCGTCTGCATTAGCAGACTCTTACCTATCAAATAGTTTATCTATATTTTTCTTTTCTACTTGAACAAAAAAAGGTCTTCCATGCTGACAAACAAACAATCATTCAATATTTTCAAATCATTCTTTTATTAGATTCAACATCTGTTGCATAGATAATCTATGTCAGGCCTTGATAGATGTTTTACAAGCTCTAGTAGCAAATAAACCATCCAACATATGATCATAAGAGATTTCTTTTAGATATAATATATGATTCAAAAGCTTAATTAAATCTACTGGATACAACACAAAAACTTTCGGTACAGCATATATCACAAGTGTATTTTCACTTATCAAAGAACAATCAAAACCAAATTTATTTATTTCATCTATTTTTTCTTGTAAATTTGGAATATTAATTACTTCAAATTTTAATGGTTGCAAAAGTAATTCTGGCTTTAAATCACGCTCTTTTTTCATCTTTTCAAAAGCAATTCTCTCTGCTAATGCATGTTGATCTATATAGAATAAACTATCTTTTGATTCAAGCATTACATAACTATTTCGCAACTGTCAAACAATCTTATATTCTCAAATAAATTCATTTTCAAAAATTTTTTCCTCCTCCTGTTCAAAAAATCAAGATCATTGAACATAAAAATTACTACTATCATTTGAAATAAGGTTTTTTTGTTCTATAGAATTATCTAATGTCTCTTTAGTATAAAGATTCTGACTAAAATCTGATTTTTTTTCTCATAAATCTGATAAATTTGATATTCTATTTTCACCTAAAACTTTTTTTATTTGACTATAAACAATCTCATATATTTTCCTAGAATCTCGAAATTTAACCTGAAGTTTACTAGGATGAACATTTACATCTACATATTCTGGATCTATTTCAAACATCAAAACAGCTAAAGGATACTCACCAGGCGTTATTTGTCTATAATAAGCATCCATTAATGATTTTTTAATAACTTTATCTTCTATCGGTCTAGAATTAACATAAATTTTTATATTTTCTGCTGATCAAAAACGCAAACTAGAATCTCATACAACAGCATTAAATTCAACAATATCATCTTTATACGAGACATCCTTGAGATTTTTAGATCGATCTTTTTTATATAACTTATTTATTCTATCTATAATTCAATCACTAGGCTCTAAATCAAAAACGACTTTTCAATTTTTCTTTAAAACAAAATGTTTATTATAATGCCACAAAGATATATCTACAAAATAATTATAACAATAATAAAATTCTGTCTGTGGGGATTTCATAAATTTAAGTCTAACAGGAACATTATAAAAAATATCCTCTACACTTACGATAGTTCAACTATCAAAGCCAACTGGAACATTTTTTATTATATTTTCTCCTCCTCTTCTAATAAGTTTCGTAGCTATTTCACTATATTTTGTTTTAGAAATCACTGTAATTTTACTTACTTCTGCTATACTAGCCAAAGCTTCTCATCTAAATCAATAATTTTTGATATGTAATAAATCATTTTCATTATTTATTTTAGATGTAGCATATCTTTCCAAAACCAAATCCATATCAGAAAGTTGAATTCAACTACCATTATCTTCCACACTTATCAAACTTTTTCATCAATCATCAACAGAAATTATTATATTATCTGCTCATGCATCTATACTATTTTCAACTAATTCCTTAATTACAGAAACTGGCCTATTAACAATTTCTCAGGCTTTTAATCTATTTATTATATAGTCTGGTAATCTATTTATTGCCATAAAAACAAGCAAAATCAATAAATAAAAACATTATAAGTTACTTTTAACTTTCTACTTTCAAGTTTCAACTTTTTTAATTTTCTCTTGAATTTTCAAGGAAGAATAACAAAAGATAGTAATATATTATTAAGTAAATAAATTATGAAAAATCTAGTAAAATTTATACAAAGATATTCTACACAGTTAAAATATCTATGATTAATAGTTTTTATACTATCTATGATAGTAGCTATCAGAACTTACCTAAATTATATAGCTATATTAGATGCAATTTGATCTGTTAATCAAGAAATCGAAAAAAAGACACAGGAAATAAATCATGTTGAAAATTTTTTGAATAAATATTTATTATCTCACTATTGAGACTATTTCCTATCGCATGAAAATAATATTCTTTACAAAAACGAGTATATTCTTAGACTAGATATCAGCAATTCATGAAATCAAGAAATAATAGACGAAAAACAAGAAGTAAAAGAAAAAATATTAAATGCCCAAGATTCACGAAAAGATTTTATAGATAAAAAAATTAAAAATATAAAATAAATTTTATATACTCACAAAAATCAAAAATGAAAAAAATCTGATTATTAATGATCGTTTTAGCTTCAATATTTATATTTGGATGCTGAAAAACACAGATCCTAGAAAGCATAGAAATCTGAGACAAAGTGAAAATAAGTTATGATTCTAAATTTGAAAATTGAGATATTTTTGAAGAAAATCAAACAAAAGAAATTATTGTATGAAATCAAGAAATAATAGAATGATTAGAAAATGCTATTATATGAATGAAACAATGAGAAGTTAAAGAAGTATTAGTAAATCCAAATGTTTGATATTGAGATAAATATGATGATAAAAATATACAACAATTGGCAAAATTTATATTTGATAGATTAAATCTAGTACCAGAAATGTGAAAAGAATATCAAATATGAGATATAAATGGTATCGTAAAATGAATTCAATGAGATTGAGATTACACAATTGTATTATTAGACACAAACCCAAAAGAAACCTATCAAAATTTAATATTTAATGTAAAAATAGACGAAATAAGTGAATAATATAGTCTCGATATTTAAATTTTATTACGTTTCAACGTTTTTACGCTTTAACGTTTTCTATGCAACTTTTTAAAAGAATTCTATTGTCGCTATTTCCAGACGAAATGATGAAAAACAATATAAACCCCGCAAGTATGTTTATATCTTTTATCTCTGCAAAAGAATTTTTTTCCGTAATAAACAGAAAAATAATAGAAAATTATAAGCTAAATTTATTTGATATTTCTATAGATCCATTTGAATTCAAAATTTGATTCTGAAATAAACAACAATTCAATCCAAAAGTAATTGACGCTTATTATTGATACTGTAGTACTGCCAATATAAATTGATACAGGTTCTTCAATCCTGCAAATACATCAAATTCAATAGCATTGATTTCTAGTATATATACAAAAGATATTTTCTCCAAATATCCCAAAGAGTATTTTCTAAATTTTATATATTCTGTTTATTTATTGAGTTTTGTTTTTTTAGCAAGAATTAAAAAATTTCCACAAAAAACTGAACAAGAAAAATACAATCGATTTATTGATACATTTCTATCTTTTTACAAATTTGTTTTGGAACAAACATGAAAAAATATAGATCAGAAAGCATACTCTCAAATAAAAAAATCGTTATTATGACAAATAGATCTATTTTTTCTATTATTTCATTATTATCAAAATATAAACTGATTATTGCAAAATGATAAAGTATCTGATAATGAATTTTTAGAATGGATATTCTATGATGAATTAAAAAATGAAGATAAAAAAACTCATATACTCAATTTTATAAAAACACACAAAGAACAAAGTGAAAAATCAAATTTTTGAAGTTTAGAAAAATCTGTATTACAGTATATATTACCAGTTGATATACTTTTAAAGTATTTATTTTCAGAAAATGATATAAATTTAGTAATAGATAATATAGTAAGCAAAATATTTGATAAAAAGATATTGGATCCTTTTATAAAAAATATACGTAAAAACCCAGAAACATTAGAAGATTTATTAAATTATACATTAGATTACAAAAATTTCAAAAAAAATTTCTTCAATTGAGTTCAAAAATATATAGTTAATATATTTAAAAATTCCCCCAATTGAACAGATGAAGAAATTGAAGACTTTATGTCATCTATAGGAGAAGATATAGACAATATAGAAAGTCTAAAAATACCAGAAAGAATAAAAAAAGAATCAAGAATAATGGAAAAAATATTAAATTTTTACATAACATATGTATGATGATTACGAATATCTAGATGAGATAATTTTTTCATAAGAATGTTTAGAAAAGATTTAATAAAAGATATATTAAATACAAAAGCATGAGAAGAAAAGGATACTTCTATAAACTACTATTGATCAATGTTATACCAATATTGAAAAAATGTATTTTATTATAAATATACTACAGAAAATCTGAGATTATGAAAACAAAAATTCTTCTTACCATACAAAAGTGATAGTAAAAAAATATATTCAAATCTATGTATATTAAATCTATTTGATGAAAATTTTATATCTACAATATTTCAAGATATAAACGACAAAGATATAAAAATATACATAAAAAATCAGTATATTATAAATGATTTTAAAAAAATATTTAGCAAAGACATATCTATATTAGTAAAAAAAAATTGAGATAAATTCATAGATAAAACGTATTGAGATTTATCAAAACTACTAAACAATCCTAAGTCTTTTATAAAAAATTTAAACAAAAATCTATTGAAAAAAGATATTTATCAAATAAAAGAAAGCCTATATTGTTTAGATTTTTGGATATTCAAAGATATATGTACAAATCTAAACAAAAGTAATATAAATTTAAAAAATAGTTATTCTGATACTATTATCTTGGGTATATTGGCAAGTATTAGAGAGACCATTTTTTGATTCATATTGATAGATAGATATTTCAAAAATAAGAATATTGATAATAAAATTTTAATTGATTTATACTTATCTCAAATAATAAATATAGATTCTAAATACAAAAAAGTTTTTGAAAATATATTAAAATGAATGATAATTACATATTGAGAAATAATAGAAAAACGAATAGAAATAGATGACAACAAAGAAATATTATGATTAATATTAGATAATCGAATGAAATTTACAGATAAAAAAACAACAAAAGATATAATAAAATCTATTTCATGAGAAGATATAATACGATTCAAATGATTACTAAAAAATATGTATTATTACAACAAAAGATATATAATACCAAATTAAAAGATTTTTTTAACTATTAATATTTAATCAAGTATGAAGTGTCCCAAATGTCAAAGTATGGAAACAAAAGTAATAGATTCCAGAATGATAGAAGATTGACAAGTTATAAGGCGCAGAAGAGAATGTGAATTTTGTTCACATAGATTTACAACATTTGAAAAAAAGTGAGTAACAGAGCTAATTATAATCAAAAACGATTGAACAAAACAAATGTATGATAGACAAAAAATCAAAAGAGGTTTGATTCTATCATTTGCAAAAAGAAAAATAGAAAACGAAATAATAGAAAATATAATAAACAATTTAGAGATAAAACGACAAAATGAAAGCAATGAAATTAATTCAAATCAAATAGGTGAAGATATTCTTGAAGAACTAAAAAAATTAGATCCTGTGGCTTTTGTTAGGTTTGCTTCTGTTTACAAATCATTTAACGACTTAGAAGACTTCAAAAAATTCATATGATAATTACAATAACACTATTTCACTACCTATAGAATTAAGTTTATTATTTAGATTAAGCAAATCATTCCTAGATAATTTCCATAAAATATCAATTTCAGATAAGATAAATAAAGTTTTTCCTAATTTTTCCAAATCATCCGATAATAAATCCTGATAATCAAATTTTTGGTTTCGATATTCTGATTTTGATTCAATATCTCCTATTTGAACAAACTCTTCTAAACTTATTTCATGTTTTAAAAATTTATTAAAAGCATCAAATAAAAATCAATGTTTATGTGAGATTTGAAATTTTTCATATTTATTCGATTCTATTTTTTTTGCTATATCAATATAAGAATCTTTATTTTCAATATACAATAAATCCAATAATAGTTCAAATTTTTCTATCATATCTATAATTTTATATATTCTAAAAATGTTTCAAAAATTTTATTTTTCTTCTCCAAATCTAAATTTGATAATCATAAGATATTATCAAAATATCATTTTACTATAAGTTTCTTGGTTTCATGTAATGAAAGTCATTTAGACATCATATAGAACAGTTTTTCATTATCTATTTTTTGTATCTTAGCTCAATGTGAAGCCGACACATCATTTGAAGATACATTTAATATAGGTAATGTTTTTACTGATATTTTTTCTCATAATAATATATTTTCCTCCAATAAATGACCACTTACTCATTTTATATTTTTTCATATATCTATATTGGCTTTTACATCGACTATTCAATTATTAGCCAAAAAAGACACGATATAAATATTAACTTTACAAAAATTAGCATTAAGTTTGGTATCAATATTTATTTTAGATTTATTTTCATCACAAGATGCAAATATACAATAAACATCAAGTTCACTATACTCCCCTTTTAATTCAAATTTTATATCAATATCAGATCAATGACCATAAGAAAAATAACTAAGTTTTGATTTTTCCTCCAATATAATCTTTTTATTTTGATTACAAGAAAAAAAACTATCAAAAATCTGATTATTTTCTCATTTATTTATAAGATTTTTTTTTATTTGTGGGGGTTTTAACATAATTTTATATTTAATTACTTACATTATCATTAAATCAATAATCAGCACCGGTTAAATCTTCTCAAGTATATACATTGTCAAATCATTCATTAAATTCTTCCTCAAATTCAGGATCATATACATTTACCAAATCTTCATTAGTTTGATCAACACTTCACGAATCTACAAGGTTTCAAGTCAAATTATCTTGATTCCATTTAACATAATCCTTCAATATTTCATAGATATCACTATCTGAATAAAAAATATTAGACAATGAAGCTGGTTCCAATATACTTATTTGAGCAGATATATCTCTCCAATCTCTAGAATTTTGATAAAAGAAATAATTTTCAAATCATCAAGTTTTTATAGTACCTATAAGCAAAAAGTATATTATAACTATAAACAAAGTCCATAATAAATTTTTTATAATATTCCAAATCAGATGAATTAATTTCATATTGAAAATATAACAAAATAAAGTAAACAAAATATAATCATTGATTAATCTTTATCAACGAAATCAAACAAAATCAAAAACAAAAAACATTTGACATTATTTATAAATTATTTATAATAAAGATAAGTTTTATTTATTATCATCACCCAGATGAAAAAACTATTAGCTTCACTTATTTTATTATCAGCGATTTTCTTTGTATGAAATCATACTTTTGCCAAAGATTGCCTAGATCTCAGTTTTTCAGATTGAGATATTTGTATTAGTATGGACAAAGACGATGATGAATATACATTAGACTATGAACTTGAAGATACAAATTGAGCGGTATCTTTGAAATGTGATATTTTATTACCAGATAATACACTAAAAAATCTATGAGCATGTAATTGAGATTTTACTTATTCAAAGGAAAAAACCGAAAAAGTAAAATTATATGTAAGATTAAATAACGAATACAAAACTAAAGAAGCATATTATGATTTTGATGATTGAGAACGATGAAATTCAATATGATGATCTTCTTCTAATTGAGATTTAGATGAATTTGATTTCTATTATATTGAAGATTCTTCTCCTGATAAAGACGAACGAATTACTGTTAGAATAAAAGCTTTAGATGACGATAATGACGTAATCTCTGATTACGATGAACAAGTTACTCTTCATTTCCAAAGAGATTGAGATGATGCTGATGATTACGATCTTAAAATACAATCTGATGATTTTAATGAAGATGAAGACGATCTTGATTCCAACGGTGAAATTGATGTTGATTTCGATAACGGTTATCTAGAATTTGAAGTTTGGTTCGAATATGAGGACGAATATACAATTACTGTTGAAGATTGAAGTGTTGATGCAGATCAAGATTTCGATGTTTGAGATAATTGATCTTCTTCTAATTGAGATGTTGATAATTTCTATGTAACAACTAATGATTCTTCTCCTGAAACTGATGAACGAGTTGATCTTACTATCAAAGCTCGTGATGATTGAAATGATTTAGTTGATGACTATGATTGAACTGTTGTATTTGAAGTTTATTATAGAACTTCTAGTTCTTCTTCTCGATACAAAACTACATCTTCTACTTATTTTGAAATAGATGATGATTATGAAGACGGTTATGAATTTGATTCTGATGATGACTGATTAGTCACTCTTGATAATTTTATTGAATTCAAAAAAGATTATGATTTCAAAGTTCTTGTTGAAGATGAAGATGATGATGATATTTATGGTGAAAGAATATTTTATGTTGATGATAACTGATCTTCTTCTAATTGAGATTTAGATGAATTTGATTTCTATTATGTTGAAGATTCTTCTCCTGATAAAGACGAACGAATTACTGTTAGAATAAAAGCTTTAGATGACGATAATGACGTAATCTCTGATTACGATGAACAAGTTACTCTTCATTTCCAAAGAGATTGAGATGACGCTGATGATTACGATCTTAAAATACAATCTGATGATTTTAATGAAGATGAAGACGATCTTGATTCCAACGGTGAAATTGATGTTGATTTCGATAACGGTTATCTAGAATTTGAAGTTTGGTTCGAATATGAAGATGAATATACGATTACTGTTGAAGATTGAAGTGTTGATGCAGATCAAGATTTCGATGTTTGAGATAATTGATCTTCTTCTAATTGATTTTCTTCAAGTGATATAGATAAAGTTGAATGAGTTTACAATGCTCGACCAGCATTAATAGATGATCTAGAAGATGATTATCCAGCATTAAAAACAAATAATACACGACAAAATATGTCAGATGATTTCTATGATGAAATGGAAAATATAATAAATTGAGATGATTCTATATACGACAATTATGATGAATTTTATGACTGATTCTTAGATCGATATTCTTATACAATACAAGTTAGAGACTAACTCTATCTATAATAAATTTAAATAAAGGCAGATCTTCAAAAGAGTTCTGCTTTTTTTATTGCATAATCTCATAAAATATTTATATAAAAAGCTAATCTATAAATAAAAAATAAATTTTAAAAATTTCTCAATTAAAATGATTAAAAAAAATAAAGTCTGAAGACCTCAAAAAGTTTTTAAACTTAAACCAAAAGAAGATATAGTTAGACCACGCTGAAGACCAAGAAAAGAGGTAGAAAAAGAAAAAAACAAAATATTAAAAATAGACGACATATCTTCCATAACAAAAAAAATAAAATTTAAATCTAATATTGATAAAATAACTCGATGATTATTGTTATTTTCTGTAATACTTTTAATATTCTCTATAATGGTAAAAAATAATTCTAATCAAGAAAAGGAGGTTATAGATGAAATAACATCTAACATACAGATAGAAAAGCAAGAAATTAAAACACCAGAAAAAACAACAACATGACAAAGAATACAAGCTCCACAAAAACAAGATGACAATTTAAGACCATTGTCACAAGAAGAAGAATTAATATTCAATTTTTATAAAGACATAAATGAATCAAATTTCAACAAATTATGAGATTATATGGATATTAATTTAAAAAGAACAGATGTTTACAGAATATATTTCAATCAAGATTGGTTATCAAATTTCATATCAAACATAAGCAACAATACATTATTTATAATTAGCATAAAAGAAATCCCTAACGAATGATCAAAGGCCAAGAAATATGAATATCAACTAAAATATAAACTCAAAAACGATGATACATTATTTACTGAAAATCGAAATATATCGATTGTATACAAAGATAATATTCCACTAATATGAAGTATAATGTGTACTACAACATGATGTTCCAAGAATCCATTCTTCAACCCACAAAGATACTGAATAAAATAAAACGTTTAAACGTAAAAACGTAGCAATGTAAAAACATTTTACGCTTATACGCTTTTACATTTTTACGCTCTCTATGGAAATACAAGATATTGTTTCTCAAGTAAAAGAAGATATAACAAATTTCAAAAAAGATAATCATAATTGAATTATCATAATTCGATGAGCTACGGCTACATGAAAAAGCAAATTATCAGTGATGATATGAGATTTTTTTGATATAGAGATAATATCTGCTGATAGTAGACAGATTTTTAAATATATGAATATTGGAACAGATAAAGTATCAGATGATATACTAAAAAAAATACATCATCATCAAATAAATATAGTCAATCCAGACGAAAGATATACAGCATGACAACGAAAAGATGATACAGAAAAACTAATACAAAAAATATTCAAAAAAAAGAAAATTCCTCTAATTGTATGATGAACATGACTTTATATAGATACTATATACAAAAACTTTTCTATGCCTTCATGTCCTCCTGACCATAAACTCAGAAAAAAGCTAGAAGATAAAGAAATTAAAAAGCCATGAATACTATATAAAGAATTAATGGAAATAGATACACAAGAAGCTAATAAATTACATCCAAACTCAATCAGATATATAATCAGAGCGCTAGAAATTTACCACAAAACCTGAAAAACAAAAACCCAGAGTTATTTACAATCTGATGTTAAACGACCAACTTTGATGATATGATTACGAAGAGAGAAAGAAGATACAAATCATAGAATAAATATTAGAATCAAAGAAATGATAAAAAACTGACTAATAGATGAAGTAAGATGATTATTAAAAAAGTGATACTGATCCCAGTTACAATCAATGCAATGAATAGGATACAAAGAAACAATAGAATATTTAAACTGAAATTATGATCTAGAGAAATTAGAAGAAACACTTAAAAGAAATACACATTACTTAGCAAAAAAGCAAAGAACATGGTTTCGTAGATATATAGCAGAAGCTAAACAAATTCCAAAAAAAAATGTAACATATAAATTATATAAATTATAATATTTTATGCAGCCATAGATCGATTATCAACATAGCTTTCATCTAAATTTTGAGCTATATCTAATCTAGCGTCCTTATTTTTGTAATAATTATCTACAAACTCTTTGTGATCAAAGTGCCAATCTTCTGAAGAAATTGGATGAAAATTAAATATTTTTGCAATTTTCTTTAATCAAGACACTCATCATATTTTTTTGCTATATCTAGAATTAGTAGATACGTCTATAGAATATCATAGGTTGTGTCAACTATAACCAGGATCTGCTGTGGGAGTTCAAGTTTTTTTATTTTTTTCTTTTAGATCTTCTTGATGTTCTATTGTTCTATAGCCACTTTCTATTAAAAACTTAGATCAAGTTTTATTATAAAATATCAAAGCAAGTCAAATTAAATCTGATGCTATTTTGGAATTTACATAAGGAGTTTTGCCTCTACATTCCAAAATAATCTTTCAATTTTTATCTTTTAATTTTTTTATTTTGGTTAGATTTCATTTTGTTTCAAGTTTATCCACTATATATTTACTATTTTCTCAAACATATTCCAAATCCTCTTTTTTGACTTCTCATCAAACTTTAAGATTTTTATAAGGAGTATAAATTGGCACAAATGGTACAATGGGAGTTTCTTTAGAATCAGTATTACTAGTCTCTGTAGAAGCATCATCTGTAGAAGTATCATCTATTGCTTCAGGATCTTCAACGCTAATATCAGGATTTAATATTTTTTCTTTTAATTGATTTAATGCATCTTTGGTATTAGCACTATCAAGTTCTTTTTTAGCTTCTTGAAAATACTTACTAGTTTCCGGATCTAATCAATCCAACAATTTATTTATAAAATTTCAACTAAAATTATCTGATATTTTATCTAATAATCACTCAGATACTAAATAATCTTTGATCATATCTCAATCCCCTATTATAAAATTAGACAAAGAAGATCATTTTTTTTCTTTTATTTTTTCTATATATAGATCAGCTACTTCATTCTTTAGATCAATAATTTCATCATCAACAGATCAAATAGGATTTTTAAGTATATCTAGATTCTCAAATATTTCTGCCATTTTTTAATTTTAAAGATTAAAATGAATTAATATATTTTATAAATTTTCATTTATTTGACTCAATAAGTAAGCTAGGAAAGTACTTTTCTATGGTTTTTGGTTTTAAAATATCAGTATCATTTATATATGAATCATCAACATAAAGTTTACCACTCAGATCTCAAAAATCAAATTTACCTGATGAATCAGGATGTTTCTTTAAATAATGTCACTTTATTCGATTTATAAGATTACTCATATAACAAAACTCTCTAAGATTAGTAAAAGAATAATTTATACCAACTATTTTATACAGTTTTTTCTCTACGTCTATTTTTACTTCACAAACAGATCATCGACTTTCAACCGATCAAATAATATTTTTTTCAGAAGACTTTTTTTCATTCAAATTAAATTTTATTTTTCATCTTCAATATCATCGATCAACATTATTCATAGTTTTAATTATATTATCCATAGTTTTATCAATATTTGCATATATTTCATTTTCCGAATTAGAAACATTTCTTATAGTTTGAGGATTTTCTTTTACTTTTGTTCAATCAATTGAAAGTAAAGTATCATCTACATCAATATACAAATTACTATTCCCTAAATTTATATCTATTCTAGCTTTTAAATAATCATCATTTCAATCATAATTCTGTTTTATTTTAGCAGTATTTTCATTATTTCAATTAGTTTTCAAAACTTCTGATTCAAATACAGACAACATAACTTGATTTAACATTCGCTCTCATTTCTTTTTTTCTATAAGGTTTTCTGATAAAAGCAACTGTTCAACTGTTTTATCTTCTCATTGATATTTATTTTTTATATATTTTAATATATTCGTCTTTTCATCTTCTTCCAAATCTAAATGATCAAAGTTAACTTTTCAACTTTTATCAATCTTATATTTTTCTTTATTTATCCATGCCCAAGCTTGAGACATACGATTGAAATTTCATAAATTATTATTTATAGAAAATTGTGATATTGTTGCCAACATTCACATATAAGTTCAATTAAAGTAATTATAGTAAGATTTCCATTGTTCTTTTAATTTAAAACTAGCACTATCTACATCAAGATATTTCAAAGATTCAACAAAATTATTTCGTTCATAAACTTTATTTGACATCTCTCTTTCTATTTCTACTGGAATATTTAATTCATCTTCATGTCATCAAAACAATCCATCTTGCTTACGAGATTCTATATTTCTAATATTATTAAGTCTATCTTTTTCAATATTAACCATTTCTATAACTTTTAGTTCTTCTACACTAAGATTATCTCTAAGTGGATTTATAGATTCATATTTTATATTATTTCAAGTTTGATCAAAATTTAAAATTTCGCTAATATAGTTTTCTGAGCTAATAGCAATTATTTGATTATTTTCATATTTAAATAAAAATTTTTCAACATCTCAAATTTTTGCTCTTTTGGCCGCTATTACCAAATTATATGGAATTTCAACGTATCAAGTTTGATTTTTTCATTCATATATCAATTCTCCATTATTATTTACACTAGCGTCTTCTCATAAAGAACTAGATTGTTTTTTAATAAAATCAACAATTTGATTCTCAACCTTTTTCTTTTCTTGAGGAGATTTAGCATCTATTTCTTCTTTTATTATTTCTTTTATTTTTGATCTAAATTCATTTACAGCTTCTCTATCAGCAACATCTACTGCTGAATCCAGCATCAAAACATCATCAAATTTGTCATAAACCTGATCTGCTGTTAAATTTTTATTATCTATATCATCCAAGTTCCATTTTCTATCAATAGTAGAAAACCGATTAGCAACTGCATTTAGAATAATTCAACCCATAACAAAACTAATTGGACTACTATTGTACCATCTATCTCAACCAAAAGTATTTTCATCATTATTTATTTTTCGTTTATTATCGTAGTATATTCATTTAGTATCATCACTAGATTCAGTATAAAAACTCATAAGTTCAAACATATCATTATTTCAATCATATCAATGAAATTCTCTAGCCATCCTATATATTATATTTTGACCAGTAGACTGTGATGTTTGAAAATTTGTATTTAATCTAGATTCTAATCAGTTTCTACTTGAAAAGTAATTTATAGCATTATCTTGATTAAAATTCGAAGAAACATCTATCTGTTTTATATCAATCAATATTCTTTCCAAATAGCTATTATCATAAGATGTATAATCTATAGTAACGTTCTTCTTATGTTCTATAGTCAATCAAAGGTTTTTATAATGATAATATTTTTTAATAAATTCTTTATTTTTCTTAATAGCGGTTAATTCAGTTTCGGTATATACAGATTCATTGAATATTTCAAATCTATTTATTCCAGTACATAAATATTCAAATCTATTTATATCAGTTTTATAAATATTCTCAAACAAAGAATATTGTTTTGGATAACTATTTTTTAAGTCTTCTCAAAGTTTATTTTTATATTCTTCTATAGATCATGTAAATCATTTTATACATTCATTTTCGGGATTTTTTATTTCTGAATAAACATCAGATTCTCATAATATCTTTTCTATATAAGATATACCTGAACTTTTTTTTATATTTTCCATAAATTCAAGATATTTTTTGTTATCTATATCCTTTTTGATAAACTTGTTTACATATATCATCCTATCATTTATTATATTTTCCATAGTACTCCATTCATTATCTCGTTTATCTTTATCTTCTTTTGATAATTTTTTATAAAAATCTTCTCTAATTAATCCTGAATAATACCAATTACTAATAATAGAAAAACTATATTTACTAGATAATAAATTTTTTGAATATTTATCTATTTCTTCTTGAAATATCAAAGCTTCCCAAGCATCTTTAAATGTATTTATTCATTTTTTATTCAATGCTTTATCTGTAAGATTTGGATTAGCATCAATATCTTGTTCTTTTGCACACTGTAAAATAGCTTGTTTAATATCAGTTCTATCTTGTTTTATATAGTCCTCTCTATTTTGAGTATAAAATTCCAATTTATTATAATAAAGCTGATTGACCATTTCTTGTACAGTAAAAATTAGAACTCATACCGCCAAACCTATCACCAATCAAATTGCATTTCAAACACCAGGAACAACAGATCAAGCTGCTGCTCATATATAAGATGCACTTAAAATAATTCAAAGTTCTAAGACAATGGAAGCTGCACCCATAGCTAATTCAAAATAAGCTTTATCTTTTTTTACAGAAGCTCTAGCTTCATTAACTTTTGCAATAAATTCAGCTTCACTCATAGATTCTCTTCGCATCCAGACATCAAAACCAAAAAATGCTAAATCCAACGCTCCAAAACAAGATAATCATTTCAAAAAAGGAGACATTTTTTTACCATATCTCAAAACTTTTGAAAAAGCTTTAATATTTCAGACATCATCCATATCAGTCAAAATAGCTATTACTCTTTTATCTATATTTTCTATACCATTATCAGATAGAATTCAGACTATTTTATCAACTGATTTTTCTTTTGCTATTAGCTGAAAAACATCTTCATTTAATTCTGCTAATTTAGCCGCTGTTTTAGCATCCAAAGAATTTAAAACATTGTAAGGAATATCTTTTCATAACTTACCTCGAGAATCCCAAGCACTAATAAATTCTTCATCTCACAATCATGCAGAAATTTCAGCAAATTTTTTAGATGACTTATCAAGATTATTTCTTGCTGCTCTAGAAATTTTTGGATTCACTTTTTCTTTATCAAAACGACTTACAGTTTTTTCCATTTGTTTTTTTATACTTTCTATCTCTTGTTTTGCTGATTTTGTAGTTAGCTCAAAATCTAATTCTTTTTGAAGTTTCATACTATTATATTTATTTACAGATCATTCCATAGCTTTCCAAGCAGTAGCTCAAGTCACACCAGTAATTACTCAGCTTTCTAGTGAATTATTATTAACATCAGTATCTTTATTTTCATCTAATTCTGTAGAATTCTCATCAGTATCTTTATTTTCAGAAGACTCATCATTTCATCAATCATCAGATGTTCAATTAGATTCTTGATTATCATTTTGATTTTCATCTCAATCGGTTTCTTGATTATCTCAAGGAACAACTTCATCTTTAAGTTTATTTAAACTTTCAGCAGTTTTGGATCTAATAATAATAGATTGTTTTTCTTTCAAAAAATCAAAAATAGTATTTGCCATACTTGGCGTAACTATACCAAGAACATTTCTCCATCGTCCCAAATCATCCAAATCTTTCAAAGTCTTTCATTCCAAATCAATATTAGATGTCATTATTTTCTTCAATTTATCTTCTATAGGCAAAATTGTCAAAGATTTTAACCATCCAAGTTCTTTTTTAAATTCTTGGATGTAACTTTGAGCAAGTTCTAATTTTACACTTTCAATATTTTTATCCACCATATTTATGTAATTTTAGTAAATACCTTAAACATATTTTTTAATAATAATGCTATATCATCAGAATTACTTATCAATTTTTTTCAAGCAGTATCAATTTTACTAACAATCTTATTTATATCGTCCAATTTAACATATTTCAAAAAGTTTTGATCTTGAGATGCTATTCTTAAAGAATATTTTAGTTCATCAAAATTTCATTCACTCATAGCTTTTTTTATCAAATCTGATCAAGGAACATTTACTTCTAGCATCCTATGTAATTTAGCCATAGATGACATATCAAATCAATTATCACTAAATCTTATAAGTGCTCTATATTCTATATCAGAAAAAGTATTTGCTCTAAGTTTCATATTTTCCAAACTTTTTATAGAATCTTCATAATAAGCTTTTATATGTCTACTATAATTAGGTGATCATGGTTTTATCTTATCCAACTCTTTTTTCATTATATTCAATTCCAAGTCAACTCTACGTCCAATATCTTTGATTTTGACATCATCAATCACATCAATTTTGGGTTTATTTATTACTTTTCTAATATTTTCTATTTCTATATTTATTTCAGCAGCACTTGATAATTTTCAGATTTTTTTAGATAATTTTTTAGCAAGTTTAGGTAACTCTTTTTCTGGAACATCATCAAGATTTATTTGATCTATATTTTTAATTAATTTTTCTAAATCAGTTTTTGAAAACATTTTAGTATTTGTAACTAAATCAAATAATTTAGATTGTTTATTAGTCAAAGAAGCTATTTTAGATTCATATAATTTAGCAAGTCTCAAAGATTCATCGAAATTATTTAATACCAATCAATTAAAGCTTCTATTATCAAAATATTTAGCTAATAATTTCCAATCATCATCAATCATTGTTTTATCTGAAAAAGCTTTCTTTAAAAGTTTTCATTTTTTCCAACCAACATCTTTAGTAAATAATCCATCTTTACTATTAAATCGTCTATCTTTTATTTTTTGAGTTGTTCTAATCTGACTTCAGTCAACAATTTCTTGAGCTTTTTTAAGCGATATTTTTCATTTCCCTAATTCATCCACAAGCTTCTGAGGTCCATCAGCTTCACCAAAAAACATTCTTCTAAGTGATCATGATGGTCAACGATATTTTCATCATATCTTTCTAGCAGTTCATAAAGAGGCTTGATAAACCTTTCCAGGAACAGTTACTGGTGATAATAAAGTATACTTCAACATAGTTCACGGATATTTTTTGAATGCTATAACTAAACCTGTAATTACAGCAATAGGAGCAACTCAAGTCAATAACCATCATAATCCAGAAAATATTTCTCATTTAAACAATTTCCCAAATCATTTTCACATATTTTTGAACATATCTTCAAACAACTTAGTGAATCTAATAATTACACTTCCATCATCCGATTTTACCATTTCATATATATTTACTCATATTTCCAATTCTTTTTTTAGAGCAAAATAATTATTCATAAATTGTTTCAAAGATGTTACATCAGCAGCAGTCATTTCTCAACTAGCTATTTTTTGTTTTAATCCGGGAATATTTTCTCTAATTACTTTCAATAATGGTAATATAGTCGAGTTCTTTAAGAGCTCCTCTTTATTAGCATTTTCTGTATTAAATAATCTTTTATACATATCAAACATTCTATCTTCTGCTACAATTTCCAAATCTTTTATATCATCCACTATTTTATCACAAGATTTAGAGAGTTGCTTCTCGTTTTCTGTTTCCAAAGATCCGTCTCATATATCATCTTCACATCTTTTAATTATATCATCTCAATCACTTCAATCTAATATATAATCTCTCTTATCATCACATTCTTGAACTATCTCAGTAGTATCTTCATTCATTTCTCAAGACATAATATTATATTTATCCAAAATTGAATAAGCATTTATAATCTTTCATTCTCTAAAAGATTTGTAATCCAAATCGTCTTTTATGTTTCTTTCAAATCGTTCATCATCATCCAATGCTTCTTGATGATCTTCAAAATCTCATTTATCTGTTTCAAATTTTTTCTTAGCAATGGCATTTATAAGTTCTCATTCCTTAGTTTTCAAAAATACAGTAACTCTCATTTGTTGTCTAAAAAAAGCTTTTAATTCAGATATACGAGCTTGAGGATCTGAATCAATCCAAGCTGAAAATTTCTCCTCTAAATTATTTCAAACACCAAAAGTAGTCCAAGAAGGCAATATTTCTAGAAATGATTTTAAAGCTCATCAAACTTTACTTCTAAGTCGACTCAAAACTTTTGTTTTTATTTCTTGTGTATTTTTTTGATACAAATCTACTTCTATTCACCATTCCGAGAGAATACTATCTACATCGCTAAAACTATTATCCATACAGAATGGAACCAATCATTTCAAAGATTTTCATCATAACTCTTGAGAAATAGAGTCCATATCAGAATCATCTTCCCATCAATTTTCTATTTCTTTTGCAAATATATTATTATAGAGTCAGTCTACATTATCTCCAAATTTTTCATATTTTTCTGCTTCTTCAGGATTATTTTCAACAAATTCTTCATAAGATCCTATTTTATCTTGATTTTCATCATGATTATCTGTTCAACTCTCTTTTCAAAATTTATTCATTAACCATTTAATACCAAAAAAAGCTCCCAATCATATTCACGTCCATTTTAAAAACTTACCAAATCAACTTTTCCAAAACCCTTTCTTCTCTTTTTTATCTCAATCATCCCCTTCTTTTTCTTCTTTATTTTTTTTTCTTCTTCTAAAAAGAGCTATTATTCATACTACAGCCAATCAAATTCCAGCAGTTTTCCAAGGATTTTCTTTTACTCGTTCAATAGTTTTTCATCATTTCTCTTTAACCTTCTCCCAAAAAGTATTACTTTGAGGTTGAATTTCTTTCAATTGTTTTTCGTATATATCAAGTTCTTTTCTAATTTCATTAGTTACAGTAATATCTTGCTCCAAATCAGCAAGCTCTCTAGTTTGTTTTATAAGTTCCTGTGTCTCTTCTTTTTTCTTTTTGATTTCCAATTTTTTCTCCTCTATTTCTTTATTTTTACGATCAAATTCAGCTTGTTCAAGATTAGCCTTATTTTTATTTAAATCTACAATTTCTTGATTTAAATCATCGACAGATTTCTTGATTTCATCAAGATTTCATTTTATTTGTTGAATTTTTTCAACACTAGTTTCTACCATTAGTTTTTTTAGATACTAAAATTTACTCCTAAATATTATATCCAAAAGCTACTTTAAAACAAAAAAGTCCTGAATAATTCAGGACAAATAATTGACATATTTACAAAATACATATAAACTTAAAAAATTAAGTTAATATTTCTTCTAAAGCCTCAAAAAACTGATTTATATCATCTTTTGTATTATACACATACAAACTCATTCTACATGTTCAATTTTTACCTAAAAATTTATGTAAAGGATAAGCACAGTGACCGCCACAACGTACACAGATATTCTTTTCAGCAAAAGCCTCTCATACAATATTTTGATTTGTATTGGTCATTATATTAAAAGAAAAAACTCACACTCTAGAATCTATGTCTTTTGGTCAAACTATACTAATTTTATTACCCAAAGCAGCAAATCAATCCAATGTATGCTTCATAAGACTCTCTTCATGTTTATGTATTGCTTCAATTCATCATATAGATTTTATATATTCAATAGCTTTTGATAAACTAACAGCTCAAATAATATTAGGAGTTCAACTTTCAAATTTATCATTTGATTGAAAAAATTCAAAAGAATCTTGATTTACATCTCTAACTGTTCATCATCATCCAAACATTGGCATCAATTTCTTAATCCAGTCTAGTTTTAGATAAACTACACCTATTCAAGTATAGGCCATCATTTTATGTCAAGTAAATACTAAACAGTCACATCATATATCTTGAACATCTACTGCTATATTAGGTACAGATTGAGATCCATCAACAATAAAAAAAGTTTCAGGATTTAGTTTTGATTTTATTTTTTTCATATCATATATTTTTCATGTAACATTCGAAACATGACCACATGCTACAAGTTTAACAGTTTTATCGTATTTTTTATCAAAATCACTCCAATTTATATCAAAATCATTTCATATCTCAAAAAATTTAATATTCAAACCAAACTGCTGCCCTAAAATCATCCACGGTAATATATCAGAATGATGTTCCCATATTCACAACAAAATCGAATCTCATTTTTTCAAAAAACCAGAATTTATCAAAGATTGAGCAATAATATTAATTCAATATGTAGCATTGTAAGTATAAATCACCTCAGAAGCCTTACAATTTATAAATTCTCAAACCAAAATTTTTGATTGATGATAAAGTTCCTCTGATTTTTCAGACAAAGAATACAATCATCTGTGTATATTAGAATAATCTTTTGATACAAAATCTGATACTCAATCTATTACATAGGCAGGTTTTTGAGTACTAGCAGCATTATCAAGATATACTAATCATTTATTATTAGCAAATATAGGAAAATCAGATTTTAAATTTTTCATATCACTAAATTAAATAATAAATTTTTATCTACGTTTATCTATGTTTATCTACTATTTATCGCAAAGCTTTTATCAATATTTATTTTTTTCTAACAATCACCATATTTCAATCCAAGCTTCATAAGTCTATTTCCTGAAACCTAGAAAAATCATCAGCGTATTTTATCAAAAAATCATACATATCCAATTGCTGTTTTATATCTTTTTTGAAGTTTAAGTAAACTACTTTTGAATTTTTATTAAAAACTCACGCTCTAGCTGATCAAGGAAAATAAACGAAACGAAAATCATTACCAAAAAACTGAATTATAGAATTCATATTCATCTCAAATTCATTGAAAGAATAATCAAAAAATAGTCATTTCAAATTATCTAATCCAGAAAGATATCATGGCAACTCTATTTGAACTACATCTCTTCATAAGCTATTTCAACTATATAGCAAAAAAGTATATCATTTATACAATCCCCAAACTTTATCATGTATGATTACACGAAAATTTAGATCATCAAAAATAACATCTACATCCAAAGTGTTTTTACTAGAAAAAGAAAATTCAATATCACTAACCATAGGAAATCTTTGCCTTACAAGATCTAGTATATCAGATTTTTTAAAAAACTTCAAAATATAATAATTTTCTCCTTTCGTCTGAGTTTTTATTATTTTATACAAAGCAGGATCATCAAATTTTTCTATACTTACACTAGAATAATTTACATTATAAATGTAATAATCAGGTTTGAATAAAGTAGACCTAAAAAGATATATCACAAAATAAATAAACACAAAAACCAAGGAAAATATCCAAATAAACTTTAAAATAGATTTTATCGGTATTTTAAAAGGAAGTCTGAATCTCCTCATAGACCTCCTATATTTTTTTCTAAATTTTTTCTGTTTAACTATATTTATCATTCTAAATTTAAGCTATCATTGCAAAATAGTAAATTATATAAGTCAAAATCACACCAAAAATCACTCATCATATAACTTCAAATGGAGTATGTCAAATTCTTTCTTTCAATGGTAATTTTTCATTTTTAGTCAAAACTCATTGTAAATCTATTCTCAAATCATTTATATAATGAGCATGTTGACCAGCTTCATATCTAAGATTCATTGCATCATAAGCAAAAAGAATAGAAAATGCTACAGCTACAGCAAATAAAACACTATCAAAACCAGTTTCCAACAAAGCAAGCATTGTTGCACTAGTAGCTATTCAACTATGAAAAGATGGAAATCATCATGAAGTAAAAATATGTCACCAATAAAAACGTCTATATTTTATAGAATCTATAATTACTTTAGTTCATTGAATAATTAATCAAACCACAAAAATTATAAAAATAGGATACATTTTTATTCATTCTTGTAAGAGATTATTGATAGATCAATAAATATGATTCCACATACAAAAAAATCAACATATAAACACATTTTTTTGATAATGATATTTAGCGAAATTGCAAACAAAATATTTCTTGTTTTTTAACTCCAAAATAATACGCTATAACTTGTTTTATAATATATAAAAAAAATGAAAATCAGAATTCTTGTAAATCTAATCCTAATATCATTCCTTTCTATTTTTATAAATTACAATGTATCTTTAGCTTACAATTCTTATCAAAGCACAGATAATATATTAGAAATGATAGATACTAAGATGCAAAAATTTAGTCAGAATGATCAGATAAAAAAATATAATCTATTTATTAATATAATTCAAAAAGCTAAAGATAAATCAAAAAAGCAAACAGACAAAGATAAATATTCATATATTCTATCACACTTCAACAATAACTTAAATAAAATAAAAAATCCTGAACCAGAAACTACAAACGTTACCAATATAAATCAAGAAACTATCCAAAATCAACGACTAGAACTACACAATCAAGAAAGATCAATTTTAGGCCTAAATTCATTTATTATAAACGAAAATTTAAATAATACGGCTCAAAAACGAGCAAATTATCTAGCTAAAATAAATAATTCAACTCATAAAAGAAAAGTTTCAGACTGATATTATAATTATGATAGTATCAAATCTTGGTTTCAAGAAAATTGAGTAAGTTTTGCTAAAGAAGAAAATTGAATAGCAAGTTTTTCTGAAAATATAGCACGACAAACTTTTAAATGCACTCAAAACGATTGTACAGATTACTTTTTATGACAAATCAACAAAGCATTTCAATTTTTTATGGACGAAAAATATAAATCATACAAAGCACATTATAATGCTATAGCTAGTCCCTATTTTCAAGAAATATGATTTTGATATGCCAAAGTATGAAATAGATTTTTCATAGTCACACACTACTGAAAATTTAAATAAAACATATATACAATTGACTAATTATATTTTTATTGACTTTTACTTGTATTTTTTTATAAACTACAAGCTTTTTTATTGTTATAAGAAGATATTATGACAGAATTAATGAGACAGAGTAACGAATGATTCAAATATAATCAAATCCAAGCTATACAAAATCTTACTAAAGAAAATTTAGAAGATGAAATATTTAAAAGATGACCAGTAGTCGCTATATTTTGATGACAACTATGAGATGAAGGTAAAGGTAAAGTAACATCTCAATTCAAAAATGTAGATTATGTTGCAGTATGACCATGATGATGAAATGCATGACATACAGTCGTTTGTACAAACTGAAAATCTATCGCTCTACACGAATTACCATGATGAGCTATAATAGAAAATGCAAAAGTTTATATGTGACAATGAAGAAGTGTAAATATTTCATGACTTTACAAAGAGATCAGAGAACTAGAAGAAAATTGATATAATATGAAAAATAAAATAATTATAGCCTGAAATGCTCAAATAATATTCGACAATCTACAAAAAAAACTAGACAGAATAATAGAATGATTAAAATCCAAAAAAGTTTGAACAACAGCTAAATGAATTTGACCTACAGCTGCTCTAAAAGCACTAAGAACATGACCAAATTTCAATATATTATTAAACGATAATCCTGATCAATTAAATGAATTTATGAAAGTAAATTGTAATTTATTTAATGGATTAAATATTGATGAATTGATGAAAGAAATCCAAGAAGAAAAAGAATTATTACAAAATTTGATTGATGAGGGATATATACAGATAGATTCTACAAATATGATATTAAATCAAGCAGCACATGAAAACAAAAGAATTCTGATAGAACTTTCTCAATCAGCAATGTTGGCTGCAGATGGTTGAATGTATCCTTACAACACATCCAATGATACTTCAGTAAACTGAGCTATGAGTGCTTTGAATCTACCAGAAGTAAATACAAGAATAGCTGTATTCAAATCAATCAAATCAAAAGTTTGATGATGATTTTTCCCAACAAAATTTGAAGATGAAGAATTCGCAGAAAATTATAGAAAAAAATCTGGTGAATACTGAGCTACTACCAAAAGACCAAGAGACGTTTGACATATAGATACTGTAGAGGGAAGAAAAGTACTAAAAACCAATAGAACAGATATAATAGTTTTTACAAAAACAGATCTTCTAAAAGAGTTATGAACAAATGCAAAAATATGAGAAAAATATATAGATCAAAGAGATTGAAAAGAATACATAAACGAAATACCAGCTACCAAAGAACAATATGAAAACATACAAGTAGAATATAGTTCAGCTTTTGATTTATCAAAAGACATTATTTGAATCCAAAATCCTGAAGATCTACCAGAAGAATATACAAAATACATAGATTACTTGTTTGATAAATTAGAATTTGATGGTAATGTATTACTAGGTACATGACCATGTCCACAAGAATTTATGGTTTATAAATAATCTATAATTTTCAATTAATAATTTCCCTAGTTTTTGGACCCAAATAACCACACAAAGCTATTGAATTTCAACTTACCCAAAGCTCATTATTTTTCTGAAATTGACACAAAGAATTGATCACACTAACAGAATACACTCAATCTATTTTTCACTTATACAAATTTTCTCACGACAAAAATTTCTGTAATATCCTGATTTCTCAATTTTGATCTCATTTTTTATATGGCCTATAAAACTGAAACACATTTCCCTTTTGTTCTTTTTTTTGCTCACTAGACTGTCATTCCGGTGCTTGTACTTCGCGAAGTCGAAGGGTTATTGTGGAACTGGAACCGGAATCTACTTTTTTTTCTTTCAAAATCAATAATCCCTCATTATCACTCACCAACATATTTAACTTATTTCTAGTACTAGGTCCAAGCCATCATCTAGCGGATACATTTTTATCATCAGATTTTAATATTCACATTTTTAGTTGAAAATCATATACAGCAGATATAGTGTTATTATCATAAATTCAATTTATTTCTCCTTTATGTATTCATAAATTAATCAGTACAGTTTGTAAAGTTTTGATTAAATCAGATTTATTACCCCTCTTAAAAGGATAATTAAAATATTGATTAGACACATCTACGACAATATTTGAAGAATAATTTTTTGCTATCTTTTTGAGATTAGAAATATTTCAAACTTCTCGTAAATCATCAGGGAATAGTCATTTTTGTTTAATTTCTTCCTTCATCCTAAAACTTGTTGAAGTAGAAAAATATCAACAATATTTACTAGATTTATACGAAAGTCATCTAGCTACTTGATAACTACATAAAGCACTCTTGGTTTCTTTTCCAAAATACCCAGTCTGTCTACCATCTTTCAAAAAACCTAACTTAATAAGATATTTTTGTAAAGTAGATACCCAAATATCACTTCTACCCTCCTGAAGGTTGACTACCCACAAAGCAATATCAAAAAAGTTTTTGTAAATAGCTATTTTATCCATATCAAATCAGATTTTTATTTTCTGTTTTTTTATCAAATCATTGTCACAAAAATATCCAGTCAATGTCTGTTTTCCAAAAGTTAAAGCTCTAACTAATCCTTCTTCTCATTTTCACATCCAGATATCTATACGATCACCATTGTGTCATCTTTCACCAGCATGTACTATTGCACCTCATCTATCCGCAATTTAACCAATTCCCAAGCCTGGAAAATATACAATACTTCCAAAAGTATAAGAACTAGGAGCTGCTAACATACCATTAAAAACTTTTTTTCATCAAGCTCAAGCTATTCAGTTTCAGTTTAATATTTTTTCTTCTATAGCATTTCATTTATAATAAAAATCCTGATTATCCAACGGAGAATAATATGCTGTCACTACGAAAGTCCTCTCTTCACACTGACTTTCCACATCAAAAGCCAAACTAAATCAGAAATAAAACCCTAATATAATAAACAAAAACACAATTCTAAATTTCATAAATATTATAATTTAAAAATAAATATCACCAATCTTTTAAATTTTAAAAGAGCTATTGCAAATAATTTTATATCTTGAAACTGGACATAAATTTCATAATATATACGTGTACAAAACGTCTATACGTTTTTACACTTTAATGTTTCATTACTATTTAATGTGACTTGAAAAAAAAGTAAATAAACGACTAATAGATTTTATTATATGATGATCAATATTTAAATTGGTCAAATGAGAATTAAAACTAAAAAAAAGAAGATCTTGACTAGATAAAGTCAAAGGTTTTTTTGATGCCTGAGTAAAAGAAATCAAAAAAGATATAGATAAAATTAGTAATTGATAGTTTATAGTTTATAATTATATAGTCTTTAATTCCACATATGTGGAATTTTTTTTATTTTCATAGCAATAAATACATTTTTATTTAGCTGTAAAGATTACATAGATTAGCAAATTTGTCAAAATGAAATGGCGGATCATTTTGACTAGACTTTTTGAACTTGTCCTAAGCGAAGTCTTAGGGTACTTTTTGTGGTAATGACAAAAGTATTTTGTCGTCTGGGGGCAAAACCCCAGTAAACATTAAATTAGATTCCTTCTTCCAAAAATAATCCAGGAACGATTAGAAAAATTAGACTACTTCCCTCCTAATCCCCTTATCCAATCACACAAGAAATTCATAAATTAACATACCATTCTGGTCTACTAAATTTTTTACAGTATTTTTTGATGTTTGATTTTCACTAATTATTTCTACTTCATCATATAGGTTCACTGATTTATCAATCAAAAAACTTGATAAATTCATACAGATAGTTCAGATTTGTTTAAAATATTTTTTTCAGATTTTAAATAATATTTTACCACTAACAGATCTTGCTAATCCCTCAGCATAACCAAAAGGTATATTAGCAACTACTTCACTATCCATAGATCTATAAGTATGACCATAACTAACCCCATCTCAATATTTTAAATTATGCTTGGAAATTACAGTAGATAATATACTCAAAGCTGGTTTTAATTTTTTTCAAAGATTAAAGTTTTCATCACTCAAATTTAATGGATTATAACCATACATAGCCAAACCAGGCCTATAAGCATTAAAAAAATCATCTTTGATCTTCATCAAACCCGCACTATTTCAAATATGTCTCCATATTGGAGTATATCCTGCATTTACTATCTTGTAATACAATTTTTTAAATAAATCTATCTGCTGCTCTATATTATTGGAATACATATTATCAGCGCTATGCAAATGAGACATTACTCATTCCAATTCTATATTAGGATATTGTTTCAATACCTCTATAAATTTATCTAGATTATCCTCATCTATTCATTCTCTATTCATTCCTGTATTCAAAAAAAGATGAATTCTGACTCATTTTCTTAATTTTCATATCTCTTGCAAAGCTTCCATATTTGAAATACAAAAAGTAGTTCTCTTGAAATCAAAATAACGATAATTATCAGGCAAAGTTTCTCACAAAAGTAATATATTCTGTTTTGTATATTTTTTCACAATCATATATTCTGGGAAACTATCTACAACAAGATATGGAACATCAAGTTTTTTTATGATTTTAGTAATTTGTTTTAAACCATGACCATAAGCATTAGATTTCAAAACCGGAAATATTTCAGATTTAGGCTGTAGAGATTGTAAAACTTCCAAATTATTTAAAATATTTTTCTTATGAATAAGTATCATATTCATAGGCTCTGGATGTGGTAGAAATATCTTACGAAGAAAGCCAATCATAAGCTCAATTAACTAATTAAAAAATCAAAAATATTGATCATCAATAAACAATATACAAATTATTTTTCATCTTTCAATGCTTTAAGATTTAAAGTTTTAATTGAAATCAATAAATAAAAAACTATTCTAGAAAAACTTTAGAAGTTTAATACAAACTCAAATATGGAGATAAATAAACAAGTATTCACTACTCAAGCAGTATCTTGTCTAAAAAACGCTAATAAAATAGCCATTTGAAGAAATAAAAAAACTATAAACTGAGATGATTTGTTTCGATGAATCTTTTGATACATCAAAAATCATGAATATTTTGATATATTTTGTAATCTCACATGATTAAATAACATTGAAAGTCTAGACAACTATTACGAAATAAACTATTGAATGACATGATTACTATCATTTGAAACTAAAAAATTAAATTTAAATAATAAATTAAAAAATCAGATTCAAAAATTTATAAAAGAAAAAACAAATAATACTGATCTAATAATTCTATTTTATATATCAATTCTCAATTTGTCCACTAAATCTAACAACATACTAAAAGGACAAGATATAGATAGCAAAACACTAATTAAGAACTGCCAAAAGTTAATAAAAAACCCTGTGATAAAGGCTATATGACTATTTGCTTTTTTGGAAATATTAAATAAACTTTTAAACAAGTTAAATTTAGATCCAAAACAAATAAAAGTTATGAAAATCGAAAACATAGACAATATGGAAAACATAAACATGTTATTAGATGCAGTAGAAAGCGAAGTTTGAGAACAAGTAGAAAACTCAGCAATAAGCTGAACTGCAGTATGAAAAAAAGAAGAAAAAAAATTAACTATAGAATATTTCTGAACAGATCTAACTAGAGAGACTAAAGACGGCTTTATAGATCCAATAATATGAAGAAAAAAAGAAATAGATCAGATGATCTATACTCTTTTGAGAAAAACAAAAAACAATCCTCTCTTGATATGAGAAGCATGAGTAGGTAAAACAGCTATAGTAGAATGATTAGCTCAAAGAATAACATCATGAGATGTACCAGAGAGACTAAAAAATAAAAGATTATTTTTATTGGATATGTGAACATTAGTTGCATGAACCAAATATAGATGAGAATTTGAAGCTAGAATGAAATCAATATTAGAGGAAGCTACAGATCCAACTAATAATATAATCCTTTTTATAGATGAACTTCATACAATTATTTGAGCATGATGACAAGAACACAATGATGCAGCTCAAATGCTAAAACCACTATTATCTAGAGGTAAAATCAAATTAATTTGAGCTACTACATTTGATGAATATCAAAAATATATAGAAAAAGATGCTGCTCTAAAAAGAAGATTCCAAGAACTTGTAGTAAATGAACCTGACCTACAAACGACCAAAGATATATTGATGTGATTAAAAAATAATTACGAAGATTTTCATTGAGTTCAAATAGATGAAGCAAGTATTGTCGCTGCTATAAGTTTAAGTAGAAGATATATTTTAAATAAACAATTACCAGATAAGGCACTGGATATATTAGATGAAGCATGTGCTAGAAAATCAACAATGGAACAAAAACTAGAAAATGATGAAGAATATCTCAAAGCACAAAAAAAGATAGAAGATATACAGATCAAAATAGAAGAAGCTATAGAGAAACAAGATTATTTCTTAGCTGCAGAACTAAAAGAAAAAGAAGAAGAAATTAAATTAAATATGCAAAAAATCAGAAGTCACAAAAGCATACCTACTCATCTCAGAGCACAAATAAATGCATCAGATATAGGAGATGTTTTGGCTGACAAAACATGAATACCATCAAATATAGTTAATGAAGATGAAATCACAAAACTTAGAAGATTAGATTCTGATCTAAAAGAAAATATCATATGACAAGACGAAGCAGTAAATGCAATAGTAAAAACTCTCACAAGAAGTAGATTATCTGTAATCGATAGAAAAAAACCTATTTGATCGTTTCTATTTTTAGGCCCAACAGGAGTTGGAAAAACTTACTTAGCAAAATTAATCGCAAAAAATTATTTCTGAGACGAATCAGCAATGATTAGACTAGATATGTCTGAATTTATGGAAAAATTTTCAATATCCAAAATTATAGGTTCTCCTGCTGGTTATGTATGATATGAAGAATGATGAAATCTAACTGAAGCTGTTAGAAGAAAACCATATTCAGTAATTCTTTTTGATGAAATAGAAAAAGCTTCTACTGAAGTATTGAATATCATGCTACAGATATTAGATGAATGACAGCTCAAAGATAGTAAATGAAGATGGATAGACTTCAAAAGCACAATCATCATTATGACAAGTAATATTTGATCAGAAGAATTCACAAAGAAAAAATCTACAATCTGATTCTCAGCTGGGTGAACAGAGCAAGAAATAGATAATAAAAAATTCGATGATATAAAAGAAAAAGTAATGGAAGAATTAAAAGCTTTTCTATCTCCAGAACTTTTGAATAGAATAGATCACAAAATAGTTTTTAGACATCTATCTAAATCTGATTTTAGTCAAATATTCAAAATCAACCTCAAAGAATTCCTTGCTACTCGATCACAAAACTCTACTGTAGAACTACCTCAATTCACAGATAAAAAGATAAAAGAAATTTCAGAAAAGATCTATGATCCTATGTATGGAGCAAGACCTATAGAAAGACATATCCATGATGAGATTGAGCCAATGATAATAAAAAAGTTAATGGAAGAAAAGAAGTAAATTTCACTTAAGTATGCTCAACACCACACATACTTTAATTTTCTATAAAATTTTTAATGAAAAAATGTCCTTTCTGTGCAGAAGAAATCCAAGATAAAGCAAAAAAATGTAGATACTGTTGAGAATTAATAAAAAGAAAAAAAAATATAAAAATTTTAGATTTAAATAAACAACGACGACACAGATTAATAATGGTGTTATTTTTAATATTAACATTAAGTATAACAATATTATTTATAATATCAGATTATTATTCATATAAATATGAAATTTGAGAAATATTTTTAAGAACATTAGCTTTCTTATTAATTTGGTCAATAATATTTAACATTCTATATAATGAAGGTCTAGTATACATAATAATAGGTAAAAGTTGAGATAGTATATATAGAAAATTTTTAAGGAGAATCAAAAATAATAATGAATTTGATAGTAAAAAAAAGAAATGATTCAATTTTCGAGAATTTATATTAGATATATTACAATTCATAATATCAATCATATTATGATTTTTAAGTATATTTATTAAAGAAAATAAATGAACACAACAAGAAAATCATTTCAGCAAAGATGGTCTTAATAATAAAGAAAATAATCAAAATAACTTTGATACTTCATGATTTGTAGGTGGTGGTTTTGATTTTGGCAATGTAAATTTTGGAAATTTGATATGAGGAATATTTGGTGGAAGTGGATTTAATATGTGAAGATATCAAAGAGCTAAAAAATGAGAAGATATCAAAGATAGCATAAATATTAGTTTCGAAGAATGATTTTTGGGTATAGAAAAAAAAATTGCTTATCATAGGTACGTACAAGCTCAATGAGTACAAAGCAAAGTATGTGATATTTGTAAATGAAAATGAAAGACAGTCAAACAAATGAGAACTCCATTTGGAGTCATGCAAACACAAGCTGCTTGTAATAGATGCGGATGATCAGGAAAGATTTATACAAAAGACTGAAGAGAATTGGATAACGGATGACTAGAACGTATCAAAGAGACTCTAGATATAAAAATTCCCGCAAAAATAAAAAATGGAACTTATATCAAATTTAAAGGCAAATGAAATGCATGAATAGGGGATATTACCAATTGAGATCTATATATAAAAATCAATATAAAATGAGAAAATAAAATAATTAAGGTAACTATAGACAAAGAAGAAATTTGAAAAACTATTGAATACAAATGAAATACAATAAATATTCCTTGAAACATAAAAATCTGAGATAATATAATTATTAAATGAGCAGGTTACAAATCAGATAATTGATGAGAAAATTGAGATCTTATATATATAGTAGAAAATATTGAATAAACTACTTTAAGAAAAAACTGCTTACAAAGAAACAGTTTCTTTTATTTTCTCTGATCCACTAATCCTCCCATATACTTAGCCCTATAAATCTCTTTCCCATTTTCTAATATTTTTTCTTCACCAGAGAAATTATTTATCTCTCAAACAAAATCATTTATGTAAGCTAAACTATCTTTTTTATATTCTCTTGGCCCACGAAATGGCTTATCTAAAGGTATTAATTTCAAAGATTCCTGTAAAAAAGTATAAATCATTTTCAAATCAGATATATCTTCATTTACTGCTCAATAATAAGTCATTATATAGACTGGCTGACCTTTAAAAAAAACTACCTCCCTACCACCATATGGCTCTCATCCAAAATAATTATCATGATATTTTCGATTTCAATCTCTAAATATTAAAGTTTTAGAAAAATCTTTTTCTATTTTTTCTGATCTAGAATCACCAGCAGCATAAGTAGATTTTTTTGCTTCCACTAAAAACTCACAAAGTCTATCTTTATCTAACATTTAAGTTTTGTGAAAAGTAAATTATTTTAGTTTCTTTTTTCACTTCAAAAAATTTTCCTCATTAATTATATTTTTTCAAGTTTGTAATTCCAAAGATTGTTTAGCATTCTTGGCTATTTCTCATCATTTTTTTGCTGGTATTTTGTTTCCTTCTAGTCATTCACTTTCTGTAACTTCAGCAATCTGTCTTGTAGATAATTCTGCAAGTGCTGTAAATATAAGTTCAGCATCTGACATATGATCCCTAAGATTTTGAGATTGGAGATTTTTTAAATCTTTGTGTTCTCTGACAGATAATCAAGTCCATTCTTGATGAATAATATTTGTCAGTATAGCATATTCATCTCATTTTTTAACTCAATGATCTCTTCGATAATCAGTAAGTTTATTCCTAGTTTCTTGTCACATCATTCTCTGTTGTATCCATTTTTCACTTCTACCATGAGCTTTCCAATTTTCTCTAGCTCTATCGATTCATAAGCTAGGATCTATAGTTTCTTGCATTCTTTCATGTCATACTTTAGCAAGTCGTTGTTTAATTGGTTCAGCTTTTTTACTTGGTATAGATTGTACAATACGAAGTATTGTCTCTGCATCAGCAACATCTGTTAGTCTCATTTTACCGTCTATAGCTAACATTTTCAACTGGTTACAATTTGTAACCACTTCACTTCATTCCTTATTCAACCTATGTTTTAAAACTTTCCAATAGTTTCTTACTAATCAATAATCTTCTTGTTCTATAAGAATTCCAACAATATCGATGACAGAAAAAAACCACATCTCTATTTTTTTATGCCAAATTCTTCTAATTTTTTTTCATTCAAAAATTGCTAATTTTTCCATGCATATATTTTTATTCAATAAATCATTGAAACATTCTTACACCTGTCCCGCAAGGCGGGATTGCTACGCTTTTACGTTTTTATACTACGCTCCTTACATACTCTTAATAATTTTCTTTACTACACCTATTATTTTTGTTTCATCATATCTATCTATTTCTAACTTATCAAAAAACCTATTAACAGATTCCAAGAAAAATTTTCAGTCTTTTTTTATAATTTTTTTTAGTTTAGGTAATTGGTTATGTAAAACAAAAACATAATCATTTTCATCATAAGCTACTTGTTGTCTAATCAAAACTAGATCTCAATCTTGTATTTTTGGTTCCATACTATTTCATTTTGCTCTCACAAAAAAACATCAATCTACATTTCCAGTTCATAGAAATGCTAAAGTTACAGGTATTTGTTCCTGAGAATATTCATCTATTATTGCTTTTCATTTATTACCACACTGAGCAAATCCATAAATAGGAAGTTGCAATATATCAGTAAATTTATTTTCTATAGATTCTTTGAGTAATCTAAATCAATTTCAATCTTTGACAAAGTATCATTTCAAAACAAGTTGATTTAGTTTATTCAAAACTGTCTGTGGATGAGAAACTCATATTTCTTGAGCAATTTCCCTAAGAGTAATCCCCTCCTGATAAGTATTTTTTTTAAAAAAATTTATAAGTTCTTTTTGAATATCATCTAATTGATTTTTTTTTAGCATTTTTATAAAGTAGTAAATAAAGTAGGTCGATAGTTTTTGCTATGTCTCCCGGAGTTTATCCCGCAAAGCGGGAGAAAAGGGAGTACCCGAAGGGGAGGGATTTATAAAACGTTAATTTAAATCCTCCACCATTTCATGGTTCCTCTCCTTTTACAAAGGAGGACTTTTTAGTTTATATTTTGAATCAGTTGATTCAGATTTTATTTCTTCTTTTTTTTCAGTTCTGCTTTTTATAAATGAGATAATTCATGCTACTATTTTATTCAAAGATTCCATAAGCTTGGAATATTCATCTTCTACAAAATATCACAAATCATTTCATACTATTAGCATACTTTTTACTTCTCCAAGCGATCATTTCGCTATTCACAAATACTTAACAAGCTCTTTTCCATATCATTTTTCATAGCCATCTGCTATATTATTTGATACAGATAATGTAGCTTTTAATAATTGGTTCTTATAAAAGTAATCTTTAAATTCTGCATCTGTAAATTTATTACATAAATCTACAAATAAATTTTTACTTTCTTTCCAGATAAATAATTTTTCAAAAGTTTCTACGTTCATTATACAATATTAAATTATAAAATTGTTATTCGGTTATCGACCTACTTTTCTACGTACGCTAACATATATAAGGAAATTTTTGACAAAATCAAGTCATTTTTTGACAAAATCAATCATTTTTTTGACATAATTAGATATACTAATTATGAACTAATAAATTTTCTCTTGATTTTTTTATAAATCTTATTATTATACTCACGTCATCAAAAAATCTGACCTAAAATTCTATTCTTATCCAAAACTACATCTAAGTAGCGCACCCAGATAGGATTGCTGTCGAAAGAATAAAATTATCGTCATTATGACAAATAAACGTACTTTATATATTTAAAATAATAAATGACAGGAAAAAAGAACTTACTAAAAGACGCATTTTCAAACATTGAAAAACAATTTGGTAAATGAGCTATTATGAGAATGTGAGACAATTCAAACGTATGACTTGTAAACACTTTTCACAGTTGATCTTATGTTTTGGATCTTATACTATGAGGTTGATATCCAGAATGAAGAGTCGTAGAAATCTATTGACCAGAATCATCTGGTAAAACCACTATAGCACTACACGCTATAGCTGAAATCCAAAAACGTTGAGAAATTGCAGCATTCATAGATGCAGAACATGCTCTAGATCCACATTACGCAAAATCATTATGAGTAAATACAGAAGATTTATTATTATCTCAACCAGATTATTGAGAACAGGCTTTACAAATAGCAGAAGAACTTGCAAAATCATGAGCTGTTAAACTTATAGTAATAGATTCTGTTGCTGCTTTAGTTCCTAGAGCAGAAGTAGAATGAGATATGTGAGATTCATACATGTGATTACAAGCTAGAATGATGTCACAATGACTTAGAAAATTATCATCTATATTGGCTAAATCATGAACAACATGTGTGTTTATAAATCAAATCAGAATGAAAATTTGAATCATGTTTGGAAATCCTGAAACTACTCCATGATGAAATGCACTAAAATTCTTCGCTTCCCAAAGAATAGAAATCAGAAAGTGAGACAAAATAATAGAAGATAAAGAACAAATCTGATATCTAGCAAAGATCAAAATTGCTAAAAACAAAATATTTGCTCCATTCAAAACTGCAGAATTGCCTGTAAAATGGGGAATATGATACGACAAATTATTAGATATAGTGGAAGCTGGAGTTATATTAAAATTAATAAGTAGAGCTTGAGCATTCTACACAATATGAGATCAAAAAGTACAATGAAAAGAAAAATTAGTTCAATTATTGGGATCGGACGAAAAAGTTATGAAAAATATAGAAAAGGATATCCAAAACCAGATAAAAGATATGAGAACAGGTAAAAAAGTTCTTGATGACGCTGCTTTAGAATTAGCAGAAATAGATATAGAAGAACAAGTAGCAAATGATGATACAGAAACTAAAGAATAAAATTAACTACCCTACAATATAAAAAACCCATCACAAAAATAAAAGATGGGTTTTTTAATTATTTTTAAAGTTTTTTAATACAAAATTTTGTAAAGCAACCTGAGTAAACGCTCATGGTTCTCAATCTCTAGAAGATTTATGAGATGATGGATAAAATCATCCCTCTTCCAATTTAGCTTGCATATTAGAAATATCTTCTTTTGTTGCAGTTCATTCTTTGATTTTACACACACTATCAACTATATCACCAGCTTCTTTACTATTACTACGATCAAATTTATCGTAAAAATAAGGATATAATGTTCACACAAAATCACTACAAGCTTTTCGATTAATATCGGTATTTCCAGATAAAATATTCTTTTCCAATGGTCTTCAATTTAATTTATTTGCAATCATATTATTTATAGCAGATAGAGTAAATGGTCATGGTTCACCATCAGCTTCTTTCATGTCTTTTCGGTGTTCAGGATTATAAAAATTATTAGAATCTGGTCAATATCATAATTCTGATTGCATTGATTTATTCTTTTCCAAAACCTGATTCATTTGTTCTGATGATAAATTATTATAATCTTGGGTTTCAAGAAAATTTATATTAGAAGTAGTAATAGCACCAGGCAATGATCTATCTAAATTATCTTTTGTTTCTAATTTTATATCCGAAATAAAATTCCTTACAGAATTTATTTTTTCCTTAATTTCTTTTTGTCATTTTTCATCTTCTTTATTTTCTATCTTATTTTTATCATCAATTTTATCTCATTCTCTATTTTTTTGCATTTCTTTAAATTTTCATTCTATTTTTTCTCATATCTCTTTTTTTTGAATATCAGGAATACTATCAAGTTTATTTTCAACTCATTCTATAGGATCTATTTGTTTTTGTTCTTCTACATTATGCATTCATTCCATAGACATAATTTTCTATATATTAGATAAAGATTTATTTAACCGTTCTTCTATATCTCAGTCTTTATTACGATCAGATTCTTCTTTTTTTCTAAGTTCAGATAAGAATTCATGTAATTGTTCTAATCTCTGTATTCATTTATCAAAAGATTTATTCTCTATATCTCTTATACTTTCAACTATTATCTTGTACATTACCAATAGATTAGCATCAGAATAGTTTCTTCCCAAAACAGCTTGTTTTAATTTTGAAAATATAGGGTGAGAATCTCAGAATTTATTTATCAAATTCAAAAGTTTATCTTTTTTTTCCGTGGTAGATATAGTTTCAAATTTAGCTATCGCATCTTCATATATTTTATTTTTATCCATCATAAATATTAATTAACATAAAATCAGACTTTCGATATCTTTTTTCATCCAAAATTTATGAGAATACTACTATATCAAGATTTCAATCACTTAACTTTTATTTCTACTTTACCATTATTTACAAGTCTAATAGAACTATAATCCAATGATATATTCGTATTAGTTGTTATCAAATCAAACGGTATAGTCAGTATTCAATTATATTTTTGATCAGGATTTTTCTTATCTATATTAATCACTATTACTCATTCATCACCTATATTTATTTTTTTATCATTTAAATCACTTTCTATCCATACATTATTTTGTTCAAAAAAATGTTTAGAATAAGGATCTAGCCTTTCTAAATCTAGAACTAAATTTTCTCTTTTCAATTCTTTATCTGCTACTATATTAACAGCATTTTCAGTATCCACAACAGTTTCTGTATTTACAATATCTACTGAGTTTTCAACATTTACAATATCTGTATTATTTACTGAAGTTCAAACTTCCGCAGGAACGACATTTTCTATTATTTGATCTCAAGTATTAGTTACAGGATTTTGAACTACTTGGATAGTTGAATAATTTTGTTCTAATAATTTTATAGGATCATATTCATTAGCTATCAACTGTTCTCTACACAGTCAGTTTTGAATAATTTTATAATGTCATTTACTTAAATCTGGACAATTTAAATAAGAATATTTTGGCCATCATCCAGCATCTTTTGCAATTTGAAAATGAACATGATATCATCACAAAGCACCAAATGTATTACCAGAATTTCATACAGTTCATATACGTTGTCATCTAGACACAGTTTTTCAATTTTCAATTTCTATAGTATCCATATGAGCATATATTACATATATAATCTCTCATTTATATTTATATTTCACTTTCACTACATTACCATAAGCACTATTCCATCCAGCAAAGTATACTTTTCAATCTCACAAAGAATACAATGGCGTACCACGAGCTGTTGCTATATCCAAACCAGCATGAGCTCAAACACTTTGATTCCAACTATCAGAATAAGAAGCAGCCCAAAGAGTAGTATAAATATCTCTATAACCTGGCATATCTTTATATTTATCGTAATTAGCTCAATATATTATAGGAAGATTTATTTTACAATTTTCAGGCATATCATTTCGATACAAAGTTCTACATTCAAGAGTAGAAACTTTTTGTAAAGGATACACAAAATTTGTATTATTAGGTAAACTTGAACCTCAAGCAAAAATAAATGTAAAAAATAAGGCAAAAACTATTATTATAAGTTCCCCAAAATGAGCCCAATGATGATGTATATCATGTGCCGTATTTACAATTCTATGAATATGCTTATGTCAGTGTTTACAAATATGCTTATGAACACTCTTATTAATATGTTCATGAACTCAACACTTCAATCAACAATTTTTGTATTTTTTTATTTTCTCTCTTATAGACATAGTTTACTTAAACTCATAAAACTACGATACAAAAGAAATTATACATACAAATCAACAATTTGTCAAATTTACAAGCATCAAATTTCCAATTGTTATAATATCCAAAATTTCTATATTAAGGAAATAAATTAACTACTTTAATATCTCAACGTCAATAATGCATATTTTGTTTATACTAGACTACTTCACACCACATAGATGATGATCTGAAACTGTTTTCGAAAACATAATATCTAGATTAATTAAAAAATGACACAAAATATCAGTTTTAACAAGTCATTTTGACAAAAAACTTAAAAACATAGAAAAACATAACAATTTAACAATATACAGAACATGAAAAAATAGAATTAGATTTATGATTTCATGATTATTTTTATGAATAAAATTACTTAGAAAAAATAAAGATATAAAAATCATACATACAAGCACATATTGATGAGCTATACCAGCATCAATTCTTGGATTGTTATTCAAAAAAAAAGTTATATTAACTATCCATGAAATTTTTTGAAAATTACGAATTTTTTATAAATGAAAATTTTGGTGATTTTTCTATAGACTATTTGAAAATTTAATTTTTCAATTTCCATACAGCATATACCATTGTGTATCTATATACACACTAAATTCACTTAGAATAAGCTACAAAATACCAGATAATAAACTAAAAATGATTCATAATTGAGTAGATATGGATTTTTGGGATATAAACAAAATAGATGAATCAAAAATAAAAGATTTAAAAGAAAAATACTGATTAAAAAACAGTATCGTATTGCTTTATTATGGTCATGCTTGAAAATCAAAATGAATAGACTATTTAGTCAAAGCTATACCAGAAATATTAAAAATCAATCCAAAAATAAAACTAATCTTCAATCTAATAAACTCCAAAAGAAAAAACCATATCAAACAAGAAATAATAAAACTACAAAAAAGAAATCCTGATAAAATAATCCTTTTTGAATGATTTGAAATGGAAGAATTACGTAATCTGATAGCTTGCTGCGATATGGTTATAGCTCCATCAATTTCAGAATGATTCGGTTCAGTACATACAGAAAGTGTTGCAATGTGAAAAACACTATTAACCACAAATATAGCTTCTATACCAGAAGTTGTACGATGAAAAGTAAAGTTTGTCAATCCTAGATCATCCAATGAAATAATAAAATGAGTCAAAAATATTCTTGAATGAAAAATAGAGAGTATAACCACAAAAGCATTTTCTCGAGATAATACAGTAACAAAGATAGAAAAATTATACAAAAATTTATCAGATTAAATTAGCTATTTCTGTTTTAGTAAGATCGATACACTCATTTCTTTTTTTACAATCATTATTACAAAATTTTTTAAGTTTTGCTTTATCAGAAAAAATTTCAGCATTAAAGTTATCTGGATTTACTAACACTTTTCATAAATCTGAATTTCATTTAATTAAAGAACATTTTCATTTAGCCAAAAAATCATATTTTATTTCTGAATTTTCATAAGCTCTAGTCATTTTTATAATAAGATTTAAATTCAATTTGCTATAATTTTTTGTCAGAATATTTTAGATCATATAGTTTCAAAAGATTCAGCATTTCAGGTAGTATAAAATTTTAATATTCAATTATGAGTTAATTTAGAAGATATCTCTGGATGATTTTTTAAATAGTCTCAAAATTTTCTAGCAGCTTCATATGATGGATCAACAATCACTCAATCAAAGAACATTTTAAAATATTTCATCAAAACAGGGAAATGAGTACATCACAAAACAAGATATTTAATATTTGATGGAAATTTAGACAAAATATTTTTTACAATTTCGATATTCTTTTCTTCATTTTCAAATCAAGATTCTACTAAATCAACCAATTCAGGAGCTGAAACAAAACTAAAATCAGGGTTTCAATCTCATCCAAATCTAGTAAATAAATCATCAAAGATACCTGATGTTACAGTAGCCTGAGTAGCTAATATTCATACATTTCAATTTATATCACCTCTTGATAATATTTCCTCTATTCATGGTATAGTTATCGAAAGAACTTTCTTCTCTGGATATAAAGTTTGCCAATTTCTAACAGAATATGCAGCTGCTGTATTACAAGCCAAAATAACTATCTCTGCTCAATTATCAAAAAGCCAATCCAAAGAATCAAATGTTAATTTTTTTATTTCATCTCAAGATTTTGGTCAATATGGACAATTTTTTCAATCAGCTAAAAAAACATAATCAAAATCTGAATACATTTCTTTAAAATATTTTAGAGTTTGAACTCCCCCAAATCAACTATCAAAAAATCAAATCATAAAAAAATAATAATTCTAAAAAAATCAATATATATAAATAATCAAAAAAATCCACATTTAAAAAAGCTGAATCAAATGATTCAGCTTAAATATATTAATTAAATTTAAACTTACATAGTGGGGACAACAATAGTTATTGTTGATTGATATGATCAAACTTCTTGATTAGATGGTACTAATACTCTCAGTGTTACATTATCTATTCATAATTCTCATACTGTTCATTGAGCTGATGTTTTTGAAAGTATAGCTGTTGTAGATGATAAATTAGTCCAAGTCTGGAACCCAGCAGTACCCGTAAACGAATTTGAGTTTCATTGATAAATAGTGGGAGCAGAAGCTAATACTTCTATCAGTCAACTAGATATAGAATAATTTCATATAATTAAATCAGTAGCTGATATTTGCATTGTTCGAGGAGCTTTTCAAGCTGAATCATTACAAGACCGTTTAG
>JAIPIU010000008.1 GCA_021734475.1 Candidatus Altimarinota bacterium
AAGAAAGCAAAAAAATAATCCTCGCGCAAGAAAGCCCGACAAAAACATATATAAATACTCAAAAGAAAATAGTAAAATGATATATAAATGCACTAGAAAACAATGATGCAAAAACTCTTAATATGTCAGAATTAGTTTATAGTAAATCTATCAATTATTTACAAAATCTAGATAAAAAAATTCAATCAGTCTCCAATCAAGTAAGTAAATATAGTATAGTAAAATCTGATTTCAAAGCTCCAGAAATCAGAACAAATAATGCCTTGATATCACAAAACACAAGTACAAGTACTACTACAAATCCAAGCCTATGATGATATACAGACATCTCATCTTTTATAAATTGAGTCTTGATAGAATCATATTCTTGATCTGAAAAGAAAATGACAAACGTAGTATATGAAAAAACATTTACAGACAAAATATGAAAAAATTATGTACAAGAAGATATGAACAAAGACAATAAAAAAGATATTTTGATGCGAGATAATAATAATGTATATATCAAATATCATTCACAGAACGAAGAATATCCAAACACAAAACACAATACAAAATATTATATATACAACTATTCACTGGATTCTTATTACTGATTAGAATCAATAACCGATGAATGATACTTATCTATACAAGATATAGATATCAAAATATACAGCGAAGACAATGAAGTCAAAAACTTTAAAATGAGATGACAAAATTTTGAAAATATCAGTTTTGGGTTTATGAATAGTGAGATATTGGGAGATATCCCTGATTGATATTTACTCAAAATCAACCAAAGAATAGATACATTCTTTGACAAAGATGAGATAATAGATTCAAATAATAAAGATAAAATAAGTAAAAAATATATATTGATAGTACCTAAATGAACAGAATATACATGATACAAAATCAAAACAGAAGAATGAACTTATAGAATAGAAGATCTACTAACTTGAACTATTTCTCAAATCATGGAATATAATCCAGCCAAAGAAAATATAAGTATAGTCATTTCCTCTCTACCTAGAAATCGAGAATATGCACAAGTATCTACACTCAAATTGGAAAATAGTATTTACTTTATCAACTCTCCTTGGTCAAATCAAACTGTATGATGAATACAATTAATATGAGATAACAAATGACCAGAAGTTATAGTAAATCTATACAGACCCGCTATAAATCAAATAATCCAGACCTGAGAAAATCTAGAATGATTTGTATGAACAAATTATATTATAAATGCTCTACGAGAAGATAATGTAGCAGTATCCAAAATGTGGATAGAAAAAGATAATAAAATACTCAAAACACTGACATGACTAAACAAAACCTGATTTATCAATCTATCATGATTGTTTTTTACATGAGAAAACGATCTAAGTTTTGATTTCTGGGCTGAAGATTTCAACCAAAATATAAGCCAACAAAAAGTTATTTTAAAAATCAGAGTTCCTAAATTAGAAATTACTGATATATCCAAAATCACTAATCCAATATGATCTATACAGACTCCTATCACTATCACAACTGAAATAGAAAATGATATGGATGAATGAAATATCATCTTCCAAAGATCTAGATATACAAATATACGAGAAAATCTAACATGAATATACAATTGAAATCAAATCTGATATTATCCATTATCACCAAATCAAATAACAGTAACTTGATGATATTATGATTTTGGAGATGATATTGGACTATATCTAGCAAATTGAGATTTGATAGCAAAAGTCAATCCACAAAATTGAAAGATACAAATACAATCTTGATATCAAAACAATATAAGCATAAAAGTAGATTTCACTAGCCATATACCTATCATAAAAATAATAGATATACAAGAACTTAAAGTCTTATTCCAAATATACTTCCCTCCACAAAGTTTAGAAAGTTTGCAAGTTCAATGATTTGAAAAAGTACAACTAACAAATACTATATTTGGTATATTCAAAGATTGACGATCTATCAGAGAAAATAATCAAGATTCATTATTTATTAGTCCTCAATGATATATTTACGCCAATCAAGATTTGGATTGAGATTACTCTTTTGACGATAATAGCCAAAGTATTATTTATAATATCAAATCAAAATATAATACAAACAATAGCTGAAAAATTTATATCAAGATAAAACCTTTATTTTAAATCAAATAAAATGAAAAAATTCTGACTCAAAATTCTAATAAGCGCGATCATAATGTCTACTATCATATGACGTGTTTTTGCATTGGAGTCAGATAATTGAGATTGTGCAATCATACTATCTACATGATGAAATTTTGAATGGTTGAATTCTTGGGATTGAGATAATGAGAAAGTATATCCCAAAGAATCTATCAAAAGAGCTATGCTAAATCTCAAAGCATTTTGCTGTCAAGCAAACACACCTGGAAGTGAAACTCCAACATGTAAATATGACAAAGACAACGGTCTATTATTGGAACAATATCCAGATAGTCAGTTTTTGTTTGATCATTTGGTAGATATATGATTGAGAAGACTGGACGCTATGTCTGAATTGTTGTATGAAGATGTAGATGCAGATATTATATGAAAACAGTGGAGAGAATTTATTATCCAAAAAGCTCAACAAAAAGATTGAACAACGCCTACAGATATAAATCCTGAATTTAAAAGAAATCGGACTTTGAATCAAAACTATATATTGGAATATCGAAGAGATGGAAATTATGCTACAGAATATCAATCATGACGAGAATCCAAAGTAAAAGATTATGACAATCGACCACTAATAAATAGATATCAAAACATATGTGAAGTAGTATCATATATATATTGAAAATCTCCAGGAGAATTGAATAATTACATCAAAACATATTGATATAGCAATTGTGAAAATCTAATAAAAGATACAACATCAAGAAATATTTTGTATACCAAAGTAATTATGTTGAAAAAATCAAACAAACTATTATATGATAATGCAGACTCATATATCAAAACTTATTTTGCAAAAAGTAGATTACAAAAACTCAAAGAAACAGTATTGGCAATACTCCAAGCATTTAGCACAGTAAATAAACAAGTAATCAAACTAGTCCAAGAATGTTCTTAATTTATATAAATTACAAATATGATTTATACTCTAAGTAAAAAAATCTTAATCTGATTATTAATTCTATCATCGTTTCCAATAGTAAATGCAGCTGATCTAGGTGATAGTGATTTTTATATTATACCACCAAGTGAAGACGCAAATATATGAGATAAGGTAATAGAGATATGATCCGAATGATGAAACGTTATCGAAAAATATAAAGATGCAGCATATTGAGAAAAAGATGCAAACTGAAATCGTCCAAACGAAAGTAATCTTAGTCTTGGAGATCAATTAGCGTCATGAATAATGAACCGAGATACCTTACTAGATTATGTTACATATATTGTCAGGTTTTTATTACAGATATGATTGGTTATATGAGCATGAGTAATGATATATCTATGATATCAAAAAATTACAGAATTCCGAGAATTCAAAGCATGAGGAATCAAATATGTAATAGTATGAATTTTTATTATATGATTTGCTTACGTTATAGTTAGGACTCTAGTAAGTATGTTTATAAATTAATTTTCTAAGAATCCGGATCCATTTCTTTTAACTGATCACGTATTACTGCTGCTTTTTCAAATTCCCAGTTTTTGATAGCATCTTCCAATTGCTCTCTCAAATTTTTGGATATAATTTCTTTCTCTTTTTTGGTCGCTCTTTTGAGTTTTTTAAATTTTCATTTAGTTAATCAGTCGAAATTTTGAAATAGATTATCATCAGTTTTGACAGATTCCAATGACTTTACATTAGAGTCAGCTTTCATAGGTTTAATCTTATTTTTTTTATTATATTCTTGTTGGATCTCGCGACGACGATATGTCTCTCGTAATGATTTGATCATCGATTCAGTAAAATTATCAGCATATAGCACCACTTCACTAGCAGGATTTCTAGAAGCACGACCTATAATCTGAATCAAAGATGTCGTCGAACGCAAAAATCCCTCTTTGTCTGCATCCAATATAGCTATCAAAGATACCTCAGGAAGATCTATCCCTTCTCTAAGTAAATTTACTCAAACTATTATATCAATCTGATCAGTTTTGAGTTTTTTGATTATCTCTCGACGATCGATAGTAGATATCTCGCTATGCAGATAAAATGCTCTATATCATTTCTTCACAAGAAAATTAGTCACTTCTTCAGAAGATTTTTTGGTCAAAGTCAAAAGCAATATCTTTCATTTTTTAGATATATGATAATCTAATTTGGATAATAGATGATCTATAAATTCAGGAACTTTTGCTTTTGTTTTACTTGGATCGGTTTGCAAAAAATCTTTTAAATTAGCATTTTTCATTTTAACAAAATTTTTATAAAGGACTCTGAATATTTTTCAACATTGGATTGGTTACCTGAGTATATATTTGAGTCGTACGAATATTTGCATGTCATAACAATGACTGAACATAACGAATATCAGTACCATTTTCAAGTAGATGTGTTGCAAAACTATGACGAAGTGAATGAAATGTAGCTGACTTTTTGATTCAGGATTTAGTTAGAGCTTGATTAAAAATATTTTGGGCAGTACGATCAGATAATCATCATCCTCTTTCAGATTCTAAAAGAAAATCATTTCAAGATTTATCAATACAGAATTTTTTTATATCAGCAATCAAAGACAAGGGTAATAAAGTAATTCTATCTTTTTGTCACTTGGCCGATTTCACGTGTATAAAATTATTTGAAAAATCTATATCCATGACTTTCAAACTAATAATTTCACTGACTCTCAGTCAAGCACCATAAGAAAGTCATATCAATAACTTATGTTTGGGATTTAAAATATTATTTAAAATCTGATTAATTTCTTCTCTAGATAATAAAATAGGTAATTTGCGTGGTTCTTTGGAAAGTCTAAGATCGATGATAATATTCTTCTTTAAAATTTCTTTCACAAAAAATTTAATCGCTTCTTTATAAAGGTTAATAGTTTTTGGAGCTTTATTTTTAGATTGTAGATGTAAAATAAAATCAATTATTTTTTCTCTATCTATAGACTCAATATTATTTTTTATAGATTTCAGAAAATAAGAAATACAAGACTGATAAATCTCAATAGTTCTAGGACTATAATTTCTTTGTCTTAATTCTCTACTAAGTTGATCCAAATAATATTGCATTGTTTGCATTTTTTTCTATATTAATTTCAATAAAAACAAACACATAACATTGCGCATAATATACAAAAAATAACTACTTTCAAGAAAACATTGCGGACAAGGAGTAGTTAGGCGACATATTTTTGAAAAATTTGTTAATTGAAATGTTTTTGGTGGGCTTTAAGAAATAAGGAATTTGATTTTTTTAATTTTAAAAGAGGGGGGGTGAAAGGTGTTTTCTCCGCTATCGCTACGAAAACGAATTTTAATTGGAAAAAAGAACAAATTTGAGTATTATAAGTTTAGATATTTTATTCTTTAATTGGAGATAATTATGGCTACAAATAAACCAAAAGTATTTATCAGTTTTGATTTTGACAATGATCAATTTTTAAGAGATTCTTTAGTTGGTCAATGCAAAAATGAAGGCACTCCATTTGATATGGAAGATTGGTCAGTAAAACAACCTTGGGATCAAAATGAATGGAAAGAAAGATGTTTAACAAAGATTAAAAGATGTGATTTAGTGATTGTTATGGTAGGAGAAAAAACGGCAAATTGCAGTGGAGTAAAAGCTGAAATCAAAATGGCAAAAGATGCAAATATCCCGATTGTTGGATTAAGAGGTTATCCAAATAAAACATGCCCTCATCCTGAGGGAATAAAAGTTTATACTTGGACTTGGGATAATGTGAAGGCTTTAGTTAGTGGTAAAAGATAACTATGACAAACAAACTTTTTATTAACAGCGAAAAAGAATATGGTGATGATTACAAGAGCCATTTTTTAGAGCAATATAAACTTTATTTAGAAAGCATTGAAAAAACAAGCGACAGAAGACAATCTGCTAATAATTATTTTCTAACTGCAAATACCGTTTTAGTTTCTATTCTTGCCTTGTCTTTCCAAACCGATTTTTTAAAAGATATTTTTTGGTTTAAATTATTGATTGCTATTATTGGAATTTTATTTTGTATTGTGTTTTGGTTTTTGATTCGTGCATACAAACAGCTCAATACAGGAAAGTTTAATGTTTTACACAAAATAGAATCTAAATTGCCACTGTCTTTATATAATTACGAATGGGAAATTTTAGGAGAAGGTAAAGATAAAAAGAAGTATTATCCTTTTTCTCACATAGAGCTTTTAATTCCTTGGGTTTTTTCAATAATATATCTAATATTATTTTTTATTTTTATTTGTAAAACATAAATTATGACACTACAAAAACTATCAATTGATTATTTAAAAATTGAAGCAAAAAACTTTTGCTTACAATATAGTAAAGAAAAAATCCATGGTTTATATGGCGTTACCGACGGGAAAGCTGTTGGTACATTTATTGAACATGAGTTTCAAAATTATTTAGAAAAAAAATATATCTACACAAAGGGAAATTCTGCAAAAGGAATTGATTTGCCTTCGGAAGATATAGATGTTGATATTAAGGTAACATCAATTAGACAACCGCAATCATCTTGTCCGTTCAGAAGTACCAGACAAAAAATTTATGGACTAGGATATAATTTGCTAGTTTTTGTTTATGACAAAAAAGATTATACAGATGACGGTAATTATTCCATCTTAGAGTTTGTTAGTTGTGCTTTTGTGGATAAAGAAAGAACTGGAGATTTCCAATTAACTAGTTCTCTATTAAGTATTTTAAATAATGGTGCGAATAAAGATGATATTATTGCCATATTTCAAGATAAAAACCTTCCGGGTGACGATATAACCTTCAATGAGCTTGCGGATGAAGTATTAGAAACAAAACCACTACTAGGCTACTTAACAATTTCAAATGCTCTACAATGGAGATTGCAATATGGAAGGATTGTTGGCATGCCAAATTCAGACGGTCTTTATAAACTTATATAAATTATGAAAGAATTTGGAGATTTTCAAACAAATAGCCTCTTGTCTTCCAAGGTATGTAAATTACTGTTAGAATTGGGGGTAAATCCAAGCGTTATTATTGAACCCACTTGCGGAGAGGGTAATTTTTTACTTGCTGCAAATTCACAATTTAAAAATTGCAAAAAGATATTAGGGATAGAATTACAAAAACACTATATAGAAAAAATAAAAGATAAGATAAGTAGTGATAAAAAAATAAATCAAAATATTGAAATCATAAATGCTGATGTTTTTGATTATGACTTCGGTAATATTTCATTAAAAGAAGATGATCGTATTCTTCTCATAGGCAATCCACCATGGGTAACCAATTCAAACTTGAATGGCAAAAATTTGCCAAAAAAATCAAATTTTAAAAAAAATAACGGTTTAGACGCAATCACAGGTAAAGCAAATTTTGATATATCCGAATTTATATTACTACATTTATTTGAATCTTTTAAAAAAAATAAAGGGCATAGTGCTTTTTTATGTAAAACACAAGTTGCAAGAAATATCATTGAATTTTTACCCTCAACTGACCTTGATATAAACAACATTAAAATATATGAATTTGATTCAATGAAAGAATTTAATGTTTCTGTTGACGCATGCCTATTTTATTGTGAATTTGGTAATAAGGTTAAAAGTTATCAATGTGAAGTATATAAACTTGATGAATCAGAAAAAATGTTAAGAAAATTTGGATGGCATGAAAATAAATTCATTTCTGATTTAACCAAATATAAAAAGATACAAAAACTTGATGGCGTAAGTCAGCTTGTTTGGAGATCTGGAATTAAACATGATTGCTCGGCGATTATGGAATTGACGAAAAGTAAAAAATTAAATTTTAAAAATAAAATCGATAATGAAATAAATATAGAAGATAACTATATCTTCCCTTTACTTAAAAGTTCAAATTTGAAAGGTGGTGTTCTAAATCAATCCGATAAATATATTATTGTTACTCAAAAAAAACCTGGCGAAGATACAGCAGTTATATCTAAAGATTCTCCCAAATTATGGCATTATTTAAATTCTCATAAAACCTTATTTGATAAGAGAAAATCTGTCATTTATAAAAAAAATCCTATCTTTTCTATTTTCGGCATTGGTGATTATTCTTTTAAGCCATATAAAATTGCGGTATCTGGACTTTATAAGAAGCCGAGTTTTACACTGCTTTTGCCTCAAAATAAAAAAACAATAATGGTTGATGATAGTTGTTATATTCTAAGTTTTGATAATTTAAAGAATGCTCTTATTACTTTTGCAATCTTAAATTCTAAAGAAGTTTCAGATTTATTAGAATCTATCGTATTTTTAGATTCTAAAAGACCTTATACTAAGAATATTCTTATGAGAATAGATATAAAAAATGTTTTAAACGAATTGACATTCCAAGATATAATTGACTTTTTAAAAAAGAGAGGTTTATTTTTAGAAGATATAAATAAAAAAGATTATAATCATTTTCTAAATTCATTAGAATAAGGAGTTTTGAAAAATGGAATTCACCCCCAGCCCCTCTTCCATTTTTCAAAACAAAAAAATCAAATACAATAATAAAAAGCCCACCAAAAACGGAATAATATGGATAAATTTTTCAAAAATACGCAAGGCACGTTGCACTCTCACTCCGCTATCGCTCCGTTCGGCTCGCCTAACACAGTATATCTGGCTCGCTCCTGCCGTCGCTCGACCCATATTTGCCTCCGCTATCGCTACGGCAAACATCAGATATACTGAAACGTTGTCTGTCATATCCCTATAAGCAACTAAGTCCTTTCTGAAAGAAATTTGGAGGGGATTTTTTATTTTAATTAAACAAGATTTTGTTCCAACCAATTATCAATATCTCACTCTTCATTTTGTGCTAATTGATTAGCTTTTTCTATTTTTTTATATTCATCCATTCTAGCACTATTTTCTGCCTCTCAAATTCTTTTTTCAAAGTTTCATAAAATTTTATTAACACTATTTATATCAAGATTATCTATATTTTGATTATTGTCACCCATCATTTCCATTGTTCTTAAAGAGAAAGATCAATTATTATATTTAATTAATTCATATCTCGTTTTTATATCAGGAGTTTTGTGTCTTTCTATTGAAATACCTTTTCATCAAGACTTTATATCCTCTTTTCAATTTATATATTCTCATGATACACCAAAAGGCACAATAGAAATATCAACTCATTGAGAATCTTGATATTTAAAAGTTACAGCACCACCAGAAGCATTTTTTGATTTTAATTTATTGTAAATATTATCAAATCTTTGATCTATAGGAACTTCTTTATTTTCAATAACTTCATTATTTTGTTGAAGTTGGTTTACGGACATTTTAATACGTCGTTAAAAAATAAATATATCTAATTATACTCGCCCCTCGCAATTTGTCAAATATTTGAGGACTTTTTTTATGTGGGAGAAAACTAGTGTTTTGTGAGATTTTTGAAAAAAGTCTGAGAAAATAGGAAATTTCTTTAATTTTTTGATTGATTTATCTTATTTTTATGTTATCTTAATTTAGACAAAATCCCCTCCAAGTGGTCAAGTGAGGGATACGAACAGACAACACGCACTATCCATCATAATTCTACGACGGACTAGTGCGAAACGTTATGAGACATACTCGGGAGCTATCTAAAAAATTTCGGGGGTGTTTTGCCCTTATGGGGCAATCTTCCTTTGAAAAAGGAAGCGAAACAAATATATTCCAATTGATTTATTTTCTAAATTTAGAAATATGAAAGAGTCAAATTACTGACTTGGAATGTATAAAATAAACAAGAAAAACTGAAAATTATTAGACAATATTTTTCAAAATACAAATAAATTATTTTATACAGCATCTACCATAAAAATAGTATTAGCCGGATTGTTTTATGAAAATTGTTTAGCAGAATTCAACAAGACAATAAAAGTAAAAAATAAAGATAAATCCATCTGATGAATATTATATAATACAAAATGAGAAACATTAATATCATACGATGTATTAATAAATCTTATGATAACAATATCAGACAACACAGCCACAAATATCATATTTGATAAATTAACATCAAAACTTTGAGATCTAAGTATATTTATAGCTAAAAAACTAAACCTAAAAAATACGAAGATTTTTGATATTCGCAAACAAAAAAAATTAGATTATATGTATGGAAGTTGAGAGTCTACACCACAAGAATTTCTTATTTTGTTGAAATATTTTTTATTTGATTCTAAATATGCTAAAGAAATAAGAAAAATAATGTCTAATCAATACATCAAAGGAAGATGATTAAGATATTTTGATAAAAATAAATTTATCGATACAGGAAACAAAAGCTGACAATTGGATGATATGATAAATGATTGTTGATTTATAGAAACAAAGAATGAAATATTTTTATATACTATTTTTATGAAAGTACCAAAAAATTCAGAATATGAATACGAAGTAGAAAATAAATATTATAAAAACATATGAAAAATAATTTTAAATTCTTTTAAAAAACTAACAAAACACCCCCTTTCTTAGTTAAAATAGCAATTTAAGTCTTATACTCCCTCGTACGCAAGCCCTCGCAATGCTCGGGTCTCATAACAGCCTCTGTCTAAATATCCTGACTACTATAAATTTTCAACTGAACGTCAGGACATTAGACTAGAGGCAAACGTTATGCTAACAAAAAAAATAATTATTTATATTTCAATTTACATATGACAAATTATTTTATTGGCTACGGTAGCTTATTGAGTCACAATTCACTAAAAAAAACTATAAAAGATAGAGATTTTATCCCAGTTATTGTTAAATGATTCAAAAGAATTTTTAATGTTGATTTAGATCCAAACTCTAACAAAGATCTAGATGTTTTAAATATAGTCAAAGATAAGAATAGTTTTTTTAATGGAATTTTAATTAAAATTACCGATGAAGAACTTTTAAAATTGAAAGAAAGAGAGAAACATTATGTTTTTGAAAAAGTTGAAGCAAAAGATATAAACTCAAATAAAATATACAAAAACTGTATTCTATCAATTGATCATAATTTAGATATTGATTTGGGATTTAAAAAACCAGATCAAAGTTATTTCGATTTATGCAGAGAGGCAGCATATCATATCAATGAAAATTTTGGAAATATGTTTGATGAAACTACTTTTACTTCAGATGGAACTAGAGTAAAAGAATTTTTATTAAAAAATCCAGATTATTAATTATTCAACTCCCCTTCAAACAAATACTTTAAATCCTGAATCAATTCCAGATTTTTTTCTTGTTCAGGTTTTTTTTCCAATCAACTAAGCAAAGATACTAGTGATTGATAAGTCTTGGTTCTTTTACTCTGAGAGTACGATCTCATCTGTATTTTGATAGCATTAAATAATGCTACAGCTTTTTTATTCAAGTCAGGATTTATTTTTTCATCAGATTGTGAAATATTATATTTCATCAATTTTTCTATATTTAGAAATTTACCTACCTTGCCTTCATATCCAGGATTGATTGAATCTATATCTTCACTACTAGCAAACAAAGCTTTTTGGATATCTATATTTTTCAGCTCTGGTTTATTGGCCCATAATAAAGCTATCGCTCCAGCTACTATAGGACTAGCAAAAGATGTCCCATTCCCTAGATCATAAATATCATCGATGCTACTATATTTTTTCTCTGATAATGAAAATATCTCTTCACCAGGAGCAGACATATCCAAACAATTTTTTCAGTAATAAGAAAACTCAGATTTCTTTTTGTTTTCATCTACCGATGCTACTCATATCACATAATTTTCTCATGCATCATTACAGACTGGAGAGCTTGGATATCTATCCAAATTTTGTTTACTCTTATTATCAAAAGCATTACCAGCAGCAGCACTTATGATGGCTCATTTATCCCAAGCATATTCAAAATAATTATCAAAATCTGACTGATAAACATTCTCTCACTCAGCACCAAAACTCATATTGATAATCTGAGCTCCATTGTCTACAGCATAACGCACAGCATCCCCAATATTGTAAATATTTTTTCATGAATCATCGAATATTTTGATCGGCATTATTTTAGATTTGGGAGCTATACCTGCTATTCATAAACCATTATCTTTGATGGCTGAAATTATACCAGCTATCATTGTCCCATGATCAGATGTCGGAGATATATTATTATTTCATCATACAAAATTCCATCCATTCACATCATCTATATATCAGTTATTATCATCATCTATTCCATTATCAGCTATCTCTTTTGAATTAGTCCAAATATTAGATTTTAAGTCTGGATGATCAATTTTCACTCCAGCATCCAATACAGCTACAGTTATCCCTTCTCACAATTTAGGATAATTATTCCAAGCATATTTCACATTTATCTGACTTAGATATTTCTGTTTGGATGAATAAGTATCATTACTTAGTTTAGGATAAATTTTAAAAGATTTCAAATCAGAATTGATTCAAGCATTATTTTCTATTCTAAAATTACTAGTAATTTCGTTTACACTTGGTAGATATAGCCAAATTTTATCTTGTGACCGAGAAATTATATTCGCCTTGCTAGATCCAAAATAAACATTAGCTGCATAATCACCCAATCCCAATCATTGAATCAATACTTTTTCTCATACAGCTCAATCTTTTTTGATGTATTTACCATCAGATATATCTACAATTATAGGTTTTACAGAATATTGGACACTCTCAAACAAATTTCAATTAACATAAATTTTGATAAGTCCAAGCAAAGGAATATTGGAAGGAATAGATATTTGTATAAGATTATTTGACCAAGAAATAATTCAGTTTGATCATTTTACGAAACAATGCGTATCATCATTGAAACATATTCATCCATAAGTTCCTATATCATCACCAAATCTATCTCAATATATACTCACAGTTTTTCCTACTTCCAAAAAATTATTTGACAAAGATACAGCTCAAACAAAAGATCAAAACAATCAGAACAGAAACAAAACTAATATTCACTTTTTCATATATCACAAAAAATATAAAATCAGAATCTAAATTATTTTTTTATTTGATTAAATCAACGGAATAAATATCTACAAGTCATTCCGGTCTCATTGACGAAGGCTGCAACCGGAATCTACTAATTGACGTTATAAGATTCCGGCTGCAATGAATAACGCCGGAATGACAAATAATTAGTTAATATTTAAATCTGTTAATCCATTAATACTGTGCAAGCATTCAACTTCTCATTCATAAATCTAGGATGTAACAAAAACTTAGTCGACACACAGTTTCTGATGTGAAGAATTTTTGACCTATGAATAAATAATCCAAACTATGAAATAAATTACAATACAGACCCTTACGATAAACAAGTAGATTTTGTTTTTCTCAATACTTGCTGATTTATCTCAAGTTGAAGAGAAGAAATGATCAGCACTATGAATGATTTAATAAAAAAATGAAAAAAGGTCTACCTACTGGGTTGTTGACTCCAATACTTCAAAACTCTTTCAAACGCAAAAACTAATGCCCCCTTGATAAAGGGGGGTCTGGGGGGATTTAAAGAAGAAATTAAAATAACAAAAGATATCTTTCATCTCTCTCGATCTGATTTTGAAAACATCACAATAGCTAAACTACTCAAATGATACAATTCTCCAGATTTCAAAGATTTTAAATTTACAGAATACCCAAGAGCCTATACCAATGCTGAATTTTGATTTGAATATCTCAAAATAGCTGAATGATGTGATAATCATTGTACTTTTTGTATCATCCCCAAACTTAGATGAAAACAAAAATCTCTCCCAATCGAAAAAATAATAAACGAAATTTATAATATGCTAAATGCTGGAATTCAAGAAATTATTTTGATAGCTCAAGATACAACTACTTATTGAAGAGATCTTTATGGTGAAAGTAAATTATTTGAATTACTCGAAGAAATAGAAAAAATAGATGCTGATTTTCAATACAGACTACTATATCTATACCCAGATATAATCACCATCAAAGAACTAAAAAGACTCACAAGATTCAAAAAATTTATCCCATATTTTGATATCCCATTACAACATATTTCTTCTCCTATACTCAAAAGAATGTGAAGATTTTATGATGAAAAAAAGATATATCAATTATTAGATTTCATCAAAAAAGAATTTCCAAACAGTTTTATTAGAACAAATTTCATTATTTGATTCCCATGAGAAGAAGCAGAAGATAATCAAAAGTTATTAGAATTTATCAATCTAAAATATTTTGACAATATAGCACTTTTTGAATATCACGATGAGCCATTTGCTACATCAAGCAAACTAGATAAAAAAGTTCCTGATACTATAATTAGAAAAAGATTTACTGAAGCTAGACAATTAGTTAATCGTCAATTACTAGATCGAGAAGATAATAGAAAATGAAAAGAATATATTTGATATATAATGGACATTCAAACAAACTTGTCCTCCTTGACAAAGGAGGTGGCGTGAATGAAGTGAACGACGGAGGATTTAAAAACACTAATTACTGTTCGTCCACAACTTCACGCCCCAGAAATTGATCCTTATGATGAGATTAAATTAGAACAAATTACTTGAGTTTTTGAAGACAAAGATTTAGAAATTTGAGATAAAATAGTCTATAAAATATAAAAAATCATTCTGGCACTCGTCCTTTGTTAAGTCAAAGGATTATTGACGAAATATACAGTCGGAATCTATATAAAAATCTTTCTAATATCAATAAAAATTACTAGATTTTCTATTCCAAAATCTAATCCGAAAATAACATAGAATACTATTTCTGTTTTTTATGTAATAATTCTTTTCATTGTCCACCAAACTTAGTAGCCACAATATCAATCACCAAACCATAAATTGCTCATGCTAATATAGTCAACCAAAAAACAAAAGATTGTTCTGCACTTGTGATAGTTGTATTCATATAAATACCTATTGCTATATCTATAGAAACAATAGCTCCAAATAACGCACCACGAAAAATAAAAGTTTTAAATCAAAAGATTGGATGAATAGTATAAATTCAAACGATACCAACTACTACTCATATCAAAAAACGATTAAATAAAATACTTCGCATAAGTGGTGTTCATCGAATATCTGGACTAGAAGAACTAGCTAGCCACACACATAAAAGTCAAAATAAAATTCAAAAAACAATAGAAATCAAAAGTCTGTTTAGAAATTTTTTTTGCATTTTTTATAGTAAAAAAATAAATCCCATTCAAGATATTCTTTTTGATACAACATTCAAATAGTTTTTTATTTGAATTAAAATCCTACTTCAATAGATTACTTTTAATTTATTAATTTTTAAATAATTTCAACCAAATCATGTCAGAATTTATAGCACCAATAGTTGATCGATATATGTCACACATAAATTATCGAACTATCACAGCACTTATGACTATCGAAAGTTCATTTATACCATTTCCATCAGAAGTTATAGTGCCACCTGCATGATGGAAAGCGGCTCAATGATTACTCAATCCATATCTAGTTGTATTTTTTTCTACACTATGAGCTTTGATATGAGCATTGATAAATTACTATTTATCACTTCGACTTGGAAGAAAAATAATATATAGACTAGCAAACACAAAACGAGCTCATATAATTATGATAAACAAAGAATCCATACAAAAATCTGAAGAATATTTTCGTAAAAAATGAAAAATATCAACATTCATTTGACGTTTGATACCAGCTATCCGCCAACTAATATCAATACCTGCATGACTTGCAAAAATGGATTTATGACACTTCATTTTATATACCTCATTATGAGCATTATTACGAAATCTAGCTCTATTTTTCGTATGATATATACTATGACAAAATCGAGAAATGGTAAAAGAATATAACCATATATTCAAATATATAGTCTATGGAATAATTTGATTAGCTATAGTATATTTAATCGTTAAAAAGATATTAAAAAGGGGAAAAAATAGCAACTAAAGTCATTCCGGTCTTATTAGCGAAGCTTGCAACCGAAATCTAAGTGAAACGAATTCTGCTTAAGCGAAATAAAAATAATAGACTCCTTCTTCCAAAAATAATCCGATAATGACAAATTAGTTTTAATAGATAATTTCTTATATGTTGAGTCTCTATATCCATATTCCATTCTGTGATCATAAATGCAAATATTGTTCATTTAATATTTTTCCAGTTAATAATATAAATAACTCACAAAAAATAATAGACAATTATATATCTAGTTTACAAAAAGAAATAGATTTTTATTGAATTTTTTTTTGAAATCAGGAAATTAAATCGATTTATTTTTGATGAGGAACACCAAACAAGATCTGATCAAAAAATATAATAAAAATTATAGATATCATCCAAAATAAATTTAATTTAGAAAATTTAGCTGAATTAAGTTTTGAATTCAATCCATATCCATCCGATGAAATATTTGAGATTATCAAAACACTAAACAAAAAATATAAAAACGTATCTAGACTAAGATATAGTTTTTGAATACAAAGTTTGGATAACCAAATATTACAAGAATCATGAAGAGAATCATCTTTTGTATGAATAGTTGATTTTTTGAGATGACTAAGAAATATCAAACAAGAAAATAACGTAGTAAACTTTGATTTTATAGCATTTGGTAAATTCAAAAAAGATAATGAATGAAACACAATACTTCGAAACGACAATACTATGGACTTTTTTGAAGAGTTTATAAATTCATGATTTGCAGAAAGTTTTTCTCTATATACTCTAGAATTATTTCCATGAAGTTTACGATATCATCAAAACAAAGAAATGTTTGCTGATGATGATATATACGAAGAATTCGCTATCCTAAAAGATATGATATTAGATGGCTGATACTCTAGATACGAATTATCCAACTTTGCTAAACTAGGCAAAAGTAGCATCCACAATAGAGTTTACCGAGAGATGGAAAATTATATATGATTGGGAGTATCATGATCTTCATTTTTAAATTCAAACATAGACGGATATTCAGAACTTATAAAAAAAATTAAAATAAAACCTGAATGAAACAATAAATGAGTCAGATTTACAAATACACAATCAATTTCTGATTATATAAATTGAGATTTTATCGATCCAAAAAACATCCAAGTTTTGGATAACAAAGATTATCTTATAGAAAAGTTTTTCCTAAATCTTAGAACAGATCAATGAATCAAAAATATAGATGAATTCAAATCAGTACTAGTACCCCATTATCAATCACTAATAGAACAATTTCACAAATCTTGATTCTGTACTATAGATAAGAAAAAAATAAAATTAAGTGACCAATGAATGGACGTTTTCAATTCTATTGTTACAGATTTACTAGAAGAAATTTAATAATGATAGTTTCTATTCTGAGAAATCATATCTACTCTATACACTTGCTCCAACAAAATTAGTTTAGCTAATCAGTGCTGTATAGTTATTTTTCCAAATCCAAGTTTCAAATCTATATCATTTTCCAATAATTTTTCATCCAAACCATATGGTCATCATATGATAAAGACTATATCATTATTTTTTTTACAAAAATCAAAAATCTGATCAGTATCCAAAGATTTACCATCTTTACTAAGTAAAACTTTTTTGTAAGATCAGAATCTTTTGCTTATTATATCTATAATATTTTGAGTATCTTTTTGAATTATTTGTATATGAGTTCAATTTTTAGATGGTTTGATATTTTCTATCTTAAGTTTTTTTCAAAATCTCTTTTGATACTCTTTGATAGCTATATCAAAATGTTTATCTGAATCTGAAACAGCCAAGATAACAAACATTATCCAAAATTTAACATTTAAAATTTATCATTTCACATTCCTAATATAGAATATATCTATCATCATATCATTCATAATAGCTTTTGATTTTCAAAACATCTCATTTTTTTATTCACATATCTTCAAGTAATTCCAAAAATCACTTCTCTCACATATATTTCCAAAACCACATCTCTGCCTCTTCATTTCATCGCTGAAGTATATATACCAATCTACAAACTTCTGGATCTGATATTTTCCAAACTTTCCCATATCTAAATTCATTTTCTTGGATATATCATTTTTCCAATAATAATTCTTTATCAGTATCCGTAATTTCTTCAGCAAAATTTTCTATAGATTGATGAATATTTTTTCTATCCAATACCTCCTCATAGCTAACATATGATCATGATTTTAATATTTCTACAAATTTCTTTAACATTTCATCCAATCCTAGATGAGTAGCAGCTGAAATAACAAAGGTATTTTTATTAAACATTTTTTCTGATACTTTTCACATCTTATTTTTCTTTAAGTAAGCAGAAAAAACTTTAAAAACCTGACTTTGATATTCTTGGATTATCTCCATATCATTAATCAAATCGTATTTATTTATCAGTATTAATATCTTTTTATGTATAATAATTTCTCAATCTTTTTTTACAATAAAATGCATATATCATCATTCTTCATTTATCAAAATTTCATCTTTTTCTCATAATATAAATTTATCTCTTACATATATATCTATCTCTTCCCACAGTTGTATTAGATCATCTATTCAACTATCATATCTAGCAGCATCTAGAATAAAACAGAATACTTTTGATTTCAAAACATGTCTGAGAAATGCATTACCAAGTCATTTTCATTGTGATGCTCAATCAATCAGTCCAGGAATATCTATCACATTAAAAGTATAATCTCCTACACTTACTGATCATAAATTTGGAATCAATGTAGTAAAAGGATATTCTGCAACTTTAGCTTTACTATGAGATATAGCATTTATCAAAGATGACTTTCAAACACTAGGTGTTCATATAAAAGCTACATCCGCTAATAATTGTAATTCTAATATAATTTCTCTTTTATGTCCCGGTTCTCATAATAGACAAAAAGTTGGATATTGATTTACAGCATCCTTGAAATGAATATTTCATTTTCATCCATCACCTCATTTCAAAGCCTCTCGTTCTTCTTGATCTTTGATAAAATGATGTAATACATTACCGCTTTCTGCATCTCTTATGACAGTCCCTACAGGCACTTTTAGAGTTAAATTTTCAGCATTAGCTCCAAATTGGTCTTTGTTTCTGCCAGGTTCTCCTGGTTTAGCTTTAAATATTTTTTTATATCTAAAAGCTAAAAGTGTGTTTTCATCTTTGGATGCAACAAAAACTATCGATCATCCATCACCTCAATCTCATCCAGATGGTCATCAATAAGGTATCTTAGCTTCTCTTCTACCAGAGACCGAACCATCTCATCACTTACCTGATTCTATATAAATTTTTAGTTCATCATAAAATTGCATAATAATTCTTTATTATAAAAGTTAGATAGATAATAGAAATCCTGACTAGAAAAAAAAGGGAAACTAACAATTTTTAAACTATTTTACTTATATCAAATAACAGAAAAAACAATTTTAGTACTGTAAAGATTAAAATATTAGCAAATATGTCGCAAAACGCGTCGTTTTTTACGACTTGATTTTTTTATCCAATGTTTTTGTATCAAGACAAAAAGATTGGTCCTGGGGTTTGGGGCAGGAAAAGCCCCATAAAGAACATAAATAAATTAAAAGTTTAATTTTTTAATTGAATTCCAAAAGTATATCATTATATACTAATCAGCTATTTTTTTTGTTGATTTTTTAGGGCACGTAGATTTTTGCTAGAAAGGTTAACATGATATGGGCACGTAGCTTAGTTGGTAGAGCAGGTCCCTCTTAAGGACAAGGTCCAGGGTTCGAATCCCTGCGCGCCCATAATTATAAATATAGGCATACTAGCCTATTTTTTATTTTAATATAAAAAGACTTGATTTTTATTTAAAATATAATATAAAATTCTTCGGATGTGGAACAAAGAAATATCGATTCCCTAAAAAACTCAAATTGAGAAGTATGGGAGCAGCCCAAACTCAATCTTTTGATTGAGGGTCATAGGACCCCGACATGGAACGGACAATATACCAAAAAATGGTGATCCTACCTAGGGGTGGATCCTGAGTAGCTGCTATGCAGTGAAATAACGTGGATACATTAGAAACAATCACGTAAGGCTAAACTACATTCTACGAGCTTCAAGGTATCGCCCTGAAGCTCTATTTTTTTTAAAAAAAATAGCAATATTTATATTTTCATATAGCTACAAAAATCACTTAGACTAAGCAAGCTAATGGCCGAACAAAATGGCGGATGTGAGGCCTAGAGTTTTTTTAACTTGTCCTAAGCGAAGTCTTAGGGTACTTTTTGAGGCAATGTCAAAAAGTATTTTGTCGTCTGGGGCCGAAACCCCAGTAAAAGATAATTCATTTCAAAAAACGCAATACTAACGACATTTTGTTATTCTACAAAAAACTTGTTATTTAAATAAATAAATATAAAAACAAAAAACTACATTTAACGTATTTATACACCAATGCTAAACTTCCAAAATATATCTATACTAGATAAACATATCAAATATCTTCAAAAAATTTTAGATACAAAAAATTTTTTTCTAGTATGATGATCAGTTAGAGATATATTACTATGAATAAACGACAATCCAACAGATATAGATTTTACAATGAAATGAGAGCCAGCAAATATATACAAAAAAATAGATAAATCTAATTTATCTCATTTCATTACAGAAAAATTCTGAACAATAAGTTTAATAAAAAACGATATCAAATACGAGCTAACTCCTCTACGTACAGAATCATGATACAAAGATACTCGTCACCCTGACGAAATCACACGAAGTGATGATATTGTTTTAGATTCACACAGAAGAGATTTTACAATAAATTGTATCTATTATTTTTCTATAGATCATAAAATAAATCATAAAATAGAACAAGAAAAAAAATGTTCAACAGCTATGACATGACTAGAATATATAGCTGAACAAAACTTATTTATAATTAGAAACCACGAACATATATCTAAATTATTCAAAGACTGAGAATTCCAAACAGATTGTTTCGATTATTTATTTTCATTAGTTCAAAATAAATTATCTGGTAAATCCAAAAACTTACAAATAACATCAAATACAGTTAGAGTTATAATAGATCCTTTTAACTGAATGGTAGATTTGGAAAATAGGACATTACAAACATGTGGTAAAGCTGACAAAAGATTTCAAGAAGATGCACTTAGACTTATCAGAGCAATTAGATTTGTAAATATTTTGAATAACAAAATCAAAAAACAAGAATCAAAAGATAAAGTTAAATTATTTGATTTCGAAAAACAAACACGATTAAGTATCAAAAGAAATCACAAACTCATCAAAAAAATAGCTAAAGAAAGAATCAAAGACGAAATAGTCAAAGTTTTTCAACAATGAAATCCATTCGGATTTATAGCTCTTTTGGATGAGAGTGAATTATTGAAAATTATTTTCCCCGCACTACACAAAACCAAAAACATAGCTCAACCAATTAGATATCATCCATTTGATGTGTATGCTCACACAATGTTAACTCTAAATGAATTACAAAAAATAAATTCTGATTATTTAGTTAGATTAGGAATGCTATATCACGATGTAGGCAAACCAAAACAGTTTTGACAATACAAAGATTGACTAACAAAAGATGAAATAAAAGAAATAATGTGATGACCAAATAATCATAGAAGAAATTGACCAGAAATAGCAAAAAAAGATTTTAAAAATCTATGATTTTCTAGCAAAGAAATAGATGATATCTTACGATATATAGCATATCATCATAAACCAGAAGAACTAATAAGTGTAGAATGAGACAAAAGAGAAAAAAAAATGAGAAAACTTTTGAGTGAATTTGGTTTAGAAAAAATAAATAACATCTTGGATATAGCTATGGCTGACAGACTATGACAGTACAATCCTTTGCAAAATAGTAGTGATATTACAGATATAAGTGATCTTAAAATTTTATTAAAAAAATTGGAAAAAAAAGAATGACAATTTACTTTAAAAAACCTAGCAATAGGTTGAAATGACATAATGAAATACTTTAAAATAGAAGCATGACCTATTGTTTGAGAACTTATAAAAAAATCTCTCAATCGGGTTCTAGATGATATCAAAAATAGAAACAACAAAACAAGTATATTTGAATTTATCAAAAAATATTTAAAGAACAAAAAATAAAAATGATTCAAAACAAAGATTTTTTATTATCCTCCTACAATTACAAATTAGAAGAAAACCTAATAGCACAAAAACCTAGCAATCCACAGCATCAAGCCAAACTTCTAGTATGTACAAATAAAAACAACAAATATATATATTCAGACAAAAAAATTATAGATCTAGTAAATATTATAGATTCAGATTCTATACTTTTTTTTAATGATACAAAAGTTTACAAAGCAAGGCTAAAGTTTAAGAATAAAAAAACTATCAGAAAAACCTGAAAAGAACACATAATACAAGATGGAGAAATATTAATTTATAAAATAATAGACAATCAAACCTTTTATGGATTAAGTTCTGACGATAAAAATTTCAAACCATGAACAAGTATTTTTCGAAACAAAAATATAAAAATAATAAGCAAATCTTTGCGTTCAGATTGAATAATTTTCGAAATAGTTGGAGAAAAATTAACTAAATTTCTTTCAAGAGAATGAGAAATGCCACTACCTCCATATATACAATACAACAAATCAAAAGAGAAACGATATCAAAGCAACTTTGCAAAAGATATATGATCTGCGGCAGCACCGACAGCATCATTACATTTTACTAAATTATTATTAGATAAACTAAAGAAAAAGTGAATCAAAACAGAATTTAATACCCTACACATATGACTTGGCACTTTCAAACCAGTTTTTGAAAAAGATATTAGAAAGCATCAAATCCATGAAGAAGATATCATAATAGATCCATCAATATTTACAAAAATAGCTAAATACAAATCTAAAAACAAAAATTTAATAGCAGTATGAACTACAACAGTTAGATTAATAGAAACTCTACCCTATCTACGAAAATCATTAAAAACAAAAAAATTCTCAAAACAAACCAATAAATATCGAAATAATTTAACAAAAGGTATTATAAAAAAAGAATCTGAAATAATAGTATCAAATATAGAAATTTATTGAAAAAGATATAAAGTCTCTACAAGGCTATTTATAATACCTTGATTTAAATATAAAATAGTAGACCAAATAATAACAAATTTCCATCTACCACAAAGTAGTTTAATTATGATGATATCATGATTTATGTGAAGAAACAATATATTAAAGACATATAAATATGCTCAAAAAAACTGATATAAATTCTATAGTTTCTGAGATGCTATGTTGATAAAAAATAAACTGATAACAAACAACGAATAAACCGACAATAATACATAGTAAAATTTGCTTTTATTCATTATTTGGATATAATCAAAAGGAGAGCGTTTTAGTATATCAAAAACATGATGAATGCTCAGTTTATAACACCAATTATAATACTAATAATCTTATGATTTATCATAGGATTGTGAATTAGCTTTTTCAAGCTTACAATTTTATCATTTATAAAAAAACATAGAGAAACACAAGCTGATCATATGAGATTTTTACAAATTAAGATACCAAAAAACGCAGTTGCAAAAAGTTCAGATATAGATGCAACAGATCATATACAAACCATGAAAAACAATATAGAAATAATGAATCAGATTTATAAAAATTTTTCTGCAATATTTGAAGACAAACGAAAGTTTAGAAAACTATGAAACAACTATATCTCCATGGAAATACTCGTAGAAAAAGAAATAATAAAATTTATTATTTGAGTACCAGAAGATCATATAATAACACTAGAAAAAATGATATCTTCTTTTTATCCATGAGCTATAATAGAATCAGTTGATCAACCAAAATTATTGGAAGCATGAAAATTTATGGATTGATGAGAATTTCATTTAACAAAAAATAGTGTACATCCTATCAAAACATACGAATCATTTGAAGCTGATCCAATGGATAGTCTACTTTCTGCTTGTTCCAAAATAGATAAAGATGAAAAACTATTACTTCAAATATTAGTAGAACCACTCGAAGAAAAACGATTAAAAAAACTCAGAAAAAAAGCTGAAAAAATAAAAGATTGAAAGGATAACTGACGATTCCTTTGATTTTTAATTAATATATGGAAAGGATTTAGAAATGATTCTGGAGAAAAAAGTAAAAAAGATACAGATAAACACAAACACGACTTTTCACAGCAACAGCTTTGAGATTTTGATAAAAAAATGGATGATGAATTATTTAATGTAAAAATCAGAACATTTGCAACTTCAGACGATCCCAAAAGACCACAAAAAATAATAGATGATCTATCTAGATTGTTTAATCAATACAATTATATCTGACTAAATACTCTAAAATTTAAAAAAACAAAAAATATCAAAAGCTTTGCAAAAGAAGTGGTATTAAGATTGTTTTTTTCTGATAAATGACGACGATGAAATATAAATGATGAATCAGACAAAACAATGATTTTAAATATCAAAGAATTATCATCTATTATACATTTCCCACACTCTAGATTTAATCTCAATCCACGCATAGCTCGACAAAAATACAAAATCGTACCAGCTCCAGACGATTTACCAAACGAATGAATAACTGTTTGATACAACAATTATGGTGGAGTAAAAAAAGAAATTAGATTAACAGACAAAGATAGATTTAGACATGTATATATATTATGACAAACAGGTACATGAAAGACTACAATTATGCTAACTCAAATGATAGAAGATATGCAAAACTGACGTTGATTCACATTTCTAGATCCACACTGAGATGCTTGTAATATATTACTATCTCATTTTCCAAAAGAAAGAATTGATGATCTTATATATTTTGATTTATCTAATACAGAATACCCTATAGCCTTCAATCCTTTGGATTGATCTGTAGATGAAGACGATAAAGATGTAATTACAAATGATCTTGTAGAAATGTTTGTAAATATGTATTGAGAAGAAATTTTCTGACCAAGAATACAAGATTACTTTAGAAATGCATGTTTTCTATTGATGGATCAACCAGAATGATGAACATTGGTAGATATTATGAGACTCTTTACTGATGATGCTTTCGCAGAATCAAAAATTAGAAATATAAAAAATCCCGTAATTGCTGCCCGATGGAACAAAACCTATAAAAAAATGTGAGATAGAGAAAAAGCTGAAATTATTCCATTTATACAAGCTAAGTTCTGACCATTTACTACAGGTACATATATCAGAAATATAATATGACAACCCAAGTCATCATTCATTTTTGATAAAATTATGCAAGAAAAAAAAGTAGTAATAATCAATTTGAGTAAATGAATAGCCGGTGAAATAAATAGTCAACTCGTAGGTAGAATGGTAACTATGCAACTAAAATTAGCAGCACTTAGAAGAGCAAAAATAGCAGAAAATGATAGAGTTCCACACTATTTATATATAGATGAATTTCAAAACTATGTTTCACAATCAATAGAAAGTATATTATCAGAAGCCAGAAAATATAGATTATGACTGGTAGTTGCTCATCAGTATGTAGATCAATTAAAAAAAGAATGATTAGGTTGAAATCTAGATTTATCCAAAACAATATTTGGTAATATATGATCTATGTTTATATTCAAAGTATGAGCGCCAGATGCAGAATCACTAGCAAAAGAATTTGAACCCGAATTTTCACAAACAGATATAGTAAATACAGAAGCTTTTATGTGAGCATGTAAAATTTCAGTAAATAATCAACAATCCAGACCATTTAGTTTCAAAGCAAAAATACCATACGAATCTTTTGGTGGCCCAAAGCCATTAAATTCTCCAGAAAAAATAGAAATCATGAAACAAATTTCTGCCCTCAAACGAGGTACAAAAAGAGAATTAGTAGATAAAGAAATTTATTTTAGAGTCTGAGTTTAGTCATCATTATTATCCAAAAATTCTGCACTCAAAACATCTTCAAATTCTCACTTAAAATCTTTCTTAAGACTTTTAGAAATAATATTTCTTTTATTAGATTTATTTTTAGATCTAGTTTTTTTTCTCTGTAGTCTATCAAATATTTTCACAATTTGATTTTTAGGATAAGGATATTTTGGGAAAAGATCTGAAGCCTCTTTATAGATATTTCTAGCTTCTTCATATTTTCTCTCTTTAAACAAAAGATTAGCTTTTTTAATTAAATCTATATATTTTTGGACTTTTTCATATTCTTGATATGACAAATTAAAAAACAATTCAGACTTCTTTTCAGTTAAAGAATCATTTACTTCATTAGTTAATTCTCTATCAATATTTTCACTATTAATATTCATAATTTTTTTAATTATTAAATTTTTCTAAGAATTATATTTTTCTAATTTTTTCAATAAAAAAGTATCAAAACCTTGAATAATTTCTGGATTATTCTTTATCATTTTATCCAAAAAATCATATATATCTCACAACAAAAATCATCTCTTTATTCACAAAAAGAAATTTTTTTCTGACAATCATAATTCACTATATAAATCTGATAAAATTGAAATTCATCTTAAAATAAAAGAATAATCAGAATAATTTATTTTATTATTAGTCTCAAACTCCTTTTTATATTTTTCAAATATATTTTCTCTAAATTTATCAAAAAAGTTTTTTCTAAACTCAATAAATTTTATATATTTTTCATGATCCAATTTTAATTCATCAATAGAAGATATGGAAACAACGTCAATAACTGAACAATCAAACCAGATTATAAATTCCTTAAAAATTGATAGATTATCAACAAAAATTTTATTTAAAACATCTTTAGCTTCTTTATTTCTATAATTTTCTACTTTTTTATCAGAAGCTACTTTTTGTAAATCTAGATGTCATTTTATATCTCTAATTAAGAATTTTACAAAAGAAAGGTTTTCATAATTACCATTAGACTCTCTTAATCTAATAAAATCCTTTAAATCAGAAAAAATTTTATCCAAATCTTCTTTATTATATTTTCACCAAGAAAAATCTTCAAATAATTCATAACAATTTTTTTCTCCTAAATTAGTAACTCACAATATCTTTCATATTTTTTCTCGTCAATTCGATTTTTTTTGCTTTTCTATCTTTATTTTCTCTGACTTAGAATTACTAATCTTTTTTTCTTCAACAACTTTTTCTTTTCTATCAACTTTAAAAACTGAACTTATACTAGGTTGAACAACTTTTTTTATTGTTTCTACTTTATTTTCTCATTTTTTAAAATAAATTTCCAAAGAATTACAAACCGTTTGCATATCACTCAATGAAATATTTTTAGCATCATTTATTTTAAGTAAAGATCAAATCCAATTATTAAACATATCATAAATTTCCTTATTTTGAAACAAAGATTTTAATAAATCTAAAAAATCAGATTTTAATTTAAACAAATCATTCTTTTCTTTTTCTGATCGAAAATTTCCTCTATTTATATTATCTCTCAATTCAGAAAAAATAGTTTTCATAGATTCATAAATTCTCTCATTTTTAACAAAATTATCAGCTAATAATTCTTTATTATTCATTTTTTCATATAAAATAAAAAATATATATAAACTAGATAATAGTAATAATTATTTACTAATAAATGTCAATTACTTTTATATATAAATTATATTTTATACAAATTTTTAAAATTTTTCTCAACTTGACTCTCTAAAATATTTTTTTCTTTTCACAGAAACTCCGCAACATAATCATAAATATACTTCACATTAGCAGGTTCGTTTTGGGTTCATCTAACAATCTGAGGAGATAAATATGGAGCATCTGTTTCCAATAATAATTGATCTTCTCAAACTAATTTTAAACTTTCACGTAATTCATCAGCCTTTTTATAAGTAACATTACCACAAAATCATATAAATAATTTCCAATTTTGCTTTATGCTTTCTGCTTTCAGCTTTTTAATTTCTTCCGGTCCATATCCTCGACAATGAAAGTATATAGTCAGATTTTTATAGTTTTTTAAAACATCCAAAGTCTGATCAAATCCACTTCTTGAATGAATAACTAACGGTAAATTTAATTCTTGAGCTAAATCACATTGCATAGCAAATAACTCTTTTTGTTCATCCAAAGTTTCCTGAGATCATGGATAATATAAGTCAATCCCACACTCACCCACAGCAACAACATTATTTTGTCATTCCGGTGTTATTGCGGAGTTGCAACCGAAATCTAAAATTAATTGCTTTAATTCTTGTATTTTTAATCTCAAATCTTGGTTCTTTAATCTTGCATCTTGCATCAAAATTTCAGGATGTAATCCCAATGTTATTTTAAGAATCATATCACTTTCTGCTTTCTGATTTCTGATTTTGACCAAAGCAACAGCATTTTTATTATATTCTTCACTAGCTCAAACAACAACCATCCCCTTTCATCCAATATCTACAAAATTCTGAATATATTTTTCAGCATCATTAAATAATTCTGGACTATTCAAATGAGTATGTGCATCATAATACATATAATTAATTAAGTAATTAAAATATCAACAAGAGTTTACAGTTTTTACTTGAATAAAATATACAATTTCTTAAACACTATTCAAAGGTATTTTTTTATTTTTTTGAATAATAATTTATGCGAGGAATAATAATTTGAATCTTGATGTTTATGTTTTTAGTGATCATACACGAACTATGACATTTTTGGGCTGCTAAAAAATCATGAGTTAAGGTTATAGAGTTTGGTATATGAATACCACCAAAAGCATATAAACTATGGACAGATAAATCATGAACAGAATATACTCTCAATCGATTACCATTATGAGGATTTGTTAGACTAAAATGAGAAGATCCAAAAAACCCCGAAGAATTCAAAGCAAAAGATAGTCTCATTACGGCTAAAGTACGAAAAAAAATAATAATAATGATAGCTTGAGTTTTTGTTAATTTCGTTTTTGCATGGATTCTTTTTACTACTATATTCACTGTTTGAACAAAACCAATATCAATAATACCAGAAAATGCTCTCTTTGTAGAAACAGAGAGTTATTTGGTAACTACTCTATCATTTTTAGATCAAAAATGATTAATTAGTTGAGATATACAAGAATCAAATGCTATTATACAAGAGACAACACCATGAATGTTATGAGAAGAATTATGAATTCAATCCTGAGATATTATAACAAAAATAAATCAAGATAATATTAATTCCCAAAATATATGAAAAAAATTACAAGAAAATATATGAAAAGAGTTTGATATAACATATCAAAGATGAGAAGAAATTATACAAAACAGATGAACATGTTGAATAGATAGTTGTTTACTTTGAGTTACAATTATATCATCTAGTAATATAGATATCAAAGATATTAAATTCCCATTAAAAGAATCAATAAAACTATGACTAAAAGAAATACAAGCTCAAACAAATCTCAGTTTATCAGTACTTTGAAGACTTGGTAAAAATCTAGTATCATTTAATTGAACAAAAATCAAAGAATCAATCAATAAACTTTCATGACCAGTCTGAGCAGTTAAATTTGGAGAAAGATTATTGGACAATAAGGATCGAATGGGTTATCTATGATTTGCATGAATGATATCTTTAGCTTTAGCTATTTTTAATGTGTTGCCTATACCAGCTTTAGATTGATGAAGAATACTTTGAACATTAATTCAACGAATTTGAAGATTCAAAGCTGAAAAATATTTCAATATAGAATGATATATCAATTTAGTTTTCTTTATACTATTGATGTGATTGTGAGTTTATATAATTCTAAAAGATCTAATAGTATTTCGATGAGTTAAAATACCATTTATATAAGATATATTTCATTTAAGAAAAATCCCAAACACAAATCGGGATTTTTTTATATTATTTACAATTAGAATTTAATCTCTTCTCCACATCATTCCTCTATTTTAGCTTCATATTGATAGGAAGATTTGGAATAATAAGGTAAGTTATCTGCGAGAGTTTCTAGTCATTCTCTCTTTAGATTTTCATATTCATGAATCAATTTATTTATAGTATCTACATCTATACACTTTCTATCTTCTGCTGCAGATATCAATTCTTTATAGTACTTTTCCAAAGAATATTTTCTTTTTAATAATTCTCCATTTTCTCACAACACATTTCTTACTACAATTTGAATTTTTTGATATATCACTTCAAATCATGAAAATATAGAAACTCTTTCAGCTGGGTTTCTTTGTATATAAACATAACAAAATCATAAAAGTACAAGTCAAATACAAAACTTTATAAAATTTCTCTTCAATTCTGATTTTCTTTCTGGATCCATAATTTTTTTCAAGACTAAAAATATTCGATAATTCTTAATATTGTTTTAAATCATATTTTCAATAGCTTTACAAAAAAATAATTTGCAAATCATATTAAACTAATTATTCTGTATTTCATATTAAATCTTTAGTATTGAACATAATCTTTATGAAATTTGCTTTTGTGCATTGTCGAACATTCCCTTGATGAGCATTAAATGTATTCAAAGATTTGATACAAGAAGATTTTGAGAAAAATAAAATATCTAGTTCAAAAATATTCACATTAGTATCAGACACAAAATACCTTCAAATTTGAAATCACAAAATAAACATTACAACGGCATTACCATGACGAATAAATCAGATTTTTATATATTTCACCAACAATAAATTTCCTATATTATCAAATATATTTGATTATCGTAACCTAATATTTTTCTATCCACTTTTAATGAAAGTATTATCCAAAAAAATAAAAAAATATAAACCTGATCATATTACAATATCTTCTTTTGCCATAGCAAAAAATATAAATATTCCAAAATGATGCAAAGCTATGTTATATCTACATTCGCCTATGCAATATATACGAAGTCATTATGATGAATATTCAAAAAAAATAAAATGATTTAAATGATTTTTATTCAAATCAATAGTCAAAAAACTTAGAAAATGGGATAAAAAATTTACAAAATTTGATAGTTGTTACTCTAATAGTAATTATACAATGCAGCTTGCAAAAGAAATTTATTGAATAAACTGCCAAGTAAAATATCCAAAACTAAATAACGAATATTTTGATACGAAAACAAGCCACAATCCAATGAATTATTATGTCTATGTAGGTAGACTCGTAAATTTTGTAAGAGAATCTGATCTAGTTATTAAATTATTCAACAAATTACAATTGCCTCTAATAGTAATATGATCTTGACCAGATGAATTATATCTCAAATCTATAGCATGAGATAATATAATATTTACATGACGAATAGAAGATACGCAAGAAAGAATAAAAATCATACAACAATCCAAATGATTAATAAATCTTACTAAAGAAAGTTTTGGTCTAGGTACAGCTGAAGCATTACTATTATGAGTACCAATATTTGGATATAATCAATGAGCCACCCCAGAATTAGTTGATAAAGAATCTTGAATTTTAGTAGACAATAAACATATACAAACATTAATTGAAAAATTTCAAGAATTTACAAACAGACAGCGGAACAAAGATATAATATCACAAAACATCAGAAAAAAATTAAGTAACTAGTCATTCCGATGTTTGTCCTTTGCGAAGTCAAAGGGTTATTTTAACCCAGGAGAATGCAACCAGAATCTTGAATAATTTATTTACAGTATTTACAGAAATGCAAAATATTCGATTATATTCAATAACAAGTGTACTTATAGTTAGTTTAATATCTCTAATTTGAATTCTAACTTTATGAATCAAAACAAAAAAGCTTAAGAAAATTCTAATTTATTTAGTTAGTTTTTCTGCATGATGATTATTATGAGATGCTTTTATACATTTATTACCAGAAATAGTTGAAGAAAACTGATTTACAATATGGACATCATTTTTTATTTTATCATGAATATTATTTGGACTAATTACAGAAAAAATAATACATCGAAATCACTGTCATATGCCCATTACAAAAGATCACGTACATCCTTTCGCCTATATGAATTTAATTTGAGATATTGTACATAATTTTATAGATTGATTAATTATAGGAGCTAGTTATTTGGTTAGTTTACCAGTTTGAATAGCTACAACTATAGCTGTTTTATTACATGAGATACCACAAGAAATATGAGATTTTGGAGTACTCATACATTGATGATTCTCTAGAAAAAAAGCATTATTAGTAAACTTCTTAACTGCATTAACTTCAATTATAGGAGTAATTATAGCATTAAGTTTAAGCTCTTATGGAGAAAATCTTACTAAATTTTTAATACCGTTCGCAGCATGATCATTTATCTATATTGCTTGATCTGATTTAATTCCAGAATTACACAAAGAAACTAAATTAAAACAAGGACTAATTCAAATATTATTTTTTCTATTTTGAATCTGACTTATGAGTCTACTTATAATTTTAGAATAAAAAAACCTCATCAAGAATATCAAGATGAGGTAGTTTTAAAATTATCACCATTCTTTTTAAGAATTTTTTTCTTTATAAAGTTTTTTACATACCTTTTTTGATATCTTATAAACCAAGATATTGGTCTACCAAACATCAATGCAATCAACAATCCTCCAGCCAAAGCATAGAGAAAAGTCTCCAAAGATATTAATCTTATTATAAAGAAAAAAACTAGTTTTAAGACATATAGAGAATAAATGGTAACGGTTAGTGCAACAGTATCCGATAACCAGGATACAATTCTGGTCTTTTTTGGAAATATTGTTTTAAATCTTTTTCTATAGTATATTCTTAGATTAAGTATGTATCGTATCAAAAGAATATCAACAACGACAGTACTAAGCCTAAGAATAAAAGCTACCCAATGGGACATATTTGCTACTTTTGTCTCCAAAAAATAACTCACAGTATTAAATACCAATATAGAAAAGACCCAAAGACATATTTCCAAAAACTTTTGGTTTCTGGCTGTCATAATTATGTGTTTTTATTTGAACACAAATGATAATATTTTTATTTCTAAAGTCAATACCGCTTTTTTAAAACATATATTACTCTTTGGACATCTCACTCAAACAATTTATATCTATGTTGTTTAATTAATTTAAATTTATATTTTCTAGATAGTTCGACTAAATCTTTTTTTTCTTGAGGATCAAATCATTTATACAAAATCAAATATCAATCTGATTTTATCATATTTCTAGTCCACAAAAAAAGCTTATCTATATATCACACAGCTCTTGCTGTCACATAATCAAATCTATTATGAAAATCCTCTGCTCTAGTCCAGACTAAATCAACATTTTCTAATTTCAAATGTGAAACAATTTCTCAAACAGCCTTCAATTTTTTATTTACAGAATCTATTCATGTAAAATTAATATCAGGATTTGTCATAGCCAAAGGTAATAGAGGAAATCATCATCCAGTACCTATATCACAAACACTAGATCATTTCTTAAATTTCAAAACATTATTGAGTTCAATAGAATCCAATATATGTTTGATATAAATTCATTCTTGATTTCTAATAGCAGAAAGGTTTATTTGTGAATTTATTTCAATAAATTTTTTTATCAAATCTTCTCGTATTTTTTCCATATTTACACATCGAAAATTAAAAACTAAGTACTAAGAGCTAAAAAAGCTACGCTTTTTTTTCATCCACCGATCAGATTGTCTAGTTAATAATTTTGCATCTTCAGGATCTTTTAAAAGCATTTTAACTGTTTCTTCTAGAAATATAGTATTTTGACTTCATTTACAGACTATCAAAATTTCATCTCATTTTTCTTTCAATAACCTTTTAATAATTTCTCAAGCTTCATTTGATTTATCAAATTTATAAATCAGATTTTTATCATATCATATTTTAATTAATTCATCAGCCATATGCTCACACATCTGTTTTCATACCAAAAATATACGATCAGCAAATTGACTCACATATCAGGCTAATAGTCTATGCTCTTTTTCAGTTAAATCACCAAGCTCTCTCATATCTCATAAAGTTATCCAAATTTTTCTATTTGGAAACAATCAGTTTTTTATATTATGAACTGCATCTATTATCTTTCTTACGCTAAGCGGAGATGCATTATAACTAGAATCAAATATTACACTATTTTCTATTCATTGGAATATACTAAATCTTCCAGCCTGTAATTTATAATCCAATTCCAATTTGTGCTCCTTTGGACTTGTCCTGAAGCATGAAGGGAAAGGAGCTGGATCCCGTAGTACTACGGGGGACTGAGGATTTATTTTAAACTTATCTAATAGTATTTCTAATATTGTAAACGCTACTCCTATATATCCATAATTTGGCTTTCCAAGTAGATTTGTATTAATTTGATGTTTTTTGTTTTTTATAAATAAATCAAATTGCGCTCATACTTTATGATTTTCAAAAGAAAATTTCTCATTTTCAAATCTAATATCAGACTTACTTTCATGTCCCTGTGTCTGATATATAAATTTATCAATCAAAATCTGATCTTTCAATTGCATAGCATAAGTATCACTTTCATTCAAAAACGCTATCTCCAATGTATTTTTTATCATTTTTATTTCTTCTTTTGCAATCTCAGCTGGATCACCAAATTGTTCACTATGTACAGCATCAATTGCAGTAAATACACCCATATGTGGTTTCGCTATTTTAATTAAAAATTCCATTTCCAAGGGTCTATCTATACCATATTCCAATATTATAATATCATAAGCTTTTTTTCAAAAAATCAATTTAAAAACTGATTTAAATAATGTTTTAATTAAACATAATATATTTGGATCCCAATTCTCTATTTGAAATATCGATAATGACAATCCCAGTTCTCAATTAAAATTCTTTGGTGATGTATAAACTTTTTTTCAAGTTAAAAATTTCTCCAAAGTCTGAGCAATAATCATACGACAAGAAGTTTTACCTACACTTCCATTGATTCATATAATATATGCCTTATGTTTTTTTAAGTATTTACTAGCCAAAAAGCCCAATAAACGATAATATAGATTAAGTAATTTTGCTTTCATAACATTTTTTCAGTCCCCTTGACAAGGGGGATAAAGGGGGTTTGTCAAAAGTATATTAAACAAATAAAAAACAAATTCCACTAAAACAAAAAACTCATAGCAATACTTACGAATTAAAATAGCTGAAAAAATTACATGAATAACAATACCAAGAAAAATTAACTTAGCGAATAATTTTTCTTGATCTTTTTGTCCAGTATTTTTGCATCAAGGTAAAAATACTGGTCCTAGGGTTTGGGGCGGGAAAAGCCCCAAGAAAAAATAAAAAAATATTCAAATAAAAATAGGCGAATAATAATCGCTCCTACTCGTAAAGAACAGTTTGAAAATGTTCCCTACAGTAAGGAACGCTCGCGAGCGTTCCCTACAAAATAAAAAAAAACTCTCTGCTAATAAAGCAAAGAGCATTAAACTAATTAAATTTAGACAATTCTAATTCCAATCTTTCTATCTCCTTTCCATGATGTTGGATAAGCTTCTGATATGGTTTAATTTGATTTTCACAATAAGTGATATCTTTTTTCCATTTTTGAATCTCAGAATTAAGATAGTCCTTAGTAATTTTCTTCTTTTCTTCCTGAGATAAATTTGCAATAAATTTCCTTGTCTTTCTCTTTCCACGATACAGATCGACAAAAAAACCATAAGAAACCAAAGTTATAGCAAATACCATTCCAGCGGGTATTAGGCAAAAGAAAAGACAAGCAAAAATACCAGAAGTCCCAGAATTCCAAAAGAAAGAATCATAGGCAAGAAAAATAACTGAAAGAATATAAGCTATACAAGCTACAATAAAGGCTGTCCACTTGCTTTCTTTCAAGAATTTTTTAGTACCAGTTTTCCAAACATAATTTTCGAGAGCAATCTGTTCAATTGATTTTTCAATTTTCTTTTTCATAATTTTTCGTTTTTATTGTCATTGCGAGTAACAGTTTATCCCGCAAAGCGGGAAAACAATCTTATTCCTTATAATTAAGATCGCCACGTCGCTACGCTCCTCGCGATGACAGATTATTTAATTTTTCTTGAAGCTCAGGGATTCTTTTATTATCTTCTTCAATTTCTTTTTTCAATTCCTCAATCTCTGATTGTAATTTCTGAATTTCTTTCTCACAATAAGGAATGTTTTCCTGACAAGATTTAATACTTTCCTGAATATAATCCAAAATAGTTTTCTTCTTTTCATCTTGTGATAACAAAGAAATAGATTTTTTAATTATATTTTCATTTCTTCTAGAAGATAAAGAAAAAAGAATAACAAACATCATAGCAAGCATACCTAACATCGCAGCAATAACAATTGCACCCAAAACCATCATTCCATAATCATGCGGACAAGTTTCACAGTTTAGAATTATAAAGACAAAAGAAATTGCCGATAAAATACCAACAACAATACCAGTAATAATACCAATACTTTCATATTTCTTATCAAGCTTTTCTTTTGCATAGTTCTCTAGAGCAATCTGCTCAATCAATTTTTCATTTTCAGTTTCCATTTTTTTTATTTTAAAAGGTTTCTAATTTTATTTCCAATTCTCTTATTTTAGATATATTATCCAAAATCCTCTTTTGATAAGGGTCATGCTGTTTTCTATAATAAGCTATAGTTTCTTCCAATTTAGCTATTTTCCTTTCAAAATAATCTTTATCTTCTGGATAATCCAAAGCTTTTTTTTCAAGATCAAATTTTTCTAAACAATAATCATTGATAATCTGACCTGTTTGCCAAGATTCTTTTTTACAATAATCATTTTCATTTTGTAACTGGGTTATTTTATACGCAATATATCCTTCTATAATTTCTCTTTTCTGATATTTAGCCAAAGAAGAAATAATCTTACTTTTTGCTTTTTTTGACAAAATAAGATAAATTTTATAAGAAAAATAAAGTACAAAATAAAAGATAAATCCGACAATAAGACCAAGCGAAACAAATAGATCAAATTCAGATGAAAAATAGAAAATAACAGCAGCAAATATAGCTACAATCCAGCTAATGATTTTAAATAACTTAGATGATTTATCACAAGCATAATCTACAGCATAATCCTCGAGAGCTAATTGCTCAATCGATTTTTCAGTTTTTTTTTTCATGTTAAAGACCTCCTATTTTTTAATGTCATCGCGATCCGCCTAGGTAAAGAAGCAATCTTATTTCTTATATTTAAGATCGCCGCGTCCTTTGTCCTCGCAATGACGGATTATTTATTTTTTTATTTTATTTGACATTTTTTTATTTAATGATTTAATATTAAATGTAAATAGATTTGATAATTTTAAATAAATAATTATCATTATTTGATAATCTCAAATACCATGAAAACTTGAGAGTCAACGAAAGTTTTCTGGATATTTGGATTATACAGAGCCAAAATGGCGTAGTATAATATAAATTTTTAATAATTTTATTACACAACAGAAAAACATGTTCTTCCCCAAAACCCTATACGACAAAATATTTCGAGAACTTGCAGAAAATCAAGAACATACGATTCAGACTCTTCATAAAGCCATAAATAAAAAGGACCTTGGTCCTACGAAGGAGGGGAAAATATCTCTTCCAAACTTTTACAAAATAATAGATAATTTTTTAACCAATCAGATTTTAACCAAAGAAAAATGAAAAATAAAACTTCACACATGACGAATAATATCGCTATTTGATCTCTCAGAAAAAGTTAAAAAAAACTATATAGAAACAGATTGAATTAAAATAGATTTAAAAGAATGAGAACAAAAAATTTTCTATGCTTCTTCTCTTATCGATCTGGATAATACTCGAGCAGAATTACTAACAAGTTTAACATTAAAATATTCCAAAGAAGAAAATTTTTATATGTACAATTCCCATCTTTATCATATTTTATGAATGCCAGAAACTGAAAGCACAAATTTTAAAAACATGAAAAAAAATGTAAACAAAATATATATGCTCGTATGAAACGAAACTATAATGGATCAATATGCAGCCAATATACTTAGATTACAATGAACAGATGTTGTTTTAAACCACAAAACTAAATTTCTAAAAGACGGCTATTTCATAAATATAATATGAGATTATATGCTAGAAACTCTATTTCCTGATATAATAAATCAGTATTTCAAAGCTTTTTTTGATAATATCCAAGATCCAAAAGACTTTAATCCTGAATTATTCAAAAATATTTTCAAAATGAAAGCTGAGTGTAAAACTACTATCAGACGTTCCAAATCACAAACAGACTCTCTTAAAAAAGAAATCAAAAAATTCTTCAAATAAACCTCATAAAAATACACACATTTTCATATAATTAAAAAGACCACATTAGATTCCGGCTGCAATACTTAACGCCGGAATGACAGCAAAAAAACAAAAAAAATCCGACCATTTAAGATCAGATTTCTATTATAATTTTTATCAATGTTTATCTATTTTAAACAAAGTTTATCATCCCACAAAGCGGGATATTTTTAATCTTTTTCCAACATAAGTGTGATAATCACAGCAATGGGCACAGCCAAAAGTACTCCCAAAAATCACATCACCAAACCTCATATTATCATAGAAACAAATATTACTATAGGATTTACTCCTAATGTTTTGTTCATCAAAAATGGAATAAATACATTATTTTCAAGCCACTGGATAATAAAGAATATTATAAGTACTACTATTCATCCATAAATTCCATGATGAAGTAATGCTACCAATATAGCAGCAACACTAGCAAACAATGGTCATAAATATGGAATAAATTCAGTTAATCAAGCTATCAATGCAAGGGTTCATTTTTGTGGTAGGTCCATACCAAAAATAGATAACAACCACAATGCAACATAAACTGCAACTCATATAAATATACAAAGCAAAAGCTGACTTTTCAACCATATTCATAATTTTTTATATATTCTTTCTAGTCTTACAACCATATATTCTCTAGATTTTAATGATCCAATACTAGATATAAATCTAATAACAGAATTTTTTTCTATAGAAAATAGTACTGATAAAGTCAAAATTATAGCTATCTGTCATATCAAATTAAAGAATAATCATACAAAATTTACAGCCCACGCTCCTATAACTTGAGCTGAAGTTGTACCTATTTGAGCTAATTGAGATAGATTTTCTTGTATCTTCATCTGAGCAGATCATACAAGATCAGGATTACTCAAGAAATTTATAATAGAATCTTTAGCATATCCAGGAATCCAAGACAAAGACATAACCACCTCAGATAAAGGTTTTGTCTGTAATAATGTTTGTATATCATTTACATGACCTATAAATATCTTAATAATTTCTGAGATTTGAGAAAAAAGAAAAGGAACAATAAACACCAATCCTGAAAGTAAAATTATTATAAGCAAAAAATAAGATACTGCTATAGCTAAGCCTCTACGAAATCTGATTCTTTCAAAAAAGTCTATTACAGCTTCAATAGCTACAGAAAGTATATATGCAGTAATTATCAAATATATTATTTGAAGAGATTGAAAAGCTATATATCACAAAAATACTACCAACAATCAAATAATCCAAAATTTAAACATTGATTTTCAATCAAAAAAACCAGCATTATCTGTACCTTTCTCAGATTTTCTTAATTTTTTTAGTTGATCTTCTACTTTTTCCAATTCTTCTAATTCTTTACTAGCTGTCCTTTTTATCTTATTAAATCATTTCTCCAAAAATCACTTCATATTAGACCAAAAATCATTTATTGTTTTCATAAATAATCTTGAAAACTGATAAAACTTTTTCTTAATTCCTCTTTAGTATAATTACTTATAGCTTTTTTGTCAAAATTTTCAAAGTTTTTTTTAAGTTCATCTATTTTGTTTTTATTCAAAATAATAAATATCTTATAAAAACTTCACGAAATTTTATTTTCTATCAAACTATTCTCACTAATAAAGTCAAAAACTGCTCTTTTAAGAATATTTCTATATACAGCTTTTTTATTATATTTTATACTAATATGAACAGAAATCTGATTATAATTCAAATTAGTATATTGTTTATAGTAAAATATTCCAAAATATCATTTAGAAAAAAACTGTCTCTTTCTAGACAAAAACAAAACATCTCTAGTTTTTAATTTAAATTTTTTTTCTATCATATTATATCAACATATAATCTAACCACAGATTTTATATACAAAATTTAGATTAACATACAAGCTATAAAACATTATTTATTGTCCATTTTATGTTTTATACACTTACCCAAAGGTAATTTACCCAAAATAAACTCTCATTCTTTTATTCTCTGCAGATCCAAGACCTTGTATCATAAACTTTCAAAAATCCTTCTAATATGTCTCTTTTTTCATTCATTCAAAAATATTCTCAAAACATTTGAAACTCACTTTTTAACATCAGTTATTCTCAAAACCCTAAGAAATTCTCAATTATTTTGAATTCATTGAACAATTTGCTGTCTATCTCTAGACAAAAGTTTTTTATCGATTTTAACTATATATTCCTTTTCTATATTATTTTTGGGACTTTCATAAAAATCAACAAGTTTAGAATTGTTAGTCAACAAAAGTAATCAATGACTATCTTTATCCAGTCTTCATATATAATAATAATTTCTAAATTCTTTTGGCAATATATCATAAATAGTTTTATTAAATTTATCTGATTTAGAAACTACATATCATTTTGGTTTATTGAAAACTACCATAAAAAACTTCATTCAAAATTCTTTTTTTACTTTCATTCTTATTCAAATTTTTTTTATTTCTATCAAATCTCCATCCCTCAATTCTTGGACATAAGAGTTTATATTCTGTCAATTCAATAAAATCTGACCATTATTTATCATATCTACAATACTTCTTCTAGGCAAATTCTTGTTTTTTTGTAAGTAAGGGATTATTTTCATTTAGAAAAAAAGGGAACATAAAGCCCCTCTTTTTATCGTTTTGATTTTGATTTTCAAGTTTTGAATTATTCAACTGGTAATTCTTCAGCTGGCATTTCTTCAACAACTGGAGCCACTTCTTCAACTGGCATTTCTTCAACAACTGGAGCCACTTCTTCAACTGGCATTTCTTCAACAACTGGAGCCACTTCTTCAGCTGGCATTTCTTCAACAGTAGTGTTATTTGTACAACCAACTAATAAAAATGCACTTAATGCCAATACCAATAATGCTAATAATTTCTTCATTACAAAAAGATTTAACAAATAAAATAATGCGCATTAATATATAATAAAATGCTAACATTTTTCAATAGATTTATAAAAAACAAAAAATACCAATAATATCATAAAAAAAAGATTAAATTCACCTTAAAATTTGACAAACAAAAAGGCAATAAATATAATTGAAAAGTATCTTAAATTTATTTTTCAAAAATAGATGGTAGAAAATAGCGCTATAAATATTTGATTCTACAAAGAACACAGTAAAATAAAAAGTACATACTTAAAAATATATAAAATAGTTTTTAAGTTTACTTTACCAGTACTCTGAATAATAGTATCTTTTTTTATTTCCAAGCAAATATTAAATAGTATCTATCTTCAAAATATTTCAATATTTCCAGATAAAGACATAAATCAGATCCAAAAAGATAATCTAATAAAAAATTTTGACGAACAAATGAATCAAACAATAAATAATAAAGATATTCAAATAGATATAATTCAATGAAAATTTTATACACAATGAGATTTTATATATTCAAAAGATAATTTAATATACTATAAATGATTTATAATACCAAAAGTATTTGTTATACAAAAAACAGCCCCAATAAATGAAATAGAATATTTTGAAGATCCAGAATATGATGTAAAAAATCTAGAAACATTAATAGAAAATCTTATTTTTAGTAAAAAACAAGAAGTTAATATAAAAGTAGAAAAAAATAGACAATTATTTTTAGATAGTGACATTAAAAAAACATTTAATTTAGCTTGTCTATTTGAAAATAGATTAACAGAAAAAACATGTGAATATTATTTAGATAATTTTTTAAAATATTTTTATATATATGATATCGATAAAGATATAAATTGATTAAAAGATATAAACAATATATTAAATTGATGAGAACATCAGAAAGAATTTTGTGAAAATATAAAAAAATATATAATATATTCCAATGACAACAAGAGTGATCTAAAGGAAATAATAAAAGACTGTTGATCGAAAGAAAAAGAAGATAATTATAATAAAATAATTGAGTTTATAGAAATTCAAAAAGAATTAGATGAAAATTTCATTTCAGATAAAATATATGCTTACAAAGAATTAAATACATATAAACTATTGTCTTATCAGCAAATAATATATGATGACATAAATTCAAACAGAATAGATTATATAAAATTAAATAATTATCTGTCTTTTTTAAAAACACTATTAAAAGAAAATCATTTAGAGCAATTTTATAAAGATGAAATATATCGATTTAATAATTATTTTATATTAGTTAAACTTGAAAAAACCAAAAAACAAGATTTTTCAAAAAGCATAAAAGACATATATCTGATAAATAAATGAGATAGAGTTTTTGGTCTGATATGACTTTCAAATCAAATAAAAAATCAAAAATTAAAAAATTATTGAATAAACACTGAAGAAGATCACAATTCAGCAGAAGATATGTCATGATCAAAAATAATAGATACTCTACTAAAAAGTTTAGATAATATATCCTATTTCTCTATAGTAAAAAAAGACATAATAGATGATCAGACAATTAAATTAGTATGATATTTTAATATAAAAGAAGATTTAATAAAAACAAATATGACATTAAAAAAAGAACAAAATTCTTTGATAATAAAAGAAATTGATTTAGAAAATTATTCAACACTAACAAAAGTAGTAGATAATCTAGCTAAAACTAATTGATGATGAATAAATAAAATATACCAATATATACTGGACAATATAGATACATATTGAAAAGAAGATGAAGAAAAAACAATAACAAGCATTTGAATATGTGAGATATTAGAAACCAAAATAGATAAAAGAGATATAATAGAATGTTCAGCCAATAAAATATTAATTGAAAAGGTTTGAACAAGTTACAGCTTTTCTATAGAAAAAAATAATATAAACAAAATTATTATTTCAAACAATACTATAAACGATACAATAAATCAAAATCTACAAACGATAATAAAAGATACATCAATAGTAGATAGTATAGTAAAAATAATAAATTATAAAGAAATAGAAGAAACTCAACAAGATGAATGAAATCAAAATATTATCATAGCAAGCGAAAAATTCAAAAAATATATATGAGATCCTATAGCTGTAATAGAATCCAAATGAAGTATTTTTATAGAATTTAAATTAAAAGAAATATCATTTATATGAGAGTTTGATTTAAATACAAACAGTTTCAAAGCACTATATTTCAAAGATATAATATCTGATTGAAAACCATTAGATATAAAAAACTTTTCTTTATCTCTTGATGATGACAACAAAACCACTATAAACCAATTTGTCATCGATCCTATAAATTATATAAAAGGAATAGACAGTTTTGGTTACATAAATTATCAAAACAAATTTTGAGAGAAATAACTTTTATAAAAAATAATTGTAATGTACAAAAGGTTCTGATTAGATGAATTAAAAAGTATCCAGAATAATTTTTTCTGACACCTTTTTAATGTAATGAAAAGAGAAAGAACAATAAATTTAACTGAATTTTTAAAAAGAAACTTAAAAGATAAAGAAGATATATATTATTTTGAAAGATGAGAAGCTATATTTAGAATATCCAAATTAGATGAATTTTTTATATTAATAGATGAAAAAGATAGGATAGAAGTAAAAATAAGTCCAGAAAAATTACCAGAATTAAACGGAATATTAAAATCAACTCTAACAAAAAAATCAAAAGTATTATGACAAAAATCTATAGAAAATATTTTATTAGAAGAATTTCGTAAATGAATCTATTCTAAGATTGATTGAAAGCCATATATAGTATATGATATAGAAACAACGTCTGACTCCAACAACATAAGAGAATTGAAGTTTCTGATTTGATATGCAATGCAAGCACAAGAAAACAATACAATGAGTTATGAATTTATAGATAGAGATTGATTGGATGCTTTTGTGAAAAAATTAATAAATTTCGATTGACGAATAATATGATTTAATAATATAGGATTTGATAATCCTGTTTGTATAAGTAACTTATGATTAGATGATAGTTTTTTGGATATAATAAATCAAAAAAGTTTGGATATTTATACATTTATACGAAAATTAACTGGTAAAAGACTATCATTAAATAAAGTTTCAGAAGCATTAGTTTGATCATGAAAAACATTTTCATCATGATTAGAAGCAGAAGAATCACGAAAACAATACGAAAATACTTGAGATAAAAAATTTCTTGAAGAATACAAAAAATATTGTAAAAACGATGTTAGAATAACATCATTAGTTTTATTATATCTTCTACATTACAAAAAAGTATTTTTAGAAGATGAAGAAATACATTTTGAAATAAAAGATTTAATAGAAAAATGAAATTATAACTGAAAAAATGAAGTTCAAACTAATCAAAATCAATCAATATTCCAAGAATAGTTTTAAATTATAACCTAAAAAAGTGTCAGTTAAAAAAGATCTAGCTAAAATCTATGACACAAATGCAAAAAAATATTACGAAACCAGAAAAAAACACTGGGAAGAAGTAAAATTAATTTTAGATGAAATCAAAAAAACTGATATAAACAAAATATCTATATTAGAATTTTGATGTTGATGATGAAGGTTTATAAGTGAATTAAATAAAACTTTTCCAAAAAACAAAATCAAATATACATGAATAGATATATCCAAAAAATTATTAGAATTTGCTCAAAAAGACAATCCTAAAAATAAATTTATATATTGAGACATCAGTGAAAAAATAAAAAATTTCAAGCAAGAATCATTCGATTTTATAATATGAACAGAAGCTTTTCAACATATAGAAAATAATAAAGAAAGGTTTTTTTTAATGAAAAATTTTTATAGAATATTAAAATACAACGGTAAACTAATTATAACAAATCGGTCATTCTCAAATTGGTTTATAAAAAAATATCATAAAAATATTTTGAATTCTATTTCCAAATACATAATTTCTTTTGGTAAAAAATCACGAAAAGATATTTATATCTCACGAAAAAATAAAACAAAATGAGATTTAATCAGATTTTATCATATATTTTGATTAAAAGAACTTGATAATCTAACAAGATTATCTGGCTTCGTAATAGATAAACTCTGTTATTTAGAAAGAAATAATAAAGAAAGCCAAAAATCAAAAAATTCTAAGACATCAATATTGATTGCATCTAAAAAAATATTTAAATAAAATTTTAAAAAAATGAAAAAATTAACTTATCTAATTTTAATATCATCTTTAACTTTAAGTCTTTTTGGATGTACTTCAAAAACATTAGAAATACAAGAAACAATTAGTACCAACCCAGATATAAAATTACAAGAAAATAATAATAAAGACAATAATGTAGAAAATAAGACTGTAATAAATAATGAAATTATAAAAACAGAAGATACATATCAAAATAAATTATTTTGATTCAAATTAAAATTACCAGATTGACGAACTTTTGAAGAAAACAATAAAATAGAAAAAAAAATGTGAATGTTGGTTAATTTTTTTCCACAACAAAACAATTTAGAGATCAACGAAAACCTATCTATTAGTATAGATCAATTACAAACAGATGAAGAAGTGCAAGAATATTATCAACAACAACAAAATTTAACAAAAGATTATATTAACAACTTTCAAGAAATATCTAGCGAAAAATTAAAAATAAATAAAATAAGCTGAATCAAAAGTGTTTTCAAATGAGAACTATGATGAAATTTATTACAACGACAACAAATATTATTAAAAAAAAATTGAATATTTTTTCTAATAACATACACAAGCACTCAAGAATTATTCAATCAAAATATAGATCAAATAGATCAAATAATAGAATCATTTCAATTTTAAAAAAAGATCTCCGCAAAACAAGCAAGAGATCTATTAATTAATCTAATTCACAGTTTCCAAAACTTGGAAACTTTTTTGGAAATGTTCAAGAAATAAATGATTGCATATTTTCTTTTTTTCTTCCGATACTTCTGAAAAAAGAATTTCTTCTTCATCAAACAATACCGGAGAATCAGGATCCGAAGAGTCCAAAGCTTTCTGGAAATTTTCTTCACCAAAAAGAATTTTCAAAGCTTCTACTGATGTCAGATCATTATATGGGGTTAAGCATATATGAACACCCCCATATCCATCATAATTACCTTCAGCAACAAAATAGTTCACAAACTGTTTTTGAGAATGACAAACTCTTTCCATTACATCCCAAAGTTCAACTCTAGAATATAAAAAGTTTTCCTCATCTTCAAAAACAACATCTTGACAGTCAGCTTGAAAAACTTCTTCACATTCAGGATCAAAATTTATTTCCTCATCTGTAAAATCAAATTCATCTCCATCAACATCTTCAGAATCAGCTTCATCAAAAGAAATAAGTTTTCCGCTTGTTTGAATAGATGAATTAACTTTTTCTTTTTCAAAAAGATCCTCTATCGAAACAACTTTACTTCCGATTAAAACCCACCTGAAAATAGCTGAATCAGTTTCTTTCAATTCCAGACAATCATGAATACCCAAATTAGGGTCTGAAATTTGATTCCACAACCAAACTTTCTGTGACGAAAGATTGTCAGGCAAAGCAATAAATTCCCTGAAATTTGTAATATCTACAGGATCAAGAATCTTTTCATCTCTCTCTTGTAAGAAATCAAATAGTACTTTTACAGCACATACTTCAGGATTTTTCCTTAACAAATTACAATTAAATTTTCCCATAAGCTTTAAATTTTTTTGTTTAACAATTTTGTTTTACACTATTGTGATACATATATTTTATAAAATATCAATATCAAATATCTAATTATTTAATTCTCGCATAAAAATAGCCGAAGTCTGTCCAACATTCAAAGATTCTTTTATTCATTTCATAGAAATATAGACAATATTATCCACCATTTCCAAAGTAGATTTCATTACTCCATCCACCTCATTGCCAAAAATAACAGCTAAATTTTCATCAGCTTTTAAAGTTTTTGAATATTTTCATAATTCTATAGCTCATTCACTAATCTCTGCAGCTATGATTTTAAAATTATTTTCTTTTGCATATTTGATAACATCATTTGTATAATCAAATTGTTTTATTCAGACTTCGTTTTCAGCTCACAAAGATGTTTTCACGACTTTTTTATGATCTCCAGGATCTGGTGTATAACCACATATCCAAACCTTCCATCCCAAAGCATCAGCAGTACGTATAATATTTCATACATTGTAAGCACTACGAATATTTTCCAATACAACTACTCTCATCCTAAAAACTAATAACTAAAAATACACATTGCCTGTCATTCCGGTCTCAAGGACAAAGTCTACAACCGAAATCCGAATGTAATGAGTCCCTCTTTAGCGGGATAATATAACAATAATAAAAAATATATTTATTTATCCAAGTTTATCAACGTTTATCTAAGTTTATCTTTCAATTAAAATCCAAAAACTTATTCTAGTTTTATTTAAAATTCAACATTTAAAATGATATTGGGTTTAGCTCCTATGGATTGATTTACAGATTGTGCTATGCGTCAAATTACGCAAAATATTTTTGATAAATATTGAAATAAATCTGATTTTGATTTACTCTTGTGGACTGAATTTATGACAGCTGATTGATACGATAGAAATCCATGATGAGTTATCAAGCATCTACTTACAACAAAAGATCAAAAAGAATTAATCGCTCAAATCTTTTGATGAAAGCCAGAAACACTAGTCAAGACTGCAGTCAATATTCAAAATAAATACTGAAAGTATTTCAAATGAATAGAACTCAATATATGATGTCCAGCAAACAATGTAATGAGATCTTGATGATGAAGTGCCCTATTAAACGACAAAAAAAACACTCTAAAAATTATTAAAGACATAAAATCAAATTTAGATATGCCATTTAGTATCAAAACTAGAACATGATTAAATTTTGAAGATAAAAACAATCAGACTGAATTTATTTTGGAAGCAAGTAAATATTGTAGTATGATTACAATACATTGAAGAACTCTTAAATGATGATATCACGAATTACCAGATCGAAAATTTATTTACAATATTAAAAAACTTGCAGATAAAAATTGTAAAATCATCTGAAACGGCTGAATAAAAAGTTATCAAGAGATACAAAGTCATTGCGAGCATAGCGAAGCAATCTTAGATTGACTAATGATCTGACAATCTGCTATCTGAAATCCTCGAATATTTACTCCACATACACCAGATAAACAAGAACTCAAAGAAACTATAATCCAACATCTAAATTTAATGATAAGTTACGAACTACAATTCCAAGAAATAATTAATAAAAAAACAATAAATATATTAATTCCCAATTCCAAATTCCAAATTCCTAATTCCCAATTTCAAATTCCAAGTAAACCAATTATCGAATTTAGAAAACATCTTTTCAACTACGTAAAATGAATTCCATGATCCAAAGAATTTAAACAAAAAATAGCTACAATAAAAGATTATCAAAATCTAGTAAATGAAATAAATAAATTTCTAAAATAGACATACTTAAATAAAGACTTGATTTACTATTTACAATAATTAATTTTATTGTCGTAATAAAAATTAATAATCAACAAATATAAAAATTAAAACTATGGAAATTTCTCAAAGAGAAAATCTTTTTAAATTAGCAAAATGTGGTGGATTTAAATTCACTGACAAATGGTTCCCTTACACATCAGGTTGGATCGGACCATATTATGTTCAATCAATGGATATCTGTAAAACTGGATTATCTTTTCAGACAGCTATTCACGGCATTACTGAAATAGTTGAAGGAATTATTTTTAATTCTGGCGAAGCTATTGACGTAATCTCTGGCGGTGAATCACGTGATTGGCCATTCTCATTTCCTATCGCTGATAATCTTGGTATAGCACCATTGATGATTTACAAAGATGGAAAAAAGTTTGGTCCAGATCTAAAAGGAAAAAGAGTTCTTCATATTGCAGATCTCAACAACGAAGGATCATCTCCTCGTGACAAATGGATTCCTGCAATCAGAAATGCAGGCGGTATTATTACAGACATTGTCTTTTTTGTAGACAGACTTGAAGATGGAGTACAAGTAATGAAAGATCTTGGCCTCAAATCTCACGCTGTTATTTCACTCAATGAAGAATCTTGGAATTTCTTGAAAGAAAATGACTTTATAAACCAAGAAATTCTTGATTCACTATTGAATTATTGGAAAGATCGCAAAGCCTGGGGTATAAAAAAGCTACTTGAACATCCAGAAATTCTACTTGATATGTTAAAAAAAGAAAAAGAAGCTGGTCTTTCATTAAAAAATTCAAAAGGATTTAAGATATTTGATATCTTTTATCCCTTGATAGGAGAAGAACTACCTAAAACTTTAGGATTTGAAAACGAAGAAGAATTTAAAAAAAATTTCATTTAATAAAAACTAAAATAAAAATTGTATGAACAAACAAGAATTATTTGAGCAGATCAAGAAGAAAAGAAGCTTCTTGTGCGTCGGTTTGGATACTGATCTAAACAAAATACCAAAACATATGCTTATTGAAGATGATCCTGAGAGTTCAATTTTCAATTTCAACAAAGCTATTGTTGATGCTACAGCACCTTATGTTGTAGCATACAAGCCTAACCTTGCATTCTATGAATGTTATGGATCTGATGGATGGAGAGCACTTGAAAGAACAGCTCGTTATATTGTAGATAATTATCCTGATATTTTCTTGATTGCTGATGCAAAGCGTGGAGATATCGGAAACACATCTACAATGTATGCAAAAGCATTTCTCCAAAGAATGCCTTTCGATGCTATCACAGTAGCTCCTTATATGGGAGAAGATAGTGTAACTCCATTTCTTCAATTTCCAGGAAAATGGGCAATTATTCTTGCTCTTACATCCAACAAAGGATCTTTTGATTTTCAGCAAAGGATTATAGATCTACAACTTGGAGAAAAGAAAGAAGAGAAATGGGAGTTTGTTTATCAAACTGTTTTGAGAAAATCTCAAACATGGGGAACTTCTGACAACATCATGTACGTTGTGGGAGCAACCAAAGCAGAACATCTTGAAACAATACGTAAATTTGTCCCAAATCATTTCCTGCTTATACCAGGTGTTGGTGCACAAGGAGGTAGTTTACAAGAAGTTGCAAAATATGGACTCACAAACGAATGCGGACTTCTAGTAAACAATTCCCGTGCAATCATCTATGCTTCCGATGATGAAAACTTTGCAATAGTTGCTAAAACAAAAGCAATGGAAATGCAAGTTGAAATGGAATTAATTCTATTGGAAAAGAATATTATTTAATACTATTGAATGAAGCGTCGGTTTTTTACCACGCTTCTTTTTTAAAAATTAAAATTTGCATATCTCTATTTTTTCATTAGAAATCATTCTACAACATTTACAGTATTTACTGCTTTTACGGGATTTACATAGATGAATTACGAATTATTCAAACACGACAAAGACTGATTAAAAAAGAATATATTTCTAGTAAATATGACCAAAGAGCTTGATCATAATTTTTCTCAATTGATGTTAAAATGACTATCTAAATACATCAAAGAAAAGAAAAAAATCTGAATTATTATGAATAAAAAATGATATTCCAACGGTATAATATGCAAAGATTGTGGTTATATTCCACAATGTAAAAAATGTTCTGTTAGTATAAATTATTATAAAATGCCTAGCTGAGAAATGGCATGAATTTGTCATATATGCAAATCTCAATATAATTTCCCAAGTAAATGTTGAAAATGTTGATCATCAAAAATAAAAGATTTCTGAATTTGAACACAAAAACTCGCAGAAATAATCAAAAATGAGTATTGAATCACAAGCACTATAATAGAATCCGAAACTGCAAACTCTCCAAACAAAATAAAAAAAATCTTAGCACAAATTTCTAATTCCAAATTCCCAATAAACCAATCACAAGTTATCATATGAACATCACTCCTCTGTCAACCTATCAAAAATTATACTTTTGATCTAATAATATTTTTAAACGCAGATTTATGACTAAGTACTCCAGATTATAATTCAGCAGAAAAAAATTTCTATTTTATTTATGAAGCACTTACAAAACATAATTGTCAAAATTTCATAATTCAAACATTTAATCCTGATCATCACAGCATACGTCAAGCATGTAAATTAGATAAAGATTGATTTTATGAAATAGAAAATCAGTTTAGAAAAGATAATGATTATCCACCATTCAAGGAAATATGTATCATACTTTACAAAAATGAGATAGAAGAAAGACTTTTCAACAAAGTCGATAAATTATATAAAGAACTCCTCTATCTAAAAGAAAAATATGAAATCAAAGATATAGAAATATATTCTACACCACCACTAATTTACAAAATATTTGGGAAATATAGATATAATATAATAATCAAATGATCTGAAGTTAAAAATTTTATGGATATAGTCTATACCAAACTTAAATTAAACCAAAATTGATTTAAAATCAATCGACAAGCCAAAAGTATAGTCTAAAAAAAATACTGTCATTCCGGCTTTATTTTTTGCAGCCGGAATCTTAAATAAATAATCAAATAACAAATTCTATAATATTTTCAGATAAAGTAAAGTCTTATTCTTTATAAAACAATCAGATTTTGCTTAGTTAAAGTTTTTTTATTATAATTGATATGTGTTTTACAGACTACTAAAAACAAAAAAATAATGATAGAAAAAATTAGCAATGTGGTAATAGACACAAATTATTCACAAGATATTCCAAATTGATGATACGTAAATTTTAATTTACCAACTCAAAAAAAGGAATGATTTTTTGATAAATTACTAAAATCATTTTTTTGATGATCATCAGGTTCTAAAATAAAAATACCTTGAACTACAGCTAAACCAGAAGAAAAAATTGAAAATCCCATCATAAAAGATAAAGACCTAAAAGAACAAGTAAAAGCTATATTGGAACTACCAGATGAAGAATATAATGACAGTAAATTAACAAGTAAATTAAGACAATTTATAGGCGAAGTTGAAAATCATTATAATTCTACGATTAGCGACTATAAATCACATATAGCTCCATCATATCGGGAATTCAAATGAAACCATTTTAATGTTTCTTGATTACTATGAAAATCATATTATGCTCATAGTTATCCAACATACATAGACGCATTACGAACTAGGGATCTTTTTGGTTTTCACGCAAAACGAGATATGGCTTTTTATCTATATCCAGCAGATGATAGTAGTATACAGTCTATGCTAAAACAAAAAGCTACTCAACTGAAAGCAGAAATCTGAGATAGTATGCAGAAATGAATAACAATAGATAAAGAAATAGAACAACAATACAGAGATATAGAAATGATTAGAGAAAAATTAACTACTCACGAAGAAAGTTATTTTGAATTATGATATTACACAAACATTTACGAAGAAGATGAAGAAAAACTCAAAGAACTATGAAAAAAATTCGAACAAAAAGTTTCCTGATATTGAATAAATGTAAAACATGCAACACAAAGAATGGATGAGTGATTTAATTCTTCTTTACCTGTATGTCAGGATGAACTATGAATAATTAGAAGTGCTGTTACATCATCTCTAGCATGAAGTTTCCCTTTTATATCAAACGATATGATAAGTGATACATGAATTTTATACTGAATCAATTTACATACATGATGATTAATAGTTTTTGATAGATTCAATTCCAAATTACCAAATATGAACAGTGTTGTTTTGGCTACTTCATGAGCATGAAAATCATTCACTGTAAAATTGGAAATATTAAGATATTTAATCAATTGAATTGATGTTTTGGTGATAGATCCTGAAAATGAATACAAAACACTATGTGAAAAAGTTTGATGAACTTATATCAATATTTCTACTAGTTCACAACAACACTTAAATCCATTTGATATTCCATGAAAAATAGAAGATGTAGAATACGGTAAATGAGATTTATTGAGAAGTCAGATAATGAGTTTAATCTGATTTATTAAATTATTAATATGAGAGACCACTACAGAAGAAGAAGCTGTATTAGATAAAGCTATACAAAGTACATATGCACTAAAATGATTTTCAATAGATGATGATTCATACGAAGGTAAAATCCCTCCAAAAATGGAAGATCTAATGAATACCTTAAATGGTATGGAATGATGAGAAACAATGTGATTAAAATTAAGTAAATATGTTACATGAACATTCTGAAAAGTTTTCAATGATTACACAAATGTGGATATAAACAATAAAATAACTGTAATAAGTATAAGAGATTTGGAAGAAGCTCTCAAAACTCCTGCCATGTTTAATGTCTTAAATTTTATTTGGACAAAAGTTAGAACACATAAGAAAAAAAGATTATTAGTTTGTGATGAAGCTTGGATAATGTTACAAAGCGAGATATCAGCAAATTTTCTATTTGGATTAATCAAAAGAGCAAGAAAATACTGATTAGGAATTACTACAATTTCACAAGATATTGAAGATTTTGTAAGAAGCAAATACGGTAAACCTATCATATCAAATTCATCATTACAAGTACTACTAAAACAATCTACAAGTTCTATAAAATCACTAAATACCCTTCTATGATTATCAGAAGCTGAACAACAAAGATTAGTATCCTGTGGTGTATGAGAATGACTAATATTTGCAGGAAACCAACACGTATCTGTAAAAATATTAGCATCTCCATTAGAAAAACAATTTATAACAACAGATATAAAATAATTTAATAATAAAATTAAAAATGGATCTAAAAGAAAACTATAAAATACAACTAGCTCTATCATCTATAATGTTTTTTTCTCCTATAATAAAAAAATATATAAATCAAGAAAATATTATAGAAAAAGAAAAAAAATTTATAAACTGATATATCCAAATCTGAATATTAAATTTATTTATATTGGCAATTATTATATTGAGTTGAATCACAAGCTTATTTTCATGATCAGAATTTATATTAAAATTATATAACACAAGCACAATAACTCTGGCTATTATAATAAGCCTAGAAATCATACTAATCCTATCAAATACAGATATCAATATTTTATCTATAAAAAAATAGATGAAAAAAATTATCAAGAGAATTTTATTACTATCTATATTGATTCAAACATCAGTATCTTTTATATATGCAGCAACAGATTGAAGATTTGATACAGTTTTAGATAAAAGTATAAGTCCAATATCTCAAAATTTAGATTGAGCAGAAGCTAGTTTGGGAGTACAATGAGTAAAAAATTTCGTATTCCAAAAAGCAATGGATATTGTAGTTCCATTGGTAATAATAGTATGATTGTTGACGGCTATGATATGATTTTACAAAACTATGTTCTCTCAAGCAGAAGATGCTATGAAAGATTGATTCAAAATGATTACATATTGATTACTATGAATTGTAATAATAGTAAGTGCTAAATATATTTGATCTGTACTATTTGAAGATATCCTCTATTCATGAAATATAACTACACTATCATGAGTCACTATAGCCCAACAAGTTTACGATAAAATAGCATTTCCATTTATAAAAATGTTAATATATTTAGTTTTAAGTGTTTTATTTATATCACTATGCTTCCGCGTATTTAGTTTTATTACTACTTTTGACGATACAATAAAAAAGAAAGCTATATGAATAATAATTCGAGATATCATAGCAATGATTATAGTTATATGATCAAAACAAATAGTAGAAGCTATATATGGAAAAAAAGCTCAAGTATTGAATGTAAATGCACAAAATCTCTGAGATATATGATCATGAATATTAGCAGACAAAAATATACCTATACTATATCAAGTTATGAGCTGGGTATTATGAATATCTACATTAATTATTTTGATATTAATAATTATACAAACATTACAATTATTACTTAAACCAGATGATCCTGATAGAATTAAAAAAATAAAAAAAAGTCTGATCTATATTTTTATATGAATATTAGTAATTGGCGCTTCATATATAATAACAAACGTATTGATAATCAATTAAATATTATTTCATAGGTACATTCAAATATTTTACAAAGAAAAATACAATTAAGGCTACTACAAGAAAATCTATCAGACTAGATACAACTTTACCATATAAAATTCATTTATAAGAAAGTTCTCACATTTCTTTGACTTTTAATTTAGTAAGAACAGGATTTAATATCAAAGGAGTAATAAGATTATCTATAAGTGATTTAACTAATTCACCTACTTTCACACCAATAAGTAATCATATAGCTAATCAAATAACATTATATTGTTGCAAAAAAGCAACGAATTCTTTTGCCATAAAAAACAATTTAATATATAAAAACTTAAATTCTTATAAAAAATCTAAACATTTAATCAATATTGAATTTAACAAGTAAATAATTATATTTCAAATAAGGTTACTCTTACCTAAAAAGAGAACAAAAAAGAATCAAAATAAAAATGAATTCTTATGAAAACTTTATTAACAAAACAATTAAACTTTCTAGAAAAGATATAGAAAGTTTAGAAAAAAATGGAATTTATGAATTCCAAAACAATGAATTGATCCCAGGATCTTATGATCTATGTATACATAGACATCACCAAACAGATGATATTATTATGTATCTACAAAAAGAAAGCGTAAACCATATGTTTACATTTATAATACCATCTGAAATGGGAGAAATTAAAATTGGAAAAGATTTAATCGTTATAAAATTTTTGTAAACGTATTATTAAAATCAAAGCCATAAAAAATCATTACTATAAAGCTCCGTATGTATATCATATGAGAGCTTTTTCTAACATAGAATTTTTAATTAAAAATATTATCAAAAAAATACATTAATCTTGACGAAGTAAATTAACTTGAAAAAAGGATAAAATTTAATACTTTAAACTTAACCTTTTATTATTTAATAAAAAAAATGGATTTTTCTTTTGAAGCATCTAATGTATTATTAACCGGCAATGTAGATCCAATAGCAGCTCAAGCTATGGCATGATGACTATGAGCTATATTTTGATGATTAGCTATTTTGTGGTTAATTATATACATAGCAATAGTAGTATTAATGATTATATAACTACGAAAAATCTTTGAAAAAGCTGGTAAACCAGGACGATGATCACTAATACCATTTTACAATCTATATCTTATGTTTGAAATTTGATGAAGACCATGATTACGAGTTTTATGGGCATTGTTTCCGCCAGTACTTTTTGTTTTATTAATCATCTTACGATTTGATCGAGCAAAAAGATTTAATAGACATCGAGCATTCTGACTTTGATTATGGTTCCTTAATATAATCTTTATCTGTATATTAGCTTTCGATAAATCTATTACTTATACTCCAAAACAATAATTTCTAAAAAACATCATTACAAAAAAATCCTGATTAAATATCAGGATTTTTTATTTCTTTTCACATACAATTATATATCAAGATAACATTCACTTTTCATAAACTGGATTCAAAAAAACTTCAAAAAAATTGTGCTCAGCTTTTTTTTTAATTTCCTCTATTTTGTATTTATATAGTTTTATTTTAAAAGATTCTCATTTTGTTTTCCATACAAATTCACGTCTTTGAATAAAATATCATATAATCAAAACTCCTCATTCTCTAAGTATCCTATAAGTTTCTTCAAAAAAATTATCTAAATCAGCTAAATGTTCCAAAACAAAAAAAGCAGATGCTAAATCAAATTGATCTGATTCAATAGGGAATTTAGTATCTAAATCAAAAACTAATTTTTTAATATTACCAGGATGTTTATCTATCATTTTTTGAGAAATATCACAAGCAAGATATTTATTATAATTTAATTTATTTAAAAATTGCCAAAGTCTTCAATCTCAAGCTCACAAATCTACAATATCAAAAACATCTAAATTTCTACTAACAAACCTAGAAAAATCTAATTTATAAAATGAATCCAGCCAAGATCGATATTTATCATATTGATCAAAAACTAAATCGTAACCCTGTAAAAGATCCAAAACTTTTATATGAGATTTTTGATATGACATTAGAGTTCAATTACATTAAAAAAACTTCTTTTCATCATCTTCAGTATGCTTTTTTTGTTTAGCAAAATAATTTATTTTCTCTTCTATATCAGGGTTTGGATTTTGTAAAAATTTAGTTAATTCACTAGTTTTTTCAGCAGCCTTTTTTATATGAACATAATATTTACTAAGTTCTGATACTACATCTCATAAATCATCATTTTTATCCAACAATTCAGAAACCTTCTCTTTTAATAAAGTATTTTGTTGTAGATATTCTTCCAAATCTTCATTCAAACTATTTATTTCTTTATTTGCTTCTTTCAAATTACTTCTAAGCTCATTAACTACATCTCTTTGTTTATATCTAAAATAAAAAACCACATATCAAATCAATATTCAAAAAATAAATCATAGTAAAATATATCAGGTCATTTAATTTAAATAATAACTAAAATAAGTATCAAGAACTTATTACTAATCCATCCAACAAAATCAATAAAATAAATCGAGAAAAATCCCCAAAAGATTTTTCCGACGTTTTTATCTATAGTAATTATTTTAAAATTTCTATATGATAAAAAAAACTCCTCTTGAAAGGAGTTTTTTATTTAATCAAAAGACTCAAAAATTATTTTACAGCCTTTTTGAAATCAGCACCTGCCTTGAAAGTTACTACTTTCATAGCTGGGATTTTAATTTTTTGACTTGGATTTTGTGGATTTACACCTTCTCTAGCTTTTCTTTTAGAAGCTTTGAAAGTTCCAAAACCTTGTAATCTAACTTCACCTTGTTTTTTAACACCAACGATAACTGTTTCGATGAATGAATTTACTAATTCAGCAGCTAGTTTCTTTGAAACTCACAATTCATCAGCTAAACTTGCAATAAGAGCAGTCTTTGTCATTTTTTGTACTATTTAACAAATAAAAAGAAGTACGTCTTTTGTACAACATAAATAATAGTAGTAATAGACCATATTTCAATAGATTTTCTTAATTTTCTTTTAAAAGACTAAATAGACACAAATAACCAAAAATACCAGTTACAAAGCACATTATAATAAATAGACAAATAAATTAAAATCAATAAAAATTGACATAATTAGAATTTATTTTATAATATTTATTGTAAATCTGAATTATTACTGTCCAAAAGCGACTTTAGAAACTTTATTGCTCTAGAAAATTTTTGTCTAATATTTTCTTGACTGATTCATAAAATTTTTTCAATTTCTTCATTACTTTTTTCTTCTATAAATCTAAAATATATTACATCTCTACTATCATCATCAAGTTGTTTTATAGCCTCCTCTATTTGATCAAATCTAAAATTATTTTCAATCAACCAAGTTAAATCTTCTTCAGATTCTAAATTATCTTGAAAACTAATTGAATTATCATTATCCAAAACAGAAAACGAAACATCTTTTTTTTTCTTTAAATGGTCTTTTATAGTATTCTTTAATATAGTCCATACATAAGCATTCAAAGAAATTTTATTATCATATTTTTTGATAGCTTCCCACATTTTGACATAAAAATTTGATATAATATCTTCACTATCTCCTTTTGGAAAAAAATAATTAGAATTTATATAACGAAAAAAAACGTCTACAGTCTTTATATAGAAAGTATTAAAAGCATTATGGTCTTGTTTTTTCAATTCTTTTATAAACTTTTCGTCAAAATCAAACATTATATTTACTTCAAATCTAAACGTTTTAACGTTTCAGTATTTTTTATATCATTTTTTGTATTATAATTTCATGTATGTCTTGATCCTTAATAAATTCTGATTTAATTCATCATACACATGTCAAAACCTCTTTGTATTTACCATTTTCATCAACAGATAAATCAACCAATGGAACAGATATTTTTCATATACCTATAAATTCTGATCAAGAAATAATTTTACAAGCACAAGCAAAACATGCGCCCATACCACAAGAAACTGGAATATCTATTGAGTTTTTTTCTGCCATTTTTGATAAACTAGTATTATCTTCTCAATCAAATTCCCATAAAAGATTTCCATCTGCATCATTTATTTTTACTTTTACAGTCATTTTTAAAATGATAAATTATAAATTATTAACTAATATTTCTTTCGCTTCTTCCATTTGATTATCAAATCAATCGCTCTGATATTTATCAGCATCAAATTCTACAACAACATCAGGAGCTATTCACACTTCATCAATATTTTTTCAATCTGGAGAATACCATTTTCCTATAGTATATTTCAATAGAGAATTATCTTGAAATTCTTTTACTGTTTGAATAGATCATTTTCCAAATGTTTGAGTTCATATCAAAATAGCTCAAATTTTTTCTCTCATAGACATAGCTATTATTTCTCAGGCAGAAGCAGTCATTCAATCTATCAATACTACTACAGGTAATCATTGTAATGTTTGATATCATTTGGAATAAAATTTTTCATAAGGAAAGTTTTTATATTGTGCAGATACTACAAGTTCATTATTGGGAATAAAGTGAGAAGCAATTTCTACAGCAATAGGTAAAAATCATCATCAATTACCTCTTAGATCAAGTATAATTCAATCTATATTATTTTGCTTCAAATCTATTATTTCTTTTTCTAAAAGATTTTCTGTTTCTTCTCATACTATATAAATTTCCAAATATCATATCTTATTTCAATTATAATCAATCACTTCACTTACTACAGATGGAACAGAAACTTTATCTCTAGTAACGGTTTTATTCAATATAGTTCTATTGTCATCTCTATCATATCTTTCTATCAAAAGATTTACTTGTGATCATTGTGGTCATCTAATTTTTGAAACAGCTTCATCAATAGAAAGGTTTTCTACATATCATGAATCTATCATCACAATACGATCTAGTGGTTTCAATCCAGATTTAAATGCTGGAGAATTTTTTACTATTTCCTCTACCAAAATATAATAATCTTTTTTCATTATATATGCTCCAATTCATTCAAAATCATTTTCTCATTTTAGATCACTAGTAAATCCTGATCATTGATCACTATCCATATATACAGTATATGGATCATCTATTGCATCTACATATGCTCTAAGAGCTCCATCTATCATTTTAGATTCTCCACTCAAGAGAATTTCAGAATTATAATAATTTTCTTGTAAAATCCTCATAACTTCATCGAAACGTCAGTACTTATAGACACTATCTGATCAAGATACATTTAAATTTAAATCAAAATACCTATCTAAAAATCAATTATCTTGTTGAAATCTAAAAAAAAGTCCTCACAATAAAAAGGCAAACAAAAAGAACACAATCAGATTTATTTTTTTCATTTAATTTTTTATTTTATAAATATATTTCTTTTCAATATACTTACTCAATTTACAACATTTACAACTTTTACTGTATTTACGAATTAGTTACATTTTCATAGACTTGAATTATAGTATTATCCTTTACAAATACAACATCAAGTCTGATATCTTTATCTATATTTTGTTTAGACACATAGTCTTCTATCGATCTTTCAAGAAATGAAATTTTTTTGGGATTTACACATCATACAATATCATCCAAACTATCAACAACTTTAACTTCTATAAACACAACTTCTTTTTCATTTTCTGCCACAATATCTATCTCTCATCATTTTATAGTATAGTTCTGATCCAAAATATTATAAGCATTAGCTAAATAATAATCAGCTACCAATCTTTCTCATTCATAACCTTTTCTTTTTTTATAATCAGACATTTATAAACTTATATCTAAAATAATTTTCATTAAAGTTTATCAATGTTTATCTACATTTATCAATGTTTATCAATGTTTATTTACGTCTATCAAAACAAAGTATTTACTCTATCTCGATTGATCAGATTCCATCGATTATTTACATAATCCGCTCTCAAATTTTGATATTTTAGATAATATGCATGTTCTCGTATATCTATAGTCAACAAAGGAATCAATCATTTAGTCAAAGGACTATCAGCATTGGAAGTATTGATTATTTCAAGTTCTCAAGATTGATTTTTTACAAGTCGAGTCCATCATGATCCAAAATTACTTAGAGCAAATTCAGAGAATAAAGATTTAAAAGCATCAAAGGATCAAAATTTAGATTCTATTTTACCCAAAATATCTCCTGATATCGTTGATCATCCAGCTTTCATTCAATCTCGATAAAATGTATGATTCCATACTTGAGCAGCATTATTAAAAATAGCTCATGTAGATTTCAAGACGATTTCTTCCAAACTTAAATTTTCAAATTCAGTTCAAGCTATCAATCAATTCAATTTATTTACATATCACTGATGATGTTTTGTATAATGAAATTCAACAGTCTTTGCATCAATATAAGGCTCCAAAGCATTCATTTCATAAGGTAATTTTTTTAATTCTATCATTTTTTTAGATTAAATATTAAATATATATTTGGGAACTATCAGTTTCGAATAAAATAGTAAAAGTAATCAAATCATTTTCAATAGATTTTTTATTTTAATTATTTCAAAGACATTAAATAAATTCATAGCAATTTATACACTTTAATATAGCTGAAAAAATTACCTTATCAATGCTTTCACAATTTGTTCGAGTTTCTTTAACAACATTAAATTCAATACCAAGCTTATAGCGACTGGGTCCCTGTATTGAGTTATTGGGTAGGAGCTATATGGAAACACCACAAATAGAAATATTTACATAGATTAGTAGTCTGTAAAACATATTACGAGTCTTGTGAAAGCTAGATTTTTTTGCTTACTTTTTTTATCAATGAAAAAAAGTTAGTGGGTGGTTTGGAGGGCAAAGCCTTCCATAAAGAACGTTAATATTTCATTGTATGAGAATAATGAGAATAATGACAATAAAAGCATTAGAATAAATCACTAATTATATTATATTTCCAAAAATGTCAAGTAAATCTACAAAATATCAGTCCTCTTTTTTGATAAAACACTATTCCAGAATATAATTAACTAACAAATTTATTTATAAATTTATACAAATGAACTCTCACAAAATCTGATATCAAAAAAGAAAAAACAGTACATTCAAGTACATTTCTCTTTTTTTGTTTGGTATTTTATTTGCTTTGATGGCTACTCAAGCCTTTACTATCGTAACATGAATAGAAAACGCCGTACAATATATTAAACAAATAGTTGTAACTTCAGATTGAACAGCTTCATGAACAACATGAGTCTTTATAGAATGACTAAGCGGTAAAGTGTGAGCAAATCGATTTTGTGA
>JAIPIU010000003.1 GCA_021734475.1 Candidatus Altimarinota bacterium
TCAGATTGAACAGCTTCATGAACAACATGAGTCTTTATAGAATGACTAAGCGGTAAAGTGTGAGCAAATCGATTTTGTGATAAAAATCTTACTAATTGTAAAAAAATAGATTCAATAGTTACTACATGAGAATTGACTTTATATCTAACTGGTTCTGCTTTAGTTCCATATGTAATGGATGATGAAATAAATACTTTAGCAACATCTAGTCTTACATGTACAAACTGACAAATACCAAAATCAAATTGATCTACTCGATCTTGTCAAGCAGATACAGATACAGATAAATATTTTTCAACAGCAAGTTTCAATACATCAAACTGAATAGTTACACTATCTTGAGCTTGATGACAAAGCAATGTAACTCTTAGTTTAGAATGAAGATATAGAACTGGTAGTGATATAATAAAAACAGATACTAATTGAGCTTCAGTTTTAAACTGAAATATATGATTATGAATAACTTCTGATTCTTCAGATAGAATAACAATAGCAGGTGATATGTGATTATATTGAAATATTATAAATATTTACAACAAATTTTTATGATGAAGTTTATTTATAAAATGATGAGACTGAACAAGTGTTATTGGAGTTTGATGAGAAGGTGTGGATACTGCATGATGAAACATATACATAGTATGATGATAATGAGTTACATGATGAAATGTAATACTAGCTCACAATTCAACAACTACAATAGGTAGAGTATGAATATGAGACGCTACTCCATCTTATTTATTAGATGTAAATTGAACATGACGTTTTATAAACGCAGTATATTGAGCAGCTTTCTATTATAATTCAGATATTAGATACAAAGAAAATTTAGAATTAATTCAAAATCCATTAGATAAAATATTATCATTAAATGGTTATACATTCAATTGGAAAAATTGATGATGAGAAGATATTTGAGTAATAGCACAAGAAATTGAAAAAATATTTCCACAAGCAGTATCTACCAAAGAAGATTGATATAAGGCTGTAGAATACTGACATTTAGTTGCTCCACTTATAGAGGCTATCAAAGAACTAAATCAAAAAATCGAAACACAACAAAAAGAAATAGATATATTAAAATCTAAATAATTTAATTCAAATTTAAAAAATGAAAAAATTATTTTTACCAATATTATTATTAACTTTAGTTATTTGATTTGTTGTATATGCACTTCCTCCCATAGTACAACGAAGCAATTGAAAAAGTTATTATAAAATATGAACATGAACTTCAGCTTGAACTATAAGTTGATTTTCAACAAATTCCAATAATAGATGTAGAGTTATAAATACATCTAATGCTAATTATGAAATTTTTATACCAAGATCTACCTGAGAACGAGATTCTTTTTTATCAAATATACCATCAAATATATATTTATGAAACTGACAACCAATATGCTGAAATCCACTTATAGATTTATGTGTGGAATGAACCGAACAATTCTATACATGTTGATGAAGTTCTCATACACGACAATGTGTTTGAGAATGTGCCACTATAAATTGTTCTTATAGCTGACCTTGTTAGCATACTAATCAATTCACCAATTAATATCGCTATCTTCAACCCATTCAATATTTTTTGTCTTAGACACACCGACTAGATCGTCGCTGTGTTTTTTTATAATATCTAAATAATCGTTTGGTCATTTTACTATCAATTTTTCTAATTCTGCTCACATAGAAATTTGTTTCTCTGTTTTATATTTTCTTACATATTCTACTATCTCCAAAAATTTATCAAAATCAGATTTTATTGCATCTTTATTATCAAATTCTGGATAATCTTTTATTTCAGGATAATTCGCTATATTTACAGATTCTATTCATTCAAACTGCTTAAAATAATTCTGATAAATTTCTTCTGTAACATGAGGCATATATGGGGCAATTAATCTAATCACAGCATAGTATACTTGATACAAAGTATATTGAGCAGCTTTCTTTTTTTCTTCTCCATTTTCAAATAATTCTGGTTTATACAACCTCACTTTCACCATCTCTAAATAGTTATCACAAAAATCTTTCCAGAAAAAATCCTCAAAATGTATCTTAGCTAAACCATATTCATATTTATCCAAATAATTTCTCATAGTCGTAATAGTCTCTTGTAATCTAACTAATATCCATTCATCAGTCGGAAGCAACTGTCATTCCGGCGCTTGTCCTTTGCGAAGTCAAAGGGTTATTTTTGTTGCAGCCGGAATCTTATATCATTCCAATTGCATCTTCACAAAAGCAAAAGCATTCCAAAGTTTAGTAACAAGTTTCTGTCAGTTTTTTAATTCATTTTCATCAAAAAATGTATCTTTTCCCAATTGTAGTCCAAGAGCCCAATATCTAACAGCATCAGCTCATCGAGTCTCTATCAATGATTCAGGATCAAATTTAGCATTTCATTTGGATTTACTTATTTTTTCTCATTTTGCAGCCAATAGAAATCATGATACCATAATATCTTCAAATGGTTTCTGTCCATCTCTAAAATATGTATGTAATGTCGTATAAAGCAACCACGTACGTATAATATCATGTGATTGAGGTCTCAGATTTATAGGTAATATATTTTGTTTATATCCATCTCTTTCAAGAAATTTTTGGTTAATATACGGAGTCAATCATGATGTAAACCATGTGTCAAAAATCAAAGTTTCTGGTCTAATTTGGTCTGCTGTATATCCATCAGGCAAATCTACACTAGGATCTATCATACCTCTAGACAATTGTTCTTCGCTAGGCAATATCACATTATCATCTTGATCATATCGTACAGGAATAGGTATTCAGAATTTTCTTGATCTTGAAATATTCCAATCTCGTTGAAGATTTTCTATCCAGTCATTAGATCTCTTTTTCATAAATCATGGAAACCATCTCATTTTTTCGTTTTGAGCTAATAAGATTTCTTTTTTATCAAGTAAATTTACAAACCATTGTTTGATAGGAATTATTTCAACAGGCACTTTTCATCTCTCAGAAATCTGCTTTGACTGAGTTATAGGATCTCTCTTGACTACTATATCTCATTTAGATTCAAATATTTCCATAATTTTTACTCTCGCGTCTTTTATTTTCATTCCATCTATTTCTGGCACACCAGAATCTTTCATTCTTCCATATCTATCTATCACTACTTTTTCTCATAGATTATGCTTATTAATCCAAAAAACATCTACTTCATCACCATAACTACAACACATTACTACTCATGTTCATTTATCCATTTTCACCTTATCGTCAGCCAATAAGGGCACAGTTACTCATATAGGAGTTGTGATTTTTCTTCAAATATATTTTTGAAATCTTTCATCATCAGGATGTACAAATACCGCCAAACATGCAGGTAAAAGTTCTGGTCTAGTAGTTGCTATTACAAGATTATCTCAATCTTTTTTAGCTGTCATTCCGGCCTCAAGTTTTGCAGCCGGAATCTTATCATCAACAATAGTAAAATTCAAATAATTAAAATATTCTTCAAATTCCTGTTCTTCTGTTTCAGCTTGAGCTACTGTTGTTTGCATCTTGGTACATCGTAGAGCTGGAAAATCTTTACATACAATTTGTCATTCTTTGTATAATTTTACAAATGTACTCTGAGATATTTTTTGAACTTCAGGAGAAATAGTAGTGTAAAATCTAGTTCGATCAACAGATATTCCCAAAGATCTCCAAAGATTTTCATACAAAACTTTATATTTATCTACTACTTCCAAGCATTTATTTATAAAATCCTTGCGTTCTACATCTTTGATATTTATACCCAATTCTCTTTCTACCAACTGTTCTGTGGGTATACCATTATTATCATATCACATCGGATAAAAAACATTGTATCCAGACATCCTTTTGTATCTAGCTATTACCTCAGCTTGAGAATAAGAAAAAATATGTCATATATGTATTTTTCATGACACTGTAGGTGGTGGTGTGTCTATACTATATATAGGTAAACTTTCGTCATTTTTAAATTTATAAGTCTGATTTTCATCTCGATATTTTTGCCATTTCAGCTCAACTTCTCTTGGATTATATTTGTTTCACATTATCAAATTTCTAAATTGAATAAAAAACATTAAACGTACAAACGCAAAACTACTTATATATTTCAACATTTCTATTTCAAGAAATATTTTTTACTTATTAACTAATAGAAAGACTTAAGTTTTCATACAGCTGCAAATAATTCATACATAACAATACTAATACCCCCTTGATAAAGGGGGGCTGGGGGGATTTAATAAATGGCGGATGGTTTTGACTAGATTTTTTTGCACTTGTCCTAAGCGAAGTCTTAGGGTACTTTTTTTATCAATGAAAAAAAGTGAGTGGGTGGTTTGGAGGGCAAAACCCTCCATAAAAAACGTTAAATCTGATTAATATAACATTTCACCTTGAATTAATACCACAAAACATTATAAAAAAATGTCAAATTAAAACAAAAATAATATGTGTAAAAAATCTTTCAACAAAATCAAAGCTTGGGATTTCAACTGTGAACCCAAAAAACTTGGCGAAGAAAATTTCGTTGAGGTGTCAGCAATTCCACTCGAATTACCTTCCGGTTTAACATGGGGAAAACTTGAAGAAATTATTGAAAATCAACCAGAAAGCGAAGATTGCTGCTGTAATAGCGGTGGACTTTGGCATGATGGAGACAAAAAATGCTGGTTTACAGGAAGCCGCAGAGTTGCCGAAGAGCTTGTAAAATTAGGAGCTACAATTCCTGAAATCCAATCAAGACAACTAGTCAAAGTTTAAGTAAAAACACAAATCCCGACGTATTCGTCCGGGATTTTTTTAATTCCCAAATTAAAATTTGTATTTCGAACGCCAAAATTTTGTAAAAAGTTTTGGATGAGAGAATTATAAATTTCGCATAGCGAAATTTGCAAAAATCCAAAAAACATCTATAATCAGTATAGTTTATACCTTATAAATAAACAAAATGAAAATAAAAAATGAACAAGACAAATACATTGATCTTCATGATCTGATGATTGAAAAATGAGCATCAGATCTATATTTAACCTATTGAGAACATCCTACACTGAGAATAAATAACCAATTATTCAAAGTAGATCAATTACCACAAATGGATGATGATATGTTGAATGAAATCAGATCAAATTTGGTTAAACCTGAATATGCAGAATATTTTACCAAAAATTTAAGTTTAGATAGATGAATATCACACAATTGAAGACGTTTTAGGATAAACATATCCAAACAACAATGACATATTATGGTAGTATCTAGATTATTAATGGATACTCCTCCAAGTATAGATGAACTATGATTACCTCCAATTTTCAAGGAATTAGCATCCAAAACTAGTTGAATAATATTGATAGCTTGACCTACTTGATCATGAAAATCTACAACATTAGCATCTATCCTACAAGAAATAAACACAAATTATTCTAAACATATCATAACTATAGAAGATCCTATAGAATATAAATTCAAACCAGCAAAATCTATAATAGAACAAAAAGAATTATGAAAAGATATAGTATCATTTTCATGATCATTGAAATATACACTTAGACAAAGACCTGATGTGATTTTATTTGGTGAAATTAGAGATTTAGACGGAATCAGAAATGCTTTATTATTAGCTGAAACATGACATCTTTTATTAGCTTCTATACATGCTAGATCATCTATACAGACTATAAATAAGATAATCTGATCCTTTCCCTCCGAGCAACAAAATCAGATTAGAACACAGTTATCAGAAAATCTGATAGCTATAGTATCGCAAAAATTATTAAGAACAAAAAACAATAAATCAATGTTCGCAGTACAAGAAATTATGATAAACAATACAGCCGTATCAAATATAATTAGAGAAAATAAAATGAATATGCTAAACAATACAATTTCAACCAACAAAAAATACTGAATGCAACTATTGGAAGAAGAATTAATAGACCTTGTAGCTTGAGATAAAATAAATATAAGTGAAGCGATAGATAATGCTAACGATCCAATCTATCTACAAAAAGAACTTATAAACAGAGGAATATTAAAAAACTAAAAAAATGAAAATAATAAATTTTCTATACCCTACTATATGCTCAAATTGTTCTCAGCCATGAGAATATCTTTGTGCTGAATGTAAAAAAAAATTAACTCCACATCCAGAAATATGTCCATATTGTCATACTTTCAATAAATTCTATCAAACATGTTTTACCTGTAAAAATAAAAAAAATAGTCATCTGGAATGATTGATGATTGTATTTTCATATGATAAAATACTTAAAAATTTGATATACAAAGTAAAATATTTTCACAAAAAAGACATAGCAAATTTTTTAGCTCAGAGACTATATTTACTTATACAAACCAATCAATTATTACAATATCAAACCCAAGTACTCAAAAAAAAGATTATAATATCCTATGTTCCATCACATCGATATAGAAAATATTTTGTAAAATGATACAATCAATCACAAATAATAGCAAAAAAATTAGCATCCAAAATGTGACGAAAATTTGTAGATATAGTTAAAAAATCTAAAAAAACAAAAGCTCAAGCATTATTAAATAAAGATCAAAGAGAGTCAAATTTAATAAATTCTTTTGAGATTAGAAAAAACCTAAGTTTAAAATGAGATGAAATAGTTATCATAGTAGATGATATTACAACTACATGATCCACTCTAAACGAAATAGCAAAAACTATTACAAAAAAATATCCCCAAATTTTTGTACGAGGAGTAGTTTTATGAAGAAATAACAAATAATTTTCTAATATTTTTAGATATAAAATACATCAAAAATTTGTTTATAAATTTCGCTATGCAAAATTTGCTTGTGAATTTTCTATTAGTGAAATTTGCTTGTAAATTTTGCTATGCTAAATTTGTTTATATTTCGAACACCAAAATTTTGTAATAAATTTTGGATGAGAGAATTATATCAGTAGATATAAATTTTCTATTAGTGAAATTTGTTTATAAATTTTCTATTAGTGAAATTTGTTTATAAATTTTCTATTAGTGAAATTTGTTTATAAATTTTCTATTAGTGAAATTTGTTTATAAATTTTCTATTAGAAAATTTGCAAAATATAGCTTTTTCAAATATAATTATTTATATTATTTTAAAAGCAAAAAATACAATATGCCAACACAAGATGATCAAAATACCAAGAATCAAAACGATGATTTAAACCTGAATTTTGATTTCATTTTGGATGAAGAAGACGAGAAAAAACAGAACGAAACAAAAAAAGAAGATGATCTTCTAAATTTTGGTATAGTAGAAGAAAAACAAGAAATAAAAAAGGAAGATAAAAAAGAAATGATAGATAACAATCCTGTAGTTCAAGAAGAGATTCCTGTTATCCAAAAAGAAACTCCTATTCTTCAAGAAGAGACTCCTGTAGTTCAAAAAGAAACTCCTGTTATTCAAGAAGAGACTCCTGTTGTTCAAAAAGAGACTCCTGTAGTTCAAGAAGAGACTCCTATAGTTCAAGAAGAGACTCCTATTCTTCAAGAAGAGATTCCTATAGTTCAAGAAGAGACTCCTGTAATTCAAGAAGAGACTCCTATTCTTCAAGAAGAGACTCCTGTAATTCAAGAAGAGACTCCTGTTGTTCAAGAAGAGACTCCTATTGTTCAAGAAGATAAATCAACAAAAAATTACGAACCATCAATGGATACATTCAATCAAACAATTGAACAATTAAATAATTCAAGAGAACAATGAGAACAAAAAATATCTAGCGATAATTTAATTCAAAATACAAATAATATAGACAAAGAAGATACAAACACACAAACACAATGAGTTATAAATCTAGATGATGTCTTATGAGATGATAATCAAGTTCAAGATAATTTACAATTTCAATCTACTCAACAAGAAATTCCACAAGAAACAGAAACAACAAACACAGTCCCAGAAAATCCTATAGCTCAAGATAATAAAAATCCTTATGAAACTATAACAAACCCAACAAACACAGATAATCCTGATGCAAAAAAAGAACATAAAAAACATTTAATAAAAGTAATCTGAATAACATCAGTATGTGTTATAGCATGATTTTTCATACTCAAAACTATGTATCCAATGCAATTTAATTCATCAGACACACAAGAAAATCCTGAAACAACTATAGAAACACCAGTAGAAGAAAATCCTTTTTTACAAGAACCTGAGCCTGTAGTTGAAACACCAATTGATAATACAACAAATGAAGAAACTCCAGTTGAAGAAACAATACCCGAAGAAATAACAACTGAAGAACCACTAGACACAAACACAGATACAAGTAATCAAGATCATAATACTACAAATGATGAAATTGACCCTTTCCAAGAATTAGACAATATACAGACTCAAGAAAAAATAAAAGAAGAAGAAAGTATTTCAACAATACAGTCCTATATAGCTAGATGAAAAGAATACTTAGAAATATGAAACGAGACAAACAATAGAGATATTATAAAATATTCCAAATACATAAGTATAAAATGAGAAAGTATACTAAAACAACTTGAAACAGCAGATTTTTTGGATATACAGTGAATAGATTCATACCTTGCACAATCTTCCTGATATTTAATCCAATTAGAAAATCTAAAAAATGAAGAACTTTCGAAACCAGAAATCACAGACGAAACATGAGACAACAACGAAACACAAGAAGAAACAAACTGATCATGAGAAGACAGTTCAGTCTAATTATAATAATCTAACAAATCTGATTGATAAATATATTTTCTATCTACAATATGAAAAAAACGTTAGTCCAAAAACTATAGAGAACTACTCTCTTTGGTTAAATAGATTTTCTGATTATATAGGAAATATAGATATTGATAAAATCAAAAGTATGCATGCTTTGGACTTTAGAATACATTTAAAAAGTACATGATTGAGTATCAAAACTATAAACTATCATATCGTAGCGATAAGATCTTTTTTGAAGTTTTTATTAAAAAATGATATAGATTGTATCAGTCCAGATAAATTAGAACTATCTAAAATAGCTCCCAGAGAGGTAAATTATTTAGAAGACAATGAGGTTCAATCAATATTGGAAATGCCAAGTAAATTTGCCAAAAAACCCATACAAATAGCTAGAGATGAAGCTATACTTCGATTTTTGTATTGAACATGACTCAGAGTTACGGAATTAATATCTCTAAAAAAATCTAATATAAAAGCTGACTCAAAACAATTTTATGTAATCTGAAAATGATCCAAGATGAGGTCAGTTTTTATGACATCTCAAGCTAGAGAAAAACTCAAAAAATATTTACTATCTAGAGCTGATGATTCAGAATTTATTTTTATTTCATTATCTAGAAATTCCTTTGGCTGAGGTTTAACTAGAAATAGTGTAGAAGAGATAGTGAGAAAATATGCTAAATTTGCAGGTATAAAGAAAAAGGTAACGCCACATACCCTGCGTCATAGCTTTGCTACTACACTTATAAAAAAATGAGCAGATATCAGAGCAGTACAAACATTATTGGGACACTCCTCTATTACCACAACTCAAATTTATACTCACGTAGATGATAAACATCTCCAAAAAGTTCACGATCTTTTGGATGAATAATCCTTCGTCATTCCGGCGCTTGTCCTTTGCGAAGTCAAAGGGTCAATGTTCGCCTAGGCGAACTGCAGCCGGAATCTACTTTCATTCTAAGCAAAGAAAAGAATCCAGGAATTTTTTAAAAAAATATCTATATATTCTTTCGTTTTTTAAAACCCTCCTGTCCTCCCTTCAAAAGGGAGGCTTAGTTTAATCTAGTCCCCCTGATGAGAGGGAATCTAGGGGTTCTTTTTATAAAAAATTTAAAAAAAAATGTACCTTCAGAAAAACCAAAAGTACATTATATAATTTTTTATTTCCAACTGTCATAATCACACCAAGAAACAAATACAGGTATTTTAAGACCAGGCTTTTCAATCCAAGTCATAAAAGGTTTGTTGAAAATCAGATTAACTTCACCAAAAGAGATACCTTTTCTTACTGCAATAGCAGCAGCTGCTTCAGCTTTTGCTCCGAATTTATCAAGTTTAAACTTGGTTTGCATCAGAGCCTGAGTGATAACATTCTTTCCATTATTCATGCCAACAAGCCATGAAATATCCGGTTTGCAATCCATTTCAATCTCAGGGAAAGAAACAGATTTTAATTCTGCTGGAACATTATCACTTTTAGTTTTTGCCATTCTACTGGCCCAAAAAAACAATTCTTGTTCATTACGTGGAGCAGAAGGAACATCTACAAGATAGATATTAAATCCCTCTTTTGACTGAATTTCAACTATATAACCCTCACAATAAGGAGAATTCAAAAGTCTGATATTTTCAGTCATTTTTACTCCTTGATACTTTAAACTGTTCTGAGCATAGATAGTTGTTTCCGAAGACTTGATCCATGTCATCAAAATCTTTAGGATACTAGCAACACCAAATTCATTTGAATCAAGAGCATCAATTCGAATATCAAATCCATTCCTGGCAAGGAAACCGTTAATCTCATCTGCAGAATATGATGCAATAGTTTCCATAGCAAGAGATTCAAAATCTCCTGAAGAAATATTTTCTGCAATAACAAGTAATTCAAGTTGCTTTTGATTATTTGGTGACCACTGACCACCACCAATGAATTCAATCGCCTTTGCTAATACTGCAGCTAAAGGATGATTGGAATAAGACATACTGTTCATAATGTTCTATTTTTATTGGTTATTATTTATTTTTATTAAAATAATATATAGATATTTATCTATAAAAGTCAATAATAAACTTAATATTGTTTTTTAACAACAAATAATTATAAATCAAATGCAAAAAACTTTCAGCTTTCAGTTTTAGGTTTTTAGCTTTAAAAATGGGGATGCTTCTGGATTTGATAGGAGGATCTCATAGATAATGATAGCCGCTACTCAATGATCCTAGAGTTTAATCATGGTTCAAAAAAAAAGTGCAAAAACACTTAATAGAGCTTTCGCTCTCGTTCCTAGTTACTCTGTAGCTTAGTGGACGTACCAGCCTCGTCAAGTGACTCCTACTAGCCTCGAGGTCGACCTAAGTAGGAAAACCCCGTTACTTTTGTAAAAACCTATGCCTGCTTGTTGGCTAAAGTAAGCTTCAAAGGTAACATTATAGTCTTCTATCTAAATAAGTCCGAAATAAAAATGAGGAATTATTGCGATAGAAACTACATATTATTCAATCAAAAATAGAAATATTTTTGAAAGATAATATGAAAATTTGCTTAATAAATAAGCTATTGCGGTAGAAATTATTGTTTATGCCTTTTAGACATGGGTTCGAATCCCATCATCTCCACCAAGAAAAAACACTAATTAATAACTATAGAAATTCACGACAAAAGTCGTGATTTTTTTATAAACACTTAATATTGACTTTTGTAAAAATAAAATTATATACAATAAAATAAAAACAATTAAAATAAAAGGAGGTTATTATGGGATTTTTTGATTTTTTATTAGGTAATAATGATAAATGTGGAACTTGTTACGGAACAGGAACAGTAGATAGAGGTAATCAACCAAAAACTTGTAGCAGTTGCGGTGGTAGTGGTAAAGGTAGTGATGGATGGTCCAATGAAAAAGATTCGGAAGGTAATCGTAAATCCCAAGAACGAGTAGACCAAGAAATGGAAGATTTGAAAAAATATTATTAAAAATTATCCTAATTATGACGTAACAAAGTAATACAATTTAATTTATACGGTTCTGTTTTACAGAATCGTTTTTTTTAATATCATTTCTCTTCAATAACATCAAAAATACGTTCAAATTCATAATTTAACTGAGACAACCAGTCTTTAAAAGAGTTTAACGTTTTTTCAGTCATCTCCAATTACTAGAACATTAGACTTCAAAAAGTCCTGATTCAATAGAAATAAAGCCGAAATCGGTAGGGTTCAGAAACTCTCCGATTTTTTGTTTAAAAAAAGAACCCCGAAAGGCTCTTAATTAGGACATCTTTTTCATCTATTACCATTTCATCTTCATTGAGTACATCCCTGTCCATTTTTTTTACCATACTCAGTGTTCTTAGCTGCTTGTGCTTTTTCTTTTCATTCACAGTTTCACATCCCCCTACCTGTACCAGGTCATTTACCGCTTGGTCATGTTCCATCTTTATTAGGCATAATTATATTTGGTTAAAGTTTAAAACTAGTTTTCAATTCTTATTACTTTTCAGTTTATAAGGGCATCTGTAATTTTATTCACAGCACTATTATACACTCTAGCAAAAGTGGATTTAGATATTACCATCTTCTCTGCTCATTGAACAATATCCATTCATTCAATATTTTTTAATCTTAGCGTTTCTAATTCATCTTTCTCTAAAACAACTTGATTAAGTTTAGATAAAGGAACTCAAACAGGCTTGAATATTTCAATCTCAGATTGAAAATCTATACATCTCTGTTTTTTTCTCCTTCATCTTCCATTTCAACAACCAAATCATCATTTTTTTCAAAATCAGTTCATTAGTTTACAATTATATTTTAAAATACTATTATGGGATTATTCCCATATAGGATAATTTATTTTTTTGAAATTGCAAGTCTTTTTTTATTTTTATATTTATCTGTTAACCAAGCAAATATCATTTTCTTTCAATAACATCAAAAATACGTTCAAATTCAGAACTTAGCTGAGACAACCAGTCTTTAAAAGAGTTTAACATTTTTTCACTTATCTCCAAATGATGAGAATTAATTTAAATATATAAAACAGGAAACAAATCCTGTTTTTTCTCTTGCAAAAATAAATTTTATGACTATATAGTATCTATATTTAAATACTATAGAGTCACAAATGAAACATATAGACAAAATATTAGAATCAGGAAATACAGTTTTTAAGGCTAATGAATTTGCCTTACTCTTAGATATTACAAATAAAAACACACTTAAAACACTTATTCAAAGATTAAAGAAATCTAGAATCATAATTTATCATTGATGAGGTTTACGAAGCCTAAAAAAATATGACTCCTATGAATTAGCATCAAAAATAAAAAGCAAATCATATATTTCTTTAGAGACTGTCTTACAAAAAGAAGGTATAATATTTCAAGATTATGGAAATACTGTCACATTAATATCAGATAAATCATTTGAAAAAATTATTGACACAAGAAAGTATTCTTTTTCAAAAATAAAAGACACAATTTTATTGAACACAATAGGTATAAAAGATATGGGTAAATATATGATGGCAAGTAAAGAAAGAGCTATATGTGATAGAATATACCTTACTCCATCATATTATTTTGATAACCTATGAAATCTCAATACAAAACTATTAGAAAAATTAAGTACAATATACAATAAAAGTACAAATTTACGTATTAAAAAACTACTCCATGACAATAAATAAAAAATTTAAATCAAACAATGAAGAACATAAAAAAATGATGTTTTTGATTATAAAAGACTTATTTTCTTCAGAGATAAAATCAAAGATAGCTTTTAAATGAGGTACTTTGTGTATGTTTCTACACGAATTAGATAGATTTTCTGTTGATCTAGATTTTGATATTATAAAAAAAGATATTACACTAACAAAGATCAAAGAGTTTACCAAAAACATTCTTAATCAATACTGAGAAATAACAGAAGAAAAGAAATCAAAACTTATTTTGAAATATGATCAAAAACAAATTCCATTAAAAATAGAATTTAATAATAGATTGTATACAAATAACACTTACGAAGTTAAAAACTTTTTTGGAAATAGTATTACTGCTATGACGCCTGATTGTATTTTTTGAAATAAATTGGTTGCCCTGACAGAAAGAAAAGAAAAAAAAGATAAAATAGCAGCTAGAGATCTTTATGATATACGATTTTTCTTTAATAATAGATGGAATATCAACGAAGCAATAATAAAAGAGAGAACAGGAAAAAGTTTACAAACATACTTACAAAATCTTATTACATTCATTCCTAATAATTTCAATGAAGAAAATATTTTAAGATGACTTGGCGAACTAGTAACTGAAAAACAAAAATTTTTTATTAAAAATAAATTAATAAAGGAAACATTAGGATTTTTAGAATTTACTATAGCGAATTTATAGATTTTCCGAATAAAAAAATCCCCGTCTATGCGGAGATTTTTTTATAAAAATTTTTATTGTCTTTCGCTCAATTCAAACCATCTATATTCTTTCTGTTCTAATTTACGAAGAATAACTCATAGTTCTTCTGATAAAACTCTTATATCATCATATGGTATATCTTTATGATCAAATATACGATTAATTTCATCTCTCTCTTTTTCCAATTTTTCAATATCTTTTATAAGCTGATCCAATTCACGTTTTTCCATATACGATAATTTTTTCTTTCAATCAATATTTTGACTTTGTTCTTGCTCTTGGCTGATTTGTAAAGGAGCTGTCGAGTGTAATGAAACTGAGGATTTATTCCTATTTTTCTTCTCACTTTCTGGCAAAGATTTATATTCACTATAAGTACCCCAAAAATCATCTACAATACCATCACCTTCAAAAATAAATAAATGATCAGTAATTCTATCCATAAAAAACCTATCATGAGAGACTACGATTAGACAACCTTTATAATTCATCAAAAATTCTTCCAATACATTTATAGTAACCAGATCCAAATCATTTGTTGGCTCATCCAAGATTAAAAAATTTGGATTTTTATACAATACAGTCAGTAGGTATAATCTCCTTTTTTCTCCTCCACTCAAACTATTTGCAAATATATGTTGTTGACTCAAAGGAAAAAGAAATTGTTCCAATAATTTACGATCATGAACAATATCAATTACTCTTTTATCATCAGGGAAACTAATCTCTTTTTGTTGATAATGGCCAAACACTACAGTCTCTCAAGCTATTATAGTTCCAGAATCCAAACTTTCTTCACCCAAAATCATCCTTACAAAAGTTGATTTACCAACTCCATTTTTTCATATTATACCTATACGCTCATTATGTCTAAATTCATGAGAAAAATCTGATAATATTTTTTTCGGTCAAAATGCTTTCTTGATATGTTTTAGTTTGAGAATTTTTCAGCCCAATTGTCTTTCTTGGATAGATAAAGCCAGTTTAGCTTGTTCATCAAAAAACATATCTTTACGCAAATCATAATTGTCTTGAATATCATAGAATCTCTTTGCTCTTGAGTTGGATTTTGTTTGTCTTCCACTTGGAGATCTTTTTATCCAATTAAGTTCTTTTTTATATAATTGTTTAAATTTATGTACTTCTATTTTTTCATTTTCTTCACGTATAGCTTTTTTTTCAAGATAATATGAATAGTTCCCAGGAAATTTATAAATTTCTCATCTATATAGTTCAAATATATCTGTACATATTCTCTCAAGAAAATATCTATCATGAGTAACCATAAACAAAGTAATATGCTGATTTTTTAGATATCGTTCTAGTCGTTCTATCATATCCAAATCCAAATGATTTGTTGGTTCATCCAATATCAACATTTCAGGATCTCACATCAAAACTTTCGCCAAAGCAACACGTTTTTTTTCTCATCCTGACAAAGATTTTATACTTTGATCAATATATGGTTTGATACCAAGTTTATTTACAGCTACATTCAATTCTACTTCTTGTTCCCAATCTTTGACTAAATCAAAATCAAACAAAAATTCACGAACAGTTTTATTTTCATCTAATTTAATATCTTGAGAAAGATATCATATACGTATTCCCTGTTTTCGTTCTATAGCCCCATCCCCCATATCAATTTCTCACATCAACAATTTCAACAATGTCGATTTACCTGCTCAATTTTTTGCAACCAACGCAATTTTTTGTCATCTCAAAATATTCATATCCAAATTATCAATTAGGACTTTTGATGTATATGATTTACTAAGATTATTTACTTTTAAATAAAGCATTTCAAAAATTATCAAATAAGATCCTGAATATAATCAAGTAGTTTATCTCTTCATCTTTTATTAACATTAGAAATCATGAATATCTTTGGCATATTAGAGACTATAGAAGCAAGTTCTTCTCACAATAAACGTGTATGTAAACTAAGATCTTTTTGTGTCCCTTTATCAATTTTGGTCATTACTATATCAAAACGAATATTTTCTTCATTTAGAGTGTAAATAAAATCTAGATCTATTTTTTGTGGTGGGATACTCCCATCAATCAATACAAATACTCTCCTCAAAGTAGATCTTTCCAAAAAATATTGCTGTGTTGTATCTATCCAATAAGCCCTATCTCCTTTTCATGACTTAGCATATCCATATCATGGCAGATCAACAAGATACCAACTATCGTTGATAAGAAAAAAATTCATCAACTTAGTTTTTCCTGGTTTATTAGATATTTTAGAAAGTGATCCATTATTAGAAAGTGTATTGATAAGTGATGATTTTCACACATTTGATCTACCAATCATCGCAAATTCAGGAAAATCAGATTCTGGAAGTTCCTCAAATTTTGATGCACTTTTCACAAAACTTGCTTTAGAGACAATCATAAAATTATATAAACAATAAACAATCTATTTATATCAAAAACTATCAATTATACCAACAATAATCAATAGAAAATATTATATTCTTTTCAATCTTAGACTATTCAAAACCACACTCACACTACTCACGCTCATTGCCAACCCTGCAAACATAGGTAATAATAGTCATAATCATGCCACAGGAACTAATATTCAATTGTAAGCAAAAGCCCAAAATAAATTCTGTTTTATAATTTTATATGTTTTTCTAGATAGTTTTATTGCTTCGACTACTTTATAAGGATCTCATTGAACCAAAACTATCTCAGCGGTTTCTATAGCCACATCAGTACCAATTCATATAGCTATTCATAAATCACTTTGTGCTAATGCAGGAGCATCATTTATACCATCTCATACAAAAGCAACTACTTTTCATTGATCTTGAAATGTTTTCACAATATCAGCTTTACCCTCCGGATGTATTTCTGCATAAAAGTTTTCTATTCAAATATTATTAGCTATCGCTCTTACTGTGTTTTGAGTATCTCCACTTATCATTACAGTATCTATTCACATTTCATTAAGTAATTTTATTCATTCAATAGTCCCTTTTTTTGCTTTATCTAACAAAGCCAATAATCAAATAATATTTCAATTATAACTAATATAATTAACAGTTTTTCCATGTTCTTGTAAATCCTCTACTTTTTTTTGAATAGTATCAGAAATAATTATATTATTATCAGCCAATAATTTTCTATTTCCAAACAATACTGATTTATTTTTATATTGAGCAGACAATCATTTACCTGATATTTCTTCAAAATTATTTAAATTTTCTACTTCTATATTATTTTCAGTCATATAATTATTTATAGCAGTAGACAATGGATGATTAGAATTTTTTGTCAAAGAATATACCATCAATAATATATCTTTCAATTCATAATCAATATCTATCACATCTGTAACTGTAGGTTTTCCCTCAGTCAGAGTTCAAGTTTTATCAAATATAACCACATCAACATTTTTAGATTTTTCCAAACTTTCTCAGGATTTTATCAATATTCATTTACTAGCACCATTTCATGAAGCTACCATAGTAGCCATAGGCGTTGCCAATCACATAGCACATGGACAAGCTATGACTATCATACTAACCATAATAAGTAAACTTTTTTGTACATCTCAAGTATAAAAATACCAAATCAAAGATACTACTATAGCCAACACTATTATTACAGGAACAAATACGCTTGATATTTTATCTACCAAATGTTGTATTGGTGCTTTAGAATTTTGAGCATTATTTACAAATTCTATTATCTTCGCCAAAACAGTTTCTGATTGTTCCTTTATTACTTCTATATTTAATACACCATTTTGAACTATAGTTCAGCTAAAAACATTATCAGCTTTTTTCTTATTTATAGGTATACTTTCTCATGTTAGCATAGATTCATCTATATTGGCTTGTCCTTGTAATATTTTACCATCAACCGAAATCTTATCTCCAGACTTTACCAAAACCACATCTCAAATTTTCAAATCATCTACAGAGATTTTTCTTTCAACTCAATCTTTTATAATTAAAGCATCTTTTGTCTGTAATTGTAACAATTTTTGTATAGCCTGAGAAGCATTTCATTTTGATTTAATTTCTAGATATTTTCACAATGTTATAAATGTAATAATAAATACCGCTCATTCCAAAAAATGATAAAAATGTAACATATTATCAAACCAATAAACTTGAACAAAAGCATATATGCTATAAACCAAAGCAAGCAAAGTTCATATAGAAATCAATGTATCCATATTTGCCTGTAGTTTTAATAACTTTTTTATAAATCAAACATGAAAATTAAATCAAATAATCAAAACTACAATAGATCATAAAATTATTAATCCCAAATCTATATAAAATATATGAGGTTTAAAAATAGTTTTAATATCAAAAAACATAGTAAAAATCATAGGTAGTCACAAAATTAATGATATTATAAATTTTCTAAAAAATATTTTATACTGACTATTATCTATTTCTTGTACTACTTTATATCACAATTTATTTATTTCTTTACTAATCTCTTTTAGGTCTATTATATTTTCATCATAGAAAACATTAGCACTATTGGATGCCAAATTTACAGAAATATTTTTTATTCATTGTTTATCTCAAAGTCATCTTTCTATCAACAAAGAACAGCTAGCGCAGTGCATTCCAGATATTTTTAAGTTAGTTTTTTTCATATCAAAATTTACTAATTAAAATATTATTTTACAACAATTTCTCATTGATACATTCACATACTAGCACAGACTACAGGATATTTTCAAGATTTTAGTCAGTCTATTTTATATATTATTTCTTTTCATTTTATTATACGATTAACATCACGAGAAATATCTGGTATAATCATAGTACTCATACATCATATACCATTAGAACTTGGTAATATAATTAATTCATAATTTTTTCCTGCTTTCAACTCCACACTTTCAGGTTCTAGAGACCATCAATTATGTCAGATTTTTATTTTTTCATAATTTTTTACTGTCTCTTGTTTTATATCACTAGACATATATTGGTTATCCTCAACAACATTTAAACCACCAAATAAAGTCCAGCCATTATTAATAGAAAAAACTCAAAAAATAATTACCAAAATTCAGATTATTTTATTTATAATACTAAATTTATTCTCTTTCATATATGATCATCACAGACCAATTCATAATAACACTGGCATAGTTCCTAGGGCAAACATAGCCATAATAAATCATCATTGCCAAAAATTCCCACTACCAATAGCTACCAATTGCATAGATTGAGTAAATCAACAAGGCAAAAAGAAAGTCAAAGCTCATATAATAGGAGCAAATATTGGATTTTTAGCCGTCAAAATATTTTTAGTTAATCTTTTGGGTAAATGAAAACCAAATCTAGTAATACTAGGTACAATACCAAGCATATGAAGTCACATATAAAACAATACTATTCCAACAATTATCGTAAATATAGCATTTGCTGATATTGATATTTTGAATACTTGTCCCACCCATCACAATATTCATCATAAAACAAAAAATCATAATATTCTTCATCCATGAAATGATAATTGAACACGCAAATGACCAAGCCATCATTTAGAGTCATCTACATATTTAGCAAATCACAATATCACAGATCATGTAACAGCCAAACAAGTTGATATACTAGCTACCAATCCCATAAGCAAAGCAACCCCTATGTTCATTTTATCAAAACTAGGTAAATATTGATAAATATTTATTTTTCCGCCAAACATAAATAAAAAGAAAATAATTGTAGCAACAATTATAATCAACCATCATTTATTTTTTTCTGATTGAAAAGATTCCAACTTATTTTTTTCTATTTTATATCCATTATCCAAAATAATTTTCTCTATTTGAGCAATTATATTTTCATGAGCAATATCAAAAGTAATCTCTCATGATTTATAAGAAACTCCAACACTTCTAACTCAATTTAATTCTTTTATTTGTTTGTCCAAAAGTATTTCACATGATATACAGTGCATACCTTTTATATATAAAGTTTTTTTCATTTGATTTAAAAAAATAATCTAAAAATTAAAAATTCGTATTTTTAGAAAACAGTTTAAATCAAAAGTATAGTAACTTTACCGACAAATCATTTATATAATAGAAAATTATCTGGAGGTCAATTCACAAAAAAAACATTATCATCGTCTATTTTTTCAAAATATTTATCTAATATTAATTTAGTATAAATATAATCTGTTTGATAAATATCATCGAAATTTAAACTATTTAAGTAACTCAATTCTCAATACTGACCAACACACTTTTCCAAACATCAATCTATATTTTTATCTGAATTATTTCTTTCTTTTTTTTCATGACAATGTCATATATCTGTACCTTTTTCTATATCAGAAAATGCCATAGCATTCACATGTACAAAATACGATGCTCCAAATAGATATAATAACAAAGAAAATAAAATTCAGATTCTTTTCATTTTTTATAAATAATAAATTATTTATTTTGCGCAGTTTTTATAACAGTTGTCATTTCATTTATCATTTGATCTAGTTTATTTTTATCTCCAGATCTAGCAGCATCTACAAAACAACAATTCAAATGATCTTCTAATAAACTCAGATTTGATGATTTCAATAATCATATCACAGCTAAATTTTGTTGAACTATATCGATACAATATTTTTTTTTCTCCATCATATCAATAATTTTATCCAAAGTACTTCTAGCTTTTTTAACGGCTATAATAGCTTTTTCTTGGTTTTTTTTCATCAATAATACAATTTAACTAAATCCTATACCTATGGTATAGGTATATATTATATTCATATTTTTTTAAAATGCAAGAAATTACTAATTTTTAATTTAAAAAAATCAGACTTAAAAAGTCTGATTATAAATCACTATAAAAACTTTCTCATAAAATCTGGTACAACCAAACTCTCTGGATGAATACCATCCCAATAAATTTGTCCATTCACAACCAAATCAGTTACAAATGATTGCCATCCGTGCTCAATTTTATTCACACGATCTCCCAAAGTTTCCGGAGTATCATTTAGTCGAATACGTACTGGATAACGAAAGAATACCGGACCTCGATCATATTCATCAGTTACAAAATGCATACAAACTTCAGAATTTTTAATTTCTCCTTTTTTATATGCCTTTATTACTGCCTCATGGACATGATGTCCATACATTCCAGGGCCACCAAAATTTGGTAATGGTCCAGGATGAATATTAAATGTTGTACGTGGATCTAGTCCTTTTGTTAATTTCAACCAACCAGATAATGAAACATAATCAGCTCTGTAATGATTTACCAAAGCTTGATAATCTTCTGCTTCAAAGCCACTCATTGATAGAGTAAAAAAATACCAAGATCAATAGCTCTATTTATACATTTATATTCTTTTTTGTTTGATACCAACCCAACGATATCAGCATTCAAAACCCCTGTACGTGAATTTTCAACTAATTCTTGAAATCCTGATCCTGAACCAGAATTAAAAACAAGCAAACGTGGTTTTCTTTTCATGAAATTTTATTTTTGTTTATTATTTAATTTATTTAGAATAGCTTACTTAACAAAGATATAATTTTTATATAACAATTGTCAATATCAATATTATTTTAAATACAATCAAAACAATAGCTCAAATATTTCAAATTGAATTTAATCAGTCTTTTTTTATATTAAACAAACATTTTACAATTATTTTTTTAAATGATCAAAACAACAAAAGAATTACTAGAAAAGTATTGAGATATTATCAAAGAAGAAATCAATATAAAAGAGATTTCTTTACTCCCAGATTCTCTTCAAATCACGAAAATATACAAACCAATATGATCTCAGATATCATCTAAATTCACAAAAGATACTGGTAAAATAATACAATTCTCTAAACAATGAAATATTCAAGAATTGGAAAACTGACAGATAAAAGTTTTTGATGATCAAAAAAACGAACGAATATTAGAAAAAGAAGATTATGAAATAGCATATCAATGAATAGATTGAGATAATATAGCAATAGATTGAAATATGATAGCCAAACTTAATCTCGAAATCACTCCTCAACTACAAAAAGAATGAATAGCGCGTGAAATATCTAGGTTTCTAAACCAAATGAGAAAAGAAGCTGATTACAAAGTAGATACTAAAGTTACAATGTCATATCACACAACAGATCAATATCTAGATGAAATAGTTTTAGAATTCAGTGAGTTTTTAATTTGAGAAGCTCTATTAAAAGAGATCAAAAAAGAAGAAAATATCCAATGAGATATTAGTTCTATATTCACAATAGACCAATCTACAATAAATTTCACCCTACAAAAATAAGTATTTAATTTTTTATAAGAATATGTCTTCTTGTTTTCAATTAGCACTCAAATACATTTCACGTTATCCCAAAACAGAAAAAGAACTTTCTATTTATCTTTTCAAGAAAGGATTTTTAAATACAGATGTTGTTCAAACAATTAAAAAACTCAAAGAAATCTGATATGTAGATGATAGTAAATTTGTACAAAGTTACATAAACAGCGAACTTTCGAAAAAATGAAAACCAATTATATTAATTAAACAAAAATTAATCCAAAAATGAGTAGACAAAAACACAATAGATAAACTTATGCAAGACAATTCAGAAGATATCAAAGATTGAATCTACAAAAAAATTCAAAAAGAAATACAAACATACAAAAAAAAATGAATAGATTGATTTGATATAATACAAAAACTTATGAGAAAATGATACAAACTAGATGACATCAAATCAGTAATCCAAAATAAATAATTCTTTAATTCGAAATTTTTTAATTTTTTAATTAGTTAATGGGCAGACGACATAGTATAGCAGCCAGAAAAGCATCATGAGATGCAAGTAAATCAAAATCATATAGTATGATGTCCAAAATAATACAAATAGCAGCCAAAAAATGAGCAGATCCCAAAATGAATCCTTCATTGGAATTAGCAATACAAAAGGCTAAATATCTTTGAGTTACTAGAGATATAGTAGATAGAGCTATACTCAAGTGATCATGACAATTAGAATGAGAAGATTTACAAGAAATGACTTATGAATGATACTGACCAGAATGAATAGCTATCATAATCAAAACACTCACATCAAACACAAATAGAACAGCACAAAATATAAGATTAATAATGAATAAATTTTGATGAACTCTATGACAAACTTGATCTGTATCACGACTATTTGAAGAAAAAGGTATAATAATTTCTAATGGTAAAAAGAAAAAAGAAAATATTAATTGAAAAGAAATAGATAGTATTACACCTTTAAATAACGAAGAATTCGAAAACGAAATATTAGAAACATCTGCTAATGATTTTTCTATAGAAGAATGAATAGCTATCATACACACAAGCAAACAAGATTTTTCTGAAACAAAAAAACAAATAGAAAATTTAAATTACAATATACAAGAAGCCGACATACAATATATTGCAAAAGATGAAATAACTATTTCTGATTTAAACAAACAAGAATTATCTAATTTAATAAACGCCCTCGAAAATGACGAGGACGTAGATCAAGTATATTACAACTTAAAAGAATAACTTATATTTTCTAATTAGTACAAAGACTTGCATCATCAAGCATTCTATAAATCTCAAAAAGTTTTATTATTTTATTATAATTAGTTAAAGATTCATATTCAGTATCTATATCTTTAAATATAGAATCTAATTCTCGTAAATTTTTAGATTTTTTGAAATCCAAATCATTAATTCAAGATAACTTATTTATATATTCACTCACCTTATTAGATGCTAGTGTAATATTCAAAGATATTCACTCACCAAAACATTGTTCTCACAATTCATTCGCTATTTCATCAACTTCTTGTGAAGATATTCATTTCCCAAAAACACTAATAGAAATTTTTCATTTATATTGCATATTATTTCATATAACACTTTCAGATCTTACTTTATTAAAACTCAAATCTTTTATGGATATTATAGGAGGTAAGTTTTTCAAGAATTTTTTAAGATATTCTGTTCTATCTACATCCAAAATAACTCTACCCAAATTATAAGCTATTTCAGGAATATTTCTATATTTATCTCTAAATCTATAATAACAAGTTTCCATATCCACACTATCATCACAGAATGCTACATCCTTTACAGTACTATTTATTATTTGTTCATCTAATAATAAATTATCTCAAGTTCCAAAAATTCGATCATACAAAACATATCAGATTACTTTATTTTGATTTAAATTACTATCTTCATTATGAAAATTCGATCATGAACCAAATTGTTCATCTATTTTTGTTATTAAATCATCAATCACAGTAGGTTTATTTTCTTTTATATTTTGTATCAAATAATACATAAATTCATTAATCAATCCAACATTTTCTTGACTAGACGTAACCAAAAGCTTATCAAGCAATAGCAAAAAAGAACGCTTAGAATTAGATTCAAATGAAACACTAATAGGGATACTAAAAAATCAATTTTCATCTTCAATAAAATTTCACACACTCATATCCAACACCTTATTGGATTCGTTATTTTCTCATACATATTCAAAGAAACTACTCCATTTATTCACCAAAGCAGAATCTCAATAAGGATTATTTTTTATAAATTTTATTCATATCATATCTGTATGTATCTTATCTATATACAAATCTTTCCATATATTTAATCTAGGTAGATATATATATTGTAGTAAATATTCATAAGACGTAGATAGCTCTGACAAATATTTATTATATCTAAATTTATCATCTTTCAATCCAGAACTATATTCTATAATATCACTTATATCAACAAAAGGTCTAAAAAAATCTGCTGATTTAATAGTTTCTGTTATTTTATATTTATCCAGTTTTATAAGTTCAGAAGAACTTTTATTTATCTCTTTAATATTATTATAAACCTTGAGTCACAAAAAAATAGATAGAAAAAGAGTTCCCAAAAACAATATAAACACAACCCAAAAATCTTTCTCATTATTCAAAACTACATCATAAATATTCCTCCAAAATTTTTTCAAAGGAGATAAAAAGTTATTCAAACTTTCCTTTGCATAATCAGTATTTCTAGATTTTTTATTTTTAATATTTTCTTTTTCCATTATTACACTTATACATTTAAAATTATTTAATAATTTCTACAAAATCAAATATTTCTCTCTCTACATCCTTTTGTATAGGCAAAGAGAAATTCATAGCAGAATGATTTATATAAAACTGATTAGATCAAATATTTATAACTTTTGGTTGAACCCTTATATTTTTTGAACTAATGTCTTTTCATAAAATAAATTTACTCTGTTTAAGAAAATTAATAAGACTATTAACAACAAATATATGAGGATTTAATATCCCTTTATTAATCAAAGAAATTTCATCTTGTCTAAAAGTATCTACATTTATAGAGAATGATATATTATTACTATTGGAATTAAATCAATTGAATATAATACTAAAACTAGGAATTTCTGTTTGTTCAATTTTTAAATCTATATAATACATCAATCTCTTGAAAAAACTAGTATCAAAACCTGTTTGATTAGTCATTTTATAATACATATCAAAATCACCAATTTCTTGACAATCAGAATCTATTTCAAAAGGATTTAAATAACAATTATTTAAATATAGCATAATATCTTTTTCTCATCTATTTTTTACTTTTTCCATACCTAAAGAAACAAGCTCTTTTTCCACATCCAAAGAGTTAGATAATCATTCAATAAAAGTATCTAAATAATAAAAAACCTGGACAGCACTACTAAATTTTATATTTTCCAAAGACAACAAAGATCTTTTTATATTAGAACTACCCTCTTGGTCTTCCAGTAAAGTTTTCAATTCTTCAGTAAAAAATCAATATTTAGTAACATGTGTTTTGAGTTCTTCTACATCATTTTGTAAACTTATTGTAGAATTTAACAAACTATCCAAACTATTTTGCAATATATCTCTTTTTTCTACATAACTAAAACTAGGATTTCTCAGAAAAGAAGTTAGTACATCTTCTCATTTTTCACTTAAATTCAAATCACTAATAACTTCTTTTTCACTTCTAAAGAGATATACAGATATTTGATCTTTTATACTTACATATTTTTCTACATATTTATCATATTTAGATTCTACTATAGATGATTTTAGATCATTCAAATAGCTATTATAAATATATAATCATATACTAAGTATAGCAAAAATCACCATACCAAAAGATGATAAAACAAACAATTTCCAATAAGAATGACTTATTGCAATTTTAGAAACATCTTGTTTCATTCAATCATCACCCAAAACAATTTTATTCTCATTTGGATCATAATTTTCAATATCTTGATCTATTACATCCAAATTAACATAAGATCATCATTCTTGAGATGAATCACCAAGAGAAAAATCCTGATTAAAATTATCAGAAGCTTCTTGTTTTTGATCAGAATTATCAAAATTTATAGGTTGATCATTTTTGTTTTCTTCTAGCATCAAATTTACTTTAATAAATAATACTAATAAATTCTAAGTAAATAATGGAAAAAATCAAAAAAAATAGAGAAAAATACCTTTAAGACTTGACAAAATTTATTTTTATTTACCTCTATATCTTGTATATAATTTAAATATCTTTGATAAAAATCAATTTAATATAAGATCATAACTGCCATATCGTTCAATTTTCATTCATCCAAGTGATTCTTTAAAATTACTTACACTAGTAAGGGGATGATCAGGAAATCATGTAGGTGCTCAACCCAACATATCACAATATGTAAATCAATTATCTCTAGCCCATCCAAATATTTTAAATTTCAAATAATGATGTCATCATATATTACCAAATTTTCTATTCGCAAAACCATAAAGATAAATTATACGATGTTGATCATACAAACAAATACTACCTGCTACTATTTCTCAATCTATTTGAGAAATAAAAAGATTCCCACGATTATTTTGAGTTAGATATCTAATAAGTTTGTAATAATCTTTTCTAGGTATTATATTTACTCATTTATTTCAAACAGTTTCAAGCCATTTATTATAAAAAATATCATACCAATCAGGACTAGCTATACCAAAATAAATTCATTTTTTTATAGCTTTTTTTACACGTTCTTTACAACCAGAATTCATTTCTGCCAAAAGTTGTTCATCTTTTTTAGTAACATCATAGACTATATTACTTTGAGGCATATTTTCTCTAAAAGATACGTTCAAGTTAAATTTCGTATTTATAAGTTCACGTATATTCAATCTAATGCTTCTCATATCAGATTTAAAATCATCAGACCTACGTCAAACATTTTCAAAACGAATAATTTCATTTATAAATCACAATTGAAACAAAATATTTCTTTTATTTTTACTATATTTTTTTCTGATTTTATCTAATTCATGTAAAACAAATTCCTCATTATCAGGTAGTTCTACTCACATAATTTGATACCAATTTAGTTTAAATGGACCTATTCTTTTTGTTTTTATAAGTCAAAAATATTCTTTTTCAAAAAGTTTTATGACAAAAGATGGCTTTTTATAAACCTTTTCATTTATATCTCTCCAAAGTTTTGTCTGATATATATTATAAGTCATAATAGATTTATACTACAAAAACAACCCCTACCATACAATTTTTCTATAAAAATACAAGACTATCGAATATTATCAATAACTATCTAGCAAATATAAACATACAGAATATGATTTTATTTTAAAACCAATTCAGATGAATAAATATTACTCATTTTTTTAAGAACATCCTGTACATTATATCTAGGATCCTGTTGATTTTCATAATACCATTTATATGGATCTAATAAAATAATTTTACTCAATTTATTCCAATCTTGAAATATTTCTCAATGAGTACAAAAAACATTATTAATTAAATTATTTTTTATCATCCACCATTTCTTATCCTTCTGGTTTTGAGTATCATTGGAGTTTAATAAAACATTTCACTTAATAGATAATAATTTTTCATCTACAGTATTAAATAATGTTCGTAAATCAGGAAAAACTATCAATTGCTGACCAACTATTTCTTTATTAGATATTTCAATACTTCAATTTTCGATCAGAATTTCATTATTTTTTATTTTATTATTTTTATTTTCAGGTTTTTGTTTTCAATTTCATATTAATTTTTCAATATCAAAAGAAATAAAATATCTCAATACTGATTTATAATTAGAATATCGATAATATACCATCCAATTAATCATATCAATAGTTTTTTCTCCCAAAAATGACTTACAAACAATTTCAAAATCTGGTTTTTTTATATCATATTTATATTCATATTGCTCTTTAAACGATATTTCATTTCATAAACACAAAAAAATATCATCTTCATATTTAACAAGATTTCATATTTTCAATATTTTTTTCAATTTCAAATCTAGATTATCTGATATTTTCAATTCAAAAACCCTATCAAATCAGGCAAATCTATTAAAAGAGAATATATACAATACTTCAAATTAATAAATAAAAACAAAAGAATACTAACAAATAACAAGAAACTTTCAAGCTAGTAAATTAATTTCATCAAAAAGGCCATTATTCTTGCTTTTTTATATAAAAATATATATAATATAGTCGGAAATCAATAGCGGTTTCAATTGTATTTCTTTTGAAACTTTACATTTACAAACAAAATTTAATGACAAAATCAGAAAAAAAACAGGTATCTCCTGTAAAAAAAACGATAAAATCTGATAATGTATTTTTCCAGATTAAACCATTCAAAGACAATGAATTTGGAGTAAATCATTGGGATGCTATTATCAAAAATTTAATAAGTCTAAAAAGCCATAAAATAAGTTTTATTATAAGTTGAAGTTCGGTGAACATAAAATTTTTTGTTATAGTTCCCAAATCATTCAAAAATTATTTTAAAAACATATTCTATTCCAACTATCCCACATCTGATTTAGAAGAAATCAAACCTTTTTTTGTTCCTCAGAAAAGAAATTTTATACGTTTTTCTGATGAATGAATATTGAAAACACAGGCAGAATTCACCAAAGATTGAACTTATATGGATCCTCTAAAAGACATATTGGCATTATACAATAACATAGATAAAGACTCCAAATTAAATATATATTTTGACTATAAGTTTAAATTCAAAAAAAATATATTTCAAATAATTTTATGATTTTTCAAATGGGCTCGATGAGCTAAAAGAAAAAAAGAAGTTACAGATGAAGATGAAATAAAAAAAGAAATATTAATTTCTCTTTCATATGCAGTTAGAGCAAAAGATATACCAAGTAAAGAATGAATTCAAAGAAATATAGTATCAGTATTATCACCTATGGTTTCAGATTGAAAAATAAAGATAAAGAAATCTGAAAAATTTCAACGAACTTGATTTAATCAGGTTATAAATTTTTTCCATATACCCACAAAAATAAACTTTAGTAAATGACTCGAATACTGTCTATACAGAAAACTTCCTTATCCCACAAATATTCCTACACCAGACAATCGAGACGAGAAAGATTTAACCATACTTTGAGATACAGACTATAGATGAGAAAAAATCAGATTTGGAATCAAAAAAGATGATAAATTTAGACATATGTATATAGTAGGTAAAACTTGAACTGGTAAATCTACATTTATAGCAAATATGCTAAAAAGTGACATGATGACATGAAACGGTTTAGCTCTACTAGATCCACATTGAGAACTTGTAGATATTATATTAGAACATATTCCAACAAACAGAATAAACGACGTAATACTTTTTGACGTTGCAGATTCAGATTTTCCATTATGATTTAATCTCTTTCAATCAGATACAGAAGAAGGTAAAAATTTAGTAGCTTCATGAGTAGTATCCACATTCAAAAGATTATTTGGAAATTCTCGATGACCAAGATTAGAATATATACTCAGAAATGTAGTATTATCATTAGTAGAATATCCCAACGCTACATTAATGCATATTCTAAGAGTACTAACAGATAAAAATTTTAGAGAAGATGTAATAAGTAATGTAAAAGATGGTGTGGTTTTAAAATTTCGACAAACAGAATTTAATAAACGAAATGATAAACAAAGAGAAGAAGCTGTGTGACCTATAACAAATAAAGTTTGACAATTTCTATCATCGAAATTAGTAAGAAATATATTTGGTCAACCTAGAACAAAATTAAGCCTTAGAAAAGCTATGGATGAATGAAAAATTATACTTGTAAACCTCAGTAAATGAAGAATATGAGAAGATAACGCAAATATGATATGATCATTATTAGTAACAAAATTTCAAATTGATGCCATGTCTAGAGCAGACATACCAGCTCATCTCAGAAGAGATTTTTATCTTTATATAGATGAGTTTCAAAATTTTGCCACTGAATCATTTGTAACTATATTATCAGAAGCTAGAAAATATAAACTATCTTTGATAGTAGCAAATCAATATACTTCACAATTATTACCAGAAATCAAAGACGCTATATTTGGTAATGTAGGTAGTATAATATCTTTCACTTTATGAAAAGATGACGCTGATGTAATCACAGGACAATTCAAAGAAATGGCATCAGTAAATGATCTTATATCACTACCAAAGTTCACTGCTTATACTAGATTAATGATAGATTGAATATCATCAGATCCATTTAACATGAAAACATTACCTATATCCACACCTGACTGATCATTAGAACTTATCGATAAAATACGTAAACAATCTAGACAAAGATATGCAACTCCAAAAGATCAACTTGAAAGACTAATGAATGCTTGGAATGCAAAAACATTCTCTATACAAGAAAAAATAGCAGAAAAAGCTAAATTAGAATGACTATGATTAAGTGAACTTGAATTAAAAAACCTTGAAAATCAATTTGTAGTAGACCATGATTATCTTTTCAGGGAATTTAATATAGATGGAGATGAACCGGATGCAATTATATTTGATACAGATAACAATTCTCACAAAGCCTTGCGATATACAAAACCAAAATGACTAGAAGATCAAACAAATATCAAATATAAAAAATGATGAAAAATCTGAACTATACCAACACATATCGATATCTATGAACATCAAACTATAAAAATACAAAATAATTGACCTCTAGTAATTCGAGTATGAAAAAAAGAAGATTGTATCAATCAATTAGAAGATATTATCAAAAATGCTTGATTAGATCCGGCTAAAAATGATTTTCTAAAATTTTGTCCAAATACAAATAAACTCGAATCTTCTATGCCCAAAAAAGAAGTTAAACCTATTACTACTAAAACAATGAAACAGTCAAATATAAAAGACAGTAATGAAACAGTCAAACAATGAAACAATGAAACATTTTCAATCAAAGATATTAAATTAGGACAAGAATATGAATGATATATTAAATTAAGCTACAATTACTGAATGTTTGTAACTGTAAAATGAGTAGAATGATTATTACATAAAAATTGGATTGTTGCACCAGATTGAGTAGAACGAAAAAAATTCTACAATATCTGAGATAAAATCAAAGTAAAGGCAAAAGAATTTAAAGAAGTTAATTGAGAAGAAAGAGTTGTTCGAAGTCAAAAATAATAATTTTATAATATAATTTTCAAATGAATAATTTTCTTTTAATTGCTATATTAGTGTTATTTTCAGGTTTTTTCTCCTGAGCTGAAATAGCTATAAGCAGTACTCCCATATACAAGATTAAACAGCTTCTCCATTCTCATAAAAAGAAATCAGCAAAAATATTATTGATACTAAAATCAAAAATAGAAAAAACATTAATAACAATATTAATATGAAATACACTAATAAATGTAATTATCTCAATATTAGCAGCTAGAATATGAGATGAGCTTACAGCAAAAATGGCCATGTCAACAGCTAGTGGGTTTTTACTAATATCAGTTTTAACAACATTTATCATATTATTATTTGGAGAAATTATTCCTAAAGTTTTTTCAAGTAAATTATCACTACAGATATCATTAGCTATAGCAAAACCGATACGATTATTATCATATATTCTACGACCTATACTAATAATTTTTGAATTAATAATGAAAGTATTTAGTTCGTTTTTAAATGGTAATAATCAATGAGTTTCCAAAAATGACGTAGAAATATTTATTCAACAATGACAAAAAGACTGAATATTTACAGAGACAGAAAGCCGTATTATAAAAAATTTCTTATACTTCGACGAAAGATGAGTAGAATCAATACTGAAACATAGAACTGAAATATTTGCAATATCAGATGAAACAGTATTAAAAGATGCTCTAGAAGAAATAGCCAAAAGCCCATACTCTAGAGTACCAGTATTCAAAAAAGATAAAGACAATATAATCTGACTTTTAACTATCAAAGATTTATTAAAATTTCTACATAACAAAGAAAACACATCAAAAAAAATAAAAGATTTTATAATCAGAGATGTTTACAAAGTTCCAGTTACAGCTAATATATTTGATATATTTCTAAAGATGAAAAAATGAGGACAACATTTCGCTATAGTAATAGATGAGTTTGGTTGAACGGAATGAATTATTACTATGGAAGATATTTTGGAAGATATGCTATGAGATATCAAAGATGAATTTGATGCATGAGAAGAATCATGAATAGTAAAATTAAACAACCAAGAAATTATAGTAAAATGAGATGTTTTACTCAGAGAAATTATAGATTATTTCTATATAGATCACTTCGAAATACCAAAAAAATATGCTGATGATATATCTGAGGAAGATATGACATCTTATATAATATTAGAAATATTAAAAACTTTCGCTCAAAAATGAGAAATAGTCAAATTATGAAATCTCAAGTTCGAAGTTATAGAGACCAAAAGAAATAAAATCCAAAAAGTAAAAGTAACATATGAAAAATAGTTTTTATAAAAACCCTTGTAGCACCACACACAAGGGTTTTTTTCTATTTTCATAGAATAAATATTTCAGAAAATTCACAACGAATTTAGTTATTAGTTATTGGTAATTGGTAATTACAAATATACAAATCACATTTTTAGTCCCTAATTTCAACTGTTTCATATACTCTTTCTATCATAGTCTGTACTTCTCTTATAGGCATTTCGAAATTATTCCTATAAAACCCATTACCCAAAAGCAGATTATCCAAATTATCTCACACATCTACAAGTGATGATAGAATTTTTTCTATATCCTTCTTATTTCAGCTAAATTCTTTATTAACTTCCCTCTTAAGATCAATTAAATGATTTTTCATCTCTGTAATCTTACGAAGCATAATATCAACCAAATCCGTATCCATTTTTTCTGTTAAACTTATTCCATAAACTCATACTGAATCAGAATTCAAATCAAGTACAGAAACCAACATATCACAAGTTTGATTAATCTTATCAATCAATTTATTAACCTTTCATAAAGAATTTGATGATAATTTTGCATTTACTTTTTCCATGGTGCTTTTGGATAAATAATAAAATAGTTTAAGTGTTTAATTCAACCGCCATAAAAACAAATGAAATGAAGTTTTTTTGATGATTGGATTATACCGATGACTTTAGATGCTTTAATTTCAAACGAAGTGAAGAAGTTAAAGATTTCTAAAGCTATCGCGTATGTATATTTAATTATATTCCATTTATTTAAATTTATTAAAAAAATCTGAATTTATCTTTCAGATCTCTTGGTATATTTATAATAACATAATATTTATATTTACAAATAGTCATTTTATCAATCTTTTGAGAACTATAGGTTATCAAATTTCAATATTGCAGTAATTTCGACACAGTTTTTTTTGCAGCCTACCTGTCGAATAAGACAGGATGAAATATAAATTATAAAAAGTTCTCTAGAAAAACCAGAGAACTTAATTTTTTCACTTTACTTTAGCTAAAGTAATCACTTCAGCAACCACTTTTTCTTGATCTTTTATTATCAAAGAAGCTTGCCATAAACCCATCTTTACTTTCTTTACTTTCGCTTCAAAAACATATAAAATATCAAGTTTAAGTTTCTGAGTTATTTTACTTTCTGTAGTAATTGAAAGCATATCTTCCCATCCAAGTTTTTCTTTTACAATTCTTGCTCCATTCCATAAAACATTTAAAGCACTTACAACATCAATCAACATGATTATATGAAAGTGATTTACATGACCTCTAGATTCAAGAGTTGGATCACTACTAGGAAAGATACATTTACCAATCATTTCAACGTTCTTATCATCATATTCTATTACAATATCTGATTTTGAATCAAGATAATGTGGTGGCGGGGATTTCTTAGAAAAGTCTTCCCATTTTACAATTTCTTTTTTCATAATTTTTTATATTTATATTTATAGACAATATATAATAATATATATACGATATATCAATAAATAATTATGTTTTTATGCTGTTGAAATTCGTCGACATTTTTATAAAATATCGTCACTTTTAATAACTACAAATAAATTATGGAATTAATTAACCTTTTAATAAAAAATAATTTTTCCGAAAAAGAAGCAAAAGTTTATTTAGCTTGTTTAGAACTAAAAATAGCAAATGCAAGTACCATATCTAGATACACCAAAGAAAAAAGATCTACAGTATATAGCATACTCAAAGAACTTCAAAAAAAGTGAATAATTAATGAAATAGATAAAAACAAAATAGCATCATATTCTGCAGTACCACCAGAACATATTGCTAAAAAATTAGAAGAAAATTTTAAAAAATTCCAATCATTATTACCAGCTTTCAATGCATTTACAGAAAAATTTGGCATAGCTCCCAAAGTACAATTTTTTGAATGATTAGAATGAATAAAAAACATCTATAACGATATTTTACAGTCGCAAGTTGAAGTTTGCGCTTTACTAGGAACATCAAAGTTTCCAAAATTTATATCAAATTATTTAGAAACAATTTTCTTTCCAGAAAAAATAAAAAGAAACATATTTTCTAGAACACTTTTATCTGACAATTCAGTAAACAAAAAAAATATAAATAAGATACAAAGTAAAAAATATAAAAGAGAATGGAAAATAACTAATTGATTAACTTTTATGGAAAATATTATAATTAATATCTATTGACCAAATAAAATAATGATAGCTGTTTTTACAGAAAAAGAACCATTTTGATTGGTAATATCAAGTTATTATTTATACGAAACCATTCTAAGTATATTTAATTTCCTACGAAAGAAATAATTCAAAAGACTAAATAATTCTTAATTCTTAATTTTTAATTCATAATTCCCTACAAAATAACCACTACTCCATGCCCATTGCAAATTAAAACCTCAAGTCCTACCAGTAATATCACATGCTTCACCTATAAAATAAAGTCATGGAATCGTTTTTGATTGTAATTTTTGATCAAGTTGAGATAATTTAATTCCTCATCAAGTAACCTTAGCTTCTTCCCAGGGTCTAAATGATTTTATATCCAAATTCACCTCATTTTCATTTTCTTTTAAACCAAGAAACTTAGCTATTTTTTTAGTCAAACTATGTACTCCAAATATAAGTTTTATTTGTCATTTAGATAAATCTTCTAGATTTTTTCAAACATGAAGAGTTACATCAAAAACAACAGGTCCAGATATTCACCAATGAGTAAATAATAACATTCATTTAGATTGATACAAAATCTTTTTTCAGTCACTAACCCAAATTTCAACATTTGTAGAATTACCAGTTATTCAAGATAAATCTTGCTGAGTTTCTATACCACAAAGACAAGGATATGCAGTATTTGATTGAAGTCATAATTTATTAGCAATATCCCAAGCAAATCAAGTAGCTCATATCTGAGGGAATGTCTTTCATCAGCTAGAAACAACAACTTTTTTACAAGTATATTTCTTATTAGATGTTTTCACAACAAATCAATCTTTATTTTGTTCTATATCTATTACTTCTTCTCAATTTCTTATTTCAGTATTATTATCTTTTGATTCTTTTATAAGAAGATCTAACAATTTATTAGATTTTTCACAATCAAGAAATATTTTTCATCATTTTTCTTGATGAGTACTAAGTCATCTTTCTTCAAGCCGATTTATCATATCATAATTTCAAAATTTATGAAAAATACTGTGTAATATCTGAATATTATCTCATATATAATCTTCATCAGGTTTTAATTTTATATTTGTGACATTACATCTTCATCATCCAGAAAGTAATATTTTGGATCAAACTTTATCAGATTTTTCCAATATTAATTTATCCAAATTTTTATCAGCAAAAATACTGCAAAACAATCAGCTTGCTCCTCATCAAATTATAATCACATCTCGTGTTTTTTGATCTTGCATTTTTTATTTTCACTTATAAAACCAATAAAAAACTAAACATCCATAATCCAAGCTGGAAAAATTACATTCCTAGCAGACAATAGCCGAACAAAATGGCAGATTGTGAGGCCTAGAGTTTTTGAATACTGGCGCCTGTCCCGCAAAGGCGGAAGGGTAATGCCAAAAGTATTTCGTCGTCTGGGGGCGAAACCCCATAAATAACATTAGTAGATTCCGGTTGCAAATAAATAACACCAGAATGACAGTCTATAAAGTAAATTTCCCATCTTTATAAATCACTTTTTTCTTTCAATCAGCTAAAGTAGCTGTCACTGTTCTATTAGTAGTAGATATTATATCTACATGTTCTGCACTTTCATTTAATCAGATTTTATTTTTAATATTTTTATTTAATTTTTTTATATCTCAAACATAACATTCATCAAAAGATTTCCCCAAAGCAATATGAGTATTACCATATTTTCAACCAACATTTTCATCATACAAAGTCTCTGCCATAAATTTTGTAATACGAGAAAATCTAGAATCAGTCAAACTAAATTCTCACAATTTATTCATATTTGGTATTTTCAACATTTGTTCAAAAACTTCTCAATTCTGATCCGCTTCAAAATGTACAACAATTCATTTATCAAATTTTAATTTAATTCATTTTATCATCTGACCATAACGATAAAGTGGCTGATTTAGTTTAATCCAACCCTCTGTTCATCTCCAATCAGGCGAAGTAAAAATTTCAAATGATGGAATATTTCTTCATCATCCACCAAGTCGTTGTCTATTTTTTCATATTTTAATTTTTAAATCAACATCTTCTCATTTTATATGTAAGTATTCTATCTTTAGTTTATCAAGTTTATTTTTTAAAGAATTAATTTCAGTCATTATACCTTTTCGTTTTTTTATAGGATCTTTTTTATCCAAAAAACATGCATTTATAATTTGTTTTCGATATTCCTCCAAACTTATTCAAGCTTCCTTAGCCATAGCTGATGTTCAATAAAGAGCAGCTGTCCAAGTCATCTTTCCATCATTTTCTTTCTTAACACGCCTTTCTATGTATGGTTTACGAGAAATCATTCTATTAGATATTTTTTTTGGATCAATTCATTTTAGATGATGCATATCAGCGTCAGCTATTATACTAATAACATGAGTCATTTGTTTAACTTTACCATGCAAATAATAAGATGGATAAAACAACAACTGATGATCATCAGCATTCTCAAAAAAATGCCTTGCTACACCATCAGGAATATATTCAAATATAGGATGAGCTCATGATTCCAATATTGATTCTTGAAGAGGTAAATAAAAAGATTTAGCACATTCTGGTATTTGAACAAAAATCACATCATTTTTTTTTGTTCCTTCTCAACTCCGTAATGCAAATTTAACTAGTACGTCTGCATATTTTTTCAATAATTCATAACTAGGTTTATACATTTCAACTAAAAAATTAACAAATTAAAACATTAACAAATCCCCAATTCCAAATATACCAATTACGGTTTTTAGGGTATATTTATCATATCTTTATCAGCTTTATTTGCCATAATAAATCTCAATAAAAGTATCATAAAGGTAATCCAAAACACTCCCAAAAAGAATCATCAAACTACATCACTAAACCAGTGTACATTCAAATATATTCTACTAAATCAAATAATAATTATAGGAATAAAACATAATAAAAAGAACCAAAATTCTCTCCATTTAGATTTAATATCATTTTCAAATATAAGCCACACACTCAAAAAAAGTATAGTAATCATGGTTGTATGACCAGAAGGAAAACTATAGTCTTGTAGAAATATTAAAGCATTATCTGGTCTTAGTCTTCATATAAAAATTTTCATAAAAATATCTATAAAAAATCATCATAAATTTCATAGGATAAACAACCAATAATAATATTTCTTTTTTTTGTATATAAGATATATGATAAACAAAATACCTAAAAATAAAAATACATACAAATTTCACACAGTATTTATAGCAAACATTATTCTATCCAATATAGGATTAGACAACAGATTAACCTTAAAATTTATAATATTATCTATATGAATAATAGATTGATGTCAAGCTATCTCATCAGCTAATTTTGCAAGTATAAAAACTGATAATAAATTTGTGATCAAAGTATAAATATATTCTCTATTAAAAACGTGTCTTCTCTTATTTATATATCTATACGCAAATATCATTAATATACCAAAAACCATAGCTAGAAACATAAATTTTCACATACTTTTTCATATAGTTTCATAACTATGACCAAATATATATCAAATTATCACCCAAAAAACTGACCAAGATAAACAACTCATCAAACTACCCCAAATATATTTAGTCAGAGATATATGAGACACTCAAGAAAGAAATGGTGTAATAACTCTAGTCCGTCCATAAAACCTACTAAAAAATATTGCTTTCAAAAAATGATTATTCAACATATTCCTAGTTTTTTCCAAACTTTCTTTTTTTATGAAAATATATTTTCAATATTTAGAAAGAAATGGATATCCAAATTTTCTTCACATAAAATATCACAAAAGATCTCACAAAAAAGATCATATAAATCAAACGCCTATCAAAATAAATATATTAAAAACTCATATTCTAGCTAAAAATCAACCAAACAACATTACAAATTGTCATGGAGAAAACACTCATAAAGGAGGTATTCACTCTATTCAAACCAATCAAAAAACTATAAAATAACCGAAACTATGCAAAAAATCAGAAGGTAGATTCATTATCCAATTTACAATATCCATTTTTTAATTTATAATACATAATTTAAAATATATATTTTTAGAAATATTTTCTTCATTTTAATTCATCAGGTAAGTGTTGTTGATCTTTGGCAGAATTATCATCATGAAAATATTTATATCATTTACCATATCAGATTTCTTTCATAAATTTTGTAGGTGCATTTCTAAGATGAATAGGCACATCCAAGTTTCAATATTTTGTTACATCTGCTTTTGTAGCCAAAGCAACTTTGTAGGCTGTATTATCTTTTTTAGCTTTTGCAAGATACATAGCTAATTGAAATATAAATACATCGCATTCTGGCATTCATATCTTTGCAATAGCATCATAAACTTGATTAGCAAGTAATAATGCATTATTATCGGCTAATCATATATCTTCCGATGCAAATCTAAGCATTCTCCTAACAATATAAAGTGGATCTTCTCATCACATAAGCATTCTTTGAATTCGATAACATGCAGCATTTCCATCACTATCACGAAGAGATTTATGTATTGCTGATATTATATTGTAATGTTCTTCACCATTTCTATCAAAATAAATAGCTTTTTGTCATGCTTTTAATATATCTTCCTCTATAATTTCTCATTTTTTTCTGATCAATATTGCTGATTCTAATATATTCAAAGAGTTTCTCAAATCTCAGTTACCAAGTTTACTTATAAGTTCAAGATTTTCATCAGATATTTCTATGCCCCCTTTATAAAGGGGGTCAGGAGGATTTGTTTTATATTTATCCTGAATTTTCTTTAAGTTTTTTTTTAGAAACATAAGTATATCTTGATGTTCTAGTTTTTCAAAAACAAACACCCTGGATCTACTAAGCAAAGCATTATTTATTGTAAAACTAGGATTTTCTGTAGTTGCTCATATCAATATAATATTTCAATTTTCCACATATGGAAGTAATGTATCTTGTTGAGCCTTATTCCGACGATGTATTTCATCCAAAAAGACTATAGTTTGTTTACCATATTGAGTATTTAATTTAGCCTGTTCTATTATCTTTTTCAAATCGTCTTTTTTGCTAGTTACTCATGACATCTGATAAAAGTCAGCTTTAATAACTTTGGATATTATAAGTGCTAAAGTTGTTTTTCCAACTCCTGGAGGTCACCAAAAAATCATTGATGGAACTTTTTCATTTTCCAAAAAAATCCTGATAGTCTTTCATTCACCTACCAAATGTTCTTGTCATACAAAATCTTCTAATTTTTCTGGTCTAAGAAAAGAAGGTATTGGCTCCAAAACAAATTCTGAAATAAAATAAAGCAATCAGAATAATATTTAGAAACAAATTAAAATCAAGATAAGCTCAGATATAAAAAATTTAACTAATTATCTCTTTCCAAAGTGATTTTTTTTACAAACTTAGGATTAGATGTATCATAAACTGAAAATCTAAAATTTGGGTATTTTTTTAATAATACAGATTCTATAAAATTTCTCATTCAATCAACATTTTCATAAAAATCATCACTAAAACCAATACTTATTTTTTTGTTCTCCAAATAAATATTTGATGTATATTTCTCAAAAACTTTGTACAAATGATTTAGAAATGCCTCAAATCAAACCAACTTTCTCTCTCGTGTAGATAAATTTTTATCTACATTAAACATTTTATCAAAATCATTTGAACGAACTGGCAAATAAAGATTATTATCAAGATAATTATTTACTACCTTATTTTTATTTCTAGATCTATGATTGGTATTTACTCACATCCAATGGATCAATTGATCTAATTCTGATTGTTCCAAAACCTCAAAAATTAAAAACTTATGAGTATCTTTAATTTCTTGCATAGGATGACCACGAGCAGTTATTATAGAACTTGGTTTAGCCGTCATCGTAGCTTGTTTAAATTTATCCCAACTAGGTCAAAATCTATTATTATCCAAAGCATCTATAAATTCATTTTGAAAAGTACCATGAGCGACAAAATTTTGCATAGATTTTTCTCTATCTCAATCCAGAAATCTATATTCTGCTAATTTTATCAATTCAGGATACTCTTCTTGAGATACTTCTATCAAATTCCATTTTTCTCAATCAAATTTTTCCAAAAGAATTTTCGTATTAGTAAAAATCAGATTAGAATCTACATCAAAAGCATATCATTTCAATTTATCATTAGAAGATAATTTCATATTCATAAATTTAATATAAAATACTTATTTTATACAAATAAGATAAATAAAGTCAATATAAAATATTGCAAATAATAAAAAAATAATTAAAATTAAATCTGATTTATTTTATATTTATAAAATATAAATGAGCTTAGGTGGTGATGCTACAAAATATTATAGTAAAACAATATTATGAGAAAAAAGATTTATAAAAGAATTTGAACCAGAATATTTATCACAAGATAGAATACAGTCATATCATATAATTCATAAATATCTAAGTAAATATACAAAAGATGTATATTTTGGAGATATTGAAATAGATTGAAAAAAAATCGAAAATCGAAAAATTAATATACTATCTTTAGATCCAAAACTAGTTTTTTCAAAGAAAAATAAAAAATGAAAAGATATCATAATAACAAACTCTGAATATATAGAATGAAAGACATTAGAAGATTATAGAGATCAGATTTGAGATAATATAATAAACTCTATATGCGACGCTATTACTAAATATATACAACAATTAACATGAATAGAATTTACTGATATGTATTGAGTAACGCCAATTAATATAAAAATAAATATAAAAGACTGAACAGCATACCTAGTAGTAACAGACATTTCATGCAATATTAGAAATTTATTTTATACATGAAAAAATATTATAAAAATTCAAGAATTAACAAACAAAGAATTATCTGAAACTCTAAACTAAATATCAATTTCACAAAATTTAATTTGACTATTTTCTACTCATTGCATTTTCATGTCATTAATTTTCCATTCTCCAATACTGATTCTTCTAAGATCAGTCAATATTCATCATGTTTTAAATTCCTGTCACAATCGATATGCAATAGATCTAATATACGTACCAGATCATACGTCTAAACTAACTTTCAAAATTGGAAATTTATATTCTAATACATCAAATCAATAAATTTTCATAATTTTGTAATCAAGCTCTTGTTTTTTTCCTTTTCTAGCCAAATCATAAGATCTTTTTCACTCTTTTTTCTTTGCACTAAAGGCTGGAATTGGAAGATTAAATTGAGGAATCAAAGATTGAAGTTTTTCTTTTATCTGATCCAAATTAGGCGCTTCATAAAATTTTTCATCAATCAAAAGTCAATTTTTTCAATTCATAATTTCACATTTATAATTTATCATTTTTTCTCGATATTCCATATCCCAGGTATCTGACATTTTAGAAAAATCAATTGTAGCAATATAGCTTTTATCCAATCATATTAATTGAGTCAGATTTTTGGTATCTTTTCATATAGCCAAAATCATTAATCCTGTGGCCATAGGGTCAAGAGTTCAACTATGTCAAATTTTTTGTCATATATAAAATTTTTTTAATACTTTAATCACTCCAAAACTTGATATTCAAGTAGGTTTATCAACCGCTAAAAACATTATATCTAATATCTAATAAATCAATAACTAATTCCAAACATACTAATAACAAATTCCAACCTAGTTTCAATCAATTACTAATCTTGTTATTTAGAGCTAAATCAGTATAAGAAAACAGAACACAATGTTTTATTTGTTTATTTTTTTGTTATGGTGAAAATAACTACATCTGAAGTTAAAAGATGAACGATTCTAAAGATCGAATGAAAATTATTTAAAGTAACTGAAATGTCACACACACATATGTGAAGATGATGAGCAACAGATTCGTTTAAAGTAAAAGATATTGTTTCTGGAAAAACAAATGTGTTTACATACAACGCATGAACAGTTCTTGAGCAAGCTGAAGTAAATACAAAAAATGCTATATTTTTGTACAATTCATGAAATAGTTATTCATTTATGGAAAACGATTCATGAGAAATGTATGAAATAGAAAAAGAAGAAATAGATGATGTAGTAGATTATCTAAAAGAAAATTTAGATGTATATCTCATGATATATGAATGAAATGTTATATGAGTTATACTACCAGCAACCATAACATACAAAATCACATCTACAGTTCCATGAGTAAAATGAGATAGAGCTCAAGCAGGTAAAAAACCAGCAACTATAGAAACATGATTGGAAATAATGGTTCCATTGAATAAAAATGAATGAGATAGTATAATTGTAAATACAGAAACTTGAACAGCTAGTTAATATTTTATCATTGAAATAACATAACAGTGAAACAATGAAATATTTTAAATAATATATACATATACAAAATTTGATATTGATGAATTGGTATCTGAGCATTAGCTGATTGAAAAAAAGTATTAGTAAAATGATGAGCGCTACCCAAAAGTACTGTAGATATAAAAGTTGTAAAGAAAAAAAAAGATTTCATTCAATGACATATAATCGAAATCAAAAAATATGATAAAAAATATACAGATTGAGAAGTGTTTTGTCCTCATTATTTTATTCCAATATGAATAAGTGAAAAAAATAAATTATCCCACAAAATATGATGTGGTGGTTGTAAATGGCAGATAATGAACTATAATAAACAATTGGAATTAAAACATGAAATTATAAAAGACTGATTCTGAAAAATATTAAAAAAAATAGAAAATTTGGAAATACCAAGTGTAATTTGAGCTCCTATCCAAAAATGATATAGAAACAAAATTGAATTTAGTTTCGGAGTATATATTTCTGCAAAAGAATGAATAGATCATAGACAAAATTTATGATTTCATAAACAATGAGAATTTAGCAAAATAGTAGATATAGACTCTTGTGGTCTAATATCTTCAAAAGCTAATCAAATATTTGAATATATAAAAAATATATGTTTTCAGTCATGATTACCAGTTTTTGATCAAAAAACTCATCAATGATTTTTTCGTCATTTAGTTATTAGAGAATGATTCAATACAAATCAGATTTTAGTAAATTTAAGTGTATTTGAAAATAACCTAAAAAATAATTTAAATAAAAAACGAGATGATTTTGTAGAAAATATTAAAAAAGACAATTTTTTAAAAGAACACATAACAAGTTTTGTAATCACAAATAACAATTGACTAGCAGATACAGTAAAATCAGATCAATCAGAAACAAAAACACTTCGATGAGATTGATTTATATATGAAACTTTGAAATTTGATGAAATCATAGACAAAGAAAACAAAAAAATAGAATGTAACTTTAGAGTCTCCCCATTTTCTTTTTTTCAAACAAACACCCTATGAGCTCAAAATCTATTATACGAAGCATACAAAATGACATGACATATAAAATGAACAATATTAGACCTATATTGTTGAACATGAACAATATGAATAAGTTTTCTGAAAGCTGCTAGATGAAAAAACTTAGTATGAGTAGAAATAGTTCAAGAAGCAATTATAGATGCTCAATACAATGCAAAAATAAATTGAGTAGATAAAGATTGTTTTTTCTTGGCATCTGCAAGTGAAAAAGCATTCACAGACAATATTCAATTAAAAGAAAAAATAAAAGATTTAGAATTAGTAATTGTTGACCCACCAAGAGATGGTATGCACAAAAATTTAATAAGTTTTTTAATAGATCTCAAAAAAGAATCTGATTTTAAACTATTATATATCTCTTGTAATCCAATAACTATGGCAAGAGATATTGAAATATTAATAGATAATTGATTTAAAACCAAGAAAATACAAGCAGTAGATATGTTTCCACAAACCCACCATATAGAACTTATATCTGTCTTATGATAAAATGAAAAAAACTATAATAAAAACAAGTATTTTAACAATAATTTTATTAGCAATTGATATTATATCAAAGTATTTTTTCTACAACAAAGAATACCTATCAAATCTAAAAATAATAAATCCTATTATGAATTATTGAATATCTCGATGAATACAGGCGAACATAACAATGGTAATAATTATAAGTTTTCTTTCTTTATTCTTATTTCTATATCTATTCAAAATTAAATATATTTGAGAAATTTGTTTAAGCTTACTATTAGCATGAACATTATGAAATATGATAGATAGAATATTTTTATGATGAGTAAGAGACTTTATATCTATAAGCACTTTCCCTATATTCAACATATCAGATATATTATTGAATATATGAATACTATTAATATTAATAAATGAATTTTTTTTATTGAAAAAATCTAAAAAAAGCTTACACTACAAATAACAATATTTTTATTAATTCAAATTAGATATGATATTCGAAGGAAAAATTACTTTTATATCAGACCAAACAGAAGTTGGTCAAAACAATTTACCTAAAATTACTTTTATATTAGAAGAACATACAGATAAAGAGTTCAAAAGTTCTATAGCTATTGATCTATTGTGAGACAAGACTGAACTTATAAAAAACTATAAAATCTGAGATATTATAAAAGCTTCACTAAATTTTAAATCAAATGAATTTAATTGAAGATTATATAATCGTATTACAGCATGGAGAATAGATTGAGAAAATACACAAACAGCACAAGATTCTACAAAAACAGACGACTTACCGTTCTAGTAACCTAAGCTATTTTCAAAGGACTCGTTAAAAAGATATTGGAAGATTTATCCAATATTTTTTGTAAATCTTTTTTAGTAAACCACTTAACCTCAATCACCTCTTTTTGATCTGGAACAAAATCGCTTTCAGGTAAATCTACAATACTTTCAAAAAAAATAGAAACAATATTTAGATTAGTTTTTAAATTAATTTTTGTAATTCTTTCTAAGTTATACAAATTAATACCAATTTCTTGTTTAGTCTCTTTTATTATACTTTGTTCGGGACTTTCTCATTTTTCATTCATTCAAGAAACAGCAGGTCACCATTCTCATGGATTATTTTTTTTCAAAAATGATCTTCTAGAAAGTAAAGTATCTCACTGAGAATTTATAACATTCAAAACAGACACACGAACTATATCAGAATTAGATAAATTATTTCTATTTTTATATCAAACTATGTTATCATTTTTATCTACCAAAATAACTTCTCCCATAAAAAACATTAAACAATAAATAAAATAGTATATTAAATATTTTGAATATTATGTCAATACTAAATTATATATTATTTTTCAATTCAAGAAGTTCAGATTTTTGTTTATCTGAAAATTTTTTATCTTTTAAAATTAATTGTAATTGAGATTGTAGTATTGTTCATATAACACTTTTTATAAAAAGATATCTTTTATTTTCATCATGTAAACTTTCTAATTGAGTTTCCCGCCAAATATGCATTTCATCAAAAGATTTTTTTTCCTCTTCACTTATTTCTCATTTCAAAACTTTATTTATCAAACTTCAACTATTTACATCTCACAAAAAATTAACAAAATCGAGAATTCATTTTCGCAAAGAGTCATCTTGAATATATTTATATATAAATTTTTGGTAAAAAAGAGAATTAAAAATAATTCCTCTATCTGGTTGATAAAATTTATCATCCACTTTATTTAATTTTTGTTTGAGCTCAAAAGCTCATTCATTTCTTTGAAATTTTTTAAATTGTCTTTCTAATATCTCAAAAGCAAAGCCAAATTTGTCTGCAAGCATACGTTTATAATCATCCTGTATAGTATAATTATCAACAGCTAAAATAAGTTCAAACATTTTATTCATAAATTTTTGTTTATCTATAGGTGAATTTTGATCATATTTATTTACACACATTTCTCGATAAGAGATAAATCAATCTCTTGCATTTTTCAAAAGATTATCAAAAACATCTTTTGAGTGTTCTTGAATTTCTAATTCATCAATATCTTTTACTCATTGAGGTAATATTATTAATCTAGGAAAAATATTTTGAGCATATGCTATTTTTAGGGCTCTAAATGTAGCAAGTTCTCAGGCTTCGTCATTATCAAAAAGAAAATAAACATTTTCAGTATGTCTTTTTAAGAGTTTCATATGTTCTTCTGTTAATGAAGTTCAACAAGTTGCAACTCATATAGGAAAGCCTAATTTAAAAAGAGCTATCACGTCCATATATCATTCTACTACTATCAATTTATCATAAATATTTAGATTTTGTTTAGCTATATTCAATCAATATAATATTTTAGATTTATCATAAGCTTTATGATCTCAACTATTTAAATATTTTGGATTATCTCAAACTCTGAATGCTCTAGCTCAAAACGCAACAACGTTAGACATAACATCATATATAGGAAACATAATTCTATTTCTAAAAAAGCTATATGAATCAGTATTTTGTCATTTTTTTGCTAAAGATGACTGTAAAATATCTTCATCAGAAAATCATTTATCCTTAATAAACTGAATCAAGCCATAATTATCATCTGGAGAAAATCAGATTCCAAATTTATCTATAATATCATCTCCTAATCATCTTTTATTATTTAAGTAATCCAAGGCTTCCTGATTCTTTACAAGTTCTTTTGTAAAATATTGCTGAGAAAGTTTATGTATTCTTTTTATTTTTTCTCTATCATCAGAAAAATCTTTCATTCTATCAGAGCTTAATTCATATTGTTTCAAATCTATATTTGAGTCTTTAGCTAATATTTTTATAGCATCCCAAAAATCAATCTTTTCAATCTCCATAATAAATGTTATAGCATTACCTCAAATTCAAGTACTAAAATCTTTGAAAATTTGTTTATGTGGAGAAACCATAAAAGACGGAGTTTTCTCTTGTTTAAAAGGACTTAAACCAGCAAAATTACTTCCAGATCTTTTAAGAGGAATATATTTAGAAACTATATCTACTATATCAATTTTTGATAGTATATCTTCAGTAAGTTGAGACATAAAAATAATAAAACATAAAAAATAAACATATATTAGACACAATACACTTTATATTTTTTATTATTTTTTACAAATAAAAAAAATCAGACTCCAATACTAAATAGAGTCTGATTTCTGAAAAATTTTGAAATTTATTATTTTCTCTTTGTAAAATATCAATTAACAAACAAAACTCAAATAATTATAAACAAAGCACTAACAAAAATCCATCGACCATTATTAAACAGAATATACAAACCAATAATAAGTAGAATAATTCAAACCACAGAATAAATTTTTTCTTCAGTAGTAGAGTGTTTCCACCATTTTCATAGTCCAGTAGCAATTTCTTTAGATTCTTTTTCTACAAATTTTGCCTCTTCTCTCATCATACTCTTAACTTGATTCACCTTATCATCTACATTAGTTTTTTTTACGACTCTCTTAACAACCTTTTTAGCAACTTTTTTAGCAACAGGTTTTTTTGCTGGTTTTTTTACTGGCATCAAAAATTATTTAAATAATAAAACTCAATTAAATAGCTTATAATAAATTTTTTATATATTGCAAATCTTTTTAAATATCCTTATTCTTATAAAAATCTCATTAATCTATAAAACTATTTATGCTTTAATTTCTAATTTACTCAATGGTTGTTTAATCTTTATATTATTTTTTGATCTAATAAATAATCCCAAAGATATAAATCTTCTAATAAAAGAAATCTCTTCCAAAAGATTTTGATCAATATATTTTTTAGAAAAAATATCTAAAGTTTTTAGATGAACAGAATCTCAATCTACTACATCAGTATCCTTAAATTTTTGTAATTTCAAATAAATATCTTCAGCTAAAAATGGAGCAAAAGGAGCAAATATTTTTACATAATTTTCCAAGACATCAAACAAAATATTATATGCTGACAATTTATCTTCATCTAATCCAGCAGCCCAAAATCTTCTTCTAGATCTTCTAATATATCGATTATTTAATTTATCTACAAAACTAAGAACATATCTAGCAGCATCATCTAATTTATAATTATTCATAGCTTCTTGTACATCCAATCCAAGTTGATTTATAGCAGACAATATCCATTTATCCAATTCATTTTCTATTTTATAAGTGGGCAATTTTACAATTTCAAGATTAGTTATTTTTTGAGAATCATCTTGATAAAAATAAGACCAAATAGGATTAAAATTAATATTATGAGCAACTATCAAGATATTTTTTCCAGATTCTTTTTTTATTAATTCTTTATACCAGCCTACTACATCTCCAGGATTTGCTTCACTTAATATATCTACAGTCTCAATAGAGATCTCACTATTTCTATAAATTTTAAGTATTTCTTTAACTTTTTTAGCAGTTTCAAAAGTCCTAAATAATGGAGAACAATAAACAATATCAGGATTTACTCTAAGTATATTTTCAACAAAAGTCTTTTCTTCCATAGATTTTATTCAAACATCTGTAAGTTTAGCATCATCAGATTTATTTTCAGCTTGAGCATGTCTCATAAAATAGACATTAGTTCAATTAGATTTAAAATTATCTACATTAGCATAAGTTTCAAAAAAATTATATGAATTTACAATTGAACTTGTAAAATCTTTATATATTTGATCTACTCATTTTTCACTAAATCTCATAGGCTCAGCTCTAACCGCCGGAGAAGATAGTAAATAAAGCCTATAAGCATCAGATCAATATCTCTCAAAAATATGTTTAGGATCAGGATAATTTTTCAATTGTTTTGACATTTTACGTCAATCCTCTGCCAAAATTAATCAATTTATAATTACATTATTAAAAGAATTTTTTCAAGTAATAGCATTTCATATTACATGCATAGTTCTAAACCATCATCTCGTTTGATCCAATCATTCAATAATAAAATCAGCAGGATAAACAAAAGGTTTTCTACTATTCTCTCATGTATATCAAACCTGTCCAAAAGGCATTGATCCAGATTCAAATCGACAATCCATTACTTCTGAGATTCTATGATATTCTTTTCAATCAATATTAAACCAATAATTATCAATATATGGTTTATGTAAATCTATTTCTTTCTTATTATCATTATCCCAATAACGAATATCAATTCAGGATTTTTGATAAAGTTCAAAACTTGAATTACAAGGATAGTGATTTTCTTTTTTTGAATTATAATCAAAATCACTGAAAACTTTTTTAATCAAAACTATAGGATCTCAATGAGAAATAGTAATGATAGTTTTTGTTTTAAATTTTTCATTCACATCCAAAACATAATCTTTTGTCCTACTCAATACATCATTTACAGATTCTCAATTAGGAGAACGTTTTTCATCATTTGCTATATCTATACTTCTATGACAATCAAAATTATTTCATTGTTGTTCAGGCACATAAAACTCACTTATTCTAAAATCTACATATATATTTGCTCATATTTCAAATAATTTTTGATTTTTTTCATCTGATATATATTTCAAAAAATCAGGATACACACTTTCAAATTTCGTTTTAATTTCCAAATATTTAGATTCTACAAAATCTAAATCACTAGGTTTTAAAACAGTCTTCAAATAAGGTAAAATAGACTGTCGACATCTTTTAAGTGGAGATATAATAATAACATTATCATTTCAAAAAATAGATTTTTCTAAATACTCAACTAAATAATTTGCCTCTTCTTGTCATAATTCATTCAAATCAGATTCTCACAAACAATCATGTAAATGATCTTTATTAAAAAGAGTTCTTCCATGTCTAATCAAAATATTTTTAGTTAGATTTTTAGATCAATTAATTGTATTCTGATAAATTTCCTCTAATGTTCATACTACAACTCTATCTTCTTGATTATCTTTATTTTCCCATACAGGTAATGGAGATCACCAATATCTATTTCTAGATAGATTCCAATCAGGAGCAGACTGTAGTGTATCACGAAATCTATTTTTAACAGTTTCAGGTACAAATCCTATTTTTTCAGAGTTAGGAACAGTTATTTTTGTAAGTTCTTGTTCTTTTATAAACCAGCTTGTGACAGCCTTCTGAATAAGTGGAGTTTCACATCTCCAACAATGAGGATATGAATGATTATAAGATCTTTGTCATATAAGTTTTTTTTCATCTTTAAGTCTAACTATTACTTCTTTATTTACATCAAACACTGATTTTCCCTCATAATCATCTACTTGATCAGTAAATTCCCCAAAATCATCTACAGGCATAAAAAGCCAATTTTTAGAATCTTCTCTTGGTAAAAAATTAGCAACTACATCAAAATCTTCTTGTCCAAATCATGGCGCAATATGAACTATTCAAGTACCATCCTCTGTACTAACAAATTCTCACAATATCACCTTAAAAAACTGGTCCTTATATTTTTTATCGATATCTGATTTATTTATATATTCAAACAAAGGTTGATAAGAGATATCTTTAAGTTCTTTTCATTTAAATTTATAAATCTGAATATATTCTTCTGGATTTTTATAATATTGTTTCAATAAATTTTGAGCTATCACATAATATTCTTTTGATGACACATCAAAAACCAAAAGATAGTCTATATCATCTCATGCCGCCAAAAACATATTACTAGGTAATGTCCAAGGAGTTGTAGTCCAGGCAAGAATATTCAAATCAGCAGATCCAGTCTCTATATCGGAAAATATTCAAGAATGAAACAATCGATAATCAACAAAATCTCTTTGTAGTTCATCTTTATCACTGATTAAATTATCTTCTATTTTGAGAGCAAAACCTAATTCATTTCAGTCAAAATCTACTTTTTCTACCCATTTTATATCAGTATGTTTTTCTGTTTCTTGAATTTTGGGACTTCATTGTATATCCATATCAAAATAATGAACTCTTCGTGGTTTTCACAAATGAATTATTTTTATAGTTCATATTTTATTTAATACTTTTGAATCTACACCCAATTCTTCTTTTATTTCTCTCATTAAACTATCTTCCAAAGACTCTCATTTATTTACTTTTCATCATGGGAAAAACCATAAATTTTCTTTTTGATGATGGACCATTAGATATTTTCAATCTTTTTTGATTACAGCAGCAACTACATCCATAAACCCATCATCGGTCATTTGATGATTATCTAAATCATTTTGATTCCAAAGTTTAGTTCAATTTACTTTAAATTTTATTGTAATAGCCGGATCTTGTCTATCTTTATATCAATCATTTACTTCATTATTTGCTAATGTCGTAGCACAACTAGGACAACATCGTTGATTTTTAAATCATTTATAAACCAGATTTTGATTATACATATTTTTAAAAACCCATATCACTGATTCCATAAAATCAAGGTTCATTGTAAAATAAGCATTATCCATATCAGCCCATCTTCATACATGATCTACGAACCATTTTCGCTCATCATTTACATCACTAACATATTTTCTACATTCTTCTGTAAATTTTTTAACTCATAATTTTTGTTCTATATCTTTTTTTCAATCTATACCTAAATTTTTTTCTACTGCTTTTTCAACGGGTAAACCATGACAATCTCGTCATCGATCTCTAACAACTTTATGTCATTTCATTGTCCAATATCTACCTATCAAATCTTTCATCACTGAAACTAATCAATGTCCAAAGTGTGGAGTTCAAGAAGCAAAAGGAGGTCAATCATAAGTAATTGATTGTAATTTATCTGATCTTTGGTCAACAGATTTTTTAAATACATCATGTTTTTTTCGATAATCAAGCGTATTATTTACCAAATCTTTCTGATTCATATTTTTATTAATATACTAAAACTTCTCACGCTCAAGCGTTTCAATACTTGTTATAAAAAAAGTTAAATCACTTTCAAGAATAAAACTAAGTACTAATAGCTAAGTAGCTAATAACATATTATATCATAATACAAACAAAAGTAAAAAGAACAATCAAAACGCAAGCTTACATACTTGCAAATAAGCATATATTAGTATAAAATTTAGTAAATAATTATTTTTTAAACAAAAACATGACAGAAAAAACTTATCATTCAAAGCGAGAAAAAATATTCAAAGCCTTATGAGTAATATTTTTATTAATATTAGTGATTTTTATATATGTTCAGATATCAACACTAGTAACAAATCAAAAAATTAAAAATAACCAAAATTTATTAAATGAACAAAATATTCAATTAGAAGAATATAAACAATCTACAGGATACAATAGACTATATCTAATAAGAGAATTAGAAGCATCTAGTAAAACAATGACACGGTCAATTTACATACCAGAAATTATATCTATCTTAGAAGAATTAAAATCAATAGATTCAGAATCTGGTGAAAACGATTCAATAATACTTTCCGATTTCAAAGTAAATTTACAAGAAATAAGTTTAAAATGAAGAGTATCAAATCTAAAGCTATTATATCAAAGTTCGCCAACATGAAAATTCAAAGCATTAATAGACAGGTTTGAAGAACTAGATTTTATCAAAGATATGAAAATAAAAACATATGATAAAGTATGACAAAGATATTTTGAATTTGTTTTAACAGCTAACATAAACAACAATGGAGAATAAAGAAATAATAGATAATTTGATCAAAAATGGTCAAATAGAAGATCAAGAAAGACAAGATGCAGTATGAAACTGAAATATCAGAGTAATTTCTATCAGATACAAACTATATTGCATTATATTAATGATTTTAATAATAATCTGAATTTTCAATTATGTATTACCACAAAACGACAAATACAATCAATCCAAACAAAATTTACAAAATGTAAAAACAGATGTAGAAAATTTTGAAAATAAAAAAAAACAATATGAAAATGATATAAAACTAATTGAAACAATTGATAATTCTGAACTTAAAATCATAGATTGTTTAAACAATATGGCATGATGTGAACAAATGGAAGTTAATATAAAAGATAATTTTTCAGAAGTAATTTCTTATTTACAAGTAAATAATCTAAATTCACCCAAAATGAATGTAGATGAAAAAATAATACTAAAAAACATAAACGAATATCTAACCCAAGAAAACGAAAATTGATATTCAAAAAACTGAGAAATAAATAAAATAGCAATTTGAGATCCAAGTGAATTCAAAGAAAGTTTATTTTATGTATCTGTATTTTTAAATATATCATTCAACGATAAAGATTGATTACTTTCTTTTATAAATAACATCGAAAGAAAAATTAATCCTGATAAAGATTTACGTATATTATACAAAATTGATGAAATATCTTATGATATAAATAATTATGATCAAGAACAAAATGTAGATATATATCTAAAAGCCTTTTATTACAAAAAATAAATAGCCAATAATGTGATATGATAAAGAAACTAAACAATCATGAATAGACAATATTATAATGAAATTTCTGCATCAAATAGACAGATGAAATTTTGGTAGTAAAGAAAAAATTATCTTTTTAAAAGAGCTTTCGTATCTTATAAACTGATGAATATCTTTATCTCAAGCTATGGATATAATAGAAAAAAGTTCAGATAATTATGCAGTCAAAGAAGTAGCTAAAAGCATAAATACACACCTACTAAATGGTAAAGAACTTTCCTATGCATTCAGTAGATTACCAGATTTTTTTGATGAAAGAGATTATAGTATCACAAAAGCATGAGAAAAATCATGAAATTTGGTAAGTACCCTAAAAGAGCTATCAGATGAATATAGTTATATGAATGAAATCAAAAACAAATATATAACAGCTCTGAGCTATCCAATTATATTGATTATAATAAGTATAATAAGCGTAGTCTCTCTATTTGCATTTGTATTACCATGAATATTTGAAATAGCAAATGGCTTTGAAAATATACAACTACCAATGATAACAGTAATATTAAAAGAAATAGCTGATTGAACAAAAGAAAATCGAAAGTCCATTATTCGAATAACCATATCAGTAATTACACTTTTATTAATATTTCTTTCGACAGATACATGAAAAAGAACACGATTTTCTATATTACTCAAGATACCACTATTTGGTAAAATGACTAAATATTATTATCTAATCAAACGATGTAGATATACCAAAATCATGCTTCAATCTTGAATGAATTATATAGAAACTTTTCAAATTCTTAGAGATATATTGAATATACCAATATATCAAAATATGATAGAAAACACATTATCATGACTTCAAAAATGAGAAACCATATACGAAACAATCAAAAATCAAACTTATTTAATTCCAAGTAATGTAGCTGCTCTTATAAGAGTGTGAGAAGAAACAGCAAGATTGGAAGATTCACTAGAAAATATATTAAAAATACATGAAGAAGAACTAAACAATAATATAAATCGTCTTGCAAAAGTAATAGAACCAATTATATTGATCTTCATAGGACTAATTGTGGTTTTGATAGCACTATGAGTCTTCTGATTAATTCTTCAAATAATGGAATGAGTTTGAAATTAAATAAAGCACTAATAAAATGATTTACTCTAATAGAAATGCTTATAGTCATAGCAATTATAGGCGTAATTTTGTGAATGACTATATATATGTGATCAAACGATATTCTCAGATTAAAAAACAAGACTATCAAAGAAGATTTTGTAGAAACATTTTCTTCGTTTTACAATAACAGTATATGATCAAATTATTATAACAATCAACGTTTTAGTCAGCTTAATTTAGATTTAATTTCTTGAGCTAATTCACTTTATTTTACATATATTTGAGAAAACGCTCAATACAGCTGAAATAAAACAATAAATAATGAATTCTCTATTTCAAAAATAAAACTATTGAGCTGAAATAATTTTCAAGAAAATGATAAGGCCACAATACAAATATATCCATACAAATTTGGATGTGAAATATATGATAATATAAATTTATATTCAACACAAATAGAATTTGAAATAAAAATCAAAACAGAAAAATATTGTTTCAATGTCTGATCTGACAATTGTAAACTACAAGAAATCCTTTGTCAGAATTAATTTTAATATTTGAAATTATTGTAAATAAACATATAAACTATTTATTGGAATTTTGATTATTTATTAATTTTCTATGAAAAAAAACTGATTTACAATATTGGAAATACTTATAATAATAGCTGTTTTTAGTATTTGAATTATGGCTGTTTTTTATCTAATCACAAATAATTTAGAAAGATTAGATGAAATAAGAACAAGAAATACAGCAACGTTTTTGGCAAAAGAAGGGATTGAATTGGTTTTCAATGCCAGAGATGCTAATTTACAAAAAGAGCTCAGACGAAACTGTGTTTTTACAGATAAATATATCAATGATCCTAGTATATACTGAGAAGAAAAATTTTGTGATTGATTTTTTTCTTCATGAATTAATACAAAATTTTTGCAAATAAATAATAATCCTAGAAAATATCCTGAATTAACACGAACAAATTCTTGATCTTTTGAAAACAATATACTATATTCTCACATAGAAGACATAAATTGAAATAAAATTTTTCGATACAATCATGATTCATTATGATGAGAAAAAACGAATTTTGCAAGATATATAAGTTTTGATAGTATAAAAGAATGATGAAATATTTTACCAATAGATAAAATAATAAAAATACAATCTCATGTTATCTTCCAAAAATGAAGCAAAACTTGAGAAGTCTTTTTAGAAAGTTTTATAGGAGATTACTAAAAAATGAAAAAAAACTGATTTACTTTAGTAGAGATACTTGTCGTATTGATTGTAATATGAATTTTATCTGTTGTTTTGATGAAAACATATACATTTATTTCTCAGATAGCATTTAGGATACAACAAGAAAAATATATAAATAAAGAAATCTTGTTTATTTCACAAAATATTCAAAATTTTTCAGATAGAAATAGTATAGATTATTATAGATATGGATCAAGTTTAGACTCAAGCTATGGTATCACAGATACACTATATCTAAGCTGACAAGACTGAGAGTTAACAATATATAGCACATGAGACTGTATAGATCCATGAGAATCTATAGATATTTTAACATGATGATATAAATGCTATCTAGAAATAATAAAAAACTGAAATACAATCCAAATAAGTAACCCCAATTCAATATATCTATCCAAAACAATATTCAAGATCATACCATACGATTCGACAGAAAATTATTTAAATACAAATTCATGTTCAAATTATATATCTTGTATATACAAACCATGATTTTTTATGATTAGTAGAGCTTATTCGCCTAGATATAATAATAATCGATATAATAAAATCCAAATACCAATACAACAATTTTTTAATTCAATCAATATAAATGAATAAAAAGCCACTAAAAAATAATCTAAACTGAAATATAAGTATTTTGGTGATTTTTGTTTTATTAGCGTCTTCTCTAATATGAATTTTATCTACAAATTTTATTAGAGATTTATTCAATTACAACAACACAATTTCAAATCATTATAAATGATATTATCTATCAAAAGCCTGACTGGAACTATCTCTTACAGAAATATCAAACAACTGAATCTGATTTGAAAACAAGGTAAACACTTGAGATGACATAATATTATCAAATTTCGATTGTGCTAATAATTGTAATTTTTTGACTGAAATAAAATGAACTTCCAATTACATCTCCAATTCTATACAAGCACAAAGCTGATGTAATAGTCCAATAATACTAAATACTTGAGAATCTATCATCATACCACTATTCAAACAAATAAACACTTGATCAAACTTTGAAAAACTTACAACAACATTACAATATCAAAATATAGCTCAATATATGACCAATATAAATTTGGAAAATATAACAGCGAATAGAGAACTAAGTATTGGAATATTTATAATATCATGAGATCAATTATTAGAAAACTGATTATTTATTCAGACATGATCTACTAACAATAACAATATAATAAACAGTTTTTTACAATCATTTATAAATTATGCAAGCAATATTGAAATATGATGAAATACATTAAATAATTTATACATAGACAATAATTCATCATTAAAAAGTTTCCTCATATTTGGAAACTCTATGGAAAATAACGATATAAGCTTTTGTATAAAAATATCTCCAAATCTTAATCCATATCAAGAAATCACATTTCCTACCCAATCTTTTTACATAAAAAGTATTGCCAATATAAATACAAGCTCCATATGATTAGAAGCATTACTCAAACAGGCAATACCACAGTTTTTGATACATACATATTTAGATTTATAAAAAAATCTCCCTTTCAGGAGATTATTTCTATATTTTATGATTTAAGATTTTAAAGTTTTCACATCAAATCTCCTAATTTATTTTCTTGATCTTTTTTTGCTTCTTTACTAACTTCTTCTCTATCTATAGTATCCAAAACAGCCTTCCATCTATTTATTCTCATAGATCTTTCTTGATCTATAGCATTTTTTTCATTTTCATCTTCCATTTTCAAAGCATGTAAATTCATTTGTTCTTCTACATATATTTCATAAAGTCTCAAAATTTGAAAAGATCGTAATTCAGATATAGTCTTCACTACACTCTGATCTCAACTCTTTACTGCTATATACAGATCTCTTCATTTTTTTTCTTTATCAAATTTTATTTCATAATCACTAGAAAAAGAACCGATAACAAGTCTTTGTAAGATATTTCGATCAAAGTCATCTTTTAATTCTTCTGGAACAATATAATCTAATATAGAAAAGCTTTCAAGATATTCTTTATATCGCTCTTGATCTTGTATTCATCCTTTGATTTCTCAAAAAAGTTTTTCATATTTTTCTACTATTTGCTTTTTTTCTTCTTTTTCTCTCAACTCCTCTATAAATGCTTGAAAATCGAATAGCATTCTAAAAAATTATAAATTAAAACACGACAAAAGAACGGGAACATAAAATAATGTATATCCAAAATATCACACATTTCAATAGAAAATCAAAATACTACAAATATTTTTCAAAAAAAGTTTTTTGACAAATTTTAAAAATATTTTATATATTATTTAGAATCATCTTGATTTGTTGAACTATCTTGTTTTACTGGATTATCTTGATTTTCTGAGCTGTCTTGAGGCAAAACTTCTTCATCTACTCCAAGCCCCAGTCTAGCATTTATTTCAGCATCTACAAACTCTCTCTTTCTACCATATTTTTTACCACAATATTCTTTTAGTATAGGAACTATTTTCTTACTTTGATAATCTTTTGAATAAAGCATGTTCATACTAAAAACACGGGTTGTTGCATTATCTATATTTAGTTTTATGTAAGCTTTATAATTTGCTATTCAGACAATATCTTGTCCAGAAAGAATAGGAACATATTCTTTTTCCAAAAATTCAGCATCTGGAGCTCAAACTTTAAAAGATTGCATAGTACCAACGTTACCAAAAACTGCAGCTTTCACATCTCATTTTCATCATCAATCTCAACCCAATCATTTAGGTGGATCCAACTGTGCTATATATTGATGAGCCATTATCAAACATAATCTATATTTTCTAGCTTCCGATAATATATCTGCAAAAGTTCAAGAAACAAAATTTTGAAATTCATCAACATACAAATAGAAATCTTTTCTATCTTTTTCATCCATTTTAGCTCTTCACATAGCAGCAGTATATATTTTTGATACAATAATCATACCAAGTAACTGAGCATTCATTTCTCATATTTTTCATTTACTCAAATTAATTATTAGGATTTTCCTATTGTCCATTATATCTTCAAACTTAAACGCTGATTTAGTTTGTCATATTATATTTCTAATCAATCTATTGGTATTAAACGAAACAAATTTAGCAGAAAAATATGGAATTATTTCTTGTTTTTCTCTATCTCCCATAGCATTAAATGTTTTTTCTCGTCGATTTTTTACTACAGGATTAGTTACTTTTTTTGTTTTATATTCTCTATATCCTTCATCAGTAAACAGTCTAACAACATCCAAAAGAGTTGGTCTATCATCAAAATCTTCTAATAAAGTCAGACTTCAATATTTAAAATATTCTTGTATACGAGGACCAAATATTTCAGGACCAAACATTTTTATAAATATCTCAGTAGCATCGTTTACTACTCTATCTGCTTCATCCAAATTACTTATCTCATATAGATTCAATCACATAGGTCTATCTTCATTACCAGCATCAAAATAGACTACATCTTTTGCTCTTTCTTTGGGAACATAAGCTAATATATCTTCTGCTAAATCTCCATGAGGATCTACAAGACATATTCCATCTCCATTCCAAACATCTTGCCTAGCTAAAGTTTGTAGAAATACTGATTTTCATGTACCAGATTTTCATATACAATAATAATGCCTTGTTCTATCTTCTCTTTTCATATATACTGGTGAAAGATTATTTCTATATATATTGATACCAAGCAAAACTCAATTTTTAAACATCTTATATCAATATCATTTCTTTTCTCTAAATAGTTTTACATATTTTTTTCATTTTTTTTCTACAATATCTTTTCATTCCAATTCTTTTTGGGGAAATTTTTCTACAGACTCCAAATATTCTTCTTGAAAAATTTTCTCTGATACAGCCCAATGACTTTTATAACCACTAGCTAATATATCAGACAATATTCACTTTTTATATTTCTCTGCCAATATTCATCACATTACAAATCATGTTTCTTCTTCCTTTGGCATTATAGGTAAATTAGAAGGAGCAGGTAAAACCTTATATTGCATCCATTCTATAATAGGAGAACGATTGTATATACCATCTGGAAAATGAAACAAAGAAGTAAGTTGATTAACCGAAAAATATCAATATTTAAAAAAGAATCCTGTAAGATAAAACTTTGTTGCTATAGTCCAAAGTGGTTTAAATATAAATCCAAAAGCATCATGTTTGGTATTAGCTTCATTTAGTTCATTAGAATATTCATCTGCATATATATTGTATGCACTCACCAAACTATCAATATTTCATTGTAAGTTATCTTTGGTATCAGATGAAGTAATCAGAATAATAGAAGATCTAAAAACAGGTAATCAAGCTTCCTCTCATATAGCATTCATAGCATCTTCTTTTGCTTTTACCATACGAACCATTGTAACTCCATCAGCTTCATCTTTTCATCATGAAAGTAATTTTTTACTAGGTCACATAATCAAAAATCAAAATATTTTCCAAGGCATAAATATATAATGTCGCCAAGGAGTCGTATTTATATCCAAATTTTTATATAGCCTATCAGCTGCTTTTTTCATTTTATCATTAAACCAAGATCACTCTGGCTTAATAGGCATCAAAATAGAAACTGTATCATAATTTGATACTTTACTCATAGCGTCTATCAAATTATTTATAGGATCATCTGGCATCAACTTATACATTTTGATAGTATATATAGGATCTTTTTTTGGTTCAATTACAGTTATATCGCTATGTTTTCTAGCAAAATATCTAGGTTTAGGAATAGATTCTATAGAACAATCAGAAAATTGAGAAGATATTGCTCATTCTACTATTTTTTGATATTCAGGAAAAACTCACACAATAAAACTTAATATTCAATCTTCATAATGATATATCATCACAATCTTTTGTTTTGAAAAGATCTTATACATAAACTTATCAAAAGTACTAAGTTCAGTAATTTTATGAAAATTCATATAAACCTGAGACATACGTCAGATTTTTTCTTTCATGTCTTTAGCTAATTCTTTTGCTTGTTCGCGACCTAATTTATCATCTCATTTTGGTAAATTTACTTTCATATAAACAAATCTATTTTTATTTAGAAATGAATATAAATATCTCAATCAATACTTTAGTACTTTCAAAAATAAATAAAAAAATATCAATACCAAGAATCAAGTCATTACATAATTTCATATTTGATTCCAAGAATATCAAAACATTCAAGCAGGATCTTCTGGTTTTTGTATAGTCGTCTGAATATCTCATGGATCTTCATAGCCATCATTGGAAACAATATCTTGTTTAACTACTAATTTTCCAGATTCATAATCTTTTTTTATCTGATATATATATTCTTTGATTTTTGTAGTTCATCCAAAATTAGAAAAACATTCTGCTTTATCTTTTCACCATGCAGATGTTGTCAAAGGAGATACATTATATTGTTGTGAAAAATCCTTTACTAATTGATTAGCAAGCATATCCTTACATTGTTGTAGTTCTATAGCCATAAATATCTGTAAATATAAAGGATATTCAATTATAGCTCAAAATAATGATTTTGTCAAAAAAACTAACAAAAAGCCCACAGACACCTTACGTTTTTACTAAAAAGATATATAATTTATATTATTAAAAAACTGAGTAAACATACCTCAGCAAGGAATTAACTTATTTATCTTTTATCTATTATTTATCATTCTACTTTAGTAGAAGTGTTTATCAAATTTTCTAGTATATCTTTATCATTCCATTTTTTTCTTCCAAAATTTGTAAGTTGAACTGTTTCATGTCATTTACCTGCAAACATTACAAAATCTCATTCTTTTGCCTGTTCTGTAGCAAATTTTATAGCTAATTCTCTCTCAGGTATAATATATAGTTCTTTGTTTGGAGTATTCAAATCTCTAATTTTTTCTGTTAATTGATTTAAAATTTGAATTCTATTTTCAGTATCAGGGTCATCATCAGTAGCTATCAAAACATCAGCATAACTATATGCAATACTTCACATATCAGGTCTTTTTAGTTTGTCTCTATTTCCAGGAGCACCAAACACTACAATCAGTTTTTTATCTTTTTTGATAGTATTCAAAAAAGCAAGAGTTTTATCCAAAGCATCCGGAGAATGTGCAAAATCAATAAAATAATTTACTCAATTTAATTTTACAGCCTCCATTCTACCAGAAACTCATTTAAATCCAGATAAAGAAGCAACTGCCTGTTCCATATCCAATCATATATGCACAGCTACACTAAGTGCTGATAATATATTATAAACATTATAGGTACCAGGCAAAAAAGTTTTCATATGAAATTTTTTTCATAAATATATAATATCAAAAGAAGTAGAATCTATTTCTTCCACTATATTCTCAGCTCTTAATATTGCAGAATTATTTACACCAAAAGTGATTTTTTTATCAAAAGCCATATCATCAGACCAAGTTCTTCAAATTTTATCATCAGCCGGAAAAACAGCATATTTATTAGATTTATTATTTCTCAAAACATATTTAAAAAGCTTCTTTTTAGCGTTTATATAATTATTAAAATTACCATGATAATCCAAATGATCATGAGTAAGATTTGTAAGTATTGCAAAATCAAAATCTACTCACTCAAATCTATATTGATCCATACCATGAGAAGACACTTCCAAAACTGCTATTTTACATCATTTAGATTTAGCCGTAGATAATATAGATTGTAAATCAAATATATCCAAAGATGTCATCTTTTTTTCGTTTATTATTTCTTTATCTCATATTTTTATAACGGCGGTACTTACCATCACAGTTGGTCAAACTTTATCATTAAGCATTTTGTGAATCAAATTAACAGTAGTGGTTTTGCCATTTGTTCAAGTTACTCCTATCACAAAAAAGTCTTTTGATGGATATCCATAAAATGTATTAGCTATATTTCACATAAGCCTCTTCCATGCCTGATATACAAAACTTGTTTTTATAAAATCATATATTTTATCATAAAATAGTATTTTCTTTATTATTTCTTTCATATACAGACTTAGTTCTAAAACAAGGTCATACTAACAATAAAAAAACTTTTTTCAATTTCTAATTTATTATTTATAATTTTTAATTAACCATCATCAAATAATAGCAGCAGTCTCCATTCTCAACACAGAATCTCATAAAGATATGATTTCAAAATTTTTTCAAAAACCATCATAATCTTTTTGAGTTAATCCTCATTCTGGACCAACCAATCAATATATATTATCCCGAACAGTATTTACACCATTTACAGTATTTACACCATTTACAGTATTTACACCCTTATCAAAAACTATCAATTTAGAATTTTTAATTAAGTTTTCCAAATTAGAAATAAACTCGATCTTAGGAAGATGCCATCACCAAGATTGTTCAAGAGCTTCTTTTGAAATTTTGGATAATCTCTGAAATTTAGATTCATTAGATTTTTTTATTACTGATCTTTCTGCTGGCCAAAAAATAATATCATTAATTCAGATTTCAGTTAATTTTTGAACTATCAATTCTAGTTTATCTCGCCTATTGGGCATAGCAACTATCATTCAATAATTAGCTTTATTGATTTCCAATCATTTATCTTCAATTCATTCTATATCAGAATACAAAGTTTTATCATTCCATTCTTTAATTTTTATTTTATATCTTTTACTGGGATTGATTTTTTTTTGAACAAAAAAAGAATCTCAAATTTTCATTCTCAAAACTTTTCTAATTTGGTTTAATATATCTCTATCTTCGATAACAATAATGTCTCATTTAATCTGAAAATCACAAACAAAAAGCTGCATAAATCAAAACATTAAGTAAAATATTATTCAATTACAATATTATTTACAAATTCTATCCAAGAAGAATCCAATATTTCTATTACAAAATTCTTATCTCAAACTTTTCTGTAAACCAATTGATCTGTTTCCTGAAATCAGTTTTTCATATTACATTCATATATTTTAATTGATGGCATATCATGTAATTTATCTTTATCAGAATATTTTATTACATCCATTTGAGTAAAACAATAAACTCAAACTTGATCAAAAGTTTCCTCAGTATTTGTACCAGCAAATGATATATTCATAGATGGAAATGAAATTTTATATCATCTTGTAGATGAATTGAAAACAAGAGGTTTTTCTAAGTTTATAGGAAATTGTTTTACATTAGCATCTCGCTTTAAAAGCGTTCATTGTGGTGTTTCAATTTTCTTCACTTCATCTAAAATAAATGTTTGCAAAATAAGTTTCTTTTCAAATCAAGGATTTAATATCAATTTACAAGTTACAAATCAGGTAGAATAATTTCATTTAACCGTTAATAATATATCATTATTTTGAAATGATAAATCATAGGAATTTATTTTATCCATAATTCATTGATCATTTTTACACAAACTATTGATTTCTGACATCAGATTTTCTTCAACATATTTTTTATTTGGTAAAATAATATAATCAGATATTTTCATAACTTCAGATTCTCAAACATTATTTATAAAGTATCAAATCATATTTTCATTTGAGAAAAACCAAGAATCAATGGAATCTAATTTATAAAAAGAAACTCTATTAAGTGTTGTAAAATCTTTTTCTGCTGATTTTGAAAAAACATCATTTAAATATTTACAGTTTTCATCTTGTTTTTTATCATTACATCTAAAATAAGATATTGTAATAATCTGACTTGTTTCCAAGTTTTTAACAATTAAATTTCAATCTTCTCATTCATTTTGTAATATATAATTTTCAAAAAAATCTGAATCTAAATAAATACCAGGTTTAGATAAATATTTACCAGAAGACAATAGCAATCAAGTTTCTTCTACAACAACTTCTCATTGAATATTATTTACTTCAATCACAAACATATCTCCAACTAATTTTTCAATTATTCACTCTACTTGAACTTCTCAATTATAATCACTCAAGTCTAAAGTCCTACTTTTAAGTCAAAAAATATCTCAATCAAAAGTATTTAATTTATGTGTATATGATGATATAATATCTTCATCCATATAAAGATTTCAGGAAAGATTGACTTGATCTCATATTTTAAAATCAAATTCTTGAGTATCTTCTATAGCTCATGATCAAGAGTCTGAAATAAAAGTACCTCTAATACTATCATATTTTTTGAATAAGATAAAAACAACAACCAAGATACTAATAATGATAATAATAAATGTTCAATAAGATACTCCCTTTTTGGTAGGAGTAAAAGATCTCTTTTGACTATTTCTATTTTCATTCATTCTTTTTGTAAAATAATCCATCTGCTGTTCCATTTCAAATTTTAAAAAATAAAGACACTAAAAAATAACCAAAAACATATCAAAAACAATCCCAAAAGACATATTATATCATAAAGAATAATAAATGTCCATATACCAAACATATAAAATCAGATTAAAAATTGTATTAATTATAATTTTGCTTTATAATCTAGTATGTTTTACAAATATCAAAAACAAAATGCAGTGAGAAAATGCTCAAGAAGCGACTAGTTGACTATTTTGATTACAATGACCCGAAGTTTGGTGATATATTTTGAAAATATTTTGAGGAGTAATAGTAATTATAGTCATGCTAATTATTTCTAAAATAGTAGCATGAATAGTCAAAAGAAATATTATAAAAAATAATACGATTACAGACAGTAAACATATAGACAAAATAGCATGATTAATATGAAATATTGTATTTTATATAATGGTTATTTTTTCCTTTTTCATATGATTTGAAATAATGTGATTCAATGTATGACTGATACTATGATGAGTGTCTTTCGGAGTTTGATTAGCTTTCAAAGAAATATTATGAAATATGATAGCATGAATAATGATACTTTATACAAAAGAATTTAAACTAGGTGATATAGTAGAAATAAATGCAGATCAAGTATATTTTGGAAGAATAGAAGAAATTACCATTAGATATACAATCATTAGAACATTAGATCTTAGAGAAGTAATAATACCAAACATGACACTAATATCTGTACCAATCAAAACATTTAGTTCAGAAGAACTAGTAAAATTAAATTTCATGATATGAGTACATTATGAATCAGACATACCAAAGACTATTGAGGTTTTAACAAATTGCATAAATAGTTTTGATTTTGTAAAAAGCCAAGATAACACAAAAGTTTTTGTTACAAATTTTGGAGCAAGTTCAATAGATATGAAATGTATGTTCTTATTTGACCCTAAATGATGATTATTAGAAGAATATGCTATATGAGCAATAAATGAAAAAATAAACGAAGAATTTAAAAAGAATAATATTAATATACCTTACAATATGATAACTTTAAACTTTGAAAAAGAAAAAGATCAAGAAAACACAATAAATAATATCCAATAAGGTTTTAAATATATTTAGAAAATGTTGGAAAACATAGTAAAGTTAATAACAGATTATCTATCAGAAAACTGAAAAGAAATAGCAATAAAACTATTAATAGCAGTAACAGTATTTTTTGTAATATTATTTTTTATAAAACGATTAACAAAAAAAATAAAAGCGAGAATAGAAAAAAATTCAGTTCAAACAGATGAAAAATATACAAAAAAGATATCACATCTAATTTGAAATATGATATTTACTCTTCTCATGATATTCAATGTTCTAATAGTATTTGAGATAATATGATTTGATGTAGCATTATTGATGTGATGAGTATCTCTTTGAATGTGATTCGCCATGGAAACAACTATCGGAAACATGGTTTCATGAATAATGATACTCTTAAACAAAAAAGTTAAACTATGAGATTATGTACAAATGTTATGATCCTTAAAATTAACATGAGTAATAGATGAAATAAATATCAGATATACGATCATCAAAACAATAGACAAAAGAAGAGTAATAGTTCCCAATATGAAATTAGCTACAACCCCTATCAAAACATTAAAAACTGAACCATTAATTAGATGAGAAATAGATTTAACGCTACCACGTAATATAAATGTAGAACAAATCAAAAAAGTATTAACAGATACAATAAATTCAGAAGAAAAAGTAGTACACAAAGATTATACAAATGTATTTATTTCATGATTTGATTTCCATGGTATAAATTTCAAATGATTCTTTTTCTATGATCCCAAATGATGAAAATGAAAATTTGTTATTTGTTCTGAACTAAGACAAAAATTAAAAATAATATTCAAAAAACTTTGAATAAATCCTCCTTATGAAAACATAACAATTACAACTGAATAAAAATTATATCATCAGTATATTCTATCAAAGTTTAGTTAAAACTAAGTTTATTTTTTGCTCATAAATTCTGCTATAGAATTTATATCTTCCATCATTTTCAAAACATCTTCCCAAAAAGTTAAATTAGTATCTAGATAAGTAACTATAAGTTGATTCATTTTTAGTAATCTATCAGCCTGTATAGATTTACTAGGATCTCATATAGCATTCATTCATTTATTTTGAAAACTAGAAACATTATTACTTATTTGAATTTGACTAATAATCTTGTCTGGATCTCATAATAGAGAATATTTATTTTTTTCTTCTGCTGTATTTAATTCTTCTCCATAAGACAATATCGATTTAGCTACATTTCTTTCAAAAAGTTCTTCATTTCTTTTTTCTATAGTATCTGAAGTTTCTGAGAATAAATTTTTGAATGCAGATCATACATTAAAAGAAAATATTTTACCAAATTTATTTTTTGTTACAGAGCTTTCCAAAAATTCTTTTGTCTTTTTATGTACCAATAATTCTCATCCATCTCTCAAACTAGCCAATATTGCATAAAGTTCTTCATATATCTCTTCTATACTAAATACTACTTTTCAATTTTGAGAGAAAGCACGATTTTGTACAGGTATCATACAAAATTTAATTTTAAAGGCTCATTCATCTAATATTTTAAAATTATCATTAAATGCTGGACTAGAAAACTCAGTACAGGTACACTTAACAATACATACTAGTTTGTCATCTACAGGCATTCAATCACACTTATCTATACAAGATAAAATAGCTGATTGCGAATCAGGATCATTTATATTTGATAACATATCTACTTGTTCTTCTATCTGATTATAAACCTCATCTCAAGTCAAAACCACTTCCTCTCAGTTCACAAAAGAACCTCAATTAGTAATACTAGAATTTCATTGAGTTTTATTTTCATCAATCTGATTTATCAAAACATTTAGATATCACGATATTATTTCTCATGTATTATAATACGTTTCATTAGTTCAACTAAGAATAGATCAACTAATACAAATATTTCAGTTTATTATATTATCCTCACTATATTGATTTTGAGCATAGCTTGGACTAGTATTGTCGTCTATAAATTGCAAAACCTCATCATCCAATATACCTTTCAAAGATGTAGAATTAGGATCTGAAGTTTTGGATGTATTAGATGAGTTATCTCAGTTATTTCAAGAATTATTTTGACCAGAATTAGATCCAGTCAAAAAATCTGATGGATCATATGGAGAATACCAATCTACTGTCCCATCATCCAATATTTCAGGAGTATTATTATCTGATCAATAATTTACATCAGGGAATTGATAATACAACACTTGGGGAGAAGATTTGAATCATTCAAAAAGAATTTTTCATACAATACTTATATCATACAAAAGATCATAATCAGCATCATCCAGTTTTCCATTCCAAAACAAGTCATCTCAATAATTTATCTGATCAAAAGTAGATATATCACTATCACTAGAATACAAGCTTATATAAATTTCATTCAGTTTTTGAGAACAAGTTTTAGATAATTCCAATCCTCGTGTATCATTTTCAAATTGTCCATAAACACATCACATAAAAATATTACAAGATTGAAGATATTCACTTGTATTTGGATATTTAGCTTTTGCATTAGGATCAAAATTTAAAATATTTTGTTTAAAAGACCTTTTGAAAGTATCATTGGAATAATACAATATATTCACAATATCTGCTTCATTTATATTACAAGTTCACTCAGAAGAATTTCTAACAAAATCCAAAGTATTAGTAATAGTATTTTTTATAGAAGATATTTCATTGGTTCTAGCTATTTCCAAATTTTTATAATACAAATCTGAAATTACAGCTTTTCATGCTATACTAGATACATAATCTTCATTTACCAAATCATTATAAGTCCTAGACAAAAAATCTCAAATTCAAGCTCATTCAACGACAAAAACACCAGATCATACAATCATCAAGAACATTGTTAAAAAGATTCTCTTATTCGATTTCTTGTACATTTCTAAGTTTACCATACAAAGTATAAAAAGGTGTTACTATTTTATAAAGATATTTATCTCTAAGTATCAGTAGATCTTCTTGATACATCAAAAATCAAATATGCAAAGGGAATGTAGCATATATTTCATTCAACATCTTAGTGGTATTTGATACAGCACTATGCATTCTGTTTATTTCTCTATTAAACTCATATATTTTATTTTTAAAATAGTTTTTAGCTGTCGTTGTATCTTTATTAAAAGGAGCTGGAGCTATTTCTGTAGGAGCAGATAAAACTTTTTCTTCATAAAATTTTAAAAGCAAACGATAATAAAATATCTCATTATATATCAAATTTATATACTTAGAATCTATATCAAATCCATGTCATATTAATCAGCATTTCAAAAAATCATAATCACTAGCAGATGTAGCTGGACAACTAATTAATCATTTATCATCAGATACTAATATATTTTGATAATTAATAATATCCAATCATTTTAATAATTTAGCTGAAGATTTTAGATAAGATTTCATAGTTTTACACAACTGTGGATACAATCCATTAGTCGTATCACAAAACAAAACATTAAACTTTTCTTTAGAATAATTATCTACTTGATCCTCTATTTTCATTTCATCAAAATCAGGATTTTGCAAACCATATAATCTAGACTGTTGAAAAGATACAATATCATTTATCAATACATTAAACACACTAGGAAAGTGAGATGATATATCACAATTATCCATATCTTTTTGAGGATCACAATAATCATAATCTCAATTTGGTCAATAATCTATTATTCATAAATCATTAAAATCCTGTTTTTTCAGATAAGATTTATCTCCAGATAAAAAGTTTTGGTTAAACTTAAAATCTAAATCTTTATTTATATTATGACAAATAAGATATAAAAATACTGATTCTCAAGGACTATAAACATAAATATCATCTATTATTAATCCTGAATTTATCAATACAACAGAACAAAAACTATTCAAAATATCTTTTGTAGAGTCGGTTTGACTAGCTAATAATTGTGTTGATATAATATCCAAATACTCACTCTGAGTTTGATAAAATCCATTTTGAGAATATCAAAAAGAAAATATTGATCACAAAGTAATCATAGTCAATAAAGTTCTTTTGATAATCAATTTTCTCATATCCAACTAAATAAATTAAAAACTATCTAGCATAACAGCCAGCATTTCATTTATTAGAACATTGAAGTTCACATACTGTACCAATATTTTTTATTAAATTTTTATCCTTACTTCATATAATATCTATCACGTCACGTATACGATAACCTATCTGAGTATAAAATTGTAAATAAGGAGTAGGATCTATACTTACCAACACACTCAACTCATCTTGGTGCTTTTTATTTACACTTTTCATTACTATCTCCAAAGATTGTTTAAAATCATCTTTAGCAATTACTGGATAATCAATTTTTGATTCCAAAAGATCACTCAATTCTGATATATTATCCAACAATGTTTCATTTCACAAATTTGGATTTACAGCATCTTTTTCTTCCTGATCTTTATCTTTTTCTTTTTGATCTTTTTCTTTTTTATTAAAATAATCATCATTAAAATTTGAGCTCAATTTTATATTTCCAATAGTTGATGTAGCTAAATTTTTCCAAGAATTAGTAAGCAAAAGTCACTGTTGTTTAGTAAGTTTACTAGTATTTATACCATATACATCTCTCAAAAGATCAATTTGTCTATCAGTCAAAACCTTTTCTCATTCAGATTTATCTTTTTTATAATTATTGGATACTCATCTCAGAGCATCAGCAAAATTTTTATTAGCAGTTACAATATTTTCTTTTGCGCTTGCTCATCATTTTTTAAAACTAGTTCAAATATTTTTGATATTTTTTACAAAATCTTTTCGAGAGCTATCACATTTAAAAAATCCTCTAGCACATTCATATGAAGAATCCAAAATTTGAATACTTTCCATATCAAAAGCTATATCAAATCAGTCGATACCTCATTGGGAATATTTATCAAATTGATTGATAGTTCACATAGATAGAAAAGTTTTCATAGAACCATTCATTTTCAAAAGCATACTTACCAAATCTTTGTATTTAGCTCCATCATAAATTTTTGCTCTATAAAAAAGCTTATTTGAATCTTTATATTTATCTAATATGAGTTGAAATTTACTTGTATCTACTATTACATCATCAGCCATAGCTGACAATCAAAGCTCATAAAACATCTCATTTATTTGGGTTTCCAAATCCAAAAGAGTCTTCCAATCTCTAATAAATGGTCTAGATTTAGTTAATATAGACATTCATATAATATCTTTGTAAGAACCTATACCAAGGGACGACAATATAAAAACTGTAGCGCTAGCTGTAGATATTTTTTTATTTATGCTTTCTTCTATTTCAGAGACTAATTTCTCAAATATATTTTTATTCTCTGTAGGTATATTAAATATTTTATTAGTAAACAGTCATCACAAATAGTTATAATCTCATAAATCTTTACCATCTCATTGGACGGTTTGTATTCCAGCAAGCATCTCTTTTACAAATTGTTCATAATATTGAAATTGTAATCATGGACTAGAACATATGGTAGGATTATCTCCACACTCTACTTGAGCATTTCAACTACCTTGAGCAAAAGTAAATCAGCAAAAAATTGCTTGTCAAACAAACATTATAAAAACAATAGTAAATGTTTTTTTGAAAACTTTAGACATACAAGTTCTATCCAAATAAAGTTTACATAGAAATTATAGTTTAAAAGCTAATAAAAAACAAAAAAACTACCCCTTCAAAAGCAAGAATAGTTGACTTTTTATTAAATAAATAATAACTAATAGCTAATCCTAGTTGTATCCCAATATCTATAGTTAGTATTGCGATTTTTTTGATCAAAATACCCTATATTTTTGTCCAAATATTTACCTGCATACAAATTTGCCATATAATTATATTTCTTTTTCATAATAGAATTGGAAATGGCAAAAAATCTAAAAATATAGTTATGATTTAGATATAGATTATGACATTCAGCAAAATCTTCAAATGGATCAAACATACCATATCCACTACAAAAGTCCTCAGGTTTAGCATCAGATTTTCTTATTTTTTCTCATTCCCAAGAAAGCTTATAATATTCTATAGACGGATCATCTATTGGAAATATAACTTCTTCAAATTCTGTAAAAGAACTATCCTTTTTTTTATTATATCATTTGATAGTAAACAGATCTAATATATGTCCAAATTCATGACCCAACAATTGTTTAAATTCATCATCAAATTTTATAGACAAAGTATTTATATATACATCATTTGATCTAGTATATCCTCTTTTTTTATCAGATTTTTGGTATAAATTTAGATAATTAAATGATTTCAAAAAATTTTCTCCCAATCTCAGATATCAATTTATTCATCACAATATATAAACAGAATCTTCAAAATAATCATACTTATCCTTGGATTTATATTCTCAGTCAAAGTCAACTTTATTACATATCAGATAATTTTTTTCACACAAGTTATCAAATAAATTCTGATAGGTATCTACAATAGTGTCATTTGAATTAGATTGAGTATTGCTAGCTACAGGCTTATCTTGATTTTGAGAGTTTATCCAGTCTCGTAGACTAGCTTCATGAAATTCACTATCCATATCCTCAGACAAATAATCTTTGGCAAAAAAATCAGATACTTTTTCTCCTACATCAAAAACATTGTAACTAAGTCCCAAATAGACAATAGTAGTAGCCAAAACAAGTTTAATAATATCCCATATGCTAATCTTTGAAATAATTTTGGTAGGCATACCGTTCTATGTCAGCTAAAATATACTTCTCCTGAGATCATTTTATATTAAACACAATAAGTTTGTCAATATTAACTTTATTTGAATAACAAGACATCAAAAAATTATATCAACCAACCAGTATTTTTTTTCAATCAGATTTGGCTTTAAATATATTTTTTCCAAATCATCAAGTAATATTTTCTATCAACATCAAATATTGTTTATCTATTCATTTTGATACAAAAAAATCAAATAAAGCTTTTGATTCATCTTTCTTGGTAGAAAGTATAAAGACACAGTCAGTATTGTCATAATCCAGATTATCTCGAAATTCAGCCACTCTAGGAATAGTAGACAAACGCTGAATATCAATATTTGATTTAAATTCTTTCAAATTTGGTGTAAATGTCTCTTTTATATTTTTATAATTTTTTTCGTAATTTGATAAAAAGACCATTTTAAAATCTTGAAATTTCTCAGTAAATTCAGACCAATTGGTGAATTTATTTACCTCAGAATAAATAAAATAAAAATCAGATTGATTATACATTTTCTTTGAAATAGCTGTTATTTCACCAAATATTTCCAACATATGATCTATACCCGCCCAAAATATCTTAAAATTTCATCATAACAAATCACCAAATATAGATTTATAAGTTTCAAACTGTTTTATCAAAGCATTGGTTTTTACAAAATCCAGATTATCTATAATAGGATTGATCTGAATATTTGGGTTTGGTTTATCTCTAAATAATGTCTTGGTTTCTATAAATATCTCTCATATAAATATTTGAAAGAAATTATAAAAATTTTCTAATTCATTTAATATATTTTCACCATTCAAACCAAGTTGATATCCAAGTTTATACTTGTACATATACATCTCTATCAAATTTAGAATATAGTACAAATCACAAGGCCTAGATAGATAGTTATTATAACTCTTATACCACCACTCTACATCAAAAAACAAAATATTGTAATCATAATACGTTTCTCTATTTTCTTCGATCAAAGAAAACAGACCTCAATGTGTAGTCAAAATCACAGGATATCTAACAGATTCTCTATAATCTTTGATAAAATAATATATCTGAAAATCTGATTTACTATTTAGATCCAAGACCCCATATCATTGATACAGATGTGAGACATATTTTAATACAAACAAAACTTCATCATCGTCCCATTTTTTCTTATTTAGAAATTGATAAAAATTATCATAATTTATAGTCTGATCTTCTTTGGCAAATCAAATATTTTTTATTCATATATCATTCAAAATAGCCTTAGCTATATCCATTTTATTCTTACTAGAAAAAGACAATACAATCTTTTTGTTTACGAGTAATCATTGCAAAATATCTTTGAGTCAAACATCACCAATATAATATCTCTCAATATTTTCCAATTTCTCCAAATCAATAGTATCTATATTATTTTTAAAAGATGTATTAGCAGGTCAAATTTTTTCCAATTTATCTAAAATAATATTATCAAATTCCAAATAATCAATATCTCCAAATAATTCTGAAAACAAACTATGTTTAACCAAAAAATAATTTAATACAGGATAATTTTTTTTGAGTTCTAATATATAATTTATAGTATAAACAAAAAATCCCAAAGCATTCTGAGTATCACATAGAGCATCATGAGCCGATTCAGTATCTGATAACCATTCTCGATTCAAATCTATATTTTTGGAAACTTTATCATTTTGAACTCTCTTGATCAATACATCCAAAGCATAACTAGGAGCATAATGAACAAAATTTCTCATCCAAGCCAATGTATCTATACTATATTTAAATTTAAAATCAGGAAAAAACTTCTTCAAAAAAGATAAATCAAAATCAACATTATGTCATATCAATACTACGTTTTCTCAACTAAATTTTTCTATTTGTTTCCATATATTCTCAACTCACGGAGAATCTTTTAGATCAGAAATATTTAGTCATGTAATAAAACCGACTATACTTTTGAGTTCAGAAATATCTTTTGTAGGTTTGATCAAAGATTCAAATTTATCGATAATTTTTAGATTATGATCAAGTTCCACAATTCAAATCTGAATAGGTTCATCCTTATTTACATCCAATCATGTAGTCTCAAAATCTATTCAAATATATCTATATTTAGGATTTAGCATCAAAAATCAAAATATTAAAATATTACTCGCAATACTACAAAAAAAGATTTTCAAAGCAAAAGAAAAATATATTTTCTTGTATAAAAATATATTTTAGGTATAAAATAACAAACAGAGTTCCACACAACTCACCGCTATCCAACATCACAGATAACATATAAAATTTTGTTGTTTTCAAGCAAACATCACAGATAGCGTCGAGTTAAACAAAATCGCTCCACGTCGAACCAATAAGCAACTTAATACATTTAAATACCTTACAAATATGCAAAGCTGAAAATGATTTGCCAAAATAATACTTTTCTGAGAACATTTCGTTGTTTATTGACTACCATGAATAGCATCTGGAATAAATAAATATGTAAAAGCAGAAATTAAAAAAATCAAGCAAGATGATATAATTTTTTGTGATAAAAACTTTTGAGAAAAATTAAGTCAAAAAAAGCATCCCAAACATATAGTATCTAGATTGTTTAAAGCTATGTTTGGAGATCTAAATTTGAGTTGACTACAAATAGCTATAAGTTCCAATTTTCCACCCAAAGCAGGTATGTGATATTCTGCAGCCTTGAATACTGCCATAGCAAGAGCTATAAATTGATTTTTAAAATTAAACCGAGATGATAAAAAGATAAATGATATAGCGTTTCAGTGAGAAACTATAATTCATTGAACAGCATCATGAATAGACAATACATGTTCTACTCGATGATCTTTGATATATTTTCAAAAAGATCTCAAAAAAAAGAAAAATAAAATTACTAGACTCGAGACTTCCAAAGATTTACTTTTTGTACAAGTCGATAGTAAAATCAAACACGATACCAAAAAATCAATTGAAACAGTAAGAAAAAACAAAGAAAAAAATCCAGATTTATTCGATAGTTTATTTAAACAAGAAAAAGTAATTTTGAAACAAGCTAAACAAGCTATAGAAAAATGAGATCTTAAAAAAATCTGATTACTAATGAATCAAAATCATGATTTACTCAGACAAATATGAATCTCATGCAAAACACTAGAAAAACTAATCAAAATAGCATTGGATAATTGAACCTTATGAGCAAAATTAACTGGCGCATGAATGTGAGGATCTATAATTGCTTTGTGCAAAGACGCTAAACAACAGAATATAATAACTAATATTTACAAAAAAATCTGATTTGATTGTGTCAAGATCAAAATAAAATAAAAAACTGACTACACGCCAGCTCTTATTTTATCAAAGTTTATCTATATTGAATAATTTTTATCAAGACAAGTTTACTTGTCGTATTCTACTTCCAATTTAATTTTTTCTGGAACCAATGCTTTGGGAACTATAATTTCCAATGTATTATTTGACGTCAATTTACTATGAATTTTATCAAAATATACCTGAGGTGGTAGATCTATTACTTGATCAATATCTCATCGATAACATTCTTCTTTGAGTGGTATCAAATTATCTTTCACAATCGATTTAGTTCTTTTTCAAGTAATTACCAATCTATAATCTTTGATATCAAGATTAATTGTATCTTTGTCTACTCATCATAATGGCATCAAAATAACTATCTCTTGTGGAGATTCATATATATCATAAGGGATCTGTGGTCTGATTACTTTTTTTTCTGACATTATTATTAATTAAATTTTAAATTTATCTACTATTCTCATAATTTCTTTTTTATTTCTTTCAGGACGAGCTATAAAATAAAGTATAACTTCTCCAAAATTATTGCTATCTCATTCTGATAAAAAAATTAGATCTCAATTATTGAATATACTATACATTGCAGATCTCTTTCTAACCAATATCGTTTTTACTTTATCTACATCAATTATAGAAACATCTCTTTTAAAAAATCCGGTTTGATTGTACATTACAAGAGAATTTGGAGTAATTACAGCAAAATCCATATAATAATCAACAATATGTTTGATAACTGGTCATATAAAGGTTAATATCACCAAAAAAACTCAAATAACAACATATATTATATAGTTTTTACTATCTTCTCCAAAAATATAATAAGAAGCTATAATACTACCCACAAACAAAATTAAATAAAACATCAATGGTATAAAAAATTTAAGATACCAAAAAAGCCTACTTTTTTGTAATAATAAAACCATGTTTTTTCAATACCTTTCTTGATATTCACCCAAAACATTTTTTTTCAAATTTGTATCAAAGTTTGAAAAAAATTTCATAAATATTTTTTTAGAAAGATGAAAAATTAGGTATTATTCTAACATATACTTTTCAAATTATATAATTAGATGGTACAGTATAGTTAGCATCATCATAACATCCTATACCAAAACAACATAATGAATCAGTAGAAAATCATCTATTATCTCACATTACAAAAAGTCCACTTTCTATGGGGAATTCATCTTTACCACATCTAGATTCAGTATTTACATAATCTGCTATATAATCTTCTTCTAATTTAGAACATTGATCATCTCATGTTCAATCTTTACAAATATATATACCATTATCTTTTAGTTTTACTATTTCTCCAGGTAGTCATATCACTCTTTTGATATAAGGTATTGTTTTACCAGGCGGTACAAAAACTATCACATCTCATCTATTCAATTCTCCAAATCTAGGAGTAATTTTATCTACTATAATAAAATCATTTTCTTCAAATGTTGGAGACATACTTGCTCATACTACAGTATATGGATTAGCAACAAAAAATCTTACAAACAAAACTATACCACCAACAAAAACCAAAAATGATAACATATCAAACAAATCTGCCAAAAAATTCTTAAATCTCTGAGAACTATTCATTATCACAATATATCCTAATATAAAACTTATAAATACTAATAGAAAGAAAAAAATTGATATTCAATGTACATACCACTATTCTACATTTAATAAATTATTCAGATTTCAGCTTAGAATGGAACTTCTTCATCATCTGTTACCGGAGATGCTTCTGTTCAATCAACATATTCATCAGATTGTCCTTTTGAATCCAAGAATATAAAATTATCAACAATCACTTCTGTTGAAAATCTTTCATTTCCTTCGCTGTCTTGCCATTTTCTAGTTCTAAGTCTTCATTCAATATAAACTCTCTTTCATTTTGTAAGGTACTTTCACAACACTTCTGCTCACTTTCAGTAAGCTACACATCTATGATACTCTGCATCTTCCAAAAGATTTCAATCTTTGTTTTTAAATTTTCTGTTGGTTGCAACAGTAAAATTTGCTACAGAAGTACCACTACTTTCAATTGTTTTAACTTGCAAATTATTGGTAGCTCTACCAATAAGCATAACCTTGTTCAAATCCATCTTCTTGATAATATAACGTATAAAAATTGACGAATACAAAATACCCATCATAATGAGTGATAACAAAACTTTTACAAAAATCAATTGATTTTAAGCTGATTTTATTTATATAATTCTGCGTCAGATTTTTTTTATACTGTCATTTCAATAATAAGCTTTGCAGCCGTAATCTTAATTATATCGTAAATTCTGAATTCTTGATTAGGTGTTTTTAATTAACAAAATCATCATTACTTCAAAACTTTAGGCTTTTAGCTTTAGGTTTTTAGCTTTAGGCTTTAATCATGCCCAGGTGATGGAATTGGTAGACATGCTAGACTCAAAATCTGGTGATCGTAAGGTCGTGTGGGTTCAAGTCCCACCCTGGGTATTATTTGTCATTCCGGTCTTAAGTTTTGCAACCGGAATCCAAGTAAAACGAGTTCCGCTTCAGCGGAATAAAAATAAATTTAATTCTCCAAATGGAGGATTTTTTTTTATTTAAAAAAATATTCTTGTTTTTCATTAAATATTAAATACAAACACAAAACTATATATTTATTATATAATATATCAAAAAATGTCAGAATATATTCCATGACAAGAAAAAGAAACATATAAAAATAATATAGAAGAAAACAATAAACTTTCAAAAGAAGATGAAGAAAAATATTTTTTAGAAAAGAATAAAATAAGTTTAAATGAATTAGAACAACTAGTAGAAGAGGGATCTATAGATATAGATGAAAAAACTTTAAAAGAAATAAAAGAGGATAATAAACTAGACGAAAAAGAATTAGATACTATTGTAGATTCAATCAAATTTAATGAAATTATAAATAAATTAGAGGAGATAGAAAAAGATTCTGATATAGATAAAATTTTGCCAAAAGAATTAAAGATACAAGATACAGAATTCAAAGAAGCATGTAAAGATAAAAACAAGAGACAAATTTTATTCAAAAAGATAGATGAAGCACTAGATTATATAAATGATCAATTACATTCATGAAATAGTAAAATCTGATGAAATCCTCTGATGAAAAGTATAAATATGCGAGAAAATTTATTATTTCTAGCAAATAAAAAAGCTATCAAAATACAAGAAAATATGATAGACATGAAAAATTATTTAGATGAAATTTAAAAAATGATACGAGCGGTTTTATGAAATTTATTATGAAGTCTTTCAACAGTCCTTCGAAAAAAGACATTACTAATTTCTAGATTACCAAAAATCTTTTTTCGTTTTTTGGGAGAAGTAAATTGAATAATAATAGCTTTTGTAATAATACTTATTGCTGGATTCAATCGAAGAATATTAACTGATCGAAAAATTATAGTTTGAATAGTTATAATACTAATAGTGGCGATTCGATATGATTATATCCAACAATCATTATACAAAAAAGAAAAAATATCTAGTTTACTACCATATGAAAATCTAAATAGCGTTTTTACTATTATTGTATGATTTTTTATATTCAAAGATTCTTCTTTAATCTCAGTTGGGATATCTATGTTAGTAATATTAATTACTATAGGATCATCCATAAATATAAAAAAGTTTGAACGACCAAAAAACCTAAAATCTATTTTATTAGTACAAGTACTAGTAACAATAGAATGTATACTAACATGATATTTTCTAAAAGATATGTGAGATCAAGATTATTTTATATTATACGAATTAATAATAGTAGCTATATTAATAGTTCCAGTCTTAATAAAATGATATATATCCAAAATTAAATGAACAAAAATTAAATTCCGATGATACGAAACATGACAAGCTACATTAACAAATATATCGTTTTTATTATACTTATTTTTAGTATCAGAATTTTGAGTAGTGATATCAACTCTTTTATCATTTTTAGCAAACTGAGTAACTATGTTATTTTGATATATTATTCTAAAAGAAAAACCATGAAAAAAAGATATAATTTTAACAATAATTACAACTCTTTTAGTAGGTATTTGATTCTACTTTAAATAAAATATTATGAACATAGTCCTTATCTGAGCTTGATGAACATGAATGTCATGAGTCGCGTGAATACTTCACGACTTATGATTTTCCAATCTCGTTTGTATAGATTGATTTCAAAGCCAACTTACAGATAAGCTCAAAGAAAAATGAATCAAAGTAATTATATGACATGGAAAATATAAAGTTGATTTAAACGATATAGTTATATATTCAGAAGCCGTACATGATTGTGTAGAGATACAAGAAGCTAAAAAATTATTCAAAGAGAAATGAAAAATTTTTAGATCACGAAATTATTTCCAATTTTTATGAGAAATTTCCAAATATTTTCAAACAGTTTGAATATCATGAACTAATTGAAAATCTTCAACTACATCCATGGCTATATACACAACAAATAAATTAAATTCTAAATTTTGATTATGAATATTATGAGCTCTAGTACCTCAGTTCAAAAACAACAGCTATCTAATAAATAATAAAATAAAATCTGATTTAAAAAACATTTTTGATTATATTATCATATGAAAAAAACTCAATTACGATAATATCAAAAAATATATTTTCATAGTAGAAGCATGTGAATACAAAAGACACTTTTTAAATCTGGATCTAGACTACTCTATCATCACAAATATAGAACTTGATCACACAGATTATTATAAAAATTTAAAAGATTATCAAAATGCATTTAGTCAACTAATTCAAAAAACAAAACATAAAGTTTTGGTATTAGAAAACCGATATGAAAAGATTTCCAAAATCACAAAAGAAAAAGACAAGATAGTAAAGATAAAAAAATCAAAATTCTGATTTAAATATATTTTATGAGATCATAACCAACAAAATTGATCATTAGTCAGAGCAATAATTAAAAATATAGACAAAAAAATAGCTATCAAAAAAATCACCGACACTATAATAAATTTCAAATGATTGCGAAGAAGATTGGAGTTTTTATGAACAAACCAAAATTGAGCAAAAATATATTCAGATTACTGACATATGGCATCATCCATACAAGTTTGATACGAAACATTGAAAGCTAAATTCAAAAAAGAAAAAGTTACAGTTATTTTCCAACCACATCAGATCAATAGAATAGAAACATGACGAAATGATTTTATCAAAGTTTTCAAAAATTATGATCAGGTTTTTATTTATGATATTTATGCAGCTAGAGAAAGTCTAGACACATTCAAAAAATTCAAAATCAAATCTATTCAAGATTTATGAGAAAATTTTGCAAAAGTATGCTGATGAAAATACATTTCTGACTTTAAAGAAATTAAAAAAACAATCCAATCCTGACAAAAAAACGAGATTATTGTAATTTATTCAGCTGGAGATATAGATTACCAAATCAGACAAAACATCAAACTCAAGATTTAGCTTATCAATTTTATAGCTTGATTTTAAAAGCAAAAATAATACACATAAAACAGTATTTAAAACATAAATCAAATCATGAAAAAATTACTTATTATTACAGCATTAGCTAGTTCTCTTATATTATTTTGATGTAATGTAAATAAATCAGATCCCATAGATGAAGAAAACACACAACAAGAAGAAATTATAGAAATCGAAACTTGAGAAGTTCAAGAAGAAAATCTTGAAATAAATAATTTTCAAGATTGTGTAGATGCTGGTCTGACTATTATGGAATCATATCCTAGACAATGTGGATACAATTGAATCGTTTTCACAGAAGAAGTTCCTGAAGAAATACAAGAAAACACAGACATAAAAGATATGATAGATGATCTAAAAAACAATCAATCAGATTGAGATAAATTAGATGACAAAGATATAGATCTGATGGAAAAAGTAATTGAAAAAATAGAAGAATAAATTTAAAGTATTAACAAACTTGATATGTATATATTTTTTGAAGCCATTAAATGAATTTTTCTCTTATTGACTATATTAATCTGAGTATTATTTCTCAGATGAAATATACTTTTATGAGAAGAAACTTTTGTATTAGCTAAACAAATAGCTATGCCATGATATATGGTATTCTGCTGATTAATTATATGATACTTGATAGCTCATATACGAATATGAAACGAACTAGAAGAAAACTCATGAGAAAAAAACAAAATATATATAAAATCTTTTATTATATGAATTATAATCTGATTCATTTTAGCAATATCATATGTATTTATTTAATATGAACAAAAAATATTTATTGATAATTTTATTGGGTATATTTTTATCCTTATCGTGATGTTGAAATTCAACAACCACAAAAATTCAATTCGAGAATTTTAATTTAGATTTAAAAACAAATCAACAATATTTTATAAACGATATCTGAGATCAAAATAGTTGAATAATAATATATAAATGAAGTGATCAAGAAGATTCAGAATTTATAAATTCATTGGTAATATTATCCACACCGACAAAACAAAATATAAAAGATTTCGTAGATCAAAATATGAATAAATTAAATTCAAGTATCAGTTCTATAGAGACCACAAACACACAGACACTAAGCTTTAATTGTAGTTGAACAAAAACAATAGGAATAATAAAAAGTTTTTTGACGAATGATGATGATATAGAAAATTACTTTTCACAATATTTCTTTTTATACGATGAAAAATGATATATAATATCTTTCTCTTCAGATAATGAAGACGATAATATTGATTTCCAAAAAAGTTTAACTAGTCTATCTTGTATAAAATAATTTTATCTTCTCAAACAAAAGATGTTAAATGAAGAATATTTAAATAAGTCCCAAGGATTATTAAACAATCAGTCTTTGATAGAAAAAGAAAAAAATTGATTTGAAGAGCCATTTAATCTAAGTTGACGACAAATTTTAGGTAAAACTGCTATTTGATTAATCATATGAGGAATCATAGCTGCAATTTTGTTTATAACATTATCATTTACTTGAAAATTATTTACAGATGCTTTTCAACAAGTAGGTGAAATTATCAGAGTAAATCCAATACTACCATTTTTATTATTATTTATTTGATTTTTGTGAACATTTATAGGAAATATAGGAGTAGCATGAGCATACAATCTATTTTTCAATAAAAAATATTATGACATATCCAAAATGTTTTGATCATTACTTCTTACAAATTGAATATTGTTTTTTATTCTAGCTCCCATATATATAGTATTTAGTAAACAGATAGACACATTATTTTTAATATTATGATTCCATGTATTCTTTTCTGTATTTATATCTGCAAACCAAATAGAATATCTAAGTAATCCAAACTATTCAGCATCAGCTTTGATGGGTAATGTATTGTGATTTTCTTTAGCTATGTTGATATACAGTATCATACGAAAAACATCTTGAATCTGATCTATACAAAACAAAATATATCTATTGATGTTGATACCATCTGTAGTTTGATATACCATTATACCTTTTTGAAGTTGAATACGAGAAAAAATATATTATCAGATTTATGAAATGTGAAACAATCCATTGTATATATCATCTACAAAAAATTCTGATAGAGATGATGAAAACAAAGATGAAAATAACGAAGAAGATTTACCAAATATAGATCTAAGCTAAAAATTCTTAATAATTAATTCTTAATTTAATAAATGTCTTTTTACAAGTTAGCATCGATTACAAAATTAATACTAGGGATACTTATATTAATTTTGGTATATTCTTACATAAACGTATACGAAGATCCTAGTGTTTGATTATCATTAGCTTTTCTATGATTGTTTATCACCTTACGATGATTAAGCTTTTTTATATTTATATTAGCTCAAAACTTTTTCCGCAGCAAAAAAGACAAAGATCGTGTTATAAAAGACAGTTATAAGTTGTCTTTATTATTTGGAATATACGCTATTATCAATGTTCTTTTAATAGTATTATGAACTCGAAATAAAATATTATGAATAGTTCTTTTAATTTGATTTGTACTTATACAAATATTATTATTCTCAGACAAAACCAATGACTACAAACACCAAACATCAGGATAAAATAAAATTAATTGAAGAAAAACTTCAAACAGTATACGACCCAGAATTTCCACTTATAGACATATATACACTAGGTCTTATTTATGATATTAAAATAAAAGATAAAGATATAGAAATAATTATGACATTCACAACCCCATATTGTCCTATGGCAGATATGTTAAAAGAAATGATAACAAATTGAATAAACGAAATCTTACCAGATTATAAAGTTACATTAACCGTAACATTTGAACCATTACGAACAATAGAAAAAATCAAAGATCCTGATCTCAAAAGAATGTTCGAATAAAATCAGATTACAGACTCTTAATTCTTAATTCAGAATAATGTTTATCAATATATCATCAGACAAAGTACAAATATTTGATTGAAAAAAAGATATATTTTTGGATCGTAACGGTATAGAAAATATTTTTTGAAAAACCTTAGTAAAAATAAACAAAAAATCACCAATCAAAGAGATATTTTTATTAAATTGACCATGATGATTTACAAATCTAAGAGTATGAACACTTTGTATAAATTTATTAAACACATTAGAAAATCAAAAAATAAAAATATATGATTTAGATAAATTCACTCTATTCAAATATCTCTTTTCCAAATGAATTATTCCCAATCAATGAATCGTTTATATATGACAGAAAAAAAATATTTGGATCTATGATTTAAATAAAAATATATACCAAAAACAAGAATTAAATAATTTTAATTTAGATTGAAAATATTTTTTAGATCAAGTTTTGGATGATGATTATTATCAATGATTAGATATCAAAAATATGATATATGTATCATGAAACAAAGATTGAATCAAAGTTAAATATAAATCAAAAGAAATCTTAATAAGTCCCAAAAACTTAAAAATAAAAGCAAAAAAACAAGTACAAGCAAATTATTTTATCCAAGCAACAACCGATTAAATGAGAAATAAACAACACAATACATTATGAATAGATCGATGAAGTAAATATATATGAACTTGCTATATGCAAGAGGAATCTAAAATGATTTTTCCGATATGATATTTACTAAACGATAAAATGACTTATTTTAATATTGCAGATATTATTACTAGATACCAGATCAAAAGTATAGTAATATGACGACCAAAAAAGCAAAAAGATATCCAAGAAAAAATACAGGATTTTATCAAATCATTAAATTATATTATAGAAAATCAAGAAATCCAAATACATACTGTAGAAGAAGATTATACAAGTGTCCAATCTTGAGAAATAGTTTCCAACTTCAAAAAGAACGCTGCTGAAGATACAATCAGCGCAATGTTGATACTTGAAAGATGGAAAAATAACAAATCATAAGCAACTCTTAATTATTAACTCAATAAAATGGATTTAGAACAAATCTCAAAAGAATTAGAAAAGATAAAACAAAGAAACAAAAAAGTTGAAACAGATAAGGCTTGGGAATGAAGTATCACAAGGAAAATTTTACTTATGATTTTTACATATCTTGCTTTATGAATTTATATGCAAGTTGTATGAATCAACAGTCCACGACTAAACGCAATTATACCAACGGTATGATTTCTGCTTTCTACGCTTACACTTCCACGATTCAAAAAACTACGAACAAAACACATACATAAAAAATAATTTATCAGTATTTACTGTATTTACAAAATATGCTTTTAATAGGAGATATCCATACAACATCTCGCATCAATGATAAACTTATCAATAGTTTAAAAAATTTTTTCGAACAAAATTCTGAGGAGAAAAATATAGTATTTTTATGAGATTATGTATATCACTTTTCATATGACAGAAAAGCAATATTAGAATTATACAATCTATTTTTACGATTATTTGAAAAATGAAAAAACATATATATTTTAGCATGAAATCATGATCGATTATGAAATTATTTTGTATATCAAGAAGCACAAAAAGCTTTTAACATAATCAATAATATCAAAAAATCTGATTGAAAATTAAGTTTCATTACGCAGCCAATTATAGAAAATATTGAATGAGAAAATATTTTATTTTTTCCATTTTCTATAGATATAGCAAATACACAAGATTTAAAATATACCAATCCATTACGAGAAGAACTAAGTAACTCTAAAAATAAAAGTGAGCAAACTTCCTGACAAATAAACCAAATATTATCAAACTACATATCAGAGCATCAAAAACTAACTATAATACACCACTACTATATAAACAACACTATTTTCCCATGACAAAAATCAAGATTTTGATACAAAGATATTTGTTTAAGTAATGAATTTTTAGATAATTCAGATATTAGATTGATATCATGACATCTTCATCAAGCATTTATTCACAAAAATTATTTTTGTTGTGGAAGTGTTCGATCTACTACTCCACTAGAGATAAATCAAAACAAATTTTTATTTAAATACAAGCCAGAAAATAATTATATAGAATGATTCTTCAATGATATTAATCCATATATCATGATAAATAAAACACAATGAAAAATAATAAACAAAAGTTCTATAGATGATATTTTTCAAAAGACATCAGAAGAAAATATTAGCAATCTACAGAGCAATGAATATCGAAAAATCCAAATATGAAATCAAGCACAGCTAAATATATCAAACGCTTCTATACAAATAAAAGTTGAAGAAATAAACTATGAAAATATAGAAACCCACATAGAAAAAGATCTAATTAAAGAATTCAAAGATATTAAATTAAAAAAAGACACTAAATCTATATGAGAAATAATACAAAATTTTTCTACATCGGCAGAAAATTTAAAAACATGATTTACAGATCGAAAAACAATATTAAAAGAATATATAGAAAATAAATTTCAATGAGATTCTTATAAATACGAAAAGATCCTAAAAGATCTAAATATTATTTAATAAGATAAGTCAATTAAAATAATCTACAATAAAACAAATAGCCATATAATAGTTTAATAAAATTTGACAAAAATCAATATACCAAATATACTCTATTTGGTTTATTTTAAATAAAAATAAAATGATAAATTCAACTGATACCATAAATTACAACAAACACGGTTTTGATGGTCAAAAATACATAGATATACAAAAAGAAAAAATATTAGAAAGAATCTCTAAATTTTCATGATGAAGACTATATTTAGAAATATGATGAAAATTTATCCACGATCCTCATGCAGCTAGAGTTTTACCATGATTTAATCCTGAGTCAAAAAAACTAATTTTTCAAGAACTAAAATGACAAATTGAAATACTTTTTTGTGTAAATTCTACAGATATTTTAAACGATAGACAATTAAGTAATGAAGATATATCATACAAAGATTATGTTTTTTCTATGCTCAAACAGATAGAAAAATCAGTTTGAACAAGACCACATCTTGTAATAAACAAAATAGATACACAAAATATGTTTGATATAATTTTGAACTTTGAGAGAGAATTTCAAAGAGAATGATACAAAACACGAGAAAGATACAAAATAAACTGATATCCACACAATATAGATGACATATTAAGTGAAAATTGATTTTGAGATGATGATCACATACCATTAACAAAAAATTTAATACTTGTAATATGAGCAGCTTCAAATAGTTGAAAAATGTCTACCTGTTTATGACAAATATATCTAGATCATCAAATATGAATAAAATCCTGATATGCAAAATATGAAACATTTCCAATACGAAATATAGAACTAAATCATCCAATAAACTTAGCATATGAAGCAGCTACAGCAGATATATGAGATTTTAATTGTATTGATGAATTACATAAAAAAGCATACTGAATAAATTCAGTAAATTACAATAGAGACGTAGAAGCATTTGATATAGTTATGTGAATAGCAAAAAAAGTTATCGAAAAAGAAAATTTCATGAATTCTTACAAATCACCTACTGATATGTGAATATCTTGTGCAGGTTTTGCTATTACAGATGATGAAATAGTTAGTATAGCATCTTTTCAAGAAATCCAAAGAAGAATGTCGCGATATCAACAAATGATAGATAGATGAGAATGAGAAGATTCACGAATAACAAAATGCCAAGAAATACAAAAAAAATGTACTGATTATATATCAGTAAAATGATACAATCTAGAATTAAACATAAATAAATAAATAATAATTTTATATTAAATCCTCTTGCTTTATTTTCGATTGAGCGTTGTGAAGTAATGGATTATAAAAACGAAACATCAAACTTATTATTTCTGAAGTTGTTAATTTTTCAGAAGATATTCACATTCAAGCAAGTCAATCCACTATCAAACCAATTCTAGTTTCAAGCATCCTACTTCATTTCAAAAATGATCTATACCTAGATACTATTCTTTCTACACTATCTTTTGCATTCAACACATCCATAAATTTAGCCCACCAAGATTTATTTATACTAGAGGCATCTTGTTCTCAATCATAATAAGGCACTATAACATAAAATTCTTTTACATATATCAATCATTGTTTAGAATCTATATCATCCAAAAATTTCACATATCACTCCCCTTGTTTTTTCAAAATAGGACTTTCTATTACAGATATATTAGATTTTATATATTCCAAATAATTTGATAAATCTAAATATGTATTACGAACCAATATTTGTACAGGAAAGTTTAATCAATTCAAAAATCTTTTATATTGTTCCAAAACAATTTGCTGTTCATCAAAGTTCCTTAAATCTAAATTTAATCAATACACTCTAAGAACAGATCTCAGTCAGCCATCTTTGAGTATAATAGTATCATTTTTTATTTCAGATACAGGTAACATTGTTTCTGTATTAAACAGATTTTCAATTTTATTTTTTTGAACTTGTCATTGTTCTCATAGATTAAACAACATTACAAAACATTAAAATAAATAAAATATTTATAATATATAATTTTTCAAAAACCAGAATATAAAACTGACTATCAACCATGACATTCACATTATAAACAAAGCTATAAACACTCCAATAATAATTTTTCTTGCTTTTGCAACTCACTCTTCTTGTTTCACAAATAATATAAGATAGAATGCATATATAATCAAAACAAGTGATATAAGTGAGACTAATCACAAAATCATATTCAAAACCATCTTGATATAGTATTCTGCTTTATTTGGTCATTGAAGATAGGTAGCTGAATCTAATCAAAACACAGTAAATAATCTATCCAAAACTGACTGATTTGGTAAAATAGCATCTCATTTAACTATTTCTCCAATTTCTAAATTATCAGAATATGTTGTATTATTTATATTATTATCATAAAAAAAATCTTCAGCATTTACCCACGTTCATATTCATAAGAGAACAACAAATCATAATAATCAGATTTTTAAAAGATTTTTCATATTTTTCAACAAAAATTAAAGTTAAGATATATATGCAATAATCCAAAATATAAACGAAACAACCAATCGACTAAGTCATACTCAAGCTAAAGCTATTACAGCAGTTTGCAATCATTTGATTCATTTTTTATATTGAGCATCATTTCATGCTGCTGTCACCATCAAGAATCCATGATAAATCAAATAAACCAAAGCTACCAATCAGATCAATCACAAAGTATAATTTATTATATTTTTCACAATAGACATTGTTTCGCCCAAAGCAGTACTATGATCAGATATCAATCCCGGATTAGCTATTCAATTCAATTCATCACTAGATATAGTATTGGTTGCATCTGCATCAATAATTTTGAATGCACCTTCTCTAATTGGATCAGAAATAGGATTATTATTATCATAGACATTCAAAGCATTTTCAGAATCAGTATTTAATATAGTTTGATTTTGTCATAATTGCAATCATTGACCAAAAACACTAGCACCCAAAGCCAATACAAAGATATGAATAAACAAATATACAATTTTAAATTTCATAAATAAAATCTGATTCCAAATAAAAGATTAAAATACATCTAATTATAAACCAAAATATACTTTTTGCAAATTTTAGACTTGAAAAAAACACAACATTTAATATATACTAAACTAATACACAAAAATAGTTGACAAATTTATAATTTAATTAAAAAATATAATGAAAAAAAATCTATTAATACTACTTTCATTTTATTTCTTTGTATTACAGTCATTCGTTATATGACTATTACGAAAAGATTATAGATTTTTTACACTATGAATAGTAAACCTCATAATAATTATAGCTATAGTTTTGATTTACAATTATTTTGAAAAAGATAAAAAAGAAAAGAAAAAAGATAACACAGAAACATCATTCAAAAAAGAGAAAGAAAATCTTTTGATAGAAAACACACATCACAAAAAATCAAAAAAAAAGGCTCCATTATTTCTATTAAGTCTAATAATAATTCTAATTATATTTTTGGCTCTAAACTGAGAATTAACATCAAATAAAATAATAATATCTTCTTGAATTGGGTTTATCGTTTATATTGTATTGTTTTACTCTCTATCCAGACACAAAAAAGGTACATTTTTAGGTTTACGAAGTAGTAAATTAATTTTAATAATATTTTTATTTTGACTAGTTGTAAACTGATTTGATAGTGGAATATCTGAAACTAGAAACCAAACCATAATATGAACAATACAAAATATTTTCTCCAACAAAAATATAGAAAAAACAGAGAAAGAAACTTATCAAGAATTACAAGATATAGACGAATGAACCTGAGAAATAATATCACAAGACTATTGAGAAAATATTACTTGAGAAAACATTAAAATATCTGATAATATCCAAGATTCAGATATAGAAAATACAGCTACAGACATAAATCAGAATTTTTTGAATGACTGAGATATTACTATACTAGACGCTATCAAATATTTATTGGATATCAATAATATACCACTAGATATGAATCAAAATGTAAAATTTAAATACATTTCATATCAAAATGAAAACTATCCATATTTCAAAACAGCATATATGAAAAAAATGATCTGATCAAATACCAATCCAGATAAAGAAATTATATGCCAAACATACATAGTAATGAAATGAATCGTAGAATGACGAAATGTATCTTCTTGATGAGATCCACTCACAAATTATCTAAACAAAGCATCTCAACTATGAAAATTAAACTGATGCGAAAGAAATAAATATGTAAGTTTAGAAAATTTATAATACAAATTATTCACATATCAAAAATAGCGAAATACTCGCTATTTTTTTGATAAAATAAACTACATAACATTTTACAAAAATAGCAATATAACTAATCAGAAAAATCAGACTCTATTTGTCTATTTTTTATTTTTGGAATATAATCGATATGTATTATATCTATAAACAAATTAATGCTAAAAAAATTACTTAAAACAATATTTTGATTTCTAATAGTCCTATGATTTAGTTGATTTTTTGTAAATCAAACTTTTCCTAGCCTAGTATATGCTGAAACAGCTACACCAACAGCTACTGAAAGTACAGAAGATTACGTAGAAAAAAATATGTACAAAATTAGAGATACTCTAGATGTAGTAACCAAATGAATTTATATGATTACTCGACCTTTGCTTGTAATAGCATGAAATTCATTAGACAATTCTTTGGTATATTGATCTGTTTTTCATCTAGATGCTCCCCTACGAAGTTTTCGAAATATTATGAAAAACTTTGCTAATTTTGCTTTATGATTTCTATTATTATACAGTATAGTTAGGAGTTTATTAAAAAAATGATGAACATGATGAGCAATGAAGATAGTCAAAAACACTCTAATAGCAGGAATTTTGATACAAGCTAGTCGATTTTTATTATCAGCAGTTATAGATGTTTCTACTATAGCAACATATGCAGTCTGATGAATACCTATGACTATTTTGCAAAATTCACCTCAATGAAAACAGCCAATACTATGAATCAATTCATCAATAAATTTATCCGATTCAAATTCCAATTTACAAGAAAATCTTGATGATGTAATATTTTATCGAACATATGGTAAAGAAAAAGAATTCAAAATATCTTCATGTAAAACCAAATATGTAGAAGAAAAAGAAAAAAACTATATAATAGGAAAACAGCTTATGTTTGCATCAGATACTAGTTGAGAACAAATCTTACTAGAAAACTGATATTGTATATTATGATGAGCACCATATCAAATAAATGAATTCCCAGATTTACAAACAGCGATTAGTAATGCTGATTACAAAACCAAACAAAATACACTTATGAAAACACCTCAACGAGAAGATCGAGAAAAATGTTGATTTATTATAGCAACACGATGAACTGGCACATATGATAAAGATAATTGTAATATTCAATGAGTTTGAACATTAGCTGAATCTTGATCATTAGGAACTATCTGATGAAAAAAACGATTAGATTGATTAAGTCCTCCAAGTTGAGTAGCAAATTTATGAAATTTAATAGAAAGATCCAAATGATTTGTTTGACCACTTATTACAATCTATTCTAGTATATTAAATTTTGGAACTTTATTGGACGATCCGTGATCATCTAGCGATGATATGACATTTTGAGTAGTATTAAAATTCGCAATAAAAACAATTACATGAATTATGCTCATACTACCACTATTTGCACTAGCTATAGTATTGTTAGCTAGAATATGATTTCTATGGCTTATAATAGCATTTGTACCAATCATAATATTACTTCATTTTTTCAAAGAAGAAATCTCATTACCAGAAATGAAATTTTTAAAAATACCAGAAATAATAAAAATTATATTTGCACCAGTTTTTGTGGTTTTTGGACTTAGCCTAGCTCTAATATTTTTGAGTACTATCAGTAATTCATTGAAAAAATCTCCTTTAGTAGATACAAACTGAGTAACTATTACATGACAAAATTCAAATTGAGATACCACCAAAGAACAATTATTAGAATGACTAGGTTTAACTCAAGAAAAAGACAATTCATACTCAGTTTTGGGATGATTATCGACTTTTAGTATCAAGTGAAATCTATTTGGCTGAGTATTAGATGATCTATCATACATGTTGATAAATATTTTTTGAATAGCAATCATGTGGATGCTATTATTTTGGACTATCAAACAAAATATGATATGAGAAAAAATCTGAAAAAAAATCCAAGATTTTGGTCAAAATTTAGCAGTCAATGTTCCAATGGTGCCGATAGCATGATGAGTATGACTCAAACAAGCTTTTGGTGTCTGATGATGAGAATGATTAGCATGAAAAACTATGAATCAATTAACAAATACTATGGAAAATAAAAATATAGATAAACTTCAAGAAGCTTGATTCTTACCAGAAGATAATAGCTCTAAATCACCAGATAACAATGATCAAGTAACATGACAACTTACTCCAGAACAAGCAAATGAAATTATACAACAAATAGAAGAAAAGAATTTAACAAAAGAAGATACAGAAAGAAAAACAATTATAGAAACAATTAGAAAAGATGCTGGTGTAGAAACAAATCAGGCTATCGAGACTTGGATAAGAGAACCTGAAAATGCAAGACTATTAATAGCTGCTATTGAATGATTAAATACACCCGCACAAAAAACTGAAGTAACGTGAGCTCTAGAATGATTACTCGACATAAAAACAATGCAAGATTACAAAACAGCCTTATCAACAAAAACAATAGATGATATAATGAAAGATTTAAAAGATAGTAAACCAGAAGCTGTAATAAATATACAACTAGATCAAGAAATAACTCTCAAAGATGCTAAAAAATATAAAATTAAAAAAGTTTGAGACAAATACGAATACGAAGAAATAACTACAAGCCCACCAACCACTTCATAATTTATATAAATAGATGACAAAAATCCGCATAAACAGAAAATCAAAACGGATGAGAACTATCAAAATAGTATCAGTATTTTTGTTAATCTGATTTATATTCTTCAATTTATCATTTGCTGCCGATAACAGTTCAGCGCAAAGCACAGAATATTTACAACAATTTTTTCAATTTTTGATTTCATTCTTATCCCGATGATGGGTTTTGCTAGCTAGTATAGCATGAAAACTCATGACCAATGATATGGTTTATGGATCATTTATACATATGGATGTTTTCATATGGAAAGCTCGAAATATTATGAAAAATTTTGCAAACTATGCATTATGATTTTGATTCTTATTTTTTATAATCAAATCAATTTTTTCCAAATGATGAGCAGCCTGAGACACAAAAAATAAAATAATATGATTTGTATTAGCATGAGTACTTGTACAAGCTAGTCGATTTATTTTTGGGGCTATTATAGATGTTTCTACTATCACACTAGTCAGCATATCATCATTTCCATGACAGATATTACAATCCAATACTCAATTTCAAAAACAATTTAATGAACTTAGCGCACAATGATGAAATAGTTTACCAGCTACTTGAGAGGTTTTAACATGAATGGAAATGATTTTTAATCCAAACAAAAAAAATGGAGAAGCATTTTTCTCGATTCAAGAAAAACCACTAGATAAATGAATCACTCAAGACAACTATCTAGATATGATATTACCAAGTTACAATAATATATCATGACCATTGATATTTATGTGAGCATCTATCTTTTCATTTCAAGACTATAGTTTATCAAACCCCAAAACCACAAGTGCTCGAAAACTATTTTTAGAATTCTGAATTAATTTATTTATCATACTAGTTTATTCTATTGGACTATTATTCCTAGTATTTATAAATTTTATTAGAATTTTCTATTTACGAATATTTATAATATTTTCTCCTTTTATTATATTACTAGGAATAGCTCAAAAAACAGAACTATTTGGTAAAAAATGATCTTGAGGTTTAGATAAAATAATGGAACATATATCTTTTACAAAGGTTCTATCTTTGATTTTCAAACCAGTTATATTTATGGCATACGTATCCATAATGCTAATATTTGTAATATGAGTCAAAGCAATTTTGGTTCCACAAGAATGATGAAACGTAAATATCTCAGACAATATTTCTATTAGTTCTCAAGCTATATCTACTCCAGCTTGAACATCCTACAATTCATCTATCAAATCAGAAGATGTCCTGGATTTTACCGTCAATTGAGCCAAGAATAGTCTTGCAGATCTAATAGTAGCATTCTTCACATTATTCCTTATGTGGTTTTTGATTAAAATGGCATTATCTAAATGATCATGAATAGATCGATTAGATAAAAATATATGAGAACAAACAAAAAAACTTGAAAATCTTGCATGACAATTACCTATTATGCCAATAGCATGATGAGTATGAGTAAACTCAGTATTTGGCGATGAAAATAGCATCAAATCATGACTTAAAGATAAATATAATGTAACTGATACACGATCAGATCAAAGTGAAGATAGAGTAAATGAACTACTTTGAATTGCTTGAGCACGAAAAACATCATATAGCAAAAACTTAGAAAATGATATTACAAAATCAAAAGATCCATTAGCTTTCCGAAATAATTCATCTGATATTGCAAAAAGTATACAGTGATGACTCAGCATAACAGACTGAAATCGAAATCCTCTTGTACAAAATCGATGGGAAACTCGAGCAAAATGAAATGAATATCAAACTATAGAATGAACAGAACTAAAAAAAGCAGATACTTTAGATAAATTTTTGGATCTAAATGCTTGAAAAATAGATAATCTAATGTGAGGTGATTGATCTATCTCCAACTATGAAAATCTAAAAAAACAATATTATTGAATTAGCAAAGAATAAAAGGATTTCTCCTTGAATAAAAACACAATCTAAATATATTGAGATTTGCGATTTATTTTTTGTTGAACCAAAAAATGAAAAAATTATTCATATTTTTATGTCTATCGTGCCTATTGTATTTACAATTTTGACATACTTACAACCCTAGCAATCAAGATACTCAACAATTGAATAGTCTCAAAATACAATTAAACAAAGTAATATCAGGTAACAATCAGGATTTACGAAATTTTTATTATCAATTAAAAAATCTACAAAATAGATTTTCTCAAAATCCTAGATTAGACTATATGTTAAATAACCTCAAACAAGACCTATATATACAACTATACTCACAAAAAATACAAGCAAAAACACAATCCAAAGAATTCAAACAAAACTTTGTAAACGAATTTTCTTGATGAATATCGATAGATGACCCTATTTTAGATGAATGCACATGATGGTACAACACATTGGATGATATAAGCTTCGCTTACAATATACCTACAGCATTAACCATATCCACACGGTATAGAGAGACAAATTGCGGATATTATTTACCCTCCAACTGAGATTGACCATTCCAAATATTAAAACAAGATTACGGAACCTGAGAAATTACAGAAGATATATTTGTAAAATCAGTACAAGATTTCGCACAATTTAGTAAAGATAAACATATCCAATACAAAACTAAATTATGAATAAATCTGACTTACACCTGATTTGATCGAACTTGATTGGTCAATCACTGAGCACTATATAACTGAGCTAGGATAACATGAAGCGATGAAAGCTGATATATTGCACAAGCATTAGCACCCAAATATTTGTATGATTGATATTGAGCAGAATATTCATGAGCGATTAGATACTGACTAATCCCCAAATTTCTAAAAATTCTAGATCGAGAAATACAAAATAAATATTAAATAGCAAGTCATTCCGGTCTCAATGACAAAGTCTGCAACCGGGATCTAAAAAATTTTAGATTATAAACTACCTTCATGAAGTTTTGAAAATATTTACACTACAAATGAAATGAATACGAAGTTATATGAATAGCCAAACATTCAGAAACATTAGAAGATATGGTAGTTTACAAAGCCTTATACAGCTCATCAGAATTTGGCAATAATGCATTACGAGTCAGACCAAAAAAAATGTTTGAAGAGACTATAACTATAGATTGAGAAGAAATTCTAAGATTCAAATATATTTGATAAAATAAAAGTATTTACAACTTTTACAGTATTTACAGTTCAATGAAAAAAACAAATTTAGAACAATTCTTTTGACAAGAAATAACATTTCAATGAGTCAGAACAAATAATCTCAAAAATATAGACATAGCATTCCCCAAAAATCAAATCATAACTATGACATGAGTTTCTGGTAGTGGAAAATCATCACTCGCATTTGAAACTATATATAAAGAAGGTCAATTTAGATATATAGAATCTCTGTCTAGTTATCTTAGACAATTTTTTAATTTATGAGAAAGACCAGATATAGATCATTGTACTTGACTATCTCCAGCCATAGCAATAGAACAAAACAAAAAAGCCTGAAACTCTAGAAGTAGTGTATGAACACTCACAGAAATAGATGACTATATCAGACTTCTATTTGCTAAATTATGAGATACATTTTGTTATAGTTGTTGAAATCAAATCAAACCACAAACAGTAGACCAAATACTAAAAACTATTCAAGATAATTTTTCTGATCAAAAAATATACATAATCAAAGAATCTTGAAAAATCAGTCAAAAAACAGATCTAGCTGATTTTGTTAAAAAAAATAGAAAAAAGGTAGAAAAAGGAGCATGATTTACTCGTTATTTATTGATTTCAAATAAACAAGATTCTGATACACAGACAGATCCTATAGAATATTTTTATCTAGAGACACCCAATGTTCCATCAGATTTTTTTCCTATAAATATTTATTGAATTTATGATCGTATTACTATCAATCAACAAAAAATAGCAAGATTAAAAGAAGATATTATCAAGATATTATGAGAATCAAATAAATTTTGAATTTATATAACAGAAAGTATCAAACCAACAAAATCAAAAAAAGCAAAAGCAAAACCAGAACCAGAACAATCTAGTATCCACCGATTCACAGACAAAATGTATTGTCCTACTTGCAATATTACTTATCCTGAATTCACTCCTCAACACTTCTCTCCCAATCGTCAAGAATGAGCATGTACTCTATGTCACGGTATATGAGAAGTTTTACAAGTAGATATGGATAAAATATTAGATCCTGAAAGTTCATATATCAGATCTATTTTACCATGGAGAGATTCTAATTTTGGACAAGCTGTATTGAGAAAATTAGCAGAAAAATATAGTATGAATCCAGAAAAAAAACGAAAAGATTTACCAGAATGGTTTCTACAAGTTGTCTTATATTGAGATGAAGAACTTATTAGAGTAAATTCATGAGGTAAATACGCAAGCATGTATTACAAATGAATAGAAGATATTATAAAAGATCAATACGTAAAATGACTCCTAACGGTAGACTTCCAAGCTATGTTAAATATGAAATTATGTCCAGATTGTAATTGAGCAAAACTAAAAAAAGAAAGCCTGAATGTATTTTTAAATATACCTAAACAAAAGAAATTTAAATATAATATTTGGGATCTACAAAAAATTCCAATGCAAGAAATTATAGAAATAATAAAAAAATTTAAAGATAATTCAAAAAAAGCAAATAATTTGATAGATAGAATATCAAATCCTCTTTTAGATAGAATATCTACTATAGATGATTTGTGATTGGGTTATCTAATGTTAAATAGATGAATAGATACTCTGTCATGATGAGAAATCCAAAGATTAAGATTAGCTAAACAGCTATGAAACAAACTTACTGGTATAATATATGTTTTGGATGAACCTACAATATGACTAGATCAAAAAGAGATCCAAAAAGCTATAAATTCTATCAAAAGATTAAAAGAAATGTGAAATACAATAGTAGTAGTAGAACACAATGAAGAATTTATAAAAGCATCAGACCGGGTAATAGAAATATGACCATGAGCGTGAGATTTTGGAGGAGACATTATGTTCAATTGACCATACAAAGATTTTTTGAAATCAAACACACTTACAGCTCAATATATAAACTGAACAAAAAAAGTAAAAATAAAATTTAATCACAAGATGACAAATAAAAAAGTAAAAATAAAAAAAGCCAGTAAATTTAATTTACAAAATATAGATGTAGATATAAATCTAGGTAGTTTTACTATTATCACATGACCATCATGAGCGGGTAAAACTACATTAATGTACTCTACACTTTACAAATTTTTGAACGAAAAAGAAAAATTTACACAATGATTCATCAGATTACAGTTATTAAAAAAAGGATTAAGTCGAGAAGAAATTATTTCTGCATCAGTAATGCGCAAAGATGACTATAAACACTATGAAAATCTAGCATTACAAGAATTTTACAAAGAATTATGAGTAGAAACAATTTCCGGACATGAAAATATTAAAAATACTATATATGTAGACCAGACAAGTATATGAAAAACCCCTAGGTCATGTCCTACTACATTTATTTGAACATTCAATAATATTAGAAATTTATTTGGATGAACTACAGAGAGTAAATATCTATGATTTACAGCAAGTCATTTTAGTTTCAATTCAAGTAAATGAGCCTGTCCAGCTTGTCAATGATATTGATACAAAAAAGTTGAATTACAATTTTTACCAGATACTTATATAGCTTGTGAACTATGTAAATGAAAAAGATACAAAAACGAAATACTGTGAATCAAACGACGTTGAAAAAATATTTCTCAAATACTTGAGATGTATGTTTCAGACGCCTTGGAATTTTTCTCAGAAATAGATCATATCAAAAAAGATCTACAACTTATGGTAGATATATGATTATGATATCTAAAAATGTGACAACCGGCTCATACTCTATCTTGATGAGAAAGTCAAAGACTTAAATTAATTAAACATTTATTAAAAGATTACAGATGACATACTGTATATTTTTTGGATGAACCAACAGTATGATTACATCCTCAAGATATAGAAAAATTATTATATGTTCTAAGAGAATTTTTGGATAACTGAGATACAATTCTCATGATAGAACATGACAAAAACATTATAAATTATGCTGATAATATAATACACCTAGAAAACTGAAAACTAATAAACAATAAATAATTATTTAAAATATAACCGTAAAACTACCACCAATAGTTTCTTCAAATGTTGGCTTTTTTATAAGTATTTTAACATCATAATTTCACCTCCTTCAATTTCATTCTATATTAAAAAACCTGTCAGCTATATCATTATCAAATTCAAAATAATATTCCAAAAAAGGATATATATCACCACTCATAGAATTCAATAAATTAACTAAACCAAATCTAAGCTGTAATCAAGTATAATCAACAGCTTCAAATATATCTTGAAAACTATCTCCAGTTACTGAATTATCATTGGATATAACATTATGTGAAAGTGGATCTGAAGCATTTCCAAATATATTAAAATTATCTCCAAAAATTACTCCCGATAAAGCATTTATATTAGACTCTCTTATCATAATATCTCAGTCTACTACCTCTTTAATTACACCATAATAGGCCACATTTTCAGTTGGTATTATAGAAAATTGATTTCACAAATGATATCACTTCAAAGATCGATTTACTATCACATCATTAGCTAAACCATCTAGATCTGGATCACAAATATTTAATGTATCATCATCACATAAATTAGAATTAGCAAATCCAGAAAAAATTTTTGGTGGCAATCTAAAAACCCCAGAAATATAAGTTCAACTATAATTTAATCTATATGTATTATTTCAAGAATAATAAGTACCAGATGTACTATTATCCACGCTCAATAAAAAATTTTCTACATTATTATAATCAAGTTTATTGTAGTCTACAGAACTAGCATCAGCCAATGCTGGATCAACATTTCATTCTCACATATTTGGTATTCTAGTAGTTCTAGAATTTATATTCCAAACTATTCATTGATTATTTCAACTTATTATACTAAATCATCATGTTATTAGATCACTAGCTTTACCAAAAGAAGAATCATTCAACCATCCACCAGATCATTGAAATCATGGTCATTTATATTTCAGAACTAACTCTCACCTCTCTATTCAAGCCATAGCTCCATAATAAGCAATATTATAATCAACTATATCAGAAAAATTATTAACAAAAGGATTGAATATCGAGTAGATACTAAAAAGTATGGCCAATCAGGTAATTATAATAATAATAACAAAAGCCAAAAACATACAATCAAAAAAAATTATAAATCGAGTTCTATATTAGGAGCACCACATTTATTACAATATATATAACTATGTGGGTACAATTCACCACATTGTTTACATTTTATTCTAAGTTTTTCTCAACACTTTATACAACACTCATATTCCTTTGGATTAAAAGTATCACAATTATAGCAAGATATCAAATTCAAAGCACAAGCTTCTCTCCAAGGAATATTATCTTTTTTGTAAGAAACCGGCCTAATTATAATATACAAAGGTAATCAAATCAAAGGAGAAAACAAAGTAATCAAAATTATACTCAAAACTTGAATTACTACATTATTTGTTCTAGATGCAATATCCTTTCCTACCCATATAATACAGACCACCCACAAAAAGATAAAAAAAGAAACTAATATAACAAAAAAATCTTTTACTCCTCCACTAGAAGTAAAATCAAAATAAGGTATATTATCAGCGATTACATTAAACATTAGAAATATATTATAAATTTTAAAAAACTATTCTATCTTTTTTCTAAGTATATCTATTGAACCAGTATAATTTTTCAAGTCTTTCAGAAGATATCAAATTTTTGCAGGATTAGAAATAATAGATTGTATTATCAAAATACTTGTTCAATCTTCACTATTTTTTGTTGTCATTTGTGATATAGGAAAATTCAATTGAGAATAAGCAGACATAATATCTAATATTCACATATATTTATCCAACATCTTGATCTTCAATAAAAAATTATATTCTTGTGCTTTTTCTCAGTCCCAATGAGCTTCTAATAAATTAACAAAAGAAACTGTCCTCAAAGCCTTACAATTCATCGTATGTATTTTTATACCATATTTTGATGATTTTGATATTATTTTATCTCATATATTTGGCTTACATTCAGCACAAATAGTACAATTTATAAATTTATTATTATCTACCACTACAGGTATATAATCAGGTTTTTTTGTTTCATGTTTTTCTATTTTATTTTTCTGTGTTCTGGATCTTTCTCTAGATGCAAATACTTCAGGATAAACAACCTTAATAATATTTCAATAACTATCTTTTTTTTCAAAAGCTAACAATAATCTCCTCTCTATCTCATGACGATCAAAAAACTTAACTATTTTATCTTTATCAGAATCATAATTAGCTAATCAAAAATCTTTTAATATTTTATTAAAATCATGAATAGATTTATCCAAACGTTCTTTTTTATCCTGAGATCTCAAATATCTCATAAGCTGAGTTTTTGCAGTGGGAGTATGTAAAAATTCCAACCAATGCTTATTAGCAGAATATTTATTTTTAAAAACATTTATATGTATTATATCTCCATTATTGGGAACATAACTAATAGGTTTTATTTCTCGATTAACTAAAGCATTTTTGAATTTTAATCAGATTTCAGAGTGAACATTGAATGCAAAATCTAATACAGTTGCTCAACCAGGAAGTTCTATAACATCTCATCCAGGAGTATAAATAAATATTCATTTTTGCAAAACTTCAATATTCAGTTCATCTTTAAATAATTCTTTTTCATCAGAACTTTTGTATGCATCTACTATTCTTTGTAATCTTTTAATCCATTGGGATTGTTGTTGAGACACAGACACTGAAGCATTTTTTTCACTATATGCAAAATGCGCTGCTACACCAAATTCAGCTACGTCATCCATTTCATATGTTCTAATCTGAATTTCCACAGGAAAACGAAACATTCACAAAATCGTAGTATGAATACTCTTATATCAATTAAATTTGGGTACAGCTATATAATCTTTAATTTTTTTTATCAAAGGTGTATAATTTTTATGTATTATTCACAAAACCATATAACAATCTCACACACTTTTTGTAATAACCCTATATGCAATAAAATCCATCACAGAAGATAAATCACTAGTATTATATTTTTTTTCTAATTTTTCATAAACCCTATACGGACTCTTTATTCTTCACTTTACTTCAAAATCACTAATACCTTCTTTTTTCAACATATTTGTAATAAGTTTTATTCATCTCTCTGTATATTTTTCTCACTCTCCAAAATATTTCTTCAAATAATTCAATATTCTATCAAATTCATCTGGTTGCAAAACCATAAAAGATCAATTCTCCAAATATAATTGATAGTGATACAATCATAATCTCTTGGCTACAGGTACATATATTTTCAATGTCTCCTCAGCTATTTTTATTCTTTTTTCGATGTTTGGATGATATTGCAAAGTCTGAATATTATGTATACGATCAGCTAATTTGATAAATATAACTCTCAAATCCTTTGCCATAGCAAGAAATGTTTTCTTCAAAGTTTCCAAATGTCTATCTTCTCATTTATATTTAATTTTTGATACCTTTACCAATCATTCACATAAATCAGCAACTTCATTACCAAACTCCTCTTTTATTTCTTCATATGAAATAGAAGTATCTTCTATTATATCATGCATAATACAAGCCTGAATAGAAGAAATATCAGGTTTTATCTCCATCAAAAATTGCGTAGCCTTCAATGGATGTATCAAATATGGCTCTCAGGACAATCTTTTTTCTCATGCATGAGCTGATTTTGCAAAATCATACGCTTTTTGGATAAGTTCCAATTTTTCTATAGCTAAATATTTTGAAGCAACATAAATTATATCATCAACTATAAATTGAGGATCTTCATCATATATAGGCTTGTAATCAAAAAACGAATCAATTTCTTTTATATCCATACAAATGAAACTTAAAATAAACCATATCAAAGCTATCCAAATAATCAGATTTTTCAATACTATTTTACTTTTTATAGCTTGTTTTTTTAGCTTTTTTAAATATCATAAAAACACATTATATAATATGTCATTTAAATATGTTAGAAGAAAATTTAGTACAAAATTTCTTAAAAGAAATTGAAAATAAGTATCCCAAACTTACAAAAGATTTTGATAAAATCAAAAAAGCATGCAAACTAGCAATCAAAGCACATAAATGACAAAAAAGAAAATATTCATGATGACCATATATAGAACATCCTCTATCGGCAGCAAAAATTTTAGCAGAAAAATTTGAAGATACTGAATTAGTAATTAGTTGAATACTACATGATACAGTAGAAGATTGTGAAGAAATTGACATAAAAGACATATATGATAATTTTGGAGAAAATATCTGATTTATAGTAGATTCTGTAACAGACAATATAGATCATTTTCACAAAGATAAAAATAATATTTTCAAAGATAAAATAGAAAAATTACTACACTGATGAATAAAAAATGTTAAATGTTTATTGCTCAAATTAGCAGATAGAATAAACAATATGGATACACTACAATGACTAAATACAGACAAACAGATCAGAATGAGTTTCGAAACTCAGGCTATATATGAACCATTAAAAAAACTCTTTAAATGCGAAAAATACAAAAAAATTGAAATAAAGTTCTGTAAAGAAACTATGGAACACTACTTATTAGCAAATAATATAACAAATGCTAAAAGTTTTAAAAAAGAATTACTAAATCAGACATTCTTTGGTATGGATAGTGATACTTTTAATATGGTTTACAAAAACACATGAAGCATATCTTGGGAAATACAAGACAAAGAAGTTTTTGAAAAACTCATAAAAACAAAAGACTTTGATAAAAAGATAGAAGTTTTGAAAATAGAACAAGACACATCATGAAACTTTTGTGCAGTCTTCAAATATAAAGAATGAAATATATTTTCTGAACTTGAAAGTAAATTAAAAATTCATAATAATTTTTCATAAGATTTTACATCATTTCAAAAAAAAATGAATAAAATATATAATCTAATATCAGATTGAGATTTAAACGATGAGCTTTCATACTGTTTGAGGAATAGAACTCTTGAACAAAAATTTTTATATATGAATAAATGAGCAGGTACATATTATGATATAGTAAAAATCGATAGTATATATCATGAAACTAGCATACATAAATTCTTTTCTGAATTTGCAGAAAAATATATTTTCATCAAAGATAAAAATATAGCAATTGTTAGTTTATGATGTTGAAATTCTGAGATAGAAACATTTATTTTTGAAAATATGAAAAAAGATTTTAATATAAGTTATTATTGAGTAGATTCATCAAAAAATATGTTGGAATTATCAATACACAAAATGGAACATATAAAAAATATAGAAAAATATTTCATATGCGCTGATTTTTCTACTAACGAATTTAAAAGAGAATTAACTCAATTAACAACTAAATCAGATGAAAGAATTTTCACATTTTTTTCAAACACATTTTGAAATATAGAACCAAATAATATTATTGATATTTTGTATAATCTATTAAAAACATGAGAAAAAATACGATTGGATATACGTCTTAGAAGCTGAACAACCACAAAAGATGACCTAAAAGATTTTGAGAAATATCACCGATATCTAGAAAATAAAGAGACTATAAGTTTATTCCATAATCCTATAGAAGAAATTCATATAGATAAAAAAAATTGAACATTTGGATTAAGATCAAGTAAAGTAGAACACCTAAACGCAATAAAATATCAATATAATTTTATATTCAATAAAAAGACAAGTATAACAATCAAAAATGAAACTATAACTATACTTCCATGAGAAGAATTAAAAATTTTAAATATATATACTTATGATCCAGATTGATTAATTAATTTTTTTGAATGACACAATTTTAAACTAATAAACAAATCAATAAAGGAATGAAGATGACAATTTCTTTTTGAAAAAATTTAAAAAATATTATAAAAAATGAATAAAACATTTTCAGATCAACAATTATCATCAATTATTTTGTGATTAGAAAAATGAGATATTCCAGTAAAATATTCATATATTACTAAACAATGATCTAAAGCACGAAGTAAAATAGAAAAATCAAGAACAATTGAATGACAATCATTTTCCGATGCATTACTTTTAAAAAATTCAATTGAAATTTATTTACAAGAATTGTGAGGTCCAAAAGAATTAGCTATTTTTGATTTTGGCTGTGGTACATGAGAAACAGTCAAAGAAACACTTCTAAAATTATGAAAGATGTGAATAAAAGTTAAATATCATGCTTTTGATATATCACAAAACATAATCAATCTATGTAAAAATAATATTTCTAACATAAATAATTGTGAATTCAATTATTCTATAATCGATTTTGAGATATCAAATCTTGTTGATATATTATACAATATTCGTTCAAAATACAAAAACATACCAGTGCTTTGATTATTATTATGAAATACAGTAGGTAATTTTAACTCTATGGAAAGAATTTTAACAAACATACTTGAAGCATTCAGAATTTGAGATAGACTTTGTATAGGTATAGAAAGATCTGATATAAATAATAAAAGACGATTTGATAACATGATAAATATTTATCAAAGTAAGGCTGTTTTCAATATTGCTTCAGCAACTATAAAAGAATTAAATTTTGATCTAAAAAATGGAAGATATTATGTAAATTTCAATGAAAGGTTATCTTCTATAGAATGATTTTTTATAATAGAAAAAGATTTCTCTATAAAAATAAACAATAAAACAATAAACTTTAAAGTTTGAGAAAAAATAAGAATTGTACAATCAAAAAAAATAGATGAATCTTGATTTTCAAAACTTTTTTTAGATTTAGATATGAGAATTGCAAACATTAGAACCAATGAATCCAATTCTTATTTACAAGCACTTATAAGTTCAAAAAAATATTAATTTAATCCTTAAAATTAGTTATTAAACCACATATATTTATATCTCATTGAGTCTCTCATATATAGGCTACTTTTGAACAAAAACGAAATTCTTTAGCATTACTAAGTCAACAATCAGAAGGAAAACTATCTTTTCAATTTTCACAATCAATATAATCTCATCAGACAGTATCGGAATCTTTGAGAAACAAACCTAGACCATGTATCTCTCTAAAATATTTAGTTTGTCATTCATAACTAGTTCAAGTACAAGGATTCCAAATTCAATTATTTTCACACAGAGCATATTTCATATCAGAATCTTGAATTCAATCTGTTAGATCCAATGGCGCTCGATTTCATCATGATAAATAAAATATTTGCTGTCCTCCAGTCACAAAAGTATATATAGCATAATATCAACTCTGCATCCAAGCATCATCACTACAATCATTACCTAAAGAATCTCTCAAAGGATTCAATTTTAATCGACATTCATCTTTTTGAGATGACCAAGAAAGTCGATTACTGTCTCTTATTTGATAAATAGCTTCTATTCATTCTCTAGCCAAATTTATAGATATTACTCTTTGCTTTGCTATTCATACATTTTTTAGACCATAATTCACAGCCGTTATAATAGACATCAGTCAAACAGCTACTATTACTACTACAAAAACTATTTCAATCAATGTAAATCATTTAAAATTGCTTTTTTTCATAAATATCTATAAAAGATAAAGATAGTTGAAAGTCCAAGTGAAATAATTAATAATCAATTTATATAATAAATGTTTTTTTTCAACAAAAGTTTTATATCATCTTATTATTATGACAGATAGTATAGTAACTTATATAATAGTTGTAGTAATAGCTGCATTAGTAATATTATCAAGTATAATTTGATTGGAAAAAATGATCAAGATAATTTTATGAAATTATATTTTATCAAGTATTTGTCTGGCTACGTCTCAATCTATAAATTTATGAATCAAATATCTAATAGCAAATCCTGAATGAAAGATATTCTGAATGTCCAACGATTGATTTGCAAATTTTCTATCAAACTGACAAACCACTATAGTTATGATAATATACTGAATATTACTTTTTGTAATATATCAAAAGTCCAAAATCACAGTAAAAATACCAGATGATGAAATCATAAAAAAATCACTACATTTGTTTTTCATACCACTTACTGTAATTAGTTTTATACTAACTCTACAGATAGCTATAATGTGAATAAACATTTTAGATCCAGTTTGAATAACATTTCTAGGAAACGCTCTAGATCAAAATGAATACTTTCAAATGTTCATCAGAAACACACCTATATGGATACTCTTACATTGAATAGCAACTATTATAATCACATCTGAGATGAAAATCAGAATCAAAACAGACGTCTAATTTGACAGATTAAACTCTAAAGGTTATAATCTAATATACCTCCACATTGCAACGTTTTAACATTTTAACGTTTTAATATAATGAAGGTTGTATTCCCCAAAAACATAAAAAAATGACTACTAAGTGGTATGACTCTACAAATATGACCGATCAGTATCACTATAGTTCAACTTTTTATTATGGCAATTGGAATAGCTCTTTGATTAACTATTTTCAATGCTTCTTCCAAATCTTGATCAAAAGCAGCAGGATTATTTTTTGCTATAATAATAATTCTAATATTTGCTGTTATTGCATTTTTCAAAGTATCAGAACTATCTCTTATTCCATTTTTAGCCAAAATAATAAGAAATAATTTTTTTGATACTACAAAAAAATTCCAAAACAATTACTCCAAAGTAAACAAAACTGATTTAAAAATAAAAGAACTCAAAGAAACTATTAAAAAACAAAAAATAGAAATCAAAACCCAAAGTAAGTTTAACAAAAACAAACTTGAAGATATAGAAAAATGATGACTTTTAAATTAATTAGAAAGGGCTATTCTTCATTTACAGTTTCAATCTGACTCATCGAAATTACCATAAAACACTACCTCTACCTTTTCCAAATTAAATCATTCCGGTAAACCAAGGTCTAGGTTTTTTATTTTTGATACATCTACATTTATTATTCTACCACTTCTCTCACATACCAAATGTCAGTGTAAATTATCAGATTTTTTCACATCATAGATAGTTTTACTAGTTATTCAGGATATTTTTTCTAATTTTCATTCTTCCCACAATTCAGTTAAGTTTCTATAGACAGTTCATATTCATATATATGGATAGTTTTTTTTTAGTTTCTTAAAAATCTGATCAGCATTTTGTGGTCAGCTTTTACAAATCAAATATATTTCGTTTTTATAACGATTTTTATTCATAGCTAATATATCTAATTAAAATTAATATTAGTTTTTCATTCAAAATATCACAAATCATCGTCATTTGAATTTTCTATATCTATAGATTTTTTTAAACATTTTTTACAACGTTTTACAAGTGGTTCTTTTAAAATAATTGCTTGAACAAGCATATCTTCAATATTTATATTTTCACTTTTGGGATCAATAGGAAATATCTCTTCTGTTTCAGATTCTTCATCATTATCATATTCAGGTAATATAAATTTAGCTTCATAAAAATCATTTTCTACATTCCTATTATAATAATCCTGACATATATCACATGTATCTTCTATACAGCATTTTACATCCACCAAACTAAGTAATAATGAATCTTTACTCAAAGATTGTAAAAATATATCTCCAGATATTCACTCAGCATCAAGATTTGGCAATTGATCAGTGAATTTATTTTCAAAATGAATCTCATCTTTTTTACCAGTTTGATTCAATAAATCTGCAACTTTAATTTCAAATGATTTATCTTTCATTTGATAAATTTTTCATTAATAATATAAATACAAGACATATTATTGGTTTTAAAAAAATTTGCAAATTATAAATGATAAAAAAAACATTAAAAGATTTTTTTGGAATAAAACCTATAAATCTAAGTTTAGAAAATCATGATATCATATTTACTCTACTCCAAAAACATATAAAATCTGATTCAAAAATCATGATATGTGTTTCCTGATGAGCAGATAGTATTTTTTTGTCAGTATTATTATTATCTTTTTTTAAAAAAAATAAATTATCAGATCAAAATATTTATTTCTTACATTTAAACCACAGTACAAGAAAAAATAATATAAAAGATCAAAAATTTATAGAAGATTTTTTCAAATGATATAATCTAAGTATTAAAAAAAGAAAAAATGATACAAAACCAACAGAAAATAATCTTAGAAAATGGAGATACGAAGAAATCAAAAAAGAATCAGATAAAAAACAAATTGATTTTATATTATTTGGACATAATTTAACCGACCGTATAGAATCATCTTTTATGAATATTTTACGTTGATGTAGTTTACAATGATTCAAAAGTATGCAATTTCATGAAAAACATCATATTCTGAAAAAATCAGTACTTAGACCACTAATAAATTTATCAAAAGAAGAAATCACAGATATTTGTAAAAAAAACAAAATACCATATATACGAGATGAAAGCAATTCAGATCCAAAAACAAGTTTAAGAAATTTTTTAAGATTAAATATTTTTCCACAATTATATATATTATCAAATAAACAGACCAAAACATCCAATTCTTTTATACAAAGTTTTCAAAAAATTTATGAAAATCTTGATCAAGAAATAATTTTACAAAATCAATTTGAAGATATAATCAAATCACCATATCGAAATTGTAAATTTTGATATAAACTAAATACATTCAAATCATTATTAACAAATGAAACTTTAGTTCAGATTTTACAAAGTTTATGAATATATCAAAATATTAATCAAAAAAACATAAACGAAGTAACTAGTTTTTTGAAAAACAAGGACCAATGATTTAAATATTTCAATTGAACATATTTTTTTGTATCACATAGCCAAATTTATATAATCCAAGCACCAAAAAATTTCCGAACAAAAACTATTGATAAAAAGATAACTATAACTAATTTATGAAAACATAAATTATGAAAAATAGAATTAGACATACAAGAAAACAAAGATATATGACAAACACTTAGATTCCCAAAAAAATGAGACAAATTTAGAAACAAAACACGAAATCAATATTGTGTAAATCAAAAAATACCAATATTTCGAAGAAGTTTTATACCTGTTTTAGAAAAAAATTGAAAAATCATAAAAACTTTTAAAGATATTTATATAATATAAAATGATAAAACAACATTTCGCAGCTCAAACACTTTATGATACATTTATTACAAACATTTCAAACAAAATATGATTTTCAATACTCCATTCTGAGTATCTAATTTGGTGAATAGCTATATATATTTCTCTACTAATATTGCTATGATTTATTCATACTTTAACTCAAAAATATTACAAAAAATCAAAACAGAATTTTTTTTATGAATGTGATTATATAATAAAACAACTAGCAACATTTCAGTACCAAAATAAAAAAAATAATAATATCAACATACAATTAGTCAAAACGATTTTTGATTCTCAGAGTAAAGATTATTTTAAAGAAGCAAAAAACATCAAAATAAAAATTAAAGAAATTGAAAATAATATAAATCAAAACCTGATTGAAAACAAACAACGATCAAAATTCCAAAAACATTACAAAAAAACGAAAAGATTAATGATCTTTTCGAATACAATATGACGAATTATTACAATCTTAACTATATGAACATACAAAGTTTTTCGATAATATTAGACTAATTTATATAAAATTTTCTCTTTTTAATAATTCTATTTTCGTATTTATCTAAACTCAAAGAAATTTGATTTTCAGGTAAATTTTTTTCTTTTCTTGAGCTAGATATAGTTTTTTTGATTTCATCATCTTTTATGGCTTGATTTATAGGATGATCCATAGTTTTTTGAATATTTTGCTTTCTATCTGATTCAATCTTTTCTATACTATTTTTATCAGTCATTTTTTTAATTTAATATAATAAACTATTATCAATTTTAAGAGTTTTTTTGAAAAAATCAATTCTGAATAATAAAACTATTAAACAAATAAACAAAAAATCAAGTATTTGAACAAAAAAGAGCTTATTGTCAAATGTTTTTATGTTTAGCATCAAATTCTTTTTGATATAATCAAACTTTAGATTAAAATAGAGTATTCTTTAGATACAACAAACAAAATGATAAAAAACAAATCAATATTAAAATTCTGATTTCTATTAGCGATGTTCACTTCTCTACCAATTTATTGAGCAAATATTTTTTTCAATTCTACATATCCAGATTCTAGATTTCCTCCCGTAGATAAACTTCACGCTGGATGTACACACGCAGCAAACATTAGTATCAAAACAGATTGAGAAAACATAAATACAATTAGTTTGGTTTTGGAATATGATCTAAAAAAAGTAAAAATATTACGTGTTGTTCCAGTAGATCAATCTACATGAATAAATTATAGTGTGGAATATTGAAAAATATTATTCAACAAAATATCAAATGAAGAAATAAAAGATAAAAACACTACTCTATTTTATGTATATTATCAAAGTCAAGAAGACATAACATGAGCTAATTTTAAATTTACGCAATGATCATATATAACTACAAAATACTGAAAAGTTATTCCATTAGAAAAAGTTTTTTCTATACCTTTTGAGAAAGCACCAGAATGTGATCCAGACATAGTTCATCCAAGTATAAATCTGATAAAACCGATAAACAAATCAGCATGAATAGCCTTAGATTCAAGTTTTATATTTGAAATCAAAGACGATTGAAAATGAATAGATAAAAAAACTCTAAACCTCACTATAGACGATCAAGATTATAAATACAATGATGATGAAGTATATCGAAGTGGAGAAAATTTGGTAGTATATCCTCGCAAACGATTACAAACAAACAAAAAAATTCCTATAGAAATAAGTATATCAGACAAACAAAAATATGGATGATCCAACACAGAATCAGCTTCTTTTGAGGTTAAAACAGCTTCTTGATTAGTTTTGGAAGATTATATAGATCCATTTAGATTTAGAGAAATATCTCAATGATTTCAAAATTATCGTTGAACACAAAATGAGTGCTGACTAATATGAAATATATATATACAAGAGCCATGAGCAAAAAGAAATTTATCCAAATCTATATTAAAAAAACTTGCATGTCCTATACCTACAGAAACTATGGAATTAAAAGATAATGAAGAAAATATAAAAACAACAATACTCCCAATACAAGAGGAAAAACATAAAAACTATATTTCTGTTTTTGGAATTATATGACGAACACTATTTATTATAACATTCATACTCAAATTACATTATCGACGCTGATTTTCAAAACATAAAAAAATTATAGAACAATTCAAAAAAATGAATATTAACTAAATAGCTAAACTAGATAATTTATTTATCAAACTTTCAAAAAACATTTTATAATTTTGATCCGAAAATTGAATTTTCGAAAGAATATGCTGAGACTCATCAGCATATTTTTTTATCAAATCTTTACCAAAATCTATAGCTCCAGTTTTTTGAAACATATTTTGTAATTTCTTGATTCTATATCAAGAAAGGTTTTTACCCAAAGATCTTTTAAGTAGTCTAATATCTTTATCTGATCAATTTTCAAAAACATATTGAGTAAAAAAAGTTTGTTGTCACTCTTGAATATCAGAAAATATACGTTTATCAATTTCTGTAGCCAAAATATCTTTCAAATCATCTCTAACCTGAAATGCCATTCATAGATAATCTCACAAAGCTCTTATATTTTCCAAAATACTTTTATCTACTCCCGCCAAAATAGCTCCTGTTAACATAGGTCTAGTAAAAGTATAGGAAGCTGTTTTATATTGATTTTTCTTCTCTATCATTTTACCAGTAGTTGGCTCTAGTAACATCATATCAACATCTATCATCTGACCCAAAATTACTTCTTCTATCATACGATGAACATTTTTTCTAGCATTATATAAAAGTTTATCATCAAAATCATGGTTTTGATACCATAATTCATAAACCCAAGATAAAAGTAAATCTCATATCAAAAGAGCTTGAGATTGAGCTATATGTAAATTCTTTTTTCTAAGTAATTTATATATAAAATAGTGTATAGTAGATACATTATGCCTCCTTTGAGATTTATCTATTATATCATCATGTATCAATGCCATACTATGTAATAATTCAAAAACGATACCAAAACGAAAAATTGCATCATCTTTTTCTCATCCCAATCATTTATAAGTTAAGTACAAAACATATGGTCTTATTCTTTTTCCACCAGAAAACATAAACGTATGCACATATTCAATCATTTTATTTAACCTTTTATCATCCAATAAGTTTTGAGCATCTTCTATTTTATCTTTAACATAAACTTCCAACAATTCATCAAAAGTTTCTTTAAATTTAGTTAAATCCATAAAAAATATTAAAAAAATTAAATACAGACCGGAGTTTACATATATTCTATCTATTTTCAAATAAATACCAATCTTGTCAAATATATTTTTGACAGAAACTATTGCAAAGTTATCAAAAATATTTATATAGCAAAATAGTTTATACTTTAAGTATGTATAATGATTCAGAAAATCAAGACATTCACGAATTTGGGATTACAATGATTTGAAATTACAGTAGAAGCAGACTCCAATAGATCTTTACCTGGTATAGAAATTATATGATTACCAGATGCAGCTATAAAAGAATCCAAAGAAAGAATCAGAGCAACTTTTCGTAGCATAGCTTTAGAATTACCCAGAAGAAAAATTATTTTAAATTTAGCTCCAAGCGATATAAAAAAAATCTGAACAAGTTTTGATTTACCTATGGCTGTAGCCATATTATTACTAATTTATGAATGAAATATCAAAAATAACGAAATTATAAAAAATTCACTCTTTTTCTGAGAACTATGATTAGACTGATGAGTTAAAAGAGTAAATTGATTATTACCATCTGTCATATCAGCTATTAAAAAATGATATAAACAATTTTTCATCCCACAAGAAAATATTTATGAATTGGAATATATACCAAACATTACAATCTATTCTATCAAAAACTTCCATGAAATATTGGAATTTTTTATTAATTGAAAAGATATAAACAAAATTACTAGTCCACAAAACATAGAAAATCTTTATTGATGAAATAATAGTTTTGATATAGATTTTCAACATATCAAATGACAAATACTAGCCAAAAGAGCTCTATCAATAGCTGCCGCATGATTACACAATCTAATTATGATATGATCTCCATGATCAGGTAAAACCATGTTATCCAAAGCTTTACAAAGCATTTTACCCCCCTTATGATTTGAAGAAATATTAGAAATAAGTCAAATTTATTCTGTAGTTTGAAAATTAAATAAAGACTCTCCTTTGATTGTAAATAGACCATTTAGACAAGTTCATCACACTGCTTCCAAAATTTCAATAACTTGATGATGATCAAATCTCACACCATGAGAAGTAAGTTTATCTCACAAATGAGTTTTATTTTTTGATGAACTCACAGAATTTCCCAGAGAAGTTCTAGAAGTTTTACGTCAACCTATAGAAGACAAAACTATCAATATTTCTAGAGTTTCAGGAACTATACAATATCCAGCAAATTTTATGTTTGTAGGATCTATGAATCCATGCAAATGTGGTTATTACAAAGATCCTCAAAAAAATTGTATCTGTAATATCAATGATATCAAAAAATATCAAAGTAAAATATCCTGACCACTACTGGATAGAATAGATATGATAATGGAAATACCACGTGAAAATATAGATAAAATATTAAACAAAATATCATCAGAAAGTTCTGAGAGCATCAGAGAAAAAGTAATCAAAGCACGGACTATTCAACAAAAAAGATTTGAAAAAATTTGAATTTATACCAATGCTCAAATGTCTTCCAAACATATAGAAGAATTTATAAATCTCGATAGTTGATCCAAAGATTTTTTATCTCAAGCAGCCAGCAAACTTACACTTTCTCCTAGAGTAATACATAGAACGATAAAATTAGCTAGAACTATAGCAGATATGCAATGAGATGAAAATCTTACAATCCAACATCTCGCAGAAGCCATGCAATACAGATCCAAAACAATGTTTGTAAATCAAGAATAAAAATAAATACTATTTTCATAGCAATACTAACGTTTTCATTACTGCAAATATTATATAAATAGTAATTTGAAAAATCACGCGTCGATTGATTTTTCTTGATTTTTTTGTCCAGTATTTTTGCATCAAGGCAAAAATATTGGTCCTGGGATTTGGGACTGGAAAAGTCCCATAAAAAACAATAACAAATAACAGTAAAGTATTAAATTAAAAAAATCCCCTACCAAAAAAGCAAAGGATTATTGAATAATAAATTTCTTATTTACACCGAAATATCGGCCTTGATGTGTGGATGTGGATCATAGCCACCCAAATGAAAATCTTCAAATTTAAATCCGAAAATATCTTTCACATCAGGATTGATTGTCATCACAGGTAATGGTCTTGGTTCACGAGTTAATTGTAATCTAGCTTGTTCCAAGTGATTAATATACAAATGAACATCTCCACCAGTCCAAATAAACTCACCAAGTTCTAATCCACAAACTTGAGCAACCATCATAGTTAATAAAGCATATGACGCAATATTAAATGGAACGCCCAAGAATGTATCACAACTTCTTTGGTAAAGCAAACAACTCAATTTACCATTGACCACATAAAACTGAAATAAGAGATGACATGGAGGTAAAGCCATATAAGGAATTTGAGCAACATTCCATGCATTTACAATATGCCTCCTAGAATCAGGATTGTTTTTGATCGAATTTATAATATCTGAAATCTGATCAATGTGACCACCCTCATAATCCTGCCAAGATCTCCATTGAGCACCATATACAGGGCCCAAATTACCATTTTGGTCTGCCCATTCATTCCAAATAGTCACTTTATTTTCATTCAACCATTTAATATTTGTTTCTCCTCTCAGAAACCACAATAATTCATAAATAATTGAACGAAGGTGAAGTTTTTTAGTCGTAACCAAAGGAAATCCTTTAGATAAATCAAATCGCATCTGATAACCAAACACACTTATTGTGCCAGTTCCCGTACGATCACCTTTTGAATCTCCATTCGTTAAAATGTGATCCAACAAATCTAAATACTGTTTCATATTATTAAATTTAAATCGTTTATTTTTTTATTTATATTGAATATATTACATATTACATAACTTTTGTAAATACATTTTTTTATTTTAAGCATTAAAGCAAAGTATCTTAATATAAAAGCTACAAAAAACTTGAAAAAATCAGACTTTAGTTTAAAATTAATTTATGAATTTATTTATTCAAAACACCATAAATGAAAAAAAGATACTTACTAATTGGTATATTGACCACACTATTATTATTTTGATTAACAAAATGAAGCTCCGATGAATTAGTTGATTTTATAAATAATCTATGAACTTCAATAGAATTTGGATATACCATAGATGATGTAGTAGAAGTTAGTAATATTACAGCTGACAAAATCACTTTCGAATCACCTTTTATTTTTGATGAAAGCGATAATAAGATAGATAAATATATCATCATGTACAATAATAGTTCTCTAGAAGACATGACAAATGATTCAGATTTATTAAATAATTCAAAAGAAAAAGCGATAACAATAGACGATACAGCATGATCAAAATTTACAATGGATTTGATAGCAGATGATGATCAAGTACCATCAAATGAAATATACTACGCCCTTGTTATACCAGAAAATACTGATTGAGTATTGTGAGAAATATCCAACGAAATATGTTTCAAATTGGAGTCAAAAATTTATTGAGAATGAGATGACTGTGTAAATTGAAATTGAATAAGTTTTGATGATGAGCATAATGCATGATGAGCAGATATGTCTCTAGCAAGTATATCTCATACAAAAAATTGAAATACAATTACTCTTAGATGGCTAGCTATAGATTGAAGTGATGATATAGATATTTTTTTACGAGATAATGATGATGAAGAATACAATTTATTGGATACAGTAAATATGGACGATGAAGAATATTCATTTACATCTACTAGAGATTGAGAGCATATAGTTAAATTTACACCAGACAATGGATGAAGAGAACATGTATATACATTTACAGTTACATGAATTACTCCTACTCCAGCTCCTTCAACTCCATGAGTTACTAGCGTTCCAAAAGTATGACCAAAAGAAAATATTATAGCGGTTTTGATTTTCACATTATTAGGATATTTCATATATAGAAAAGCTAAAAGAAGTAGCTAATAAAAAATAAACTTATTTTAAACTCTCAGTTTTAAAAATGTTCGACAATAATTTTGATAAAAAATTAATAATCAATTATAACTCTGAATGAATTCTACTTTCAGACTGACATGAACGAAAAGAATTGATAACTACAAAAGAACAACTTCTAAATATTCTTCACTCAGACCATCATAATTTTTCTGATCAAGAGATAATCCAAATGAAAGAAAAAATGAATATAGATTTACAATATTGTATAGATAAAATAATCTCATTAGAACTATCCTTTAAAACAGCTAGATCTTGAGGTCATGGCTGACAAAATGTAAACAAAAGAGAAACCAAAGTTCAACTATTTTTTGATATAATCAATTCCAAATATTTAGATACTTATCAAAAAGATAAGATTATAGGGTATGCACACAAAAAACAACTACACAACAAAGATTCTTTATTAGAACTTGAATGCCAAGAAGAAAGAACACAATGAAGAAACAAAGAAATAGTTATAAAAAAATTTATTGATTTTATAAAAGATGCTCTACAAGAAGACATTCCTAGAATAGAAACACAAATACCACAACACGAAAATGAAAAAAGATTGAAACATAAAAAACATCATTGAAAAAAGAAAGAACACAGAAAATTGAATATAGATTTTGATTAAAAAATAATTATATAATAATTAATATCATGATATCTCCAATAAAAGAAGTTAAAAATTCAGAAATCATATATTTAGATTTTAATGAAATTCCTAAATATTATCCTAATTACAAAAAAATTAAAATTTTTTTTGATGATTGTAAAAAAAAATGAATTGATCCTAAAAAACCAGAAAATAGACAAATATTTAATATAAATTTTCTCAAAAAATCTAAAAAAACATGTTTAATATGAAGATATTGAGAAAATCGTATAGAAATGTTAAAAAATTCTCATCTAGAAAAAGAATGAAGAACAATACATTTATGAATAGATTTTTTTACAAAAAAACAAACAAATGTTTATGCTGTTGCTGATGGTGAACTTATAATATTAGATCAAGAAAAAGAAGATCATGGTTTCTGATATTATGCTATTATAAAACATATAATTAATTGAAAAAATATATACTCATTCTACTGACATCTTGCAAAACATAAAAGAAAATTATGAAAAGTAAAAAAATGAGAAATTATAGGAAAATTATGAAATTTCAAAGAAAATTGATGATGGTCTATTCATTTACACTTTCAATTACTAAAACAAAAACAAAAAGGTATTCCAATATGATATTCAACAAAAAAAAATCTTAAAAAAAATAAAATATTATTTCCGGATCCAACAAATTTTATTATAATATAATTAAATTCATATTTTAAACCTTATACAAAAAAATTCTTCACTTTCATTTATCGTTCTTGATAACTTCAAAAGGCTGATTTTTTTTAAATTCAAAAGTATTTGAAACTATTATAATATTCTTTCACATATTTTCAAAAAGCCAATCTTCTATATACTCCATCTGAACAGGTAACAAATATACATAGATATAATCATATTTTTTTAGATCAGCTTTAAAAAAATTTTTCCAATGTAATTTAATTTCTGATCATTTGATTTTGTTTAATAATTTTCACCACATCACAGAAAAAAAATTTATATCATATCATTCTCATTTCAAATTAAATTCTGATTCAAAAAATCTCAAAGCTTTTCAGTTTGAACATCCCAAATCCAAAATTTTTTTTCATTTTACTAATTTCAAATTCTTCATAAGTTTCAAATCTCTATTGAAACTCGAAACTGTGGGTGCTCTCTTGGATGGTAAAAAACAAGATACAAAAAAATATACATTGTACCAAAGAGCAAAAACCAAAAATATAAACAAAAATATCAGTAAAATAATTTTTATATACACAGTTTTCAAAAAAATATAAATCAGCTTTAATCTATTTTTTATCAATAGTTTATCAATAGTTTATATCATTATTTAACAACAGTAAATTTTCTCTTGATTTTTTTCGTAGCATGATTATACTATACGTGCTACATAAATTTTTAAGCTAAAGCTTTTATATTTATACAATTTTACATTTTTACGTTATTAGAATGGCAAAGATTATTTGAATTGACCTTTGAACAACCAACTCCTGCGTTTCATATATGATGTGAGACAAATCCGAAGTAATCGCAAATGCAGAATGAAACAGAACTACTCCATCTATAGTTTATATCAAATGAGATGAACTTTTGGTTGGTGAAATGGCAAAAAGAAAAGCGGTTTTGGAACCAAAAAATGTTGTTTATGAAGTAAAAAGATTTATTTGAAAAAAATATTCTGAAATCAAAGATGATCTCAAAAACATACCTTATGACGTAAAAGAATGATCAGATTGATGAATATTGATAGTTATAGACAAAAAAGAATATAAACCAGAACAAATTTCAGCTTTTATATTAAAAAAATTAAAAGAAGATGCTGAAAAATTTTTGGGAGAACATATTACTCAGGCTGTAATTACAGTACCTGCATATTTTAATGACTCTCAAAGAAATGCAACCAAAGCCTCATGAGAAATTGCATGACTAAAAGTTGAAAGAATTATCAACGAACCTACTGCTGCATCATTAGCATACGGTGAAGGAAAAAATAAAGATGAAAAAATAGCTGTATTTGATCTATGATGAGGTACATTTGATATTACAATATTAGAAATCTGAAGTGAATGAACATTTCAAGTACTTTCTACAAGTGGAGATACTCATCTATGATGAACAGATTTTGATCAAAGAATTATAGACTATATAGTAGATAACTTCAAAAAGAAGGAATGAATAGATCTAAAATCAAATGCAATGGCTATGCAAAGAATCAAAGATGAGGCTGAAAAAGCAAAAAAACAACTTTCTGGTGTAGAAAGAACAGAGATATCTATCCCATTTATTACTACATGAGAAGATTGATTACCTAGAAATCTTGAAGATAGTCTTACTAGATCTCAAATGGAGAATATAACAAAAGATCTAATAGAAAGATGTAAAACTCCAGTAAAACAAGCACTTCAAGATTCCAAATTAAACGTAAGTGATATAAATGAAATTATATTAGTTGGTTGATCTACTAGAATGACTTTTGTTCCAAAATTGATTAAAGAAATTTTCGATAGAGAACCAAAAGCTACTGTAAATCCTGATGAATCTGTATCTCAATGAGCAGCTATACAAGGATGAATCATACAATGAGATGTAAAAGATATTTTATTATTAGATGTTACACCTCTTTCTTTAGCAGTAGAAGTAGAATGATGATTAGCTCATGTTATGATACCTAGAAATACTACTATACCAGCTAAAAAGTCAAATATCTATACAACAGCTGCAGACAATCAATCTGCAGTTACTATCAATGTAAATCAATGAGAAAGACAATTTGCAAGAGATAATAAACAGTTGGGTATGTTCAATTTAGAATGAATACCAATGATGAGAAGATGACAACCACAGATAGAAGTAACATTTGATATCGATGCAAATGGAATATTGAAAGTTACAGCACAAGAAAAATCTACTGGTAAAAAACAAGATGTTACTATTCAATGAGCGACAAACTTATCTGATGAAGAAATCACAAAAGCAAAAGCTGAATGAGAAAAATTTGCAGAAGAAGATCGCAAAAGAAGAGAAATTGTAGAATCCAAAAATACATTAGAAGGATTGCTTTATCAGATAGAAAATATGATGTCTGAACAAAAAGATAAAATCCCAGAAGAAGAAAAAGAAGTTATAAATAAATTAATAGCAGATTGAAAAGCAGTAAAAGACAAAGCTGATGTAACTAAAGAAGAAATAGATGCAGAAATAGATAGAGTAAATAAAGAATTTCAAACTCTATTCCAAAAATATCAAGCAACACCATCTTCTGAAGCTCCAAATCCTGACCAAGAAATTGAAAATAAAGAATGAGAAAATAAAGAAGAAACAGCAGCTGAATGAGAAGTAATCGATGCAGACGCTAAATAGTCATTGCGATCCTACACCATAAAATGGTGTGAGGAGAAGCAATCTTATTATAATAAATAGAAAAACACGTCATAAAGACGTGTTTTTTTACTCATAGCAATATTTACGCATATATTAGGCGAAAAAAGTGTAAAGCTGAAAAGACCGCTTAATAGCAAGATTAAAAAATCATACGCAGGCTGATTTTTCTAGAGTTTTTTCCATACTTTTTGGGGCAATGCCAAAAAGCGAAAAGTATTGAAGTCCCGCAAGGCGGGATAGGTCAAGGGGTTTGGGGCAGGAAAAGCCCCATAAAAAACGTTAGTATATTTAAGATTCCGGTTGCAATGAATAACACCGAAATGACAGTTTAATTAGTATTTAAATAATAGCTCATAAAAAATAATTAAAAAAATTCCTCGGTAAAAAACCGTGGAATTTTTGATTTTTTCAAATTTTACGGTACACGATATACAACAGAATTAATATTCATTCCTGCTCCTACAGAAGCAAAAACAAGAATATTTCCGCTTTCAAAAACATGACCATTAAGTTCTCCTTTGAAAATAAGATCAAGCAAAGTTGGGACAGTAGCTACAGATGAATTTCCAAACTCATGGATGGTCATAGGCATAATGTGCCATGGAATTTCCTTCACTCCATATAACTTACAGACTCCTTCCAAGATAGCATTATCCATCTTTTCGTTTGCTTGATGAATTAACAATTTAGAAACGTCAGACAACTGTAATTCAGACTTATCTAATGCTTCTTTCACAACAACTGGTACATAACGAAGTGCATACTTATATAAAGCATTACCATTCATTTTAAGAAATAATTCATCTCCAAAATAATTTGGGTCATAAGATGATCCCATCCATAAAAGTTTTGAATGATTTATAGTATCAGATCTCATAGCATGAGACAAAATACCAATTGATTTATCTGTTTCCAATGCTTCAAGAATAGTCGCTCCAGATCCATCAGAATAAATCATACTATCACGATCATGCGGATCACAGACACGTGATAATGTTTCGGTACCTATTACAAGGATACGTTTAGCATCTCCCGAACGAATAAGATAATCAGCAAAGATAATTCCTTGTAACCATCCTGGACATCCAAACGGCAAATCATACGCAATACATTTTGGATTTTTTATTCCAAGATTAGCTTTTATACGAGCAGCTAAACTAGGAACGAAATCTGATTTACGATTATCATATTTTACATCACCAAAGTTGTGAGCAACAATAATATAATCTAAACTTTCAGGATCGATATCAGACGATTTCAAAGCTTTTTGTGCAGCAAAAAAGCCAAGATGAGATGCTACATAATTTGCACTTGTATACCTACGAGATTTAATTCCCGTAATATCAAGAAATTTTTGTATAATTTCCTCATTTTTTTGAGGAAACAAATTCCCATCAGAATCATAAAACTTGTTATCAAGAAAAGCTGAATTAGGAATTTCATTGTCAGGAATATAAGATCCTGTTCCAAGGATCCTCGAAATAATTTTCATATTTTTTTCTCCTTTTTTTGTTTATTTTGTTTTGATTTTTATCAAATACTACATATTATATTAAAAAAGTCAATTAAATATTTTATTTAATATATTTTATACAAAATGAAAATAGCGGCTTATACGCCGCTATTGTTTAACTAAGTTTATTATTAATTTTATTTAACAAATCATTTTGTTGTTCAGGATCTTTTACAATACGAGGAAGTCTTTTCTTTGCATAGCTAAGAATTTTTCTACAGCTAGTATTAATTATCAATCTCTCAAACTGACCCGGCTTACCCACACAAGAGTCAACCACACTTTCATGATCTCTAGAACCGTTAATAGATCCCGCAACTTGATAGCTTTTCGCTAATCCATTTCTTTCTGTCATATCAAAATTTATTTTTGTTTTACAATAGTATACTTTGTATATATTTCCTATAAAAAGTCAAATTAAAAAAATCCGCAGTTAAAAAAACCACCGACTCTATATAAGATTTCAAATAATTAATGGTAAAAAACATTCGACCTTCTGTAAAGAGAAAAATTTCGTTTTTATATCAAGAAATATTTCGTTTCACTGGATATAGCAAGTTATTATAGGGAATTTTACCTTGCATCTTTTATTCACATCCATAATTATTAGTAGTCTATAATACTAGACATGTTTTATTTTATTCAAAATCACAACATGAAAACGACAACGATCGCCGAAATTTATAGAGATTATAACAAACTCATGAATAATAATCTGAATATAAATTGACGGGTGAGAACAATCAGAGATAGCAAAACATTCTGATTTATCGAATTAAATGACTGATCTTATTTCAAAAATATCCAAATAGTTTTCGAAAATAATCTAAATAATTTTGACGACATATGCAAACTCGGCGTATGAAGTGCTATCACAGTATCATGAATTTTAGCACCATCTCAATGAGCTAAACAAGCTTTTGAATTAAAAGCTACAGAAGTTAAAATAGTGTGAGAATCTCCATCAGATTTTCCATTACAGAAAAAAAGACATAGCTTCGAATATCTTAGAGAAATAGCACATCTTAGACCTAGATCAAATACTTTCTCAGCAGTATTTAGAGTGAGAAGTTTATTAGCATTTGCTATCCATAAATTTTTCAATGAAAACTGATTTATTTACGTTCATTCTCCAATAGTTACTTGAAGTGATTGTGAATGAGCAGGTGAAATGTTTAAAATTTCGACATTAGATTTCCTCAATATGCCAAAAACTGAAAATTGAGAAGTAGATTATTCAAAAGATTTTTTCTGAAAAGAGGCGTCTCTCACTGTTAGTTGACAACTCAATGCTGAAACATTTGCTCAATCATTTGGAAAAGTTTATACATTCTGACCTACATTTAGAGCTGAGAATTCTAATACAACTAAACACCTTTCAGAATTTTGGATGATAGAACCAGAAATTGCATTCTCCAATCTACAAGATGACATGAAGCTCTGAGAAGATCTGCTCAAATATGTTTTCAAATATATCTTGGATAATGCAGACGTTGAAATGGATTTCTTCGCACAGTTTATCAACCCAGAGGTGAAGATTAGATTAGAAAAATTAGTTAATTCAGATTTTGCTAGAGTAACTTATACCCAAGCTATAGAACTTCTAAAAAAATCCTGACAAAAATTTGAATATCCTGTAGATCGATGAACAGACCTCCAAACAGAACATGAGAGATATATCTGTGAAAAGATATATAACGGCCCAGTATTCTTGACTGACTATCCCAAAGAAATCAAAGCCTTCTACATGAGATTAAACGACGATGGAAAAACCGTAGCTGCTACAGATCTATTGGTACCTGGAGTTGGAGAGATTCTTGGATGATCACAGAGAGAAGAAAGATTAGACGTACTTGAGAAAAAAATCACAGATATGTGAATGGAATTAAAAGATTATCGACGATATCTAGAACTTAGAAAATATGGAACTACTCCACATGCATGATTTGGAATATGATTCGAAAGATTGATGATGTATATTACTTGAATGGAAAATATCCGTGACGTAATCCCCTTCCCAAGAAGCCCAAAGACTTGTGAGTTTTAATTTTACTTTATAATAAATAAATGAGACCAAAGTATATCACAACATATCTTGTTGATTGAGATCCTACATGAATAAAGACTATTGAACTTTCTTGACGAATATGAAAATGATTAATTGTACCTAGAGCAAAATTGAAAGAATCTAAAACAAGAGAAGAAATGAAACAACCAGCAATATATTTTTTATTTTGATTAGATGAAGATTGAAATAATTTAGCATATATTTGAGAAGCTGAAAATATTTTTAATAGATTAGTAAATCACGATTCTAACAAAGACTTTCGAGATATTGCTATAATTTTTGTATCAAAATGAAACGATTTGGCAAAATGAGATGTAAAATTTCTAGAATCAAAAGCTATAGAGAAAGCAAAAAAAATAAACAGATATATTTTGCAAAATTCAACAGAACCAACACAAAATAGCTTACCAGAATATCAAATTTCTGCAATGGAAGAATTTTTAGATAATATAGATTTACTAATTTCTGCAGTTTGATACCCAATATTAAAAGAATTTAATATTAAAAATTTAAACAAAAAACAAGATTTATATTTTTGTAAATGACCTGAAGCAAATGCAACGTGATATTATTCATCTGAATGACTATTAGTTTTAGAATGATCAAAAGCTAGAATAGAGCTATCTAATACAGCTTGAAGTCGAATACAAAACATTCAAAATAAATTGTTAACAAAAAATATTATAAAAAAGGATTCTGAAAAATCTTTTGTTTTTATACAAGATTACTTATTTAACAGCCCAAGTGCTGCAGCCGGATTAATATTATCTAGGAGATCAAATTGACGGAAAGATCGGAAGGATGAAAAATGAAAAACATTGGACGAGAATGAAAGAAAAAGTTTAAAATAAATTAACTTCATACAAACTCATAGTAATGCATACGTTTTTATCACTGCAAAGATTATAATATTAGCAAGATCGTTGCGCAACGCGTCGATTTGCGCAACTTGAGTTTTTTGTCCAGTATTGGCGCCTGTCCCGCAAGGCGGGAGGTCAAGCCAAAAAGACTGGTCCTGGGGTTTGGGGCGGGAAAAGCCCCATAAAAAACGTTTATAAATCCTCCACCACTTCGTGGTCCCCCTCCTTTTCCAAAGGAGGACATAGTAAAACAACATTTAACCCTTAATACATATCCAATGCCAACAGCAAAAAAAACAGCAAAAAAACCTATTAAAAAAGAAATCCTAAAAGAAACAATCCAAGAAACTTGCTGCAAAGAAGAGATGAAGAAAAATCTTTTCAAACATCACAAAAAATCTTCCTGCTGATGATTCTATTTTATGTGATTTATCTGAGCTGCAATCTACTTCATCTGACAAGCAACAACATTTCGAATCTGAGTCCTAGCATTTCTAAAAGCTATAGTTCGGCCAGTATTTTTGGTACATTGATTATTAAAATTTTTATGATTGTAAAATCATAGCAATACATACGTTTTCATCACTGCAAAAATTACATAGATAGCAATGTGTCGCACAACACGTCGACTTGTGCGACTTGATCTTTTTATCCAATATTTTTGCATCAAGGTAAAAATATTGGTCAAGGGGTATGAGGAAGGAACAGCCCCATAACGATAAATAATAAAAACCCTGACTCCTTATTTTACTCAGAATAACAGTTAAAAAAATTTATTTAATCAATATACATGAACAATATCAAATACATCTTCCGAGATTTTCGATGAACAATAATGAAACTTGACACAAAAAAATACTGACATGTTACTCAGATATCAAATATTTATAATATACCAAAAAATGAAATACGAAAAGCAGTAGAAAAACCTCTAGCTAAAATGAGAAGAGGAGAAATTACAGAAAAAAATTTCCGAAAAGAATTTTCTAAAAATATTAATAAGCCAATATTAAAAGATTGTTCAAAAATTTTTCACACACCGGTAGAACTATATTCTAAACCATATAAAAACATTATAAATCTAATTTTAAAATTAAAAAAATTATGATATAAAAATATAATTTTATCAGATGATTTTAAAGCACAAACAAAAAACGTAAAAAAAACTGGATTACATAAATATTTTGATGATAAAATATTATCCTGTGAAGTAGGATTAAGTAAATTTGACGACACAGTAAATGGTACAACAAAAATATTTGAATATGCACTCAAAAAGTATTGAATCCAATGAAGCGAAGCAGTTTTTGTAGATGATTTAGAAAAAAATTGTATAGTAGCTAACAAGCTATGAATAAAGACTATTGTAGCACAAAATTCCAAACAAACCATAAGAGATTTGAAAAATATTTTAAAAATATAATAATATAAACATTTTAATACTAAAATATTTTCATGAAAAAAATTATCTATATCCACTGATGAACTGTATTTCCAGACAACGATACTTTTTGTAAAGTTTTAGAAAAACGAGACTATAGTCCATATCAACAAGAAAAGAAAAAACGAAAAGATCGGTTAGCTAATGAACTCAAATCAGATTATGAATTTTTTAGACCAGATATGCCAAATAAATATAATGCAAATTATAAAGCATGGAAAATTTGGTTTGAAAAAAGTTTTCAATATTTCAATGATGAAGATTTGGTATTAATATGACATTCTCTATGATGAATGTTTTTGATTAAATATATTTGAGAAAACTGATTCTCAAAAAAGATTAAACAGTTACATCTAGTATCAGCTGTATTTGACGAAAGCGATATGGATGAGGACGAAAAATATTCATGAGATTTTGCTTATAGTCCAGATATAATATCAAATTTAGAAAAATATTGCGATCAGATTTTTATCTATCATTCTACAGATGATGATATAGTTCCCTATTCACATGCTCAAAAAATCAAATCATATCTACCAAATGCAAAATTAATAACATTCAAGGATAGATGACATTTTTTCAAAGAAGAAACTTTCCCAGAAATTTTAGAAAATATCCTAAACTCATAGCAATACTTACGAATTTACAGACACTTTAAACGCCTTCACAACTTGTGTGAGTCACCCTAACAACGTAAAGATACAAAAATGAACTCATGGCGACCGGGAACCCTTTAGGGGGTAGAGATATGGAATTACCGATAATAGAAATACCTTCACAGATTATTAGTCTGTAAAAATGCTACGAGTCTTGTGAAGGCTAGAATTTTTGGTTCTTTTGGGGCAATGCCAAAAGTATTTCGTCGTCTGGGGACGAAACCCCAGTAAAATAATTTGGGGTAAGAGAAAATTTCCATAAAGAAAATTTAAGATTCCGGCCGCAAAACTTAACGCCGGAATGACGGGTAAAAGAAGATTGCTTCTCCGGCTAGGCGGATCGCAATGACAAAGTACTAACTAAACGTAATATTTCCTCTCAAACTAGACTCACCTGCTTCTTCATCCTTTTGAATAGCCTTATTATTTTGAGAATCATGCTTGATTTCTTGTTTAATTTTTGGACTTTCAGTACCATCTTTCATTGTTAAAGAAACTTTTTCTCTTTCCAAATCTATCTCCAAAACCTTTACTTTTACTTGTTGTCCAACTTTTACCACATCAGTTGGATTAGTCACAAAATAATTTGCCATCTGTGATTTATGTACTAGTCCATCACTATGTAAACCTATATCTACAAAAGCTCAAAAATCAGTTACATTTCTAACTACACCATTTAATTCCATTCAAATTGTTAAATTTTTTATATCCACTATCTCACTAGCAAAACATGGAACTTCTAGTTCATCTCTAGGATCTAGTCATGGTCTTTGAAGCTCAGCGATTACATCTTTGAGAGTTTCTAGTCATATTTTATATTTTTCAGATCGATCATTCAATTTTCAGTCAAAATTATTTTCTAATTTCATAGGTAATTTAAGATCTTTTTTCTTGGTTCCAAACTCAGTCTCTATCAAATTATAAACTTGTTTATGTATCTCTGGATGTATACCAGTTTCATCCAAAATTTCTTTTCATCATTTAATTCTCATAAATCCTATTGCCTGTTCATAAGCTTTTGGGCCCAATCATTTAACTTTTTTAATCTGGGCTTTACTTGTAAATTTCCCATTAATATCTCTATATTCTACCACATTTTTTGCTACAGCCTCACTAAGTCATGCAATATATTGAAGTAAGGTATAACTAGCAGTATTTACATCTACACCTACACTATTTACCACATCTTCAACTTTTTCATCCAATTTTTCTTTTAGATATTTCTGATCTACATCATGTTGATATTGTCATACTCATATCGCCTTGGGGTCAATTTTGGTAAGTTCAGCTAATGGATCTTGTACTCTATGTGCAATACTAATTGCTCATCTAATTGTAACATCTAGATCTGGATATTCATCTTGTGCGAGCTTAGATGCTGAATACACAGAAGCACCAGATTCAGAAGTAATCATATATTTAACATCCAATTTGTTTTTTTTAATAAATTCACTTACTATTTTTTCTGATTCTCTAGATGCAGTACCATTTCATATCACAATAAGATCTATTTTGTATTGAGTAACTAATTTTTTTAGAGTATCTCGAGCTTCTTCTACTTTGTTTTGTGGCTCAGTAGGATATATAACCGTCTTATCCAAAAATTTTCAAGTCTGATCCACAACAGCTAATTTACATCAAGTTCTAAATGCAGGATCAAAACCAATAACATTCATTCATTTGATAGGTGGAGTAAGTAGAAGATTTTTTAAATTATCTCCAAATACTTTGATAGCAGCTTCATCAGCTCGCTTTTTTTTATCAGATCTAATTTCTCTTTCAAGTGATGGCATAAGTAATCTGGATAATCAATCTTGCAATGCTTCTTCAAGATAAGTCACAACAGTTCAAAATTCTTTGGGAATAAAAAACTTTTTTGTATCTTCCCATATTTTATCATTTGAAAAATTTAATTTTAGACTCAATTGTTTTTCTTTTTCAGCTCTAGATACAGCCAAATAAGCATAAGACGGCATCTCAGATATTTTTTTAGAATAATTAGCATATACTTTATAGGTTCAATTTTCCTCAAAAGTTTTTGTTGCTTTGGTTTCAAGTATAGCAAAATTTTCTTCTCTAGTTTTTATTTCCTCTCTGAGATCTGCATGATCAGATACATCTTCAGCAACAATATCTTTTGCTCATCAGATAGCTTCCACAATATCTTTTACACTAGTTTTTACATCTCATGTATCTTTTATAAATTTCTCTGCCTCAGCCTCAAAATCTTCTTTAGAAACCAATGCTTTGCGTAAAATATCTGCTAATGGTTCTAGTCATTTTGCTTTAGCTATAGTTGCCTTAGTATTTTTCTTTTCTTTAAATGGTCTATAAAGATCTTCTACTCTAGCCAAAGTTTCAGCTTCCATAATCTGTTTTCTGAGCTCATCCGTCATCAATCATTTTTCATCTATCAGACGTATTACATCAGCTTTTCTAGATTCTAGGTTTCTAGTATAAGTATATAGATCATTAAAGTCCCTCAACTGTTCATCAGTTGCTCATTCAGTAAGTTCTTTACGATATCTAGCAATAAAAGGTACTGTATTTCATTCATCTAATAATTGTACAATACTACGAACAATATTTGGCGATATACCAACTTTTTTACTAATAATTCCTATCAAATCTCCCATTTTATTTTAAATAATATAAAATTTATTTTATTAAGCTTTTAATAATTCTTGTTTCAATTCTTCAATTCATTCTCAAGTCAATACAGAAATCCAAACACAATCATGTTTTTTAAATTTAAATTTTATTTTTTTCAATTGATCAGAATTTATCAAATCTATTTTATTAAATACCATAAGTCTTTTTTGCTTAGCTCATATTTCATCTAGTATATTATTTACCACAGCTATCCTATCATCTACATATTGATCTGATGCATCTATAATATGTAATAATAAATCTGCTTCTATACTATCTTCCAAAGTCGAGGCAAATGCTTGAATCAACTTGGGTGGTAAATCACGAATAAATCATATCGTATCATTCAATAGAAACTCTTTTCATGTTCACATTACAGGATCTGTCATCAAATATAATTTTCATACATTTGTCCCAAGTGTTGCAAATAGCTTATTTTCTGCCAATATTCATTTATTGGTCAAATAGTTTAATAATGAAGATTTTCAAACATTTGTATATCAGACGATACCTATTGTTGGTATTCATTTTTTTATTCTAGCATTTCTATGTAATCTTCTCATGTTTTCATATTCTTTGAGTTTCTCGGTTATCTTAAATTGTTTTTCTTTTAGATGCCTTCTCATCCTTTCAGTATTAGTCTCTCATAGTCATCTCATTGCTCATTCTCATCATCATCATTGACGAGACAACTCCATACCCATACCATAAATTCTAGGTCACATATGCCTAATAGCCGCCAATTCAATTTGCATTTTTGCTTCCATACTACTTGCATGTTTATCAAATATTTTTAATATCAGGTCAACTCTATCCCAAGCTTTAGCTCATATTTCACGAAGTCTTTCGTTTAATTTATAAACCTGTGATGGTTTCAAGACATTACCAACTATCAAAAGTTGAGCTCATATTTCCTTCATTTCTGTTATAATTTCTTCAAGTTTACCACTACCTACATATGTTTTTTTATCTGGCATATCTCTTTTCTGATATCTTTTGACTACGACCATACCACCAAAAGTATTAACCAAGTTTTCAAGCTCTAGCATTCTATCTTCTAGTATATTTACATCTGTACTTCTATCTACAATATCAACCAAATAAACTTTCAAATCAGTTTTTTCAGTCAACAAAGGATTCATTGGATCTAAACTCATAAATCATTTAAACATAAAAATAAATCTGATTATAATTTTATTAATCCTGAATCCTTATTCAAAGGATAATTTTTTATTTCGTCATTCTAAATACAAAGAATAATCCAGGAATTAGATTAAAATTTAATATTGACATTAATTATAAAATATGTAGTATAAAATATAAACAAAAATATGGAAATATGGAAACTAACGAAATTAAAAATCACATCACAGACGTTATAGTAATGTACACTGGAGTAATTATAACTTTCTGCGGAATTTTATTTATGACTCTTTTTTGGTGGATATCAGATTATTTCAAAATTCTGGGATATTCAAACAATCTATCTCTACACAAACCAGGTTTCGAACAAATGAAATATCACGAAACTGCACATTTAATAGCTTGTATAGTTATTACTATTGTAGGAATTATATTATTCCTAATAGGAAAATATAGAAGAAGTTAAAAAGACAACTTCTGAAATCACAATTACCTCATGTTTTCATGGGGGTTTTTTATTCAATCTTTTATCTTGTGTCTTATAGTTTTTTGATTATACCTAAAAAAATAATCTGAAATTTTTTAATTTTTTAATTTTTTAATTTCATGAATTATATTCTAATAATAGTTCTAAGTATAATAATAATGTTTATTTGACTCAAAGTATTTTCCAAATTCAATATATTAGACAAACCATGAAATGATCTCAAAAACACTAGAAAACCAGTTCCAACTATGCTTTGAATTTTTGTTTATCTATGATTTTTTGCAATAATTTATATAATATTTCCTCAATATTTTAATAGTAATATTATTCGATGATTATTAGCTGGTAGTCTACCTATAATAATATTAGAAACACTAGAAGAATTAAGCTATATATGAAAAATTAAGTTCAAAATACATCCAATACTCAGACTTTTGATACATGTTTTATGATGAATATTGGCAGTTTATATAGGATGAATATGAATCGGTCAAGAATTATTAATATGAGATTGGAAATGGATAATACCACAATATATTTTTGTTCTATTTTTTGTGATCTGGTCAATCATCTGTATCAACGCCATCAATCGATTTGACTGAATATATGCACAAGCTAGTTGAGTATCTGCAGTCGGATTTCTTACAATATTTTTACTTATCAAATTTGTAGTTTTCGCAAACTATACAGTTTTCAAATGAGATAGCTTAGAAATATTAACCATTACTCAAAACTTAGCCTTTATCCTTTTTTCAATTAGTTTAATATCAACCTTTGTAGAATACAAACCACTTGGCCTTCTGAGAGATATTTGAATAATGTTTTTTGGATTTAGTATAGCATATTTATCTGTTGTTTGATGAGCAAAAATCTGAACATTATTGGTTGCGCTTTCACTTGTTATATTTGACGCAATACGAGTCTGATTTTATAGAATATTTGTAATGAAAAAAAATCCTCTCAAATGAGATTATACCCACCTACATCACAGATTATTATGATTATGACGAAATAGAAAAGAAGCCAGAGCTTCTGTTTGGATACGATCATTTATCATGATGATATTTATGCTTTTACAATGAACAGATAGGTTAAACAAAGTAATCATATTTCTAATAATGGCTCTATTGTTTTTTGGAATAAATTATTATGTATTTATAGTAAAAAAACTTCCTTGCTGATTAAAATTAAATAAATAAAAAAAAGGCTGAGGTAAAAAACCGCCTCAGCCCTGTCCAATAAAGTACAAGCAAAAAACCAAATCATAGTTTCTGCCAGAAATAATCATCAAATAAGCAACGAAGCTAATGTACAAAATTAATCGTATCACAAGCCAACAATGACCTGGAAAACAAAATCAAGTACCGATTGGACAAAAATCGTTGTAAACTATCTATACATATTTTATAACAAAAATCAATAGCAAATTAAACTAATTTTAACATTGAATAAAATCTAGATTTATTTAAATTACTGTACAATAGTTAATTTATAATTTCACATTTATAATTTATAATTTATAAAATTATGTCCAAAATAGTATTTATATGATGAGTTTCTTGATCTGGTAAATGAGTAATTATAGATGAAATTCTAAAACAAGAAGACATATCTCTTGTACAATCATATGTAACCAGACCCATGAGACCATGAGAAGTAAACTGAGAAAGATATAATTTCATATCCCAAGAATTATTCAAAGAAATGATAGAAAATTGAGATTTCTTGGAATACGAACAAGTTCATAAATGATGATTTTATTGAACTAAATTAAAAGAATTATTAGATCTTCTAGATCAATGAAAATCTCCGATAAAAGAAATAGATATAAAATGATTAGAGAAAATTAAAACCGAACACAAGATAGATTGAAAATTTACATCAATTTTTTTGGATATACCAGAAGATGTTATGATAAAAAGAATTACAAATAGAGCTCCAATTTCTGAGAAAGAATTACAAAACAGATTAGAAAGTGCAAAAATAGAAAGAGAATTAGCAAGAGTTTTGTGCGATCATATAATAATTACTGACGCTCCTACATTAGAAGAAAATGTACAAAGAGTAAAATCAGTCCTAGACAAAGAAATTAATAGCTAAAAACTCATAGCAATAACTATACATCCAAATAAAGCTGAAATACATACTTCGACTAAACAAGTCCCGTCGCACAACTCGCATTTTGTGCGACTTGATTTTTTTATCCAATGTTTTTGTATCAAGACAAAAAGATTGGTCCTGGGGTTTGGGGCAGGAAAAGCCCCATAAATAAAATTAGTATGTTATTAAAAATATAAAATTATTACTCTATAAATTTATAATTTTTTCTAAATCTTCCCAATTCAATTCCTCTAATCTTTTCTTTTTCAAATTCTCCGGTATTTCAAAAAAATACAGTCATTCCGGCGAAGTTTTTTTGCAGCCGAAATCTATTTTTAATTTTGTGTCTTGCATCTTGAATCTTTTATCTAATATTTTTTGAATCGCTCCCAAAGTTTTTCTACTAAAACCCGAATATAAATCCAAAAAAACTATTAATTTATCTCGCTCAATTCTTAATTTTTCATTCTTAATTCTTAGTTCAACAAGGCAGCTTTTTACCTTAGGAGCAGGACTAAAAGCTTTTGCTGGGACCATTTTCAAATATTTTACTTCATATCCATAATTCAATAACCATCGAAGGAATGATTTTTTTTTGGCATCAGATTTTATTTTTTGTCACACTTCATCCTGAAGCATAAATATTCATCAAGGAAACTTTGGATTTCAATCGGCAAAAAATTTTCTAAGAATAGGAGAAGTAATATAATATGGTAAATTTCAAACTATCAAAGTTTGTTCAGTTTTTAATTTTTCTTCTTTCAAAATTTTTGCAACATCAAGCTCAAGCACATCTCAACTAATAATTTGCTTCACATTTAACTCTCAATTCTGCATTCTAAATTCTAAATTCTGAATTAGTTTATCATCTTTATCGACAATAATAAAATTATCAGAAATCTGATCTATCAATTTTGTAATAGCTCATTTTCCAGGTCATATTTCTATCAAAGACTCACAATTCAATTTTTTATATAAATCTCAAATTTTATCAGCAATATAATGTCTAACCTTGGAATCACTAAGAAAGTTTTGTCACAAATACGTTCACATTCACAATATAAATCATAAAATACAATATAGAAATATTTATTTTCTATTGGACTTCAATACAACAAATAGCTTATATTGACTTTTGTTATCTTTTTATTATAGTATATTAAATATTATAATTATTTCAATACAGATGGAAAACCTAAATGTAAAAAGAATAATAAGACTTCAAGAAGCTAGTTTAGAAACCCTCAAAGAAGATATAATCAAAATATATTGAAATATAATTTTTTTTCTAAGAGATAAATTATGAAACCTTGGATCGGTAATAAAAATAGAAAGGTGATTTGTTGATAAACTTGGTAATGGTTATTTTCGAGATTATTTTTCCAATACACATAGTGATATTATTAAACAATGATGAGATTACAAAAATTGTTTATGAGTAATAAAAATAAATCTATCTGGATGATCAATTATCATATCTGCAGAGAACTGACAATTTCGATGAAAAATAGAATGAGTAAATTTTTTAGATAATTTTTTAGATAATACAGATCAGTATTCAAAAATTTATTTAACAGAAAAAATAAATAATTTAAAAGAAGTAGAAAATGCCTATTTTAACAGAAAAAGAGAAAAAATTATAAAAAGTAATAAAAAAATCATAGAAGAAGTATTAAAAGCATAATTTTAATTAATTATATTTAAAATAAATGAATAATATATCCAATAAATCATCAGAAAAAAACGAAGCATCTATGACAATTCAAGAAGCTAGAGAAAATACTAATGCTTTCTTAAAAGATATATCAGATACTAAATCAGAGACTAGAAAACAGTTACAAGAACGAACAGAACATTGAACTGAGCAAAGAGATAAATTATTAAAAAATCAAACAACATAAATAATTTTCCGTTGCAATTCTTTTCACAAATCATATAAATTTTTTGGACAATTTTTTTGAATTTTTATAAAATTATATTTTACCAAATATGAATATATTGATAATAGTTGGCTATGTGCTGGCCATTTGAGTATGAGCCTTGTGAGGCTTTTATTGATACAAAAAAACACTTACAGAAAAAGCAATAAAATTTAAAGAAAAAATGAACAAAGTAAAAGAAATTGAAGAAGAAATGTTAGAAGAAGCAAAGAAAAAAGCTGATAAAACATTACAAAACGCAGAAGAAAAAGCTCAAAAAATTGAAGATCAAAGATTAGCAAAAATGGAGGAAATTCAAAACAGGCTACTTGCAAGAGAAGAAAAAATGGATCAAAAATTAGAAAAACTAGAAGAAGAAAAAAAGAAAATATTAGAAAAACAAAAAGAAGCTGATGACGTCATCAAACAACAAAATGATAAACTATCTGAAATAGCTTGATTTAGTATAGATAAAGCAAAAGAACATCTATTCAAAAACATAGAAGAAGTAAATAAAAAAGAAATTTCAGAATTTATTGAAAAATTCAAAGTAATTAAAAAAGAAGAAGCTGAAAAAGAAGCTGCTATGATTGTTTCTCAAACATTACCTAGAATAGCTGCCGACAGTGTAACAGAATTTACAACACAATTAGTAGATCTTCCAAATGAAGACTTCAAGTGAAAATTAATATGAAGAGAATGAAGAAATATAAGTTATTTTGAAAAAATAACATGAGTAGAATTGGTAATAGATGATACACCACTAGTTGTTAGATTATCTTCATTTGATAGTGAAAAAAGATTCATTGCTCAAAAAACTCTAGAAATGCTAGTTAAAGATTGAAGAATAAATCCATTTTATATAGAGAAAATACACAATCAAGTACTAGAAGAATTAGATAGTATCTTAACAGAAAAATGAAAAGAAGCGTTGAATATGCTCAATCTACCTATGATGAAACCAGAAATAGTAAGAACTATATGACAATTTTATCTCAGATATAGTTACGGTCAAAATCTACGAACACATAGTATAGAAGTAGCCAAAATAGCTGAGGCTATAGCGACAGAATTATGATTAGATCCTGTAATGGCAAAAAAAGCTTGATTGTTACATGATATATGAAAAGTAGTAAGTACATGATGACAATCTCATTCAAAATTATGAGCAGAATTATTAAAAAAATACTGAATGGATCCTGTAATAATTAATGCCGCAGAATCTCATCACTTTGATGTACCTATGATAGATTCTATATCACGAGTAATCGCAACTGCAGATGCAATGTCAGCATCTAGACCATGAGCAAGATTCAATACAAAAGATCTATTTATAGAAAAAATGTCGGATTTAGAAAAATTAATATATGATATACCAGGAATAGACAAAGTACACATAATGCAAGCATGAAGAGAAATTATGGTATATGTAGATCCCAAAGCAATTTCAGATCTAGAAGTAGAGAAACTTTTGAAAGATATATGAATAAAGATAGAAGAGCAATTAGATTATCCTTGAATTATCAGAGTAACTTGAATAAGAGAAACTAAAATAATAGAATATCTAAGATAAAAATAAAATTTAATTCTTAATCAAAAACATGCTCTCCCATGTGAGTATACGATGAATTAATATTTATATGACAGGATTATGAATCGTATTATGATTCATAACATTTCTAATAACATCCCACTATTTAATAAAGAAATATCATCAAGATTTCTGGAAGTTTTTCTATCGATTACCTATATTTATTATATTGATTTATTTTTTTTGAGTATATACAGATTTTGTATTAAATGTTGGTATATTTCCACACAGTCGAAACGAATTTCTATTTTTAATTAGCCCTTATTGATACAAATTTCATTTTGCAGGAGTTTTGATATGATCACTCATAGCATTTAGAATATTTTTCAAAAGAATTAAAAGAAATGAAAATAAAAAAATATGGATAGATATTTTCTTTTATTCTCTATCTCTTAGTTTAATTCCTATAGGAATATTCTTTCTTTTATGAGATAATTTCATATGAAAAGCTTGTGAATGATTGTTTTGTATCAAACCACTAAATGCAGAAAGCGAATTAAATAAATTCAATTGAGTGTTTCCTGCTGGATTATTTTTATCTATATGATCATTTATAGCTATAATCATAACCAGTATAATCAAAAAAAATAGAAAAAGATTTGGTTTGTGAATATTTTGACTTTCTTTATTAATCATTATTACAAATATAGTTATAATGATATTCCAAAATTATCCTAAACACTGAACAATACAAATTTGATGAATTATATTTGATATAAAACAATACGTATCATTTTTTATAATAATGATAATGGTATATTCTCTACAAAAGCGAAAAAAAGAATAAAAGAGAATACAAGATTTTTATGTATCAGCTTTTTACTATGAAATTATTTTTTGAAAAAAGTGATAGTTTATACAAGATATTCAAAACATTAGAAAAAATAAATACTCAAAAAACTATACACATATATATTGATCCTGAGCATTCCTTTTTTGAAAATGAACGATGGTGAAAACAGGTCAAAGAATTATTCGAAAGGAGATGAATTGATTGATATTTCATTACAAAAAACGATAAATCAAAATATTTTTTCCAATCAGTTTGATTAAAAATAATTCATCAAGAAAAAAGTAAAATACTAAAGGCATTAAACATAATGTACCTGTTTTTTTTCAATATCAAAAAATTTCATCTATTAGCATATAATAAAAAAAGTTATGTATTTTATGTAGTATTTGGATTTGAAGTATTATTTGTATTATGAGTTTTTTATATGCTATACAGTCTAATACTACCAAGTAGTAAAATTGAAATAAAACCATCTCAACAAATTGAAAGTATAATATATAATTTTCGTTATTATCCAAAACAAGATGCTCAATTAACCACAAATTCTAGATTTATTAACATTCCTATATATTCTTGAATTATTAGTTATAAATATGAATTATCTATAAGTACGAAAAATATAAAATACATACAAAACCCATCTAGATGACAAATAAAAATAATAAATAAAACAGAAAAAAAATATTCATTTGTCCCCAAAACTAGATTTGTTACAGATGATTGAGTACTTTTTCAAACTATTACTCGAACTGAAATACCAGCCTGATCAGAAAAACAGCCATCTGAAACAATCATAAAAGTAAGTGCAATGGAAAAAGATGAAAATTGAATATTTATATGAGAAAGAGGTAATTTACCTATAGGTACACAGCTTTATATAAAAAACTTAAGTCAAAGTCTATACCTCAAAAAAATATATGCAGAAGTTTATAGCTCTATACAATGATGAAAACTGAATACACAATTAACAGTAAGTCAAAAAGATATAGATATTCTATCATGAAGATTAAATAATTATATTACTCAAAACAAAAAAGACATAATATCACAAAATTTTGAAATAAAAGACTGAATATTGATATGATTCAACGACACTATTTCTACCAATGTAAAAGAATTAGTCATAGAAAACAAAAGTTGAGATCAGTCTAGTACAATAAAATGATACATCATAGCAGATCTAAATTTTTATTATACCAATCGAGATGATATTGCAGAATGATTCAGTAAACATATTTCTCAAAGACCATCTGAAAAATCTAAATTAATAACGATAGACAAAAATACTTTAGTATTTTTTGATAATATCCAAAAAGAATGAAACATTATTATAATACCGACAAAAATAGATATCATACAATGATACGATTTTGCAAAAGATATAAATTGAATATTAGATGATCTTAAAACAAATATTGTATGAAAAACAAAAGAAGAAGTACAAAAAATTACATTATCTTATCCAGAAATAGCATGAGTAAATATCAAAATCAGACCACCTTGGTACAATGCTATACCAAAACTAAAATCAAGAATAAGTTTTATATTTAAATAAACACTGGTTTTTGTTTAATTTCTAAACACTAATTATCACTCTATCAGTTTTAAAAGAATATATTTCTACATTACCATTTATTTGATTTTTTTTCTTTATATATGTCAAAGCTTCTTTGACATTTTTTATTCATTGAGTATTTGGCAACACAGCACCAGTTTTTCAATCTTCTACATGAATAAGACAAAAACCATATTCTTTGACATCAAAATTCAACATCTTAGTTAAGTCTGTTTCTTGATTTAAATCTTTTATCAAATCTACAATTACAGTTTTTGTGTTTTGATATTTAGAGATTACAGAAGCATAAAAAGTATCTATCAACTGATCCATTGTTTTATCTGTTTTTACAACACCACTAGACACCAAAAGTTTTTTATTTTTATCAAATAAAGAAAAAAACATTCATTTAATATCATCATTTTTATATTGTTTAAATAGTTCTGACTTAATTTTGTCTATCATCTTTTATTTTTTATTGTTAAAACCTTTCTTTTTTTTATAAGTACTAACACAGAATTTATTGCATCCAAAATACAATGAACAAACTCAAATTTAAAATACTCAAACAAGTCTGAAATGCAAGAGTTTGAGAAATTTCTCTAAACTGAGTCAAACTCACAACTCCTATTTTTATGCCAGTCGGAACCAAAGCAACTATCAAGGGTTTAATTTTGGATATGCTTCAAGATCCTAAATATATTTGAGATTTACCTATTATAAATCTGATCTTAGCAAATACATTTCATCTATATTTACGTCCTGGAGATCAGTTAATCAAAGATGCCTGATGACTACATAAATTCGAAAATCGAAATTGACTTATACTTACAGATAGTGGTTGATTTCAAGTATTCAGTTTATGACTAGGAAAAAGAGAAGATAGAGAACATTCTCATCAAGTCAAAGTCAAACTCACAGAAGATTGAGTCAAATTTTCTTCTCCATATGATTGAACAAAACATTTCTTTACTCCAGAAAAGGTTGTTGATATACAATGTAATTTTGGAAGTGATATTATGATGGTATTGGATGTATGTTCACCTACAGACTGTAACAAAAAAACAATAGAAAAACAGATGCACATAACTCATCGTCGAGCAAAAAGAGCATTTGATCATTTTGAAAAGAAATATAAAAAATCACGCTGAGTTCTTTTCCCTATAGTTCAATGATGAACACATCTGGACCTTAGACAAGAATCTATAAATTATCTTAGCCAATACGCACGAGATGGTATAGCTGTTGGATGAGTAAGCGTATGAGAATCCAAAGATCTCATAAGAGAAGTTGTAGAATTTACATGAGCAAAACTACCAAACAATAAACCAAGATATTTGATGTGAGTAGGCACTCCAGCAGATATTTCTCATGCTATAGAACATTGATTTGATATGTTTGATTGTGTATTAGCTACTAGATATGGAAGACATTGACTAGCTTTTAGTAATCACTGAGATATCAAAATTACAAATGCAAAATATAAATCTGATTTTAGTCCACTTACAAATACTTGTCCATGTTTCGTTTGTAAAAATTATTCCAAAGCTTACCTACAACACCTAGCTAGAGAAAAAGAAATGCTTGGATGAACATTACTTAGTTTTCATAATATCATATACCTCCACAATATGCTAGAAAATTGGAAACAAAAGTTATTAAAACAAGAAACACAATAATAATATATATAATTTTAAATTATAAAAAACTCTGATTACTTATATTCATCAGAGCATTATAATTTAAAAACTCGCGACTTCCTTTTTAAAATCATTTTTTTTCGCGTCCCAGCTAATAACGTAAATACTTTGACCCAAAATTTGGATGAATGTATTACGAGGAGATAATATTTTTCGTAATAATCTTTTTACCGCAGTATCAATATTTTTACCAGTTCCATACTTATAGTCTACTGGCGATTCTGCAAGTTTTTTAGTCGTAAGCCTATTACTTGCACAATTAACTATTGCATAATTAATATTAAGTGATACATTAAATTTCCTATCATCAAACCCCCTTCCAATAAGATTAACAAATCCAATACTTGAAATTTCTACTTTAAAAGAAATTCGATTAGTATCATTACAAATTTTTGTTAACTTCTCGAAAATAGCCATAGCATCTTTCATTGTTTTTTCCATACCTTTATATTTTTGTTTATAATATATATATAGCCATAACAACATATAAAGTCAATAGTAAATCCCAATTAAAACTTGAATTTTATAAATAAAAAAATATTCTATTTCAGAACAAATATTATTGATCTTACGGTATTTGTTCGATCATAGCAAGAAAGATATAGGTATTAGGGGGTATCTTGGTTTCCGAAATACTAAAAAAGACACCAGGGTTCTGGAGAGAGACTTACTGGGGTGTGTATACCGCCCCAGTTTTTTTTATAATTGACATTAACAAGTAAATACTTAAACAATAATACACTAAAACAAAAAATAAACTAAATTTAAATTTTATGAGAAACAACAAATCACAATTATTGCAGATTAAGAAAATGACATCTGCTAAAGGATGTTTATTCGAATTAGAAATCGAAATTCAAAAGATCTTAAAAAAAATAGAACAACCTGAAGCCCGATTCGAAACTTTAATTGCTTTCTTGAAAACAATTTCAAGTTTCCAAGATAAAAATCTTGAAGAATTTACAAAGATTAAAAACAAATTAAAAACAACGGATCCAGATTTGTTTAGTTTGTTTGGTCCCTTACACGAAACCATTAAAATTTGTGGACGTGATCAATTCAAACAAGCAAAACACAAAACTGGCTTTGTAGTAAACAAAGCTGGAGTAAAAGTTTCCAGAATGGGAATGAAAAAAACGCATGAGAAAATTACTCCACAAAACATTTTTTTGCACACTGATTACTACAATATTCCGCAGCCATTAGGTTATATCAATCAGATAAAACCCAAAAAAGCTAGTATTATTGATCAACAAATGGTACAAGAATTGGACAAAAAAGCAGAAAACTTCGTAAAAGAAAACGGAGAAAAGATTTTAAATCTAATCTCCCAACTACGAACTGTTTAAAAAATCCACATTATTATCCTGCTTTTTAGAGCAGGATTTTTTTATTTCATTTCATTTTAAAATTATAGCAATACTTACATTTTTATCACTGGAAATAATTCATAAATATAAAGTTGAAAAATCTCGCGTCGATTGATTTTTCTTGATCTTTTTTCGTTAGTTTTTTGGATCAAGCTAAAAAAGTAACTCGTAGGGTTTGGGGCACGAAAAGCCCCATAAAGAACATTACTATTTTATCGTCTGAGAGCAAAACCCCAGTAAATATTTAATTAGGTTCTGATTATAAAACTTAACAGTTATATTAGAAATCTCGACTCCCTTTCATACTACTAGACTGAGTATAATTAGTCACCGTAGATTCAAAAAAATTAGACTTATCCATATTATTATCCTGTAATCTTTCCAGATGTTTATAAGGATTTTCTTTTACCTCATCAGGAAACAAAGGCTTAAGTCCTATCATAGCAAGTCTATTATTCGCAAGTCGTTTTGTATAAGTTTCAGTCGTTTTATCGTTGATTCAAATAATTTTATTTCCTAGAATAAATTGTGATCGCTTAATTTCCTGTTCAACTGCCTCAGAAAACATATCATAAATTATTTTTTCATTCCACATTTCAGGAAATTCTTTTTTAATCTCATGCAAAATATTGGTAAACATAGTCACATGAGTCAGCTCATCTCTACGAATATAATTTATCATTCTGTCTGTTGCTTTCATTTTTTGTTGATCAGCTAATGTATCGAAAAATGCAAATCCATTATAAAAATACAATCACTCTAGAAGAAAGTTTCAGATTAATCATCTAAAAAAATTATCATCACTTGGATTGTCTATAAAATCTTGATAAATCTGACCTATAAATTTATTTCTCTCCAATAATATTTCATTATCTCTCCAAAAATAATAAATCTGATCTCTCTTTCCACTATCTACTACAGATTCAAGTATGGTTGCATAACTCTGTGAATGTATCGCTTCCTGATACGTCTGTATTGCCAATAACAATGATACTTCTGGAGCAGTAATATAATCAGAAAAGTTTGGCAGATTCACAGTTTGGATACTATCTAGAAAAATTAAAAATGAAAGTATACCATCGTAAGCTCTACGTTCTTCATCGCTGAGATCTTTTTGATAACAGACACTATCTTCTCCTAATCACGATACTTTTTCAGGTATCCAAAAATTTCATATCATAATAGTATAGAGTGATTTTGCTCGTCAGTATTTGGTATTATTGAGATTAAAAAGTCATGTTGTATTTCATTTGATAATAGTTCTAGCCTGCACATCATCATTACCAGATGGATTAAAAAGTTGATTAGGAACAAAAGACATTTTTCTTAAATTAAAGATTTAAAAGAGATCTAGTCATTCCGACATAGTTTTCGCCTAGGCGAATGCAGCCGAAATCTTAAGTAATTAAACTAGACTTGACATTTAATAGGAAATAATTATAAGATATGTAAACAAAAACAAATAAAAATGGAAACATTAAATTCTACGGAACTTATTTTAGTATTTTCAATAGTATCAGTAATTTCAGGAATTCTTTCCAAAAAAGTTTGGGTTATTATGAAAAAAGGTATGTTAAGTATGAAATTTAGAGTATCCACAATAAATGGATCCATGTCAAATATAGAAACATTTTTTTTAACAACTCTAACGAAGATATACACGTTATTTGGCTTTATATCTACATTAATAGTATATTTCACTATAACTATCAGTTTGTTTCTATTTATAAACATATGTTTGACTCTAGGAATAGTCTCATTTATTATTAGTGGGAATGGCCTTCCACTGTTGATATATGTTTGTATGATTGGAATAGGAATCCTAATTGAACCATTACTAAAACACTAAGAACATCAAAAGCATTTTCAAAGGCAATTCTTCGTTTCGGAGAGTTGCTTTTTTTTATTCTCTGTAAGGAACGGTCGCGACCTTTCCCTACTTTATAATTCCCAATTCCCTAATCACCTTCTCCACATGACCATTAGCCTTCACATTTTTCCATTCTTTCAAAACCTTTCAATTCTGATCTAACAAAAACGTTGATCTAATCACTCACATAGTTTTTTTACCATACATATTTTTTTCTCATCGCACGCTAAATTGTTTATGTAAAATCAAATCTTCATCAGATATCAAATCAATAGTCAGATTTTGTTTTTCTATAAATTTACAATGAGACTCTTCACTATCTTTGCTTACACCTACTATCCCTATTCAATTTTTATTAAATAGTTCCTTATTTATACTAAAATCATGTGCTTGGATAGTACATCCTGGAGTATTATCTCTAGGATAAAAATAAACTATAGTCTGCTTATATTTTTTTAGAAAGGGTTTTAGTTTTTCCATATTTTTGATTTAGAAGTTAAAGTATTTCTTCTGTCATTGCGAGTATAACGAAGCAATCTTAAAGATCGCCGCGTCATCCGCCTAGGCGGACTCCTCGCGATGACAATTAATTACTCATTTCCTCTCCTACATGACCAGCAATCTTAATCGATGGCTTCAATGTCTGTCATCATACATTCCAAGTGGCAGGACAAGCTTGACCAGGATTGGATCTAACAAATTCAAGAGCTCTAATCTTTCTTACAAGTTCATTTGTACTTCTTCCTATAGGTTCAGTAACTATTTCAATTGCTTTCAATTCTCCATCTGGAGAAATAATAAAAGTTCCTCTTTCGCTATTGCCACTTTCAGAATTTAACACACCAAACATTCTACTTATATCTCACTTTCTATCACTCACCATTTGTATTCCAAAGTTTTCCAATAATTTCTCTGTCTCTATCCATCTCTTGTGAGAAAATACAGTATCAGTACTCACTACCAAAATTTCAGCATTTGTTCATTTAATATCTTCATAAGATTTATTCAAATCTTTTAGTTCAGTAGGACATACAAACGTAAAATCCGCAGGATAAAAAAACAATACAAGCCATTTTCCAGCAAAATCATTCAGATTTTTTTTAATGATTGAATCTGAACTTGGTTCGTAAATATCAAAAGATAAATCTTGTACTTTATCTTCCAATTTTAATGTTATTAAATTTTCCATAATATTTTAATTTAGATTATAAAACAACTTTGGGAATTGGTTTATCAGTAATTTGGAATTAGTTTAAGGTTTCTCAATTCCTAATTCCAAGTTCCCAATTCCAGCTTTAGCCACTACAACTAGTACACTCTTTTACCTCCAAACTCATACTTCTAACATAATAAATCGTCTTGATTCACTGCTTCCGAGCTTTGAGATAATAACTATAAAGATCAGCCGGACTAGTTTCAGCAGGATTTATCATCCACTCAAAAGATATAGCCTGATCTATCCATTTTTGAACGACAGCTATCATATCTATCACATCTGGCATTTTCATATTTGTATATTCTTTGTAATATCGCATATTTTCTTTATTTAATTTTGGCGCAACATTTACAGATGGAGCAATACTATTGGTTTCCACAAAATATTTTTTGTATATTGGCAAAAGTCATGCAGTAGTTCACACAACCAAAGACGTAGATGTATTTGGAGCAGGCGAAAGATGATATCAAAATCTGACTCAATATTTTTTGATACTATCTATCAATATTTTCCATTCATTTTTCAATACTCAATGTTTTTCAAATCGTTTCTCATCTTTTCCAAACAGTTTTCATTTTGACCAATCACTTCATTCAAATAGACTATAAGCTCATCTTTTATTAGCCAATATATTGGAAGCCAATAAAGTATGATAAGAATATTTTTCAAATAGTTTGTCTACATATTCTCTAGCAAATACACTATCATACATCATTTTATTTGTAGCTAAATGTTCTGCTAATCATAGGAATCCAAGTCCCACACTCCTATATTTCTTTGCCGTAATTTCAGATTCTTTAACTGGATAAAAATTTAGATCAATTACATTATCCAATATCCTCATAGCAATAGGAATCACTTTTGCAATCTCTTCATCAGTAAAAACTTTTGCAATATTTATAGATGCAAGATTACAAACCACAGTATCTCATGCTTTATATTTTATACATACGTTTCAATCTTCATCTACTTCTTCTAAGAAAGTCGATGGTGAAGTATTTTGTGCTATTTCTGTACACAATTGACTAGAATATATTTTACCAGCATGTGAATTGGGATTTCATCTATCGACTGTGTCACGGAAAAACGAATACGGCATACCTGTCTCTACTACAGTTTTTAGAAATTTTTTGAATAGTTCTTTACTAGATATTTTTTGTTTAAGAATAATTCTATCATCTTTTTCCAATTCCTCATAAAATTTTTCAAATTCATCGCCAAATAAATCCTGAATTTTTTTTCATGTTATATCTTCTATTTCTTTGGGATCAAACAATGTCCAATCTTCATTATTTTCTAGTCTTTTCATAAACAAATCAGGTATAGAAACGGCTGGAAATATATCAAAAGACTTACGTCTAATATCTCAAGTTTCAGTCTGTAAATCTAGAAAATCCAAGATATCTTTATGCCAAATATCAGTAGTAATAGATATTGCTCACGCTCTAGCTCATAATTGATTTACAGCTACCGCAGTATCATTGATTACTTTTATCCATGGGATACTACCTCACGAAGCTCATTTTACTCATCTAATACTAGATCATTTTGCTCTAATATTTCACAAATACGCTCATATACCTCATCCAAACTTGGAAATTTGAGCCATATTTTCTATATTATGATATATACTTCTAAGATCATCATCTAGATTGAGTTTAAAACAACTAGATAGTTGATGAAAGTTTGTCCTAGCATTCATAAGTGTAGGCGTAGGAAGAGATATTTTTTGTGTCGATATATTTTCATATATTTGGATAGCTGTTTCTAGTCTTTCTTCTTTATCTTCTAGTATAGCTAAAAATAATGCTACTGACATATACATCTCTTGGGGAAGTTCTCGAATAATTTTATTTGGATTTAACATATATCTTTTTTTCATCATCAAGACACTCGTATAATTATAAGTCATATCAGTATTTTTATTTAGATATTTCCCAGCTTTTAGAATATCTTTTTCACTATAGTAATTCCAAAAATCTTTGTAATAATATCATTTATCTACATAATTTTTGAATAAATCTAGATAAGATTCAGCTGAATAAATTTTATCAATATTAATTTTTCTATTTCTAGCGGCCTGTTTTCGTAGATCTACAGTAGTTAATCTACCAGCAATATATTGCCAATCAGTATTTTGTAAAGATATCAAATTAACTGCCGATTTACTCATCAAATTAATAATTTCAAAAGTCTTGATACCATCCATCAAATATTTTTTCAATTCATGCCAAATATCATCAAAAGGACAAGTCTCCAAATATTCTCCAGCGATTCTTTCATAAAGTTTTTTTATCTTCACTACACTAAATACTTTCTGTTTACCATCATGTTTGATTACATGAAACTTTTTTGAATTCAGTTTTTGGATTTCTTCAGATTCTTCTTGTAATCTAATTTTTGTACGTTCTTGTCTATATACTATATATGATTTTGCTATATCAAACCTAGAAAATTTCATCAAGGTCTGTTCTACTAAATCTTGTATTTTTTCTACATTGATAAATTCATCTTCAGCCAATATTTGAGCAATATTCATCAGTTGATCTACTATATCATTTACTATAATCTGAATTTCTCCATCATCTACAATTCAATTTGCAAGATAAGCTTTACTGATAGCATTATAAATACGACTAGTATCAAATTTTACGATATCATTATTTCTTTTTCTAATATATTCTATCATTATCATATAAATTAGTGTGATAAAAAATTATCATTCTGAAGGAAAACTAGCTTTTAATAAGAAATTTATATATGATGATTGACACTATATTTGGTGTCAGATTAGTTCCATTAATACAAGATGTTGTGGTGTCTTCATAAATATAAGAAAAAAAAATGCAAGAGATTTTTTAATATTTTTCACCAAAATCTAAATTAATATTCAGGAATATTAACAATTGTAATTTTTATGATATCAAATATGAACATACATTGACTTCTACTAGTAAATATATATAGTACTTAATAACAAAATAAAAACGTAAACCAAATAAAACAAAAATAATATGGAAACATTTATTGAAATTATCAGTATCACAGCAGGTTTGATATTTTTTATTATTCTACTTGCTATTGTATATGTGGCTATAAAATTATATCTGCTATACAAGAAAAATGAGGAACAATCTCAACATTCAATTCTCAGAGGCTTTCCATTGATGGGAAAAATCCGTTATTTAGCAGAAAAAATTGGTCCAGAACTACGCCAGTATTGGTTTGATTCTGATACCCAAGGAAAACCATTTTCCAGAACAACTTTCGTTACACTTGTGAAAATGGCAAAGTATGCTACTACAATTATTCCATTTGGTAGTAAACGGGATTTCGAAGCTGATGGCTTTTATCTCAGACCTCATTTATTTCCATTAAATGTAAACGAACTTGCGGTCGATTTAAAGAAAGTAAGTACAAAAATTTATCGTTTATTGGGACATAAACTATTTTGGTGGGATGAAATACGTGAAGACAAAGAATTAAGTACATGGGGATTGACAGAAAAAGATTATATCATTATCGGAAAAAATGATGATTTAGTTACAAATCATTTTATCGCCAAAAGCTTCTTTGGATCCACAGCTATGTCTTATGGTGCTATTAGTAAAAACGCTATAGAAGCACTTGCCTATGGAACTGCAGCAGCAGAAACATGGACAAATTCTGGTGAAGGTGGACTTTCACCTTATCATCTCAAAGCAGGTGGACAAGTAATTTATCAACTCGGTCCTTCTCTCTTTGGATCTCGTAATCTTGATGGCAGTTTTGCTCCCGAAAAATTCACTGCAAATATGAGTCATGAAAATGTTGTAGCTTGTGAGATTAAATTTGCTCAAGGAGCAAAAGCAAGAGGTGGTCATCTACCCAAAGAAAAGCTTAATATGGAAATTGCGAACCTCAGAGGAGTAAAAATGGGTGAAGATGTAGAATCTCCAAACCGAAACGCAGAATTTAACGATACACAGAGTCTAATCAGCTTCATTTCGTATTTAAAAATTCTAAGTTACGGAAAACCTATTGGCATAAAAATTGTCGTAGGACAAGTAGAAGAAATAGATTCTATGTTCAAACAATTTGCAGAAAATAATGTATGGCCAAATTTCATCACAGTCGATGGTAGTGAAGGAGGTAGCGGAGCTACTTATCAAGAAATGGCTGATTCATTATCTTTGCCAATATTTGAAGCTCTACCTATCGTTGTAGAATTGTTAAAAAAACATGGGCTCCGTGACAAAGTCATTGTCTTTGCATCTGGCAAACTCGTTACAGCAGATCAAATCGCTATTGCACTTTGTTTGGGCGCAGACTGTGTCAACACAGGACGAGGAATGATGATGGCATTGGGTTGTATCATGGCAGGGATTTGTGAAAATAATCATTGTCCTACTGGCATTGCAACGACAGATCCAGAAAAAGTAAAAACACTAGTCGTAGAAGAAAAAAAATATAGAGTAACCAACTATATTCTGACTCTACGCCAAAGTTTATTCACTCTGGGTGCCGCCTGTGGCATTACATCACCACGTCACTTTAACCTAAAACATCTAGGTTATCGTAAAAACGGTAAAACCATGAGAGGTGAAAGATACATAAAATATCTTATGAAAAATCAATTAGCAAACTAAAAATTATTAAACAAAGGACGGGTTGTTTTAATCCGTCTTTTTTTATAATTGTATTTTTTATGATATTTAATATATTTTATTCTAATCAGTTCAGCATTTGTCCTGTAAAGGCTTATCTTCGCTTAAGCGAATGCAGCCGAAATCTAAAAATAATTATAAAAACTTTTATCATAATAAAAAAACCATGAAAAAAATAATTCTGATCACTTTTATTCTATCTTGCCTATGAATCAGCTGGGCTACCGTATGATGACCGACAATCATCGATAATATCTACTACGATCAAACTAGCAATTCTATCCGATATTCTCAGTCTTTCTACAACGGTTTATGATGAAGTAAAATTTTTCAATATTGATTAGATAATAAACAAAAACAGCAAATCACACAATTATGAGATATGGAATTTATGGAAAATAGATTGATGTCAGATTTGGATCAGCTTAATAATTATTTTATTAATCAATGATTTACTCCTCTCAAAGAATTTCAACTAGACAAATTAGCAATCAAAATATCACTTAAACTAGATCACTTCAACCAAATCCAAGATAATGAATCTTTCCAAATCATCCAAGTAGCACCATACGACTATATAGACAATCCAGAAAATTATATGATGTCCGGATATGTAAGTAGCTATTGACGAATCAATACAATATATCTAGGCGATCAAATCCTTTCACAAATACCTATATCTACTTGTCGCTTGGATCCAATAAATTTTAGATGAATGTGATTAGAAAATCTAGACACAACACTAATCATAGTTTCCTCTGCAAAAAAAGATTGCCGAGAGTGATGATACTTATGAGAAGAAGCACATATTATAGATTGAATCACTCCAAACCCACAATATTTTTTGGCTCACAATAGCCAAACTTTTGACCCTTACAACTATGTCCCCAATCGAGAATTGAAGCCTACTACATGATGATTGTATATCCAGCCACAGATGGAGTGAGATAATATGGTACAAGGAAACATAGAAGTACAAAAAATAGAAAAAGTCTGATTATGGGATAGATTGATAGAATGGATAAAGAAGATATTGGGATTATAGAAAATTAACTTTTGAAAAAGCATAAAAAATTAGTATGCTAAATTTAATTTATTTTCTTAATTAGAAATATGAAAACAATTCTCTTACTTTCCATTCTCTTTCTTTGATTAATCTCTCTTTCTGGTTGTGGCAACTGAAATAAAGTAACATGGCAAAGTTCATATTACGATGGATGAGTTGAAGATTCAAACCTTGTATATGGACCAATATTTACAAACTATGAAGGTTGTAAAAATTGGGCTATAAGCAAAGCGGCAGATGCTTATAATAATTATGTTTTATGTAATAAAAATTGTCATGATTCTGTGGATTGAACACCACTTTGTGAAGAAGTTGTAAGAAGCCGACAACCATTGCCAATAAGTAAAACATTTGAAAATTATGTGGAATAATTTTATTTTCTAATTCTAAAATATGAAAAAAATTGTAATAGTTTTTTTTATTCTATTAGTAATATTATTGTGAGGTTGTAGTAAAAACCAAGAACCACAAGAACCACAAAATAGCAATACACTTTCTAAAGCAGAACTTTTTGACAAGAAGAAAGAATGTGCAAGTTATGAAGAACAAATAAAACAAACTATTTCTGAAAGAAATAAATTATTTGAAACCGATCCATCAAAAAGCTATGAAAAATTACAAGAGATTTTTTATAGTCCAGAAAAGAATAGTTGTTTATATATCGTTAAAAGAGCTTTTTTTGATGTTTGTGAAGAAGAACACCAAGAACAACTTGTTTATGATTTTTTTAGTAAATACGAATGATGAATCATAGGTAGTAAAATATGTCCTTGTTCCAAAAGCCAACCAGATGAACATTGTGAATATGATTCATATTATTCAATAAACGACGAAATAACTAAATTAAAATGAGAATAATTTTATTTTCTAATTCAGAACTATGAAAAAGTTATTATTAATCTCAATTTTATTAGGAAGCATAATTCTTGCTGGTTGTGAAAAACAGCAATGATTTTCACAAGAAGAATTATTTGATAAAAAACAAGAATGTGCTAAACATAAAGAAGATATCGAAAAAGATATTGCCGTAAGAAACTTTGGAAATCAGATTGAAGTTTTACAAGAAATATTTTATAGCCCCATAAAAAATACATGTATGTATAAAGTACGATGAAAACTATCAACAACGCTCACAAATTGAGAAACTATAAATAGAGAACGAGAACAAGTATATGATTTCTTTACAAAAGAGATGATAACATGAACAAACAATCCTCTCAACGACGAATACTTTTATAGCAAACTTAAAGAACTAAAGTGAGAATAATACTATTTAGATTAATTAGGAAAACATGGAAGAACTTAAAAGCATGAGAAAAATTGATGAGATGAAAAGAATTATTAATAGAATTGAAAAAATCTATGATTGAATAATTATAAACGAATCATGAGAAGATTCATTTCAAACACCTAAAGAACAGGTTTTAAATTTTTTTAGATGTTGTTATGAATTAAAAGAGAATATAAAAATTGAGTTTCCTCAATTAAGACAAATTATTGAGAAAGAAATAGATAAAAATATTCGGATAAGCATTGTTTTAGATTGAGCAAATCAAGAAAAACACTGAAACTTAAATAATTCAAGATCACAAAAAGCGATCGGCAAAATAAATACACATATTCATATTTTCGATCCAAATTGAAAGAAGGATAGAACAGAATTAACTATTGAAATAGATAACAATAAAATCGACTGTTTAGATTTATTAAAAAAAGCAAAAACAGAACGAGATGGAATATTGAATAAATTAAATCTTGTCTTATAAAAATATAAAATGGCAGAGTGGTCTAAATAAACGATAAAAATATCCAATTCGATAGACACGCACTATCCATCATAATTCTACGACAGACTAGTACGAAACGTTAGATGTAATTTGGTTTATATAAAAAATATTTTCATGCAAATATCAGAAAAAGACTTAGAACAATTTGATAAAATTTCCAATTTTTGAGAAGATTTTTTTTATTTCAATTTAGGCGTTGGACTTCAATATGAATACGCTTCTGGAAACACAAGGTATTCTGTTCCATATTTAGAAATGTGAAAAGAATTATGGAAAGCTTTTAATACAGAATTATATGAGTTAATATGCAATAGTTCAAAAAAACAATCTAAAGAACGAGTACAAGATATAATTACTGGAGACATAAGAAACCTTGCTATAGGAATAGTTTCAACAATCACTTCTAAATATGATGTTTCAATAGGAATTGCTATTCCAGTTGCTGCACTTCTAATCAAAAAGGGCATTTCATCTTATTGTTCGAAAAAACCAATCAAAAGCAAAAAAACGGTAACCGAAATTTTAAGTAATAAAAAGACAGTTTTTAAAAAAAGCTAAAATAACTACATCTAAAAGCCGATACGCAATATTCTTCGAATATCGTACCATCAATGAACATAAAACGAAATCACTTCATATAATTTAATTTTCATTTGAAAATCATTTTCTAAATCCTAAATTATCACTCGCACGAAACCAACAACACCCAAAATACCCCATTTAAATCCTAGCAACCTATACAAATGAAAAAACATTTCTATTTTTGAGAAAAAATCAAAGAATACGATGTTAGAGTACTCAATGAAAGAGAAGTCAGAGCATGAGCTTGAATATTATTTTTCTTTGCTATGATAGCATTTTTCCAAGCTTGTACACTATGAAATCTCTACGTCATACAATTATTTGTAATCGCGTTTTTGATAGATTTTATCATCAGAGTTTTGATCAACCCAAAATATTCTCCAAGTCTAACTCTCTGAAGATTATTCGTATCTAGCCAAAAACCAGAATATGTCTGAGCTCCACAAAAAAGATTTGCTCGAGCAATATGACTAATACTAGCAATTATAATGTTCTTTACAGTCGTAATTCAAGGAACTATATGACCAGTCAATGCAATAATATGCGTGATATGTTTAATATTCCTATTCTTCGAATCAGTTTTTGGTATCTGTATATGATGCTACGTATACAATCTATTCAACAAAGAAAAAGCACAACTCTGTCCATGATGAGTATGTGAAATTGTTAAAAAAGAGCCTATACAAAAAACCAATCGAATACAAATTCTGATTTTAATTTTAGCTATTGGATTATTATTTACAGTATCAGCTACTGGTCTTATCAAAATAAATAAAAATCCAAATATTGAAAATAATATAACACAGTCAATAACTGAACCAGTTTGATGATGTACAAGTACTTGTATGTTTAGTAAGTAATTTTATCATCTAAAAAAAATAATGGTCTTTGATTTGCAATATCGTTTAGATGAAACAATAGATAAAATAAAAGAAGAAGCAATCGATGAATACAATAGTTTTTATAATATGAATATAGACAAATCAACAATTAAACTATATATTTTTAAAGATAGACAAACTCTAGATGAAATAAAATGAAAAAAGACAGAAAATCGAATGATTGCAAACGCAAAATGAACACATATTTATCTATACGACCTAGATAAAGTAGAAGAAATAAGCAAATGATACCACAAAAAAGACATATCTAGATACCATGAAACAATAAGACACGAGATAGCTCATTCATTCTATTGGCTATATTTAAATTGAAATTATTTCCGCGCTAATCGATTAAACGAGGGTATGGCAATATATTTATCATGACAAATAAAAAGAAAAAATAAACCCGTAGAATTCAAAAATTTCTTAAATTTTCGAGACAATGAGTGAGAACAAGTATATATAGAATCCTGATTTATAATAGAATTTTTAATAAATAATTATGATAAAGAAAAAATACTTGAATTGATAAGATATCTTTGAAAAATAAAGTCTAAAGAAGAATTTTTTGAAACATTTAAAGACATTTATTGATTCGAATTAACTTATGAAAATATTAATAAATTAATCTAAATAAAATCTATTTCTTAATCTTAACTCTAAACACTTCCGAAATATTAAAACAAAATTCCGCTAATAAATACACTTGATGTAAATCTACTATATCAAATACCTTTTGCCCTTCTTTCAATTTTCCAAAATCAATTTCTATATCCAGACCATAGTCCTTGCCTCACTTCCGTTCTACGAAATAATCAGCATACTTCATATCAAACTTTATTTTAGATAATTTTTTTTCTTTTAAAATAAAGGTTTTTTGTTTTACAAAATCATCTATTTTTAGCTTCACATCTGCAGTTTCGATATGATTAAGTACATTTCTCATAAATCTAATCACCTGTTCAAATGCGAAATATTTGTCTTTCAGTTTTTTTTTGAGAAATAATTCAAACTTTTTTTCCGTTTCTATCATTTCTCTCATCACAGAGAATATCCCCCTAAACGAATTGATCTCTACCATATATCAGAATATATTTTTCTTGTCAGGATTAGAATAAATATCAGATAATATTTTTTTGATCACCATTCACCTCAAAACAAAATTTTTCTTATCTCAGGTATGAATCCTACAATCTTGAACATCCACAGACATATCCTTGATTTTGATCTGCTTTTCCAAAAATTTTCATAAATACAAAAATCTATAAAATCATTGAAGAAGCTGAATATTCTGTTGGATTTTATCACTTTGCATATTATAATATTAGTAATAAAAATCCTACTTTCTAACTTGAAACTTTACATTCAAAGACTTACTCTTACCATTATCATTTATTCTCATCTGGTAAAATAATCCATTAGCAAATGGAGCAACAAAATATTTATTATTGAATATCTCTCACTTCACATCCAATATATCTATACTAAATGGGAAATAGACAGTAGCCTTGGTTTCTCGCCATTTTTTTACAAGATCTGGTTCATAGACGGCCGGTTTGAGAGCCAATATTGATTGTTCTCTATCAGTCAAAGTGATTCAGTATTTTTTTTCTAAACTTGCAATAAAATCAAAATATTCTTGTGGTATACTAAGCGTATACAAAATCTTCATATCATAAATTCATTGTGGTAAATCTTTGATATTTATCACATCAGTATTTGACTCCAACAATACATCTCATATTGTATTTTTTATCTGGATCTTCTTAGAAACAAATCAGTCTACCTTATTAAAAGAGTTATTGGTGTCCCAAGCATAGATATTATCAGTGGAAAATACCGTCTGCAAATTAGTACTTTTTACAAAAGCACTCAGTCATGTAGATACATTGGAAAGATATATACTAAACATATTTTTATCCAAAATATCCTGAAATTGATTAACAAAATTTTTTGTTAAAAGCTCTTTATTCTGATTAAAAAAATCTTTAACCTCCTTAATATAGATTTCTTTCTTGTTACCGCGCACCTCATTCCTTATAAGGTCGACTGAAGCATTGAGAAACTGTCGCTCCCATATTTTTTCTTTGATTCACGGCATCAATTTTTCGATCAGATCAGACCTAATAAAAATCACTCATTTTATATACTTATGCAAAAGTTTATCATATAAATCTGGAGCCATAGTCTTTTCTACTTTTGCCATATCATATGTTTCATTAAACATCTTTTCATAGAGATCTTTTATATTCTTTCCATCTACATCACTAAATCCAAATTTATTAGCTGATATAAATCATATTTGAGGATCTGATAAAAATGCAGTAGACCAATTAGGAACTCTAAGACGAGTATTGTAAGCAATAAAATCAGGATAATACGAATCCACTATCTCAAGAGTTTCTATATGTCATTGGTTAACTCTAATGAAAGCAAACGATCCAAAAAATCATCAATTAGGTCTCTTTTCATTAGTATTTTCCAACAATACAAGATAATTAAAAGGCTGATCTTTTCATAATAAAGTAAATATTTCTTGTTTATAATTCCATGCCTTAGCTACAAAATCCATCAAATAGTTATAATTTGAAAATCACAGTTTACCTAGATAATCTCTATGTTTTTTAACATACAGCCATATCTCATCTATTTCTTTTTCTCTAGTAATCATAACATTATCTCACTCTACATAATCTTGCACTACTTCATCCAAATCCAATAAAAACTCTGAAACACTTCTATCAAAATTCCAAAAATAAAAAGAAATCTGATTTAAATCTTCTTTAAACACATCTATCTTATCTTTTGAAAAAACTAAATTAGTAACATTAGAATAAAACGAGAATATAGAAAAACAAAAAACAAGAAAAAATATATAAATCCAAGTATTGAAATTAAAATTCTTCCAAAATGATTTTTCTTGATCTTTTTTTATTCCAAACGTAAGCATACTAATAACAAATAAGTAATATACGAATAACTAATAACTAATTACAAATCACAATCAACAAAAAATCACAATAAATTATATTAATATATTTTTTAATTAAGAAAAAAGACGCCAATTGACGCCCCTTCTTTTGAATATTTAAGAACTACTTCACATATATCTAGATACCTTTAAGGTTTTCTCAAACAGCATCCAAGTCAAACTTTTCATATTTTTGCATTAGCAAATCAGCTTGTACTTTGTTTATTATATCTTGTACAACTCATACTATAATTATCACTCATGATCATGTAACTACTACAGGTAAGGATCATATACTCTGAACTAAATCTTGTATAAATGGTACATAACTTATCAAATAACTATAAGATCATATCAATGCCAATCAAACTCATCCCCATAGACACAAATGCATCAATATTCAGTTTAAATATTTAGCTGTCTCTTTTCATGGTCTAATACCAGGCACAAAACCTCATCTTTTTTGAATATTATCAGATATTTTATCTGGACTAAACGTAATCAAAGTATAGAAAAACGTAAACGCTACTATCAAAATAAAATAAAATAATATAGCCCAAGCTCAAGGTTGTTGAGAATATATATTTAGATTACTTTCTATCCACGTAGAAAATCCCACTAATTTAGCATTCATTGGCTGAAATTGAACAATCATTTTTGATAATAAATATGGGAAAGATACAAACGCAATAGCAAAGATAATAGGTATCATACCTACAGGATTCATTGGTATTGGAAGAGTTGATGTTTGTTCTACTTTTCACCTCCTAGCATAGACGACCGGAATCTCTTTCATAGACTTGAGTATAAATATTGAGAATAATATCAAAACCAAAACTATTACAAGCATAAATACTATTACTCCCCAGAAACTACTAGATCAACTAACATCACTATATATTTGCTGAGTCATTCATGCAACTATAGATGCAAATATCAACAACGATACTCAGTTAGAAACACCTTTTTCTGTAATCAGTTCTCCCAATCGCATCAACATAATAGCACCAACAGTCATAACAAATGCTGACAATAAAACATTAATAAGCGATGTTTGAATTACTGTAGATCACAAAAGATAATTTATAAAATATACCATTCCTATACCTTGCAAAAAAGCCAAAGGTAATGTCAAATATCTTGTATATTGTTGTATTTTCATTTGTCATGCTTCACCCTGTTCTGTTAACTCTTCCAATTTTGGAATAACAGATCACATAAGTTGCATTATAATAGATGCATTGATATAAGGAGCCAATCATATTGCTATTATAGAAAAGCTATCCAAAGCTCATCACAATAACATTACAAAATAACCAAGTCCTCATGCTGCTCATGCATCCAATGTTCTTCACATCAAAGCATGAATATCAACAAAAGGTACTGGTAAAAATACCAATAATCTGTAAATAGCAAGAATAATGAGAGTAAACACTATCTTATCAACTATATATTTATTTTTAAACACAGATTGAATAGTTTTCAAAGTTTTATCTCGCATTTTAAAATATTTTTTTATAAAACACTAATCTGATTTTTTTTCCGATTTTTTTTCTAATATTTTAGCTCCAGCTTTTTGAATCTTATCTGAAGCCGTTTTGGAAAACAAATCAATACCATCAAAATCCAAAACTTTAGAAAAATCTCAATTTCAAAGGATTTTAACTTTTGCAGATTCTTTTTTTATATAACCAAATTCTTTCAAAAGCTTTTTATTTACACAATCCTTTTCTTTTATTCTTTCATCCTTGTTTAAAGTTCACAAATTAACAACAGATATTTCTTCAAGTAATTTAAAATATCTTTTGAATCATTTGTGTTTAGGTCGTCTTTGAACCAAAGACGTTTGACCTCATTCAAAACCAGGATTTCTAGAATATCATGTTCTTGCCTTTTGTCATTTCATTCATTTTCATGAATAATTTCATCTACCAGAAGAGTTTCATCTTCCTCTTCTTTTTGCTTTATCTGTAAGTCAAGAACTTCTCTTTAAATCATGTAATTTCATTTTTCATTAATAAACTTTAATAAAAATACTATTTAGATTTTTTTTCTTTAGTTTCTTTTGTATCAGTTTTAGCTTCTACTTTTTTTTCAACTTTCTTTTCTATTTTCTTTTCTTCAGTTTTAACTTCTACTTTTTTTTCAACCTTCTTCTCTATTTTCTTTTCTTCAGTTTTAACTTCCTTATTATTTAGATTATCTCACTCTTCAGAAACATCAGTTTCAGGTTTCTTTTCATGTAAAGAAACAAAGAAATCAGCATGTTTATATTTTGACAATGCTTTAATTGTAGCCAAAGCATTATTCAATTTATTATTTGATCATATTATCTTGGACAAAACATTTCCATATCAAGCAAGTTCCAAAACAGCCCTAACAGAAGATCATGCTTTTAAACCAGTACCAGCAGAAGCTGGTAATAATTTAATAAAACAAGCTTTATAATTCAAAGAAATAGGATAAGGAACAGTATCAGATCTAGTAATAGGTACTTGAAACATATTTTTATAAGCTTCATTAGAAGCTTTTTTTATAGCAGAAGTAACATCTCATCATTTAGATAATCAGATTCCAATTTTTCATTTTTTATTACCAACCAAAACTGTAGCTCTAAAAGAAAGCCTTCTACCTCAAGTAGTAACTCTAGTAACTCTTCTAACTTCCAATAAAAGTTCATCAAATTCCTTCTTTGTTTTATTTTTACTTCAAGATTCTTGTCTCTGTCTCATGAATAAAATAATTTATATAATAAAGTTTTAGAATTTTAATCAAGCTTCTCTAAGTCATTCAGCGAAAGCTTTGATTCTTCCATGGTACAAATTTCCATTTCTGTCAAACGATATTTTTTCTATTTTTTGACTTAATATTTTTTTACCAAATTCCAATCAAGCAGATTGAGCTCTATTAGTTTTAGTATCTCATTTAGCTCATTTATCGCTAAAATGTCCCAAAACTTTTCATGTATTATCTATAAGTTGAGCAGATACATACATGTTAGATTTTTGAATTATTACTCTTGGATTTTCAGAATTTGCCTTTATCACAGAATTAACTCTAAATTTTCTCCTTTTATAACTACCAGTTTTTTTCTTCAACTGTATTTTCAGATTTCTCATCTGTATATTTAATTAAAAAATAAACATTTTTTATTTCTTAGCGGATTTACCTGCTTTCAACTTAATTACTTCATCAAAGTATCTAATTCATTTTCCCTTGTATGGCTCTGGTGGTCTAAGGAATCTTATATTAGCAGCTACCTCTCATAAATTTTGTTTATCTATAGACTTCATAGTTATGATAGAATTTCATTTAGGATCTTGATCTACAGCAACTTCTATATCTTTTGGAACCTCAAAATTTACTTTATGAGATAATCCTAAAGATAAAACCAATTTATTTCATTCAAGTTTTGCTAAATATCAAACTCATGTAACCAATAATTTTTTTTCATATCAATTAGTAACTCACTCAACCATATTAGATATCAAAGTTCTAGTTAAACCCCATATGTTTCTTTTTTCATCATCCAAAACCTCTACAATAAGCTCCTTTTCTTCTTTTTTCAAATTCACACAATCCAAAAAATTATATGATAATTCTCATTTTGGTCACTTTACTTTTATCAGATTTTTTTCTATTGTAACCTCAACTCCATCTGGAATAATTATAGGTTTTTTTCAAATCTTTGACATCACTAATTATTTTAAATTGTTAAAGCGTTAAAACGTTTAAGCGCTTAAGCGTTTAGTCGTTTTTTAATATATTTCAGCAATTAATTCTCATCATACTTTCTTTTTCTTAGCTACATGCGTAGACATAAGTCATTGATTAGTAGATATTATACCAATACCTTTACCACCTGCTACTGACTTTATATCTTTATAAGATACATACCAAGGTCTAGAAGGTTTAGAATAAAATTTTACTTCAGGAATATCATCAACTGGATTTTCAACAGCCTTCAAAGAAACCTTAATAAATCTTTTTTTTCAGTCTTCTATAACTTCAAAATTTTTAACAAAACCATACTGTTTTAGTAATTCCAAAATTTTGATCTTAAAATTAGAATAAACAACTCCTTCTACAGTCAACTTATGTGCCATATAAGCATTCTTTATTCTTATAAGTAAGTCATGAACTGGTGCATTAACATACGTCATTATTATTTTAAATTAATAATAAATATATCCAAAATATATTACCAACTAGCTTTTTTCAATCACATAATCATTCATTCTCTGGCATATCTCCTCAAACAAACTCTACATATACCAAAATCCCTGATATAAGCTTTTGATCTACCACACAATCTACATCTATTGTAGTATCTAGTTGATCTATGCAAAGCTTTTCACTCTACAAATCTTTTTTCATACATTTTTCTTTGTTTTTCTTTCAATGCAGCTCTTGCCATTAAGATAATTCTTATAATTTAAATACGAATCAAAGTGCTTCCAACAAAGCTTTTGACTGTTCAATATTTTTGGAACTAGTAACTATAGTAATTTGAATACCCATAGGTATTGTAACATCATCCAATCACAATTCAGGAAAGATATTATAATTTGGAATTCAAATATTCAAAACTCCACTAGGATCGAAACTTTTTGAAGAGATTCAACTAAAATCTCTCATTCTAGGAAGAACCAACTTTACAAATCTATCCAAAAATTCTACAGCTCTCTTTTTTCTCAAAGTAGATTGTAACATTACAGGCATTCATTCCCTAAGTTTAAAATTAGAGATAGATTTTCTTGATTTTATCATACGAGCTTTTTGTCAACTTATTCTCTTCAAGTTATTTTCAAATTCACCAAAATCTTTTTGTCATTTTCTAGTAACCAAAGATCATATTCCGCATGACAAAATTACTTTTTCAACCTTTGGAACTGCGTTAACATTTTTAATATTCAATTTATTTTGCAATTCTTTAACAAAATCAATTTGCTCTTTTTTTGCTTTTGGCATATCAATATTAAACAATATATAAATTAATTAACAACTTTATTATCAAGTTTTGTTTTTCTAACTCTTTTTCAGTCTTTTTTAATATCTATTTTTATTTTAGATCATTTCTTTTCAGATTCTAAATAATACATAATATTAGAAATATGAATCGGTAATAGTTTTTTTATAAATCACTTACCTTTCATAGCTTTTTTAGCTTCATTTACTCATGTTACATATACACGCTCTCAATCAATTTTTTCAATCACAGAAACCTTTCATTTATGTTTTCATGAAATAACTATTACTGGATCTCCATTTCTCAATTTTTTCATTTTCTATAATTTTTAATTATAAACTATTAGTTATTAATTATTTAAAGTACCTCTTCAGCCATATTTGTAATATTTTTATATCACAAATCTTTTAATTCTCTAGCAACAGGACCAAAAACTCTTTTACCTATTGGACTCAAATTTCACTTAGCATCTTTTGTCAAGAGCACTACTGCGTTATCACCAAATCTAATATAAGATCAATCTGATCTTTTAGTTTCTTTTTTTGTTCTAACTATAATAGCTCGTACAACTTCTCATTTTTTTACAGAACTAGTAGGCATAACTTCTTTTACAGCAACTACAACTTTATCTCAAATTTTAGCTTTTTTAGCCATAGAAGATTTTAATATTCTTATTACCTTAGCTTTCTTAGCTCAAGAATTATCGGCAACAACGACCATAGATTCATTTTGCAACATCTATCAAAACTAATTATATAAAATTTATAAAACCTTTATTAATTTCCATCTCTTTGATTTACTAATAGGCTTTGTTTCTCTAAATAAAACCGTATCTCAAAGTTTAGACTCATTTTTCTCATCATGAATATAATATTTTTTCTTAACAACAAATCTCTTTTTATACAAAGGATGTTTTTTTACAGATTTTACCAAAACAGTACGAGTCGTAGACATTTTATCACTTATAACCTCACCCGTAAATTCCTTTATGTTTTTATCTCATATTATTGTCATGTTTTATCTTTTAATTTAGATTTTAAAACAGTATTTATTCTAGCTATATCTCTACGTATTTTAGAAATATCACTAGTTTTTTTTAAACCACGTACAGCATTTTTCATATTCAAAGAATATAATTCCAATTTCAATTTTTTTCTTGTAGAAACAAGCTCTTTCGGTGTTTTTTCTTGTAATTCTTTCATAAACACTCACTTTCCTTTCATTTCCAATATTTTGAATAAATAAAATAATTATCTAACTTCTCATTTTAAAACAACTCTAGTTCTCACAGAAAGTTTTTTTCAAGCAGAGATCAAAACTTTTCTAGCATCTTCTTCAGCTAATCAACTAACTTCAAATATTATTTTTCATTTTCTAACAGCTGCTGCATAATGATCAACATCTCATTTTCAAGTTCCCATTGGCATTTCCAATCACTTTTTTGTAATAGGAGTATTAGGAAAAACTCTAAATCGAATTTGTCAAACTTTTCTTGTGTGTCTAACAACAACTTTTCTAGCTGCTTCCAATTGTTTATTAGAAAGATATCAACTTGTTACTGCTTTTAATCACATATCTCCAAAAGATATATAACTTCATCTGACACTCTTTCAAGACAAAGGTTTAACATGTTGTTTTCTAAATTTCCATCTTTTAGGCGTTAATAACATTTTACTTAATTCAAATTATTAAAAACTAACTGATTTTGCGGATTTTTTCTTTGATGATGATATTACTCATTTCTCTATCCAAACTTTTACTCACAATACTCAATACTTAGTCATTGCTTGTAAATAATAATAATCTATATCAGATCTAAATGTTTGCAATGAAACTCTTCAATCTATAAATTTTTCAGTTCTAGCAATATCAGCTCAATTCAATCTTCATCCTATTTGTATTTTAGCTCATAAAGCTCATTTTTCCAATATTTTAGACAAAACATTTTTAGCAACTTTTCTATATGGCATTCTAGATTCCAACTGAGTAGCTATAAATTCTGCCATAACTTTAGCTGATAATTCAGGCATTCTAACCTCTTTCACATTTATTCTAAAGTTTTTTTTAAATTTCTTTTTCAAATCAGCTTCAGTTTCTTTTATTTTAGCTCATTGTTTTCACATTATCAATCATACTTTTGAAGCAAAAATAATTATCTCACCTTCTTTCAAAGTTTTTCTTATAACTACTTTTGAAACACCAGCTCTAGGAAAAAGCTTATCCAAATAGTTTCTAATTTTTATATCTTCTACAAAAAAATCTGAAGATGACCTTTGGTTTTTTGCGAACCATTCAGCGGGCCAAGATTTCATAATACCAACTCTCATTCAAACGGGATTTACTTTTTGTCACATAAGGTAGATTACTTAGTATTTAAAACAACTTTCACAAAAGCTCTATGTCTAATATAATAATTTACTCTAGATCTAGAAACAAATCTAATTCTTTTAAGCTTAGGACCTCTTCAAACTTCAATTTTGTCTATAAATAATTCATCATATTTAAGACCCTTTGATTCAGCATTCGCAGCAGCAGATTTTACAACTTTATACAAAATTTTTGCTGGTCTTTTTGGAGTAAAATTCAAAACATCCAAAGCCTCTTTAACGCTCATATTTTTAACTAATTTTGCTATCAAATTCATCTTTTTTTCAGATGTAAGAGCATATTTTAATGTAGCTATAGCTATATTACTCATTATAAACAAATACAAATATAAATCATAAAATCTAATTCTTAATTATCAATTAGAATGGATGTCATCTAAATGTCCTAGTAGGAACAAATTCTCATAATCTATGTCACATCATATCTTCTGTAACATAAACGCTGACAAATTGTTTTCAATTATGAACAGCAAAAGTAAATCAAATCATTTGAGGCACAATATGACACGCTCTGTCCCATACTTTTATAACTTTTTTATCGCCTCAATCATTCATTTTATTTACCTTATTGAGTATTTTTTCATTTACATAGAATCCTTTTTTAAGAGATCTTGCCATTAACTGAAGTTCTTAAACAAATAAAATCCATATTTTAAAAACTAATTCTTAGTTCTTTTTGATACTATAAATTTATTAGACCATTTCTTACTTTTTCTAGTTTTAATTCCAGGAGCAACCAATTTACCACTAAAAGATTTTGGTCATCTTTTAGATCATATAGAAGAATGTCACTCTCATCATCAATGTGGATGATCCACAGGATTCATATTTTTTCAAAGTACATGTGGTTTTTTTCATAACCATCTTTGTCTTCCCGCTTTTCATATAACTATATTTTTATGTTGTTCATTACCAAGTTCTCATATAGTAGCTCGACAATCTTGATTAAATTTTCTTACTTCTCATGATGATAATTTTATAAAAACCAATTTTTGAATTTCATCCTTTCATGCTATAGTAGCAGAGCTTCAAGCTGTTTTTATAAGTTTTCATTTTGAAAACGGAGTTACCTCCAAATTAAAAACATTCATACCTTCTGGAATATCTTTTAATTGTTTTCTATTACCAGCCTGTATTGGAGCATCCTTTCAATTCATAATAAATTCTCAAACTTTGATTCATTTCCAAGCCAAAACATATCTTTTTTCTCAGTCTGCATAAGCCACCAACGCAATTCTAGAAGTTCTATATGGATCATATTCCAAACTAACAATTTTAGCTTTTATATCACATTTATCATATCCCTGAAAATCAACTAATCTATAAAGTCTTTTGTGTCAACCACCCATAAATCTGGATGTTGTTCTTCATTTATTATTTCTTCATCCTGTTTTTCAAATAAAAACAGTTAAAGACTTTTCAGGCTTTGTTTTAGTAATATCACTAAAATCATATCATACCATAAAGCGTCTAGAAGGAGTATAGGGTTTGTATTTCTTTATAGGCATCTAATAAATTCACATATTAAAAAACATTATGCTCAAATTTCTATTTTATCTTTTTTATTAAGTGTAACTACGGCTTTTTTATAAGCTTTTCTAACCAATTTTCTTTGATTTCTTCACTTAAAAGCAACATTAACTATATTAATTTTTAATGGAGTAACTTTATAAAGATAAACAATAGCTTCCTTTACATCATTTTTATTAGCATCTTTATTTACCTTAAAAAAATATTTATTCACAGATTCTTGCTGCTTATAAGTTTTTTCAGTTACCATAGGAGCTAATATAATATCAAAAGGTGTAAACTTCTTGATAGCTTTAGCTGAAACACTTTTTTTTGCTCTTTTAATTAATATATCCTTAAAGGTCATCTATAATTTTATATCTAATAAATTATTTATTTATCTTTTCCAACGCAGCCTTCAAAAACATTATCTTTTCAAAAGACATTAGATCTTGAGGATTTAAATAGTCGGCTAATATATATTTAACATTTTTAAGATTTTTGAATGATTTTTCCAAAATCCCATCTTTTTGATCCAAAACAAGCAAAACTTTTTGACTGTCTACTCATATATTTTTCAAAACAGATTCAGCATTTTTTGTTTTAATTTCTTTATAATCAAACTCATCCAATCATATAATCTGATTATCTCTAGCTTTGATAGTCAAAAGTCAATTTATAGCCAATCTTCTAGTCTTTTTATTCATAGTCTTAGAAAAATTTCTCTCAGATCTAGGACCAAAAGCCACTCATCATCATTTTCTAATAGGAGATCTTCTTTGTCAAGCTCTAGCATTACCAGTTCACTTTTGTTTATATAATTTCTTATTTGATCATGCAACTTCTCAAACTCATTTTGTATTAGCTATGCTATTACGAGCATTTGATATTTGAAGCAAATAATATTCATGAATCAAATTTTCATTTATCAAAGAATCATCAAAAACACTCTCGTTCAAGTCGAACTTAGAAACCACCTTTCAATCTTTATTATAAATATCTACAGAATATGTCATTTATTTAAAAACAATTCATAAAACTTTATTCTATTATAAACTTTAATAAACCATTATATGTTCATGGTAAAGATCATTTTACAATGATCAATTTTTCATTATTTGAATCAACAAAGTCAATTACATTTATCTTTTTTAATGTAATTTTTTCATATCACATTTGTCATGCATGAGGATGTCATTTCAAAGTTCTTCTAGGTTTTCTATTACCCATAGAACCAACATGTCTATGAAATTTTGAACCATGAGTTTTGGGTCATCAATCAAGATTAAATCTCTTCATTGCTCACTGATATCATTTACCTTTTGAATATCCTACAACAGTAACTGTTTTGATTTCATCAAGTAAAGATTCATCTATGATTTTTCAAACTTCATGTTGTTGAACAAAAGAATCATCAACTTTAAATTCAGTCATCATTTTATAATCTATTTTTTTTCATTTTTCTTTCTTTAATTCTTTTTTTTCTACTCAAACAACAGCAGAAATATATCAGTCTTTATCTTGATCTTTATATCTCACTATTTCTTGTTGTAGAATTTTAACTACAGTAACAGGGATTTGTTTTTCATTATCCCAAACTCTAGTCATTTCTTTTTTTTGAACAACAATACCTCACTTATTACTCATCATCCGAAATTGACTAATTAAAATATATATATAATTTTTTTTAAAAAACCTTTACGTCAACCAAAACACCAACTGGAATAGATAAATTTTGTAGATATTCAACTGTCTTTGATCATGTTTCTACAACGTCTATCAATCTAGAATATGTCATTCTTTCAAACTGTTCTCTAGAAGATTTATGCTTAAAATTTGACTTAAGCACAGTATAAAGCTTTCTTTTTTTAGGTAATGGTATCGGTCATTTTACCTTAGCTCATGATTTTATAAGCAAAGAAATAACTTTTCATACAGAAGATTCCAACATTTTAATGTCGTAACTTTTTAATTTTATCCTCAATTTAGGTGTTTGATCTTTTTTTGCGTCTGCCATAAAAACAGTTTACTCAAAATAAATATTGCACTTATCAATTCATGCAAATTTAACAAAAAAACCTACTTTAGATAATAAAACCCAAAGTAAGGTTTATTTATTATTCGTTAACTTTTGTAATAACTCCAGCACCAACAGTTCTTCCTCATTCTCTAATAGCAAATCTAAGTCATTCTTCCATAGCAACTGGATAGATCAATTCTACATCTATTTTTGCATTATCTCAAGGCATAATCATTTCTGTACCAGCCTTCAAAGCTATACTTCAAGTTACATCAGTAGTTCTCAAGAAAAATTGTGGTCTATAACCAGTCATAAATGGAGTATGTCTTCATCCTTCTTCCTTTTTCAATACATAAACTTCAGCTTCAAATTTTTTGTGAGCTGTTACAGTTCCTGGTTTACACAAAACTTGTCCTCTTTCTATTTGGTCTTTATCTATTCATCTTAATAACAATCATACATTCATACCAGCATCAGCTTGAGGAAATGGTTTATGAAACATTTCTACTCATGTAATAACTGTCTTTTTTGGTTCCAATCCCAATCCAAGAATTTCTAATTCATCATTTACTTTTACAATCCCTCTTTCTATTCTTCATGTTGCAACAGTTCCTCTTCCTTTTATAGAAAATACATCTTCAACTGGCATCAAGAAAGTTTTATCAGTATCTCTTTCTGGCATAGGTATATATGAATCTATAGCAGCTAATAAATCCCAGATAGGTTTAGCAGCTCATGCTTCGTCTGTTGGATTTTCCAAAGCTTTTAATGCTGATCATCTAATAATAGGTACTGGTTGATCAAGCCCATATCCTTGTTTTTTCAAAAGATCTCTTACTTCTTCTTCAACTAGATCAAGCATATCTTGATCATCTACCATATCGCATTTATTCAAAAACACAACTACAGAAGGAACATTAACCTGTTTAGCCAAAAGAATATGTTCTCTTGTTTGAGGCATTGGTCAATCTGTACCAGCAACAACTAATATTGCTCAATCCATTTGAGCAGCTCAAACTATCATATTTTTTACATAATCAGCATGTCCTGGACAATCTATATGTGCATAATGTCTAGCTTCAGTTTCATATTCTACGTGTCTTGTATTAATAGTAATTCATCTAGCTTTTTCTTCAGGTGCATTATCTATTGCATCATAAGCCATAACTTTAGCTCCTCATTTAGTAGCAGCTACAGCTGTAATAGCAGCAGTCAAAGTAGTTTTTCAGTGGTCTACATGTCATATAGTACCAACGTTAACATGTGGTTTATTAGCCATTTTAATAATAATTATAGATTAAAAAGAAAAGTTTTTATTTAAAATGATTTGAAACACGATACTAGAGATAGAACATTAAGAATTTGCAACCTTATTTCAAGAGATTTTAAAAAAAACTCCTGTCTCGTATAAATGATAGTCAACAAGCGATCTTATGCTATCTATTTATTTACCGAAACTCAAACTACAGATAATTAACTTTTTACAAAGTCATTGTATCTACAGCAATAACGTTGAATTCTTACATCCATACAATCCAAGTAGACAAATACTTTGTCTAACTCAAATTTCAACGTCTATAAGAAACAATAATTCACTAAACTCGGGGATGCGGGACTCGAACTCGCGACCTCTTGGTCCCAAACCAAGCACTCTAGCCATCTGAGCTAATCCCCGATATTATAAATCACAAAACCTAAACTTTAAAGCCTAAATTATTTTAGACTTTCAGCTTTTTGTTTTAGGCTTTACATGGTGGGCATAGATAGACTCGAACTATCGACCTCACCCTTATCAGAGGTGCGCTCTAACCACCTGAGCTATATGCCCTTATCCTTTTTTAAATGAATTAATTTAATGGTGCCAAGAGGCAGAATTGAACTGCCGACACAAGGCTTTTCAGGCCTCTGCTCTACCACTGAGCTACCTTGGCTTATTATTTTTTTTGAAACAAAAAAACACAAAAACTGAATGAGCTTATACATATATGTACACAAAATTCAAGTCAAATTAATTAAATTAAATCAGATTAGAAAATATAGAGGAAGTTCCAATAAATTTCACCTTGTTTTTTTTTGTAGAAAAATTATTTTAAAGTCTCGATTTTAGATATTCTATTTTACTAAATGAAGTTTAAAGATATAGATTCCAAACGACAAAAAAAACGAAAAGAATCCTGAATTTACAAAGTTGTTGAAGACACATCCAAAGAGAAATTTTACATATTAGATATGTTCCCTTATCCATCAGGAGCATGATTACATGTCTGACATCCCAAATGATATATAGCTAGTGATTCTATAGCAAGAAAAAAAATGCTAGAATGATATAATGTTTTACATCCAATGTGATTCGACACATTTTGACTTTGAACAGAAAATTATGCTATTGAACATAAAATGAAACCACAAGACGTAGCAAAAAAAAATATAGAAACATATATCAAACAAATGGAATTGTTTGGTACTACATACGATCGATCAAGAGTAGTAAACACAGCTGATCCAAAATATTTCAAATGGACACAATCAATATTTTTGAAAATGTACAATCATTATTATGATGAAAAACTAAATAAAGCAATGCCAATTACAGATCCAGAAAAACAAGAACGTTTAGCATATGTAGATTACAAACCCATCAACCGATGTCCCAAATGTATGACATGACTCGCAAATGAAGATCTTGACGATGGTAAATGTGAAAGATGTGCAAGTGTCGTAGAACAAAAACCTATGAAACAACGAGTTCTTAGAATTACCAAATACGCACAAAGATTAATTGATTGATTAGATAAACTCAATCGAGAAGAATCTATGAAAGATCTAGAAAGAAATCGAATATGAAAATCTGAATGAACTGAGTTTACAATGCTTGTAAAAATCACTGAGAATGAAACAGAAAATTTCTGAGAATCAAAAAAACTATCAAAAGAAAATAACGATTGAAGTTATGATATAATATGATTAGCTATGAAAGTTCACAAAGAGCTCTGACCTTGACTACAAGAAAAAATATATCACAAAGCACTTTGTATGCTTCTAGAAAAAAACTGATTCAAAGTAGAATCAGAAAAAAAAATTGAATACAAAATTGAGTGAGAAAAAGTTTGATATGGTTCAATAGATATATTAGTAAACGGAAATATTGCCATAGAATTAAAATCAAGAAAGATTTTAGAATGAGATTTTTATAAACAACTTAGAACTTATATTAATCAATCGGAAAATATACAAACAGGATTACTAATAAATTTTTATAATGGGAAACTTGATTATAAAAGACTAGAAAAAGACTACATCAAAAAAGAAAAAGAAGCTTCTATTCTCTGAGATTCTCAGGACAATTCTCAGCTATTCTTCAACGTTTACACAACTAGAATAGATACCGTATTTGGAATGTCATTTGTAGTGATGGCACCAGAACATCCATTAGTAGACCAGATTACTACTGATAAATTTAAAAAAGCAGTAGAAAAATATAAAGAAGAAGCAAAACACAAAACTCAACTCGAAAGGACAGAATTACAAAAAGACAAAAATGGACAATTTACATGAGCCTATGCAATCAACCCTTTTAACTGAGAACAAGTTCCTATCTATATCGCTGATTATGTACTAGCAAACTATGGTACATGAGTTGTAATGGCTGTACCAGCGCATGATGAAAGAGATTTTGAATTCGCAAAAAAATACAATTTACCAATAAAAAAAGTAGTAGAACCATTTACTTACTATGATTCATGAGATTCTGCTGTACAAGAATGATCTCCTTTTATCAAAAGAGAAAATGTTTGTGTTATTTTAAAAGATCCTAAAACAGATAAATACCTTTGTCTTAATCGAAAAAATCATGATATGCGTGGATTAATTACTGGAGGAATAGAAGAATGAGAAGATATAATAGAAACGGCAAAAAGAGAAATATATGAAGAGTCCTGATATAAAAATATTAAATTTATTAAAGATCCAGATTTTGCACTTCATACATTTTTTTGGCATAGAGTAAAAAAAATAAATAGACACGCTAGATTTAGATATTTGATTTTTGAATTAATTAATAATGATAGAGATGAAATATCAGAAAAAGAAGCTTCTGTTCATGAGTTTGTTTGGAAAACAAAAAAAGAATTAAAAACATTTTTTACTGTAGCCGAATGAGAATTTGCAGTCAATTTTATAGATAATACAAACTATGTTTTCACAGAAAAATGAATACTTCACGATTCTTGAGAATTTACATGATTAAAAAGTAAAGAGGCAATATCTGCTATGCAATCACGACTTGAAAAAAATAATCTCTGATGAAAAAAAATAAATTATAAAATGCAGGATCGAGTTTTCTCTCGTCAAAGATATCGATGAGAACCATTCCCTATTGTTTGGACACAAGACGAAAAAATAATTCCATTAGACGAATCAGATTTACCATTAATACTACCTGACGTAGAAAATTATGCACCTACTGGCACAACAGAGTGACCACTAGCAGCAATCGATGATCGAGTAAATGTGATACTTCCAGACTGAACCCAAGCAAAAAGAGAAACTAATACCATGCCATGACGAGCTGGATCTTCACGATATCGACTCAGATATATGGATCCAAATAATGAAAATGCATTGGTTGGAAAAGAACAAGAAGCTTACCGAAAAAATGTAGACGTATATATATGATGAGCTGAACACGTAACCAGACATATGATTTATGCCAGATTTTGGCAAAAATTTTTATATGACATATGAATAGTATCACAAGACGAACCGTTCCAAGAATATCATTATGTATGACTTATAATGTGAGAAGACTGACGTAAGATGTCCAAGAGACGATGAAATGTAGTCAATCCAGATGAAATTATAAATGAATTCTGAGCTGATACTTTGAGAACATATGAAATGTTTATGTGACCTTTTGATCAAGCAATCGCTCGAAGTACCAACTGAATTAAATGAGTTAAAAAATTCTTAGATAAAATTATTGCCCTGAAAGATAAACTTGTCCTCCTTGATAAAGGAGGTGCCGAATGAAATGAGGCGGAGGATTTAGAAAACAAACAAACAACGACGCTCCTCCACCAAACAATAAAAAAACTAACTGAAGATATCGACGGATTTAGATTCAATACTGCAGTTTCACAGCTTATGATACTAGTTAATCATCTGACAGAATTGGAAAAAATAGATAGAAAAACTTTTGAAACATTGGTTATTTTAGTTTCTCCTTTTGCGCCACATACAGCCGAAGAATTGCGAGAACAAATCTGAAACGAATATTCAATATTTACAAAAGCAAAATGGCCAAAATACGAAGAAAAATATTTAGTATCAAATGAAATAAATCTTGCTGTACAAATCAATGGTAAAATGAGATGAACAATCCAAGTAAAAAAAGACATAGACCAAAATCAAGCTCTAGAATTAATAAAATCAAATCCTAAATTATCATGATATCTTACTTGAGAACCAAAAAAAATAATCTACGTACAATGAAAAATAATAAATATTATATTGTAAGCTAAAAATGTCGCATTACCAAGGCAACGCCAATAAACGATTACCGACCCATACAAGTATACAAAAATAATTTAATAAACACAATAGTGCCTAGTGCGACTTGAGTTTTTTTCGTTAGTTTTTTGGGTCAAGCCAAAAAAGTAACTCGTAAGGTTTGGGGCGCGAAAAGCCCCATAAATAACATTTAAATATTCTAGATTCCGGCCGCAAAACTTAACGCCGGAATGACAGTTAAAAAATTTATATTTGAATCCAAGTCTCTTTTCACTAAAAGCTTTGTTACAAAAACTTTCAGCTTTATGCTTTAAAATGGAAGGTTGGCAGAGTGGTCGATCGCGCATCGTTGGAAACGATGTGTACCGCAAGGTACCGAGGGTTCGAATCCCTCATCTTCCGAGTTAAAAAAACCACAGCAATTAAACTATGGTTTTTTTTATTTTACATTATTTTTAATTAATTTTTAATCCACTTTTCTAATCTCCATCATATCATCCCAAAAATTACAGCTATACATACTCATGTAGTCCAAATAATACTGCTTGCATATACAGGATCTACACCTATTCTTTTGATGATAATACCTATAAATGCCCATATCACTACCAAAGCAAAAATAATATTATATTTTTTATATAAGCTAATAAGCGCCAATAATGCCGCTACTATAATCACTACAATAGTCCAAAATATATCAGTCATTCATCGCATATTCCATCATGTATTTACAAGCCAAGTGCTAATATTTGCTATAGTCGCTACAGATATCCATCATAAATATAAACTAAATGGAATCTGAACCAATAATTTATCTCATCGATTTCATAATTTTTTTCCAATCAAAACTTTGTTTGCAATCACTATCAAAACAATCAAAAACAATATCATAATAATTACAGACAGCCAAACTAATTTATAATGCCAAGCAAATATCCATCATATATTAATCACACATGAAAACAAAAACCAGATTCAGATTTTTTTTGTAATTCATAAACTTTTTTTCTTATACAAATCAACTATCTGCCATACAACAAATCCAGTCAAAGCTAAATAAATCAATCCCCAAATAGAAAATGTAATTCCAGCAGGTGTAAATAAATTTGGATATAAATCAGATAATTCCCCTGTTGTCATTCATCCTATAGGCAAACTAGTAGCAAGATAATTTATCACCAAAACAGCTATAAATCAAACAATATTAGCAATAGCTAAAAACCCAATTAATCATTTTTTATTAGAAATTTTTGCCATTAAAATATTTTTAAAATAAAAACAATTCTTATCTACACTTTATAAAAGAAATTTCAAGTAATAAAAAAGAGGGGGTAAAACCCCCTCAAAATCAATCTCTTAATAAGTTCCTAAAGTTCTGTCTGATTACTTCTGGAGAACGAAAATAAATCCATTTACTATCACCAGGTTCTTTATACTTACCAAATAATTGTGTAGCTTCATGTTTAGGATCAGATAAGTTTGGATAATGTTTTTTCCATTCAAAGATGATTTCGTATACAGGAATTCCATCCAAATCATAGATAGAATACTCTTCTACAGAAACAATCTCTCGATCCAATCCCCACATAATTCTACAATAATCATTGATCTCATCAATATTGATATTTCCATGAAACCTTAGCCCCATTAGATTATTCTCTATCTTTTCTATTACAGGCAGCAAATTATTATTTGCCTCTTTTTCTTGAAAAGATCGATAAATAAACATAAATGTACTAAAAGTAAGCAAAGATACAATTGAAACAATCAACACAGTTAAAATAATTTTTTTCATAATCTGATCTTTTTTGTTAATTTTTCGGTATAAATTCATGTAACTCAACTACCTGAATATCCATACCAATTTGTTTCAACTTTTCTAATTTTTGTTCATAGTTTTTCATACAATCAATTTCCAATTGAAGGTATGGCTGACTAATTTCTTTTAGATCTTTTACTTTTGAATCTACTATTGTTACAACAATATGTTGAGCATAGGATTCATTTTCAAAAACCCTTTTGATCTTGGAATAAACCAAATCAGCAGATAGCTTATTCAAACCATAAATTTTAATATTCGGCATAGTTTTATTTTTATATTTTCACAAAAATATAAATATTTTAAAACAAATGTCAATAGATATGAAAAATAAAAAAGAGAGAGTAAAAACTCCCTCCGTAATTAACAAACCAAAATACCATCGCCAAATACCTTTACATTTTCCTTAACTGGCTCATTACAAAACCATTCACCCAAATTAGTGAAATACATCACACCATTTTCTTTTAAAACTCTTTTACATTCGTCATAGTCCACATTATAATTTCTAATACCTACAATCACATCAAAAGAATCATCACCAAATGGAAATGTTTCTGTACTATCAACAACCTTGTATTGTACTTTAGCACGAGATATACGAAACAATTTATAAATCATTTCATATAAATATTCGATACTCTTACTCATCCACAAAGATGGAATATGATTATCTGTAACCATCAATTCTCCCTCAGCACCAATCCAATTTTTGTATCGAATATGATGCGGAATAGCTCCCGCACCTAGAATAAGAATTTTTAAACCCTTGGGCTTATCAATATACTTTTTCAATTTATCATATTCCAAGAAGGCTAACTGCAGTGGGTTTACAAAAAGTGGCCAAATAATACAAAAGTAAGGTATACCAAGCAATTGAATCAATAGAGGATCATTACCTCTTCTTTTAGCTTTGATTCTACTAGTAGGAAACCAAAGAATTCCTCTAGAAATGTTATTAAACCATAATATTTTATCAGCAGCACCCAAATCATTAGGGTCAGGTTTAATTCTAAATTTCTTCTGAGAAAATATTAATTGTTGATGTTCATAGTCATAACTAACCCATTTATAAGATTTATCAATATAAGGAAATAATAATTGATATATTCTTTTTCTATGAAATAGAGATGACAAAATAATTGGCAATAGGATCAACAAAAGCATAGAAATGATATAGAGCCCGTTTACAAAGGGACCACCCTCTTTTGATATTCCAAAACCGCATATCAAAGCAAATAAAGGAGATCCAGCCAAAAACATAAGAACACTTCCTACACGAAATTGAACTTCACGAAGAAATTCTATCCTTACTTTTTCATTAGGCCTAAATTCATCCAAATTAATTTTTACTGTTTTCATATTAAAGATCTTTTTGTTTTACACCAAACGTTATATATATTTTACAGTAAATGTCAATAGATGTGAATAAATTAGAAAACAGCTTTAAATTTATAAATAAAAATTTATTCTATATTAAAATTTTACAATAAGCTAAATCATGCAAAATAAAAACTACAAATATCTCACATTAATTACAGTTATTTTTATTACCATACTTTTGGTTTCCAATATAGTTTCTAGCAAAATAGTAAACATACGAAAATTCACTTTTGATGCTGGGACTATACTCTTTCCACTAAGTTATATTTTCTGAGATATACTCACAGAAGTATACGGATACAAACAGAGCAGAAAGATTATACGGATGTGATTTGGCTCAGCATTATTGATGTCATTAATTATAATAATTGTCGGTTTATTGCCAGCTGCTGCTGATCGACCATACCAAGAATCATATCAAAACATACTCTGACTTACTCCTAGAATAGTAATAGCAAGCTTGATAGCGTACTTTGCATGAGAATTTTCCAATTCATATCTATTAGCCAAAATCAAGATTCGAATGAAATGAAAAAAACTACGAATCAGAACAATATGATCCACTATCATAGCACAGATTTTTGATACAGGATTATTTGTATTTATAGCATTTGCTTGAATTTTTGAACCAAGTTTATTATGGATAATATTAGTTTCCAACTACATATTCAAAGTATGAATAGAAATTTTATTTACTCCTCTTACTTATCTAATTACAAATAAATTAAAAAAATCTGAATCCGAAGACTACTATGATAAAAAAACAAATTTCAACCCCTTCAAACTACATTAATTCTTAATTCTTAATTTTTAATTATTAATTCAAAAAATGTACAATTATAAAAACATATCTATCCAACGATTGGGTCATGATTGATTTTTGGTATTATATAAATGAAAAAATATCTGCATAGATCCGTTTGAAATCAAAGAAAATTTTGAAGCCGACTATCTTTTTCTCACTCACAATCACAAAGATCATACAAGTTTGAACGATATCAATAAAATCATAAAATCAGATACAATTGTAATCTGTCCTCCAATATGTGAGGAAAATATCAAAGACATTCCAAACAAAAAAATATTTATAAATCCAAACGAAAATCTGACTTTAGATGATTTTTCACTCAAAACCCTACCAGCGTACAATACCAATAAATTTAGATCTCCCGGTATTCAATATCACCCAAAAGAATCAGGCTTTTTATGATATATTTTAGATTTTGATTGAACAAAAATCTATCATGCTTGAGATACAGATATTATCCCAGAGATGGAAAATATATATCCAGACATAGCTTTATTGCCAGTAAGTTGAGTTTATGCAATGACAGCTCAAGAAGCAGTACAAGCAATAGAACTAATTAAACCAAAAATAGCTATACCCATGCACTACGATAGTATAGTATGAACTATAGAAGATGCAAAATATTTTGAAAAACATACTCAATGTGAAGTTGTGATTTTATAAAAAAACCCGCAATAAGCGGGTAAATATAATAAGGGAATCATTTAGCATCTTGTTTTCTAAAAACAAAAGCGAGAGTAATCCCCACCAGAAAACCAAATAAATGGCCTTCCCACGAAATATGTGGACTGCCTGGGAATATCCCTAAAATAGTTCCCCCATAAAAGAAAAACACAATCAAAGAAACCAGAAGAGATTTCCAATCTCTGCGAAAAAACACATTAAAGATCAAAAATCCGATAAGACTAAATATCAATCCACTAGCACCAATATGAGACGCTTCACGACCAAATAGCCAAAGCAAAATACCACCAAACAATATAGACAAAACAATAGTTTTTTTTGCTAATTTTGGGTAGTAAAACATCAAAGCAGTTAACAAAACTAGCAATGGAATAGAGTTTGATATTAAATGTTGAAAATTTGCATGGATAAATGGAGCAAACAATATCCCCATAAAATTTACAACACTTATATGCCTAGGCACAATCCCATATTGATTCAAAGACAAACCAAGAATTTGGTTAATGATCATCACTAGCCATAAAACAGCTAAACAATAAATTGAAAATGACAAACTTCCTTTAATATTTTTCATAGATTTTATTTTTTGTTTTTATTTAAAAAATAATATATATTAAAGAATAAATGTAAACTATATTTTATTTTTGATTCAAAAAATTTGACAAAATAGATTTTTTCGTTTATAATTGAATATAATTTTAAATTTAACAAAAAATTAAATGAAAGCTTATAAACCAAATCCACTAGCTGCATGATTTGCTTTTGCTATACTTTGGTGAGTATCAGTATTGTTTATGTGAATATTCGGAAACTTCCGAGGACAATACGAAATGTTCGTAAATCTAATGTGAGAATTTTATATATGATACTCTATCTCTATAGGATGAATTATTATATGATTTTTACGAGCTATATTAGACGCTTTTTGTGGAGCATTCTTACTTGTACGATTGTATAATGTAATATTCAAAGCTCTTCCAAAAAAGAGAAAATAATTTATGTTTCAAACATAAAATGAAAAAAACAACAAAAAAGAAAATAAAAAATTCTGATAATTTGACCTTAACTCGACGACAAATACTAATTTTTGAAATCAGCATGATATCATGATGAGCACTATTTACTATGTATTTACCAGAATTTTTTGGAAGTATAAAACGATTATTATGGATATTGTTAGTAGTACCATGATTATATATCTGTTTTGTACATTTCAAACAGACAAATAAATAATAAAACATATATTTTCAAACCGCAAACATATCCAGAATATTCTGCGGTTTTTTTTATATAAAAAATAGCAAAAAAGTGCTAAAAAATTTGACAAAAAAGCCCACAAGAAATATAATTAGATGTAAGAAATTTAAAACAAAATGAAAAAATGAAAAAAAATATTTTACGAGGATTTTTTATTATAACACTACTAAGTGTTTTTTTTGTAGTTAATATAAGCAAATCAGATGATACAATGGTAGGTTATTCAGACTCTAAATTTATATACAACAATAGTGAATTAAGTACTATCACATTCACAATATCATGATGAATACAAACAGGATTTTCTTTCAAAGTATACAACAATGAAAATCAAAATATGACATACCAACTATGATCAGTAGATGCTAGCACCACAAACGATAGTTTTCAAAACAAAACTTGTTTAAGTGAAAATGAAAATCAAATATTTTGACAATACATATCATGAGATAAATCTAGCATTACAATACCAGCATGATGAAGTGGTATACGAAACCTTACAGCACAATTTCCCAATTATTATAGCTGAGTTTACAATTGATGTATTACCTTCTATCCCACTATAGTTTGATGAAATACAGTAAACACACTTCCACGTAAATGAAATTTCATAGACGTAAATATTATCCCCGTAGGAACAAATCTCAGTTTCAAAAGCTTTGCATCCAACCGTGTATGATGATTAAATAATTCATGAACTATCAAAATATATAACACATCCAAGGTATTACAAAAGACTATAGATGTCTGAGTAAACGTAAATTGAACATGAGAATTTTTTACAGATATAGTTCCATGAACATATCATATAGTTTTCAAATGACAGTCTCATTTAGCATCATATCTTAGTTGAGTAACATTAGTTTGATGACCACAAATTCTTGATTTCACTACTTGAACAAATCTCTATTGAACTCAACAAAAAAACCTGTCTCAAGATGATGGATATAGATATCAGACTGCATGAGATTTAAAAAATACCAATTGAGTTTACGATTATATGGTCAACTGAAATGATATCTCAATAATCACAGCAAATTGAATGTTTGATAATTGAATTTGAGTTTTGGACCCTAGAAACTTAAATGGTGATGTAGCTATAAACGCTTCTGACATAGCAGTGATATGAATCAACTTTGAAAAAACAGATCCTTATTACAACAACACATTTAGTCGATAAATATATTTATGCAAAAACATTTTATTAAAAAGATTACAACCTTAATCTGAATATTAATCACTATCTGATTATGATTGAATGTTTTTGCTGCAGATCCAAGTTTTTATATAAGTCCATTATCATGAAGTGATCTAAAACTTCATTGTAGATATACATTCAATGCTAAGTTGAGTGCTGGATGACAGAGTTACAATTGATTCTATCATACTATTATGTTTG